>NZ_KV797952.1:0-683 GCF_001809565.1 Rothia sp. HMSC072B03
TTTTTTTTGCCGTTTTTTCGAAAAATCTCGCGAAAAAATTTCATTTCATCGTCTTTTTCGTCGTTATCAGCTTGTCACACCTCATGCACTCCGTAGGGGCGATTTGTATTATGAGTCACTCAAATTAGTCACCTGATTTATATGATGCAAGAGGTGTGACAGACTAGGGGCGCCATTTTTTCGACCGCAAGGGGAAATTTTTCATCACGAATCGCGCCCCGGATGTCCGCACGAAGTGCGCGAGATTCCATCATGAGACCGCCAAGGCACCAGAGCCGCAAAAACGCGAAGCGCGCGGCCTCTGCTGCCTGCCAGCGCCGTCGATTGTGGAATCTCGAAGACCTGCTAGGCTCGCGATGGAAAACCCTTAGCGCGGCTAAACGTCCCATCTTCGCCCTGGGATGACAGTTCCCGATAAGCGCGCTTCCTGCCGCTCTCTCAGACCTCTGACACGCTCCACAAAGCCCCCAAGTCTCACCCGCTCGACCATTTCCACCACTGCGCCACAAATCAGCCTCCACGACCTCACCCCAGACCAAAGACCCCCGACCGCCTAGACCTTCACACACACCGCAACCACAGAATCACCATCGTCTTAAGCTCTTCTTCTCGACCACTCGCAAACCCAAACCTTCACGCCTTCCGCTGCTCTCTCAATGCCTCAAAATCACCCCCTGAACATC
>NZ_KV797953.1:0-440 GCF_001809565.1 Rothia sp. HMSC072B03
GGGTCTGTTCTCTAGAAGTAGGTAGGCAGGTGATTGATGACGATGACATCGACCCGGTCGGTCGGTCGCGTCGGTCCGTCGGTCACACAGGCGGGGTCATTACGTCCCGCAGTGGCGGCATCTGCAACGGCGTTCACCTGAACTTAGCCAAACAGTTCAGGAACCTTTTTAGGGGCTCAGCTTCGGCACTCCTTCACGCCTCGGGGTCGCCCGCCGAGGAAGCAGCTGTTAGCCGTTGCTCGCGAAATGTCCGCCCATCTAACGGGTTGATCCCGGGGGGTCAGCCCGGCGGCGGTTTTTGGTTCTGCGTCCGTCTTCCACGCATCCGGTGGGTTGCCTCTCCACCGGTGAGCCATTCTCTGTTAGAATTGACTCAATCTTTTTAAGATTTTTTTGGCTACTAAAAATGTACCGTGCGTTTCGCCCGGTACATTTTTTTT
>NZ_KV797954.1:0-5344 GCF_001809565.1 Rothia sp. HMSC072B03
GTATTCGGGTCTGTATAGTTGTATGAGTCGCCGCGGCGAGGAGGAAAAAACGAAGAACTTCTTCGGTGTTTCTCCTAGTCGGAAGCGGTTTTGACAGGTTTTCAATTATACAGTGTTTCGGTTTCTTGCTTGAAGGAATTCTTGGTCATCGTGTGGTGATTGTGGAGGATTTTAGGAAAGAAACTTTGTGGTGTGAATCACGGAAATCGGATTTGCATGGCGAATGAAACGCTGGTATAGTTGATTGGGTTGCCGCGGGAACGCGGTAACGATGAAAAGAGAATGACCGTTCAGTGGTGAGGCTCCTTCGGTTGGAGGGGTTGAGGTGTTGAATCGGTGTGTTGCTTGAGAACTCAATAGTGTGCTTTGTTCAATAAAATCACCGAATTGGTGATGGAAACTGAAACTAATACCAAATATTTATTTATTTGATAATCATTGAATGGTTTCAAAAAAGTCAGCTTGAGTCACGCACCCCCGTGTGTGATTCGCTGTTTGAGATCAGGTTATCGAACTTTTCTATTTTTTCAACGGAGAGTTTGATTCTGGCTCAGGACGAACGCTGGCGGCGTGCTTAACACATGCAAGTCGAACGATGAAGCCTAGCTTGCTAGGTGGATTAGTGGCGAACGGGTGAGTAATACGTGAGTAACCTACCTTTAACTCTGGGATAAGCCTGGGAAACTGGGTCTAATACCGGATACGACCAATCTCCGCATGGAGTGTTGGTGGAAAGCGTTATGTAGTGGTTATAGATGGGCTCACGGCCTATCAGCTTGTTGGTGAGGTAACGGCTCACCAAGGCGACGACGGGTAGCCGGCCTGAGAGGGTGACCGGCCACACTGGGACTGAGACACGGCCCAGACTCCTACGGGAGGCAGCAGTGGGGAATATTGCACAATGGGCGCAAGCCTGATGCAGCGACGCCGCGTGAGGGATGACGGCCTTCGGGTTGTAAACCTCTGTTAGCAGGGAAGAAGAGAAATTGACGGTACCTGCAGAGAAAGCGCCGGCTAACTACGTGCCAGCAGCCGCGGTAATACGTAGGGCGCGAGCGTTGTCCGGAATTATTGGGCGTAAAGAGCTTGTAGGCGGTTTGTCGCGTCTGCTGTGAAAGGCCGGGGCTTAACCCCGTGTATTGCAGTGGGTACGGGCAGACTAGAGTGCAGTAGGGGAGACTGGAACTCCTGGTGTAGCGGTGGAATGCGCAGATATCAGGAAGAACACCGATGGCGAAGGCAGGTCTCTGGGCTGTAACTGACGCTGAGAAGCGAAAGCATGGGGAGCGAACAGGATTAGATACCCTGGTAGTCCATGCCGTAAACGTTGGGCACTAGGTGTGGGGGACATTCCACGTTTTCCGCGCCGTAGCTAACGCATTAAGTGCCCCGCCTGGGGAGTACGGCCGCAAGGCTAAAACTCAAAGAAATTGACGGGGGCCCGCACAAGCGGCGGAGCATGCGGATTAATTCGATGCAACGCGAAGAACCTTACCAAGGCTTGACATATACTGGACCGCATCAGAGATGGTGTTTCCCTTCGGGGCTGGTATACAGGTGGTGCATGGTTGTCGTCAGCTCGTGTCGTGAGATGTTGGGTTAAGTCCCGCAACGAGCGCAACCCTCGTTCTATGTTGCCAGCACGTTATGGTGGGGACTCATAGGAGACTGCCGGGGTCAACTCGGAGGAAGGTGGGGATGACGTCAAATCATCATGCCCCTTATGTCTTGGGCTTCACGCATGCTACAATGGCCGGTACAGAGGGTTGCGATACTGTGAGGTGGAGCTAATCCCTAAAAGCCGGTCTCAGTTCGGATTGGGGTCTGCAACTCGACCCCATGAAGTCGGAGTCGCTAGTAATCGCAGATCAGCAACGCTGCGGTGAATACGTTCCCGGGCCTTGTACACACCGCCCGTCAAGTCACGAAAGTTGGTAACACCCAAAGCCGGTGGCCTAACCTTTTTGGAGGGAGCCGTCTAAGGTGGGATTGGCGATTGGGACTAAGTCGTAACAAGGTAGCCGTACCGGAAGGTGCGGCTGGATCACCTCCTTTCTAAGGAGCACATTTAGTTGGCCATGCTACCCGCGAGTGTCGGGTGGGTGGTTTTGCTCATGGGTGGAATGTTGGTTTTGGGTTGAGTGAAGCGCATTGTTGGGTTTTGGGGTAACACGTTGGTGTTGTTCCTGTTTTTGCCTGGCATGGTGATGATGCAAGACTTTGTTTTTGTGTTGTTGTTGTGTTGTGGGTTGTTGTTTGAGAACTATATAGTGGACGCGAGCATCTTCTGGAATTTGCGTTGAATCAATGCTTTGGTGTTGGTTTGATTGTTGATTTTAGATTCTTATTTTTCTTGATTGTGTGTAAGTTATTAAGGGCACACGGTGGATGCCTTGGCATTAAGAGCCGATGAAGGACGTGTGAATCTGCGATAAGCCTCGGGGAGCCGATAACTGGGCGTTGATCCGAGGATTTCCGAATGGGGAAACCTGGCTCATCTTCATGGTGAGTTACCGCCAGCTGAATGTATAGGCTGGTTGGGGGGAACGCGGGGAAGTGAAACATCTCAGTACCCGCAGGAAGAGAAAATAAAGTAATGATTCTGTGAGTAGTGGCGAGCGAAAGCGGAAGAGACTAAACCTGTGGTGTGTGATAGCGGTTAGGCGTTGCATCATGGGGGTTGTGGGAGTCACAGTGGCAGTTCTAACTGGCTGCCGGCATGATGTTCAGGATGGTAGGTGAACGACTTGGAATGGTCGGCCGTAGAGGGTGAGAGTCCCGTAATCGAAATTGTTCTGTCCGTGGTGTGGCCACCCGAGTAGCACGGGGCTCGTGGAATCTCGTGTGAATCTGCCAGGACCACCTGGTAAGTCTAAATACTTCTTAGTGACCGATAGTGAATCAGTACCGTGAGGGAATGGTGAAAAGTACCCCGGGAGGGGAGTGAAATAGTACCTGAAACCGTGTGCTTACAAGCCGTTGGAGCCTTTTGGGGTGACAGCGTGCCTTTTGAAGAATGAGCCTGCGAGTTAGTGTTATGTCGCGAGGTTAACCCGTGTGGGGTATCCGTAGCGAAAGCGAGTCTGAATAGGGCGTTTGAGTGGCATGACCTAGACCCGAAGCGGAGTGATCTATCCATGGCCAGGTTGAAGCGACGGTAAGACGTCGTGGAGGACCGAACCCACTTCAGTTGAAAATGGAGGGGATGAGCTGTGGATAGGGGTGAAAGGCCAATCAAACTCTGTGATAGCTGGTTCTCCCCGAAATGCATTTAGGTGCAGCGTTACGTGTTTCTTGCCGGAGGTAGAGCTACTGGATGGCCGATGGGCCTTCACGGGTTACTGACGTCAGCTAAACTCCGAATGCCGGTAAGTGAGAGCGTAGCAGTGAGACAGTGGGGGATAAGCTTCATTGTCGAGAGGGAAACAGCCCAGACCACCAACTAAGGCCCCTAAGCGTGTGCTAAGTGGGAAAGGATGTGGAGTTGCTTAGACAACCAGGAGGTTGGCTTAGAAGCAGCCACCCTTGAAAGAGTGCGTAACAGCTCACTGGTCAAGTGATTCTGCGCCGATAATGTAGCGGGGCTCAAGTACACCGCCGAAGTTGTGGCAATGACCCTTTGGGGTTGTTGGGTAGGGGAGCGTCGTGTGGCCGTTGAAGCTGCGGTGTAAACCAGTGGTGGAGGCTATGCGAGTGAGAATGCAGGCATGAGTAGCGAAAGATGAGTGAGAAACTCATCCGCCGGATGATCAAGGGTTCCAGGGTCAAGTTAATCTGCCCTGGGTTAGTCGGGGCCTAAGGCGAGGCCGACAGGCGTAGTCGATGGATAACGGGTTGATATTCCCGTACCGGTGAAGAACCGCCCATACTGATATTGTGATGCTAACCATGCGAAGCATGATGTGCAGGCTTTTGTTTGTGTGTTGTGTGGGTTGTGGGACCCGATCTTTGGAGGTAAACGTGTTAACAGGTGTGACGCAGGAAGGTAGCCAAGCCACGCGATGGTTGTCGTGGTCTAAGCGTGTAGGGTTGTCGGTTGTTAAATGCGCCGGCTGTGTGCCTGAGACGTGATGGGACCCTGTTTTTGGGGGATTTGGTGATCCTATGCTGCCGAGAAAAGCATCGGCGTGAGGTTTTAGCCGCCCGTACCCTAAACCGACACAGGTGATCAGGTAGAGAATACTAAGGCGATCGAGAGAATCATGGTTAAGGAACTCGGCAAAATGCCCCCGTAACTTCGGGAGAAGGGGGACCTTGAGCGTGATGGGCACTTGCTGCCTGGAGCGTGTATGGGTCGCAGAGACCAGGGGGAAGCGACTGTTTATCAAAAACACAGGTCCGTGCGAAGTCGTAAGACGATGTATACGGACTGACTCCTGCCCGGTGCTGGAAGGTTAAGAGGATTGGTTAGCTCTTTTGGGCGAAGCTGAGAATTTAAGCCCCAGTAAACGGCGGTGGTAACTATAACCATCCTAAGGTAGCGAAATTCCTTGTCGGGTAAGTTCCGACCTGCACGAATGGAGTAACGACTTCCCTACTGTCTCAACCATGAACTCGGCGAAATTGCAGTACGAGTAAAGATGCTCGTTTCGCGCAGCAGGACGGAAAGACCCCGTGACCTTTACTATAGTTTGGTATTGGTGTTTGGTTTGGCTTGTGTAGGATAGGTGGGAGACTGTGAAGCATGGACGCTAGTTTGTGTGGAGTCGTTGTTGAAATACCACTCTGGTCAATCTGGATGTCTAACTTCGGGCCATGATCTGGTTCAGGGACAGTGCCTGATGGGTAGTTTAACTGGGGCGGTTGCCTCCTAAAGTGTAACGGAGGCGCCCAAAGGTTCCCTCAGCCTGGTTGGCAATCAGGTGTTGAGTGTAAGTGCACAAGGGAGCTTGACTGTGAGACTGGCAGGTCGAGCAGGGACGAAAGTCGGGACTAGTGATCCGGCGGTACGTTGTGGAACGGCCGTCGCTCAACGGATAAAAGGTACCTCGGGGATAACAGGCTGATCTTGCCCAAGAGTCCATATCGACGGCATGGTTTGGCACCTCGATGTCGGCTCGTCGCATCCTGGGGCTGGAGTCGGTCCCAAGGGTTGGGCTGTTCGCCCATTAAAGCGGTACGCGAGCTGGGTTCAGAACGTCGTGAGACAGTTCGGTCCCTATCCGCTGCGCGCGTTGGAAATTTGAGAAAGGCTGTCCTTAGTACGAGAGGACCGGGACGGACGAACCTCTGGTATGTCAGTTGTACCGCCAGGTGCATGGCTGATTGGCTACGTTCGGGAGGGATAACCGCTGAAAGCATCTAAGCGGGAAGCCTGTTTCGAGATGAGATTTCCTGGCACTTT
>NZ_KV797955.1:0-285 GCF_001809565.1 Rothia sp. HMSC072B03
TTTGGCTTGAAATCGCGGGGGCGGGGGTGGTTACCTCACGATACACCCCGAAATACACCTAAAAATACACCCAAAAATACAGGTAGAGAGGCTTAAGAGAGTGGCTGCAGAGGGTCTAGCGGGAGTTGTCATCTCACCCAATCCGCCCCTAAATCGTCTTTGATTTTTCGCGAATCCTTGAGTTTTCTCTGTGGTTCTGGAGCCTGCGGCGCGAGCGGAACTCTCTCGCTCGTTCCTCGCTCGTTCGTGCTCTGCTATTCCCTCTTTGCCCTCTCTGCTCAACCC
>NZ_KV797956.1:0-18503 GCF_001809565.1 Rothia sp. HMSC072B03
TGCGGGGGCGGTGGGGTTGGTGTTGATCATTGGTTTTCTTTCGGTTGTGGTTGGTGTGGTTGTTTTGTTCCCGGTTGCTTCGGTGCGGGGGGTATGGGAAAAGGCACCCTGTGGGGGTGCCTTGTGTGCAAAAGCCCAGTCGGATAGCGTGGTGGCTTCTGTATATTTCACCACCTGCAGACCCTCAGGACCCATCCATCCAACCTAGCAACTTGAGGTCACTAGTGCCGCCTTCAGGTTTTTGATGCACTACTACCACTCTAACATTCGTTGGGTTCTGCGGCCCGAGGTTCGGTCACGGCTACCGAAAAGAAAAGCCCCACCAAACCCGCACGCGCGGCGCCCGCAGAAGTGCGGCGTAAGACACTGCACCCGCTGTCTCGCACGTACGCCCGAAAAGTGCGAGAATGGAGCGAAAAAGAAAACTACGAAAGAGACACTTTCATGCTTATTCTCGTTGTGAACGCTGGTTCTTCCTCCCTGAAGTACCAGGTGCGTGACACCTCCCTCCCCGAAGCAGAGCAGATGCTGACCTCCGGCCTGGTCGAAAACATCGGTACCGACGTGCCCAACCACGAGGTCGCATTCGACATCATGTCCGAGAAGCTTGAGCCCGTCCTGGCAGGCCGCGAGCTGCAGGCAGTCGGTCACCGCGTGGTGCAGGGTGCGGAGAAGTTTACCCACCCCGCCCTGCTCACCGAGGAAGTTGTCCAGCAGATCGACGACCTCTCCCCGCTGGCACCGCTGCACAACCCCGCACACGCTCAGGGTATGCGCGCCGCAATGCACAAGTGGCCCTCCCTGCCGCAGGTTGCCATCTTCGACACCGCGTTCCACTCCACCATGCCCGAAGAAGCATGGCGCTACGCAATCCCCTACGACCTGGCTGACAAGTACAGCATCCGCCGCTACGGCTTCCACGGCACCAGCCACGAGTACGTCTCCCACGTTGCAGCCGACATGCTCGGCATCGCCCGCGACAAGTTCAACGGCATCGTGGCACACCTCGGTAACGGCGCGTCCGTGACCGCTGTGAAGGACGGCAAGTCCGTCGACACCTCCATGGGCTACACCCCGCTGGCCGGCCTGATCATGGGTACCCGCTCCGGCGACATCGACCCCTCCGCACTGACCACCATCCTGGTTCGTGAGGGCATTGACGGCGCACGCCTGGACACCATCCTGAACAAGGAGTCCGGCCTGCTCGCACTGGCTGGCTCCAACGACATGCGTAAGGTCGTTGAGGCTGCACAGTCCGGCGATGAGCGCGCACAGCTCGCACTGGACATGACCTCCTACCGCCTGATGAAGTACATCGGCGGCTACAACCTGGTTGTTGGCGGCGCGCAGGCTCTGATTTTCACCGCAGGTATCGGTGAGAACTCCGGCGACTTCCGCAAGCTGGTCCTGGACCGCCTCGGCCCTCTGGGCATCAAGTACAACGAGGAAGAGAACGCTAAGCGTTCCCCCGAGCCTCGCGTGATTTCCACCGAGGATTCCGCCATCAAGGTTCTGGTCATCCCCACCAACGAGGAGAAGGCCATCGCCGAGGCAACCGAGGAGCTCGTCAAGAGCCTCTAAGCCCCACGCACCCCGCCGTGTAGGCGGCTCAGCGTAAAGTTATCCGCCGTGGCACCCATTCCGTATGGGTGCCACGGCGGACTTGTTTTGTGGGCATCCATTAGCATGAATGTATATGATTCAACTTACTTTACAAAGCAATATTACGGCAATGTGGTATGTATTGCATGTATATCATCTGTCACTTAGAAAACAAGAATGAAAGTTAGTTAAAAGTGTGGGTTTAGATGCTGCATAAAGTGTAAATTTATTGCTTGCTTGGGAAAGTTGTGCAGGGGGGGGGGTATGAATGTATCGATTGGCAATATTCCAACATCGATGGCAGTTGAGGTTGAAGATGAAAAAAGGTTGATGATTCTAGGTTAATGCTGATAGAAAAATTTTTGTCAATCCAAGTTATTGCATGCTGTGAAGCAATGAATATAAATTTTTATGCTTTCATATAACGAGTGTTCATCGAAAAGAACTGAAGCGGATTTATAGCCGCACAAGAATTCCGAGGGCACACTCTGAAGTACACGTTTAAACACATACTGCGATAACTTTTATTTTTGTATTTTATATACAGAAATAAAGTGGATCAATGTGTAAAACTCATTCCAATAAGAGAGATTTGGTAATGGATATTCACTCGACTAAGGGCCACTCCGAACAGAGTGGAAAGCTGATGGGTCGTCGTTCCCTGGTTAAGGGTGTAGCGTGGGCAGCTCCTGTTGTGGCAGCAACCGCAGTGGTGCCCGCCTACGCAGCATCCAAGAACCCTTGCGAATACGGCACCATCGTATCCGTGCCCTGGGGCGAGCGTGCTGAACGTCGCCGCTACAAGGGTACCGTCAACGAAGAGTACGAATGGGCAGTAATGCCCACCTCAAACTGCAGCCCCCAGCCGCAGACCTACTTCATCGACAACACCACCCCCGAACGTAAGCTTGCTTACCCCTGGGGTCGTTACGAGGGTGTGAGCGACTTCCCGCCGATTTACCCCCCGAACGGCAAGGACACCCCCGACTACACCTCCAAGGACGGCGTTGGTGGCGTTGGTGGCGGCGTTATCATCAACGTTCGTGTTGAGAACGTTGCAGGTGACGTCTCCTATGCACCGACCCCCACCGGTGCGGACCGTTTCGCATTCGGTGAGGCCGAGGCAAACCGCAAGAACAACATGTACTACGCCGAAGGCTACAAGGGCAAGGGCGCAAACCCCCCGGTTGTTCGCCTCAACGACAACTACAAGGGCAGCCGCTCTACCTACATCGCTCACGGTAAGTACAACTACCTGCACTTCCCGGATGGTCCCCGTCCTCCCAAGGAAAATAGCCCCCTGTGGACTTACGCATACGGTAAGCACTACACGACTGCTGAAGGCCGCGACGGCTGGTCCTGGGACATTCAGGTGATGGCTAACATTACCCACCCCAATGCTGGTGCAGACGTTGTGTCGTACATGACCTACCTGCGTAAGCACACCTACGGTGACCCCGCGCATCAGTCGGCAAAGGTCATTCCGGTGCAGTACCGCGTTATTGTGACTTCCCCCTGGGGTACTGTCACTTATCTTTCGGCAGCTGTTTAATATCGGCTTGCATTAGGTCTGAATGGAGTAGTGACCCATTCAACCTATTTCAATCTTGGATTGAGATTTATATATTTGTGATGTTTATTTGAGTATGAAGTTGATGGATTTTTAGTGTATTAGGGAGTGATGTCTCTAATAAGTAGACGCTATTCTTCTGTCAGCTTTTTGGAGGGGCCGGGCCGCGCCACGTGTGCGGAATCGGCCCCTCTGCATGCATCCATAGGGAGAAAAACCAAGCATTGCATCTCTTGGTGGGCTATTGCGGGAAAGGCGAGAGGTGGTGGGCATTCTATGAGAAAAAGCGTATTCACATTCACTAGTACGTGCCCAAACCCGATAGAGTGGAGTCAGACAACACTCGATACGAAGTGGACGAGATATGACTCAACCTCCTGAAAACCACCAGCCCGGCGGGCAGTTCAACGCCCAGCCCGGCCCCCAGGGGCGCCCCGCCCCGCAGGGCACGCCTCTTCCGCAGGACCTCTCCGCGGGTTGGCTGCCCGAAGATAAGCGTCAGAAGCCGGTGAGCCCCCTTCCGGAACCCAGGTTCTTTGCCTACCAGTCCATACTGCCGACGAAGGTGCTGCACGCGCTGCGTCACCCCGCCGAAATCCCGTGGCTGGTCGCCGCCTACGCGGTCACCGCGGCCGGCTACGTCGTGCTGTTCATGTCGATCATTACGCTGTTTGGCCGCATGGGCCAGTGGCTCTTCTCGTCCGGTTCGGGCGACTACACCGGCGGCACAAGCAGCCGCGTGGCAAGCAGCGTGCAGGACATCGTCATGCAGGCCGTGTCCATGCTGGTTCTGGGCCCTCTCGTGCTCTTCATCGGTCGTGCCCTCTTCTACGCCCAGCAGCGTGTGAACGGTGTGCGCATCACCCCGACCCAGTTCCCCGAGGCGTACCAGATGCTCGCCGAGGCAGCCGAGGCCGCCGGCCTGCGCCGCGTACCCGACGCGTACGTCATCAGCGGTAACGGCACCATCAACGCCTTCGCATCGGGTCACGGCTTCCGCCGCTTTATCTGCGTCTACTCCGATCTGTTCGAAATCGGCGGTAAGTCCCGTGACCCGCAGGCCCTGCGCTTCATCATCGGTCACGAGGTGGGCCACATCGCGGCCGGTCACGTCAGCTACTTCCGTCTGATTTTCACCACGCTTTTCAGCCGCATCCCCATACTGTCTAGCGCGCTGTCTCGCGCTCAGGAGTACACCGCCGATAACTTCGGTTACCGCTTCTGCCCCGAGGGCGCCAAGGGCGCTATCAAGGTGTTGGCCGCCGGTAAGTACCTGAACAAGCAGGTCAACTTCGACGAGCTGGCCGACCGCGCCGTCACCGACCGCGGCCTGGCCGTCTGGTACGTGAACCTGCTGATGAGCCACCCCGTGATCACCTGGCGTGCCCACGCCCTGCGTGACCGCACCCAGCCGGGCCGCCTCTTCTGGCGCCCGACCGAGAACCCCACGGACAACGGCACCCCGCGCGTGCCCGTGCTGGTTCCCGCTTCGGAGCCCGTTGGCATGTGGCCCGACCCGATTCAGTCCACCGAGTTCATGCAGGAAAACCAGAAGACCTGGGAGCCCTACAACCTCGAGACCGTGGACGTGGCCCAGAAGCCCGAGGGGGACCTCGCATACCCCGAGAACGCGGCCCTGTTCAGCGGTTGGCAGACCGAGCAGGCTCGCGCGTTCCACGCTCAGCGTTGGGATGCGTACGCGGCCGCCGGCGGTGCACCCGCCGCGGGTGCGTCCGGCTTCGGCCAGCAGGCGGCCTCCGGCTTCGGTCAGCCCGGCCAGCAGCCTGGCCAGCAGTCCGGAACCCCGGATCAGTCCGGCTCCCAGCCCGCTTCTCAGCCCGGCCCGTTCGGGTCGGCCTCTGAGCAGCCCGGCTCCAACCGACCCGACGCCGGCCCCTCCGGCGAGGGCGGTTACGGCTTCGACCCCGGCAACAAGTAGCCCGCTAAGCCGTGAATGCGCCCGCGGGCGCTAAAGGCTCAAGAACCCGCCGGGGGCACCTCATCGTGAGAGGTGCCCCCGGCGGGTTCAGCTCTTTAACCGCAGGTCATAGAATAGGGGCTATGCTCTCATCACTTCGCTCCATCAAGCTTGACCCGCTGCTGACCATGCTCATCACCGCCGTTATTCTGGCCATTATCGTGCCGGCGCGCGGCGACTTCGCCGACTGGTTCAGCACCGGAACGAAGTTCGCGGTCGCCCTGCTGTTCTACCTGTACGGCGCTCGCCTCTCCACCGCGGAGGCCATTCGCGGCCTGACCCACTGGCGTCTGCACCTGATGATTTTGAGCTGCACGTTCGTGCTGTTCCCGCTGCTTGGCCTGGCCCTCTCGCCACTGCGTTTTGTGCTCGGTGATGGGCTGTACATGGGTATTCTGTTCTTGACCTTTGTGCCCTCGACCGTGCAGGCGTCGATTGCGTTCACCTCGATTGCGGGCGGTAACGTGGCGGCGGCGATTGTGAGCGCCTCCCTCTCTTCGATTGTGGGTGTGGTGGCCACGCCGCTGCTGGCCATGCTGCTGATGCACACGGACCATATTGAGTTCTCGGGCACCGTGTTTCTCGACATCGCCATTCAGCTGTTCCTGCCGTTCGTGCTCGGCCAGCTCACGCGCCGCTGGGTGGGGGAGTTCGCCAAGAAGCCGACGACCAAGTGGCTGGATAAGTTCTCGGTCATGATGATCGTGTATTCGGCGTTTTCCGCCTCGGTGGTGCAGGGCGTGTGGACGCGCGTGGCCTGGTGGCAGATCGTGGTGCTCATCGTGCTGATGGCGCTCATCGTGATTTTCATGCTGTGGCTGACCGACCAGCTGGCTAAGCGCCTGGGGTTCAACCGTGCCGACCGCATCACGATTCAGTTCTGCGGTTCGAAGAAGTCGCTGGCGGCCGGTCTGCCCATGGCCATCATTATTTTCGGTGCCGGGTCGCTGGGCCTGATGATGCTGCCGATCATGATTTTCCATCAGGTTCAGCTGATGATTTGCACCTGGCTTGCGGGGCGTTACGCGCGCCTGGATGTGGTGGGCGCGGCGGCCGCGCTGGAGGCTTCGAAGAAGTAGCCGGCGTCCCCTGCACGCGGTCGTCCGCTACCCTCTCGGATAGCGTGCGGGGCGTTCACGAGGAGGGAACATGACGAAATTTTTTAAAAATAACCGAATAGTGCATTTATGTGCAATATGTGGTGTTTGTGCTGGTCAGTTGATTTTCTGTGGGGTTTGCGGGGTATTCGGCCCAAAATTCCCCTCGGAGACCCTGAACACTATCCGGCGTTGGGGGTTCGCATTAGCCAAATGGTGCTTTAGAATATTTCACTGTAGCTTCAGCGAAACCGGGTTCCACCTGCGAGTATTTACTGACGCTACGTCACATGGGCGCGGTAGAGATTCACTCCCTCAACCGGCCCGGAGCACTCGCCACGGCGGATTCACTCCCCGACCGCGCGATGACCGGAAGAGATTCACTCCCTCGTACCGGTAGACGCTCCCAAACATTCACTCAGACACAACTGGATAACTCAGCTTCACCACGCGCAGCTATAGCTCCGGCTATCCTGCGTGCTCGTCGCTGTAGTGCATCCACCCCAGAAACGAGGACACATTATCATGGCTACCATCATGAGCGTGAACGTATGCGATTCCAAGTACAACGCTGACCCCACAGGTGTACGAGACTCCACCAGCGCTATCCAGAAGGCCGTTGATGACGTCGCCGCACAGGGCGGCGGTTCCGTCGAGATCCCCGGCGGTATCTACCGAGTCTCCTACCCCTTCATCGAAATCAAGCACCGCGTCGAAATCTTCGGCCATGGTCAGGCAACCCGCATCGTCGCTTTCACCGACAAGAGCATCCCCTCCACCAAGAACGGTAGCTACGAATGTACCGGCGTGTTCCACACCGGTAGTTACACCACCCCCATGAGCGGTGGCACCAACCAGAACAAGCCCATGCGTATGGGCGTGCGCGACCTGTTTATCCGCACCAACAAGTACAACCTGCCGCTGAATTCTAAGAGCAACCAGATCTTCCTGGAGAAGCACACCCAGCCCGTCGACAACGTTGCAGGCGTCATCTTCCACACCCGCATTGCGGATGCCAACCCCGGCGAGCCGGACGCAGTGCCCACCCTGTCCAACATCGAGATTTGGGACACCGCCATCGGCGTGGCCATCCTGGGCCTGGACGACCAGGGCATGAAGATTGACAAGATCCGCATCCGCCAGACCCTGCGCCAGGGCCTGCTGGTCGGCAAGCCCGTGGGTCACCCGCTGCGCGCTCGCGAGGGCGACACCCCCGGCGCGGCAGATAACAAGTTCTCCATGATTGATGTCTCCGACGCCAACATGAGCTACGGTACCTTCGCCGGCATCGAGATTTACACCTCCCAGTCGAAGTTCGAGCTGTCGACCAGCTGGTTCAACAAGCGCAACCAGGGTAAGAACGCCCTGTACGAGGTGAAGACCCGCCACGTGGGCGCCGGCTGGTTCATCCAGGGCACCCGCAACATGTTCATTGGCTGCACCGCCCAGGAGAACGCCGGCCACGGCTGGCTCGTGGAGTGGGGTAACAACCAGTTCATCGGCTGCCTGGGCGAGTCCTCCAGCTTCCAGGATGCCGTGACCGGTGCTGCTCGAGGTGATGAGGCGGCCAACTGGTACATTGGCCGTAACGCCCGCGGTAGCCGCTTCGTGGCACCCCGCGCGCACAACCCCTACAGCTGGGCGAAGGCTTCGCTGTACGGCTTCTACATTGAGAACAACATTCGCGATATGCACATCACGAACGGTTCCGCTAAGGATGACCGCCTGGGCGAGAACAATATGATGGGCCGTCGCGTGCACGTGACCGGCGCGATGGGCGATAACGTGCTCATCGAGGTGGACCACATCCGTCACTCGACCTTCGCACCCAAGCAGCTGGAGAAGCGCGGCAACGGCGTGTTCATGGGCTAGTGATGGCCTCGACGTGCGAGACCGCCCCGAGGGGGCACGGGCTCGCTCTGGTGTTTCCGGACCAATAGTTCCGGGCTGATGCAGCGGCCCGGAACCGACACCAGTCGCCGCGGGGGCGAGGAGAAATCCTCGCCCTCGCGGCGTTTAAACGCCCCGTCTCATGCGCGGCCCGCCACACTTTGCGGGGGAGACGGCAGGGGAGCGCGCATCACAGTACCGGTCATCGCCTCCGCCGGCACAATGCGGTACCCTTGAGCAGGAGCCACTCTCGCCCCGCGCGAAAGGGCCCGCACCGCTCAACTCACTCAGCACAGCGCACCGCCCGCGCACCCTATTCACTCAATTCAACCGCCCCACCGCGGCCCGTATACCGGCCGCGGCACACCCTTCCCGGAAAGAATTGAGCCTCACGTGCCTGATACTCCCATGAGCATTAACGCCGTCAACTACGGCGCAGATCCCACCGGTGCCAAGGATTCCACCGCGGCCATTCAGCGAGCCGTCGATGACGTCGCCTCGCACGGCGGCGGATCCGTTGAGCTACCCCGCGGCATCTACCGCGTTTCCTACCCCTTCATCGAAATCAAGCACCGTGTCGAGGTTATCGGGCAGGGCCCCGCGACCGTCGTCATCGCCCACTCCGACCGAGCCATTCCCACCACCAGCGACGGGTACATCGAGTACACCGGTGTGTTCCACGTGGGCAGCTACACGACCCCCGTCTACGGTGCCTACAACGCGAACAAGCCCATGCGCATGGGCGTGCGCAACCTGCACATCCGCACCAACGCGGCTAACACGCCCATCGCCAGCTACCCGCTGGATGCGCACACCGCCCCGCTCGACCACGTCGCCGGGGTCATTATGCACACGCACTTTACGGGTGACCAGCTCAACGAGCCGGACGTCGTGCCCGTCATCGCCGGCGTGGAGGTCTGGGATACCGCCATTGGCGTTGCCGTGCTCGGCCTGGACGACCAGGGCATGAAAATCGACGACGTGACCGTGCGCCGCACCCTCAACCAGGGCCTGCTGCTCGGCAAGCCCGTCGGCCACCGCCGCCGCGGTACCGAAGGCCAGAACTCCGGCGCGGCCGACAACAAGCTACGCGGCGTAGACGTGGCCGAAGCCAACCTCAGCGGCGGCTCCTACGCCGGTATCGAGGTGTACGCGGCCCAGTCCAAGTTCGAGAACTGCTCCAGCAATAGCAACCACCGCACCCTCGGCAAGAGCGCCCTCTACGAACCCGGCACCCGCAACACCGGGGCGGGCTGGATCGTGCAGGGCGAACGCAACATGTTCATTGGCTGCACCGCCCGCTCCAACGCGGGCCACGGCTGGCTCGTCGAGTGGGCTAATAACGTTTTCATCGGCTGCGCGGGTGAGGCGTCCAGCTGGGCCGGAACCGTCAGCGGTGCCGCCCGCGCCGACGAGGCGGCCAACTGGTACATCAGCCGCAACGCCCGCGGCACCCGCATGGTCGCCCCCGTCTCGTACAACCCGCCCGAGCAGGCCGCCTCGCTGTACGGCTACTACATCGAAAACAAGATTTACGACCTGCGCATCACCGAAGGCACCGCCAAGGACGACCGCATCGGCGAGGGTAATATGCTCGGCCGCCGCGTGTACATTACCGGCGCAATCGGCGCGAACGTGGTGATTGAGGTTGAGGAGCTGCGCCACACCACATCTACGCCCGCGCAGCTTCGCGTGGAGGCGTATAACGTCATGCGCGGCTAGGGCCCGGGCGGGGGAGCCGCGCGCCAAGAGGTTGCGCGTCGGGGCGACCACTCACTAAGAATTCAATTTCATCTTGAATAAATTTTCGAGATGTACTTTAACTTTATTAAAAGGGAAGGTTTAATGCTGTCGCCTGCCCGGAACCGCTCGCGCGCCGCGGGTGGCCCGGTGCCTTCCTTCGGTGTCGCGCCGACCCAACCGGTTCCTTCCGGCCGGTTTCCAACCACAATGTACGAGGACCGCACCATGCTTTCGGCTTTCTCACGCTCCCTTGCACCCGCACGACCCCTGCGTCGCGTGCTCACCCTAACCGTCGCCTTCGCCCTGGGTGCCTTGCCGGTGGGCGCATCCGCAGTGGTGCCCCACCCCCAGACCGCGGTGGCCGCCGTCCAGCCGCCTCGAAACAACGCTGACACCGAGTACAACACCTGCGTTGAACGCCTCGTGGGCGATGCGTCCCCCACGCCCGGCGTGTGGGCCGTCTGCCGCGGCTACCTCGACGAGGATGAGTACGTTGTGCGTCGTCGCCACGATGCGACCGTCACCCGCGCCGAGCTGGTGCGCCTGCTCTACCGCATGGCCGGCTCGCCCGCTGTGAAGGACCTTCCGGCCGTCTCTCCCTACGCTGACGTGCCCGCCAGCGACCCGGACTACGCCGCCATCATCTGGGCCGCGGATGCGGGCATCACCGCTGGCTGGGACGACGGCCTCTTCCACCCCGACGACCGCGCCAGCCGCTACACCCTCTCCGCGTTCCTGTACCGTGCGGCGGGTAGCCCCGAGGGGGCTGCGACCATTCGCCGCCCGAAGCTGGTTGAGCGCGATGCGCAGCGCAAGGAAGACGCGGCCGCACGGAAGAGCCGTTTCGCCACCGAGAGCCGCTGGCTCACCCGCACCCTGGGCGAGTACCCGGCGGCCGATCGTGACGGCGACGGCGTGACGGATAAGGTAAAGCCCGGCGATCCGCTGTACTTCTCGGATGCGCTCTACATGCTTCGGGCTTACGAGAAGGCCGGCCTGAAAGTCGTCGGAACGCCCGCCGGTAACTAGGGCTGACGTTGGCTAAAATCAGTGCTGACTAGTGTATATATTCACCGCCCGCCGGTGCGACCCACCGGGTTGCGCCGGCGGGCGGCGGTGTACCGGCATGCCTCCGATACGCCCGCCCGTGAGGTGAGCTCCCCGCACCCGCTAAGCTAGAAGGCATGAAGATTGCCACCTGGAACATCAACTCAATCCGCGCCCGCGAAAACCGCGTCGAAGACTGGCTCGACGAACACGAGGTCGACGTGCTCGCCCTGCAGGAGACCAAGACCAAGGACGAGACCTTCCCCTTCGACCTCTTCGAGTTCATGGGTTACGAGGTGGCGCATTTCGGGTTGAGCCAGTGGAACGGCGTGGCGATCGCCTCCCGCGTGGGCCTTGAGGACGTGCAGCGCGGCTTCGACAACCAGCCGCACTTCGGCAAGCCTGGCGAACCCGAGGTGCTGGAGGCGCGCGCGATTGGCGCGACCTGCGGCGGCGTGCGCGTCTGGAGCCTGTACGTGCCCAACGGCCGCGGCCTGACCGACCCGCACATGGATTACAAGCTTCGCTGGATGGAGGCGCTGCGCCAGAACGTGCACAACGAGCTGGCAGCTAACCCGCAGTCGCAGCTCGCCCTGGTTGGCGACTGGAACGTCGCTCCCGAGGACGCCGACGTGTGGGACATCGACTACTTCCGTGATAACGAGCTGACCCACGTCTCCGAGCCCGAGCGCCGAGCCTTCGCCGCCCTACTCGAAGAGGGCATGGTGGATGTGGTGCGTCCGCACACCCCGGGCGAGTACACCTACTGGGACTACCAGGCGGGCCGCTTCACCAAGGATGAGGGTATGCGCATTGACTTCCAGCTGTTCTCGCCCGCGCTCGCCGCACGCGTGGAACGTGCCTGGATCGATAAGGTGGAACGCGCCGGTGAGGGCGCGAGCGACCACACGCCGGTGGTCGTGGAGATTGCCGACTAGGCCGAGCCATAGCTTTGACGGGTGCTCAACCCGGGATATTTACCGCGGGAGGCGGGGGATGCGTTCCTCCGCCTCCCGCGGTTTTGCGTCTCGGGGCGCAGTCCTCCCCCAAAGTTTCCGTGTGGCTTAGTTGAAAAGTTCGTCTAGCCGAACTATTGTTAAATTCCGCCCGGGACGACAGGCAAAAGCGCATCATGATGCCTGCGCAGACACACCGTGTCCCTATCGTCCCGGCGCGGCAAATCCCAACGCATCAACCACATACTCAAACCCGTGACTTCCAACGAAGGATGCCTCATGAACGCTCTCACCCCCGCAGGCAGCAACGCACGCCGCCTCATCCAGGCGCTCTGCGCCGCCCTCGCACTCACCCTGCTACTCGTACTCACCGGTTGCGGTAGCACCGCCAGCACCACCGACGGCGCTAAGAGCAACAACGGCAAGAAGACCGTGCTCACCACCTTCACCGTGCTCGCCGACATCGCCCGCAACGTCGCCGGTGACGACCTGAACGTTGAATCCCTCACCAAACCCGGCGCCGAAATCCACGAGTACGAGCCCACCCCCTCCGACCTGAAGAAAGCGCACGCCGCCGACCTGGTACTCGACAACGGCCTCAACCTCGAATCCTGGTTCACCAAGTTCGTCAAGGACTCCAACGCTAAGCACGTGACCGTCTCCGAGGGAGTCACGCCCATCTCCATTACCGAGGATGCCTACGCGGGCAAGCCCAACCCCCACGCCTGGATGAGCCCCAGCAACGTGCAAAAGTACGTGGACGTGATGATTCGCGAATTTAGCACCCTCGACCCCACCCACGCCGCCGACTACAAAAACCGCGGCGAAGCCTACAAGAAGCAGCTGCAGGGCGTGCGTGACGAGCTCGTCAAGGAAATCTCCACCCTGCCCGAAAACCAGCGCGCACTCGTCACCTGCGAAGGCGCCTTCTCCTACCTGGCGGCTGACGCGGGCCTGAAGGAAAAGTACATTTGGGCGGTCAACTCCGAACAGCAGGCGACCCCCTCACAGATTTCCTCCGCGATTGATTACGTGCGCCAGAACCAGGTGCCCGCCGTGTTCTGCGAATCCACCGTCTCTGCTAACCCCATGCGGCAAGTCGCCGACGCCACCGGCGCACGATTCGGCGGTGTGCTCTACGTGGACTCCCTCTCCGAGGCGAACGGCCCCGTGCCCACCTACCTAGACATGATTCGCTACGACGCCCGCACCATCGTGGCGGGCCTGAAAGGCGAGCAGAAAAAGTAACCGGCCGGGCTCATCAGCTTCACCGCACCCCCAAGAAACTTCGAAAGAAGAAACCTCGAAAGAAGAAACCTCGAAAGAACCACCGAATGTCACTTCTCACTTGCAATAACGTACACGTGAACTACGGGCCCGTCCGTGCCCTCACCGGCGCCTCCTTCACCCTGGGCACCGGACGTATCTGCGGCCTGATTGGTATGAACGGCTCCGGCAAATCAACCCTCTTCAAAGCCATCATGGGGGTCGTGCCCATGCACGCCGGCAGCATCACCCTGGACGGGCAGCCTGTCGGCGGCAACCGCACCGGCAGCCGCAGTAAGAACGCACACCGCCACCGCGCCGGACTCGTCAGCTACGTGCCGCAGAGCGAAGAAATCGACTGGACCTTCCCCATCTCCGTACGTGAGGTGGTCAACATGGGGCGCTACCGTAACCTCGGCATCACCCGCCACCTGCGTGCCGCAGACCGTGCCGCTGTGGATGAGGCACTCGCCCGCGTGGAACTGACCGACCTTGCCGACCGTCAGATTGGGGCGCTCTCGGGCGGTCAACGTAAGCGCGCCTTCGTGGCACGCGCTATCGCCCAGGGCGCCCAGTTGCTACTGCTGGATGAGCCTTTCGCCGGTGTGGATAAGCGCAGCGAGGCGATGCTCATTCAGGTCATCAAACAGCTGCGTGATGAGGGCGCGACCGTGCTGGTCTCGACGCACGACCTGGCGACCCTGCGCCAGTTCGCTGATGAAGCACTGTTGTTGCGTCGGCGTATCCTCATGCACGATATTCCCGAAAAAGTGCTTGCCCCCGAGAACCTGGTACGTGCCTTCGGTATGGAGGTAGATGCTGGCGCGCCGATTGTTGCTACGACTGAGGGCGCTGCCCTGGAGGAGAAAGAATAAGAATGAACATTCTAGATTTTCTGGTGGAGCCGCTGACCCTGCCCTTCATGCTCCGCGCATTCGTGGTCACCGTGCTTGCCGCCGCCGTCTGCGCTCTGCTCTCCTGCTGGCTCGTGCTGCTCGGCTGGTCACTTATGGGGGATGCCATTTCGCACGCGGTGCTACCCGGTGTGGTGCTCGCCTATATTTTTGGTGCGCCCTTCGCGGTGGGTGCGGTGGTTGCCGCCCTCGTGGCGGTAACTCTTATCGGCGGGGTGCGGCGTAGCGGTCGCGTGCGCGAAGACGCCGCGATTGGCATCGTGTTCACGACCCTCTTCGCGTTCGGTCTGGTGCTGATTTCGGTCACGCCGTCGAATACCGACCTGAACCATATTCTTTTCGGTAACGTGCTGGGTGTGTCCTGGTTGGATGTCTGGCAGGTTGCCATCCTCGCGGTGATTGTTGCCGCTGTGCTACTGGTCAAGCGCCGCGACTTCGTGCTGTACGCCTTCGACCCGGGCTTCGCACAGGCGGTGGGGTTGCGTCCGCGTCTGCTCGGCGCGCTGTTGCTCGTGATGCTGGCGCTGACCTCCGTGGTGGCGCTGCAGATTGTGGGTGTGGTGTTGGTCGTGGCGATGCTCGTCATCCCCGGCTCTACCGCGCGCCTCATTACGGACCGGTTCGTGCCTATGCTGTTGGTGAGCGTAGGTGTGTCCCTGGCGGGTACGCTGACTGGCCTGTACGTCAGCTACCATGCGGATATATCCCCCGGTGGTGCCGTGGTCGTCACGCAGGGTCTGCTGTTCGCCCTGGCGTATGTGTTTGCCCCGCGTTACGGTGTGCTGGGTCGGATGCGCGCCCGTCGACTGAGCGTGACTGCGGCGGAAGCTGAAACCCCGGTAACTGAGCCGTCAGCTTCCTAAGAAAGCTCACTGAAATACACTCACCACATACAGCAATAGGCGGAAAGTCCCACTGTGGGGCTTTCCGCCTATTGCTATCTTCTGAAGGTTAGGGGCGCGTACCCGCCCGGATTTCCGGGCTAGAAGTCCGCCTCTACCGCCCTGTATCTAGCGCACCGTGCGAGAGACGAACAGGAAGGCGGTCGCCTCCGCACCCAACGGAATAATGGTACCGCCGGGCTTTACCGCACCGGCCGCATCCGTCTCGTGCAGGTTACCGGAACCGGCACCGACCACGCTCACGTTCACCGCCTCCGAGAAGGGCGCACCTTCCTCAATGTGCAGGCGCACGCCGGGTACAAAACCGTGGCCCTGCAGGTAACGCAGCAGGTGCGGGTCGTCATCATTAATGCGTTCAAGCACGACTGTTTCGCCGGGTTTGCACTGGCTCAGCGGCACGGTCTGCGGAAAACTAATATGCCCCGACGCGTCCGGAATCGGGTCGCCGTGCGGGTCGCGGGTCGGGTGCCCCAGCAGGGTATCGATGCGGTCCACCATGAAGTCGGATACTGCGTGCTCCAGAACTTCCGCCTCGTCGTGCACACGGTCCCATGTGTAGCCGAGGCTCTCCACGAGGAACGTCTCAATGAGGCGGTGGCGGCGAATCATCGCCAGCGCGTAGGAGCGGCCGGTTTCAGTGAGCTTAATAGCGCCGTAGGGTTGATGCTCGATCAGGTCGGCGGCGGCCAGGCGCTTGAGGCCGTCAGATACCGAAGAAATGCGCAGGCCCATGCGCTCTGCCAGGGCGGATGCGGTGGCAGGGGTTTTGGTCCATTCTTCGAGGCCCCAGATTTCCTTGAGGTAGTTCTGGGTGCTGACGGAAAGTTCTGAAAGAGGCATAAAGATAAGTTTACCTTTTCTCTGGTTTGACCCGTTGGGGCGGTCCGCCGGGCCCGAAGAATAGTCCGAAAACAACCCGAAAATACAAAACCGGCCCGGCCGTGAACCATCACGGCGGGGCGGGATACGCGGGATGCTCGGGGCGCCGGCACCGCGTGTTCGGGCGGGCCGGCATCCCGGGGCTTACCGAGGCTTAGGCGGCGCGGCGGTGCGTGCGCTCGATGCGGGTCATCAGCTCGATGAGCGCGCCGCGGGCGGCCTGCTCTTCGTGCCAGAGGGAACGGACGAGGGTGCGGCTGACCGCCTGGGTGGTGATTCCCAGGGCGGTTGCGGCGGCCTTCTGCTGGCCGCGCACACCGGGTACGAGCAGGTTCACGACGCGCCACTCGGCGTCGGTGCGGTCGGCGCAGACGCGGTAGAGCAGGCGTGCGGAACCGGTGGCCAGCTCGGCGAGGTGGTGGTTGTCCGCGCTGATGCTGATGCAGCGGACGGGGGCGCCTCCCTGCGCCTCCTCGATGGCCAGGCGCGAGAATTCGAGGGCGTCACCGGTGCAGTCGGTGGTGCTGACGGCGCCGAGCGCCCCGGCGAAGCGGGGGATGTTGAGCTCGCCGATTCCGATGCCCACCCAGAAGCCGTTATCGCGGGCGGCCATCAGCGCCGCGTGCAGTGCATCGCTGGCCCGGTCGAAGGCGCCCTGAATCTCGTCAGGGTAGGTTTGGGCGAAGGCAACACGCGGGTTGAGCTTGGCGAGTTCGTCCGACAGTGCAGTGAGTGAGTGCTGTGCGGAACGTTGGATGAAAGTAAGAACGAACACCCTCTTATTATGCCGTAAAACCTTCAATGCCCAGCGTAAGGTTCGGCGTAATACCGGCAACACTCAAAACCCCTAAAATACGCATTGATAAGGGGAATTATTGAAACGTTACACCGCGTGTAAAAATCATTGAAAGGATGTAGAACACCCCCGAAAAGAAAATAATTTTCATGCAAGTGCACGTTGAATTATTCGCTTTCGGGGGCGTTGAGTGGAGTTGATAGACGGCGCTACCACGGAACTACTGTGCGTTCGTTACCTGTGAGATATGGGGCAGCTGACGCAGCGGCTTCTGGAACACCATCACCACCAGCGACAGGAAAATGAACACCGCGTAGAACAGCGCCGTGTACGTAATACCCCAATCAACAATGAGGAAGCCTGCCAGCAGAACAGCCAGCGGGGTCAGCGCCATGTTCGGGATGCCCTGCACCGAGTGCACTCGACCGATCATGTGTTCCGGGGTGGATGCGTTAATGTACGCAATGATGCTCGAATTGAAGGAAGGGAGTACAATACCCGCCAGCACAATCAGCAGGCACACCGCCCACAGCATCGAATGAACCACCGGCAGCAACAGGTAGCACGCCGACATGATGGCCAGGGAGGTGATACCGAGCGGGCCGAGCGCAAACTTCTCGGTCAGCGGGCCGACCAGGAACGAACCGAGCAGCACGCCCACGCCGAAGGCGCTCGCAAAGATGCCAATGAAGAGCGGGTGTGCGCCCTCCAGGGTGTAGTAGTAGATGAAGGTGAGCGGAATACCGACCGTTCCAAAGTTCGCAAGCGTTGAAACGAACGCGATGGACACCAGCACCTTGTTCTTCAGGATGTACTCAAAACCGGCTTTTGAGTCCTGCCAGAAGCTGGTTTTCTCGCCTTCCTCCTCTTCCGCGGGCTGCCGACTAGCGCCGTAGCTCTTGGGTGCGACGATGAACGCCAGCAGGTTGACGACCGCATGAACTGCGGTCATGAGCACAGTCGAGAAACCGATAATGATGCCGGCGACCGGGCCGCCCAGCAGGTTGGCGGTGGACTCGCGCGTCTCACCCATGCCGGAGGCGTATCCCAGGTGTTCCTTGGGGACTACGCGGGTGATGATGGACTGCTCGCTCGGGTAGTCGAAGGTGGAAATGATGGCGGCGAGAGAAATCGTAATCACCAAAACGTAAATATTGGTGACATTGAAAACGAGGTAGAGAAGAATCGCCACCCAGGACAGCGCCTGGCCGATACAGGACAGTGCCAGGCACTTCGAGGGGCCGATTCTATCAACCCATGTTCCGGATATCGCCCCGGCGCAGGTAGCGAGAACACCCGCGACAAAGAGGGTGATGCTCGCGGCCTCGGGGGAGCCGGTCAGCGCCAAAATAATGATGGGCGTGGTGATATAGCTCATCGAGTCTGAGAGCTGGTTGGCTCCAATGGCGAAAAGGGTATTTCGAAAATCTCTATTCTTGAGTAACTCGGTGTTGACACTCATGGGGGACCTCCACGATGGGGTTTATGGTGTCGCGCGGTGTGCAATCCGTCGTGCGTAGTTCATTGTGCGCAATTCGTAGCGCGCAATCGTATGAGTGAATACCCCGACAGCCGGCTGTGCCTGCCTGTATTCGTCTGTTTTCGCCTGTGCCCGCCGGTCATGACGGGCCCGCCGGTCATCACGGGGTGGTTGAGGATGCACGGGGCGGCTCATCGGGAGCCACCCCCGCACAAGAAGTGTGTCGCGCGATACTTTAGATTCTATAAGAGACGTTAATCATATACATGAACACTGGTTGAAAAACTTTCCTCATTTTGAGTATTGACATTAGGGTTAGTTCGACTATAATTCATTCTTGGTGCTTCCGCCCGGCTGAGCCCTGACTAAACCCGGCTGAGCCC
>NZ_KV797957.1:0-213 GCF_001809565.1 Rothia sp. HMSC072B03
CCACCCCCGCCCCCGCGATTTCAAGCCAAAGCCGCCCGACCAAAACGACACCTCTCCCGCACTTCGTCCCTCAGCGTGGGAGAGGTGTCGTTTTTATGGGTTTTTTGGCATATAACGGGGGCGGGGGTGGTCGGTGAGAGGGTCAGAGGGAGAGCGAGAGAAGGGTGATTGATTGATGATGTGAGGGGGACTTGAGGGGTGATGTTCAGGGGG
>NZ_KV797958.1:0-1401 GCF_001809565.1 Rothia sp. HMSC072B03
GAAAACCTCCGCCCCTTTTAGTGTGTCTATAATCTGTGAGATTTTAGCTCCACAAACGGGTTTCTTCCCAACCTTGCGGTATACCCATTGCCCGAGAGATATCAACTCCAGGAACGGAAATATTAGGACGTTCCTTCAGAATCTGCGTCAGAGATTCCGTGTCCCCGATTCCGCCCTGGTCCATCAGATATTTGAGGAGGGTGAGCATACCAAAGGTCTTACTCATCTCTGTGTTTTCCTCATCCTGCGGCACACCAAATAGGTCAATAACCTCACGGATTTTAGGACTCTCAACTCTTCCTCCCCTTAGCACACGCGGCACGTAAGGTTCTGGATAGAGCTTATTGTAGAGCCTACCCTGATGCGCACAAATATTGCGCACCACCCGCAAAGAGTTAAGCCACGTTGCCAATTGGGGATCAGTACACTCTAGTTCTTTAGCTATACCTTCTCGAACATTCCGTGGAGAGACCGAATATAAGTTCTGCAAGGCACCAAAATCTAGAACCTCTACCACAACCCATACAGGCAACTTCCCACCGTATTGTTTATAATGATGCTCCACGAAGGCTTCTTTAGAAGCCTTAATAAGGTCTTTGCTCTTTCGTGTGAACTTATTCCAAGCTTTTTTCCTTTTGTTGCCTTGACAGTCGCACAGGGTTTCATCCTCATATATGAGAGGGTCTACTTCCCCTAGCAAATACCCTAGACGGGATCGCAGGTACACCTCAAACTGCGAGAAATGCGAAAATACAAGAAATCGGAGATTACGGTCGTACTCGTATAGAGTTTCGACGTCTTCAAAGGTCGTTCCAGGAATGAAGGTGTCCAGAAGTTGGCCACTCCCCGCCTTTTGCCTGAACGCATAAGAGTACCCACTAAAGCGGTAATAATTAACACGTTCGAGGACTTGAACTGCATGTTCTCGAGAACCCACAAGCATACCCCGGCCCTGTAAGACATCAACCTGCTGTTCGTATGTTTTAAACGGTTTCATATTTGAAGACATATAAATCCATCGCTTGATATTACCCCGTCATCGGGACCCCTCGTTACTATCAAGTATAACCACATATACAGTACGAACTCGATAAACAGCCTGGTCTATTGAAAATAGCGTTTAAAAGACAGCTACCCCGGATTCCAAGGGTACGGACAGATTGACGCTAATTCTACTCAAGGCAAGGAATAAAAACAGCCACATTGCACACTAAGAATGGTATATGGAGGAGTGCTTTCTAAGATATTTCCCTACGTCATTTAAAAAAATAAGACCGGTCCTGTACTCCCGAGGGAGTGGTACCGGTACTGGTAGTAACTAGTCTACAATCGCTAAGTTATTCATGCAATGATTACAGGTATGGGGTCTAACACATTATCACACAGCGAAAGGGGCGGAGG
>NZ_KV797959.1:0-287 GCF_001809565.1 Rothia sp. HMSC072B03
TGCGGGGGCGGTGGGGTTGGTGTTGATCATTGGTGTTCTTTCGGTTGTGGTTGGTGTGGTTGTTTTGCCCCGGGGTTGCTTCGGTGCAGGGGGGTATGGGAAAAGGCACCCTGTGGGGGTGCCTTGTGTGCAAAAGCCCAGTCGGATAGCGTGGTGGCTTCTGTATATTTCACCACCTGCAGATCCTCAGGGCCCATCCGGCCAGGTCCAAGGCGTATGCTATGGAGCTAGTTTCAAGTTTTTGATGCACCTTTATCAGTTTAGCATTTGTGAGGTTCTGTGGCTGG
>NZ_KV797959.1:387-18961 GCF_001809565.1 Rothia sp. HMSC072B03
AGCGTGGTGGCTTCTGTATATTTCACCACCTGCAAATCCTCAGGGCCCATCCATCCAACCTAGCAGCTCAGGGCCGCTAGTGCTGGCTTCAAGTTTTTGATGCACTACCAGTCTAACATTCCTAAAACCCGGTAGCCCGTGAGCCGGTCATGACTGCGGAAAAAGAAAAGGCACCCCGTGGGGGGTGCCTTGGTGCAAAAGCCCAGTTGGGCAGCCAATGGCTTCTATATATTTCACCAACTGCAAACCCTCAGGGCCCATCCGGCCAGGTCCAAAGCGTATGCTATGGAGCCAGTTTCAAGTTTTTGATGCACCTCTATCAGTTTAGCATTTGTGAGGTTCTGTGGCTGGAGGTTTGGTCATGACTGTGGAAATGGAAAAGGCACCCTTTCGGGTGCCTTATGTGCAAAAGCCCATCTGGACGCTCAAGGGTTTCTATATATTTCACCACACTGCTATTCCATTAGGGCCCTTCCATCCAACCTAGCAACTTGAGGTCGCTAGTGCCGCCTTCCGGTTTTTGATGCCCTACCAGTTTAACATTTGTGAGGTTCTGTTGCTGGAGGTTCGGTCACGACTGCGGCAAAAGAAAAGGCACCCTTGCGGGTGCCTTATATGCAAAAGCCCAGTCGGGCAGCCTAGTGGTTTCTATATATTCCGCCACCTACAAACCCTCAGGGCCCATCCGGCCAACCTAGCAGCTCAGGGCCGCTAGTGCTAGTTTCAAGTTTTTGATGCACTACCATTTTAACATAGTCACCATACTTCCGAAAAGAGCATCTATGTCTATAAACCGACTTTTAAGTCCTTTTATCCTTAAAAAGGGCTCGCAAAACGAATACAACCAGGAGCTTCAGAGGCACTCTGATGCAGAACGCGTTGCTTTCGTTGATGAAACCTTTGTCGAGCCGTCCTATGGTAAAGATGGAAAATTACATCCTGGCTACTACTCCATCGCAGCAGTTGTTGTCGAAGCCGACGACATCGCCAAGTTCCGCGAAGACTTCGCTTCGTCTTTCGGAGGCATTAACTACTGGCACACCACTGACGCGGCCAACAATACAGCTAGGAAAAGGCAGAAGAAAGACGCCGAACCCCACCTCAGAAATTCCCCCTGGCTCGTCCAGAAAAACATCCGTCCCATGCTCGATACCCTGGGCCGCAACACCAAAGATGGCCAGAACATTGTCACACTCAATTTCAACATCCCCTATACCGATGACCCTGACGAGCGGCTAAGGCTCCGTGATGCTGCCCGAGCGGAAGCTATCACTGCTCTAACCACGCACCTCACCCATGCTGATCCGCCTACCACTACCTTTGTCTTCGAAAAAGTCTCAGATAGCAAGGAGAACAGTACGGGTAAGAAGCAGAAAGGTAAAGACGAGAATCAAAAGGATATAGACACGCTTAATCGACTCGAAAAAGCAGGCATTATCCCGCCCATTACCAAAATTTTTGCCCAGCCTACTGACGAGCCGCTCCTCTGGGGCGCAGATCTTCTCGCCTGGGCTTCCCGCCATCTTGTCAATGCGACTAATCTTTCATGGCTCGATAATTCTAAAATCAAGGCACGTTTCCTTGACTCACATGTACAAACCGAACTTAAAACTCTCAATGTTCGGCCCCTCAATCAGCCTTCACCCTATAAGAGGCTATACGATGAAAACACCTACCGAGAAGCAGGAACACCAGGCACCCGCACCGAAGTTGAAGCCACCTACCGTGCCGCCGAAGCCCGCGGGGACCAAGTCTCAGCAGGCCCCGATGAAAAGTCTGAACGTAAAAATATTGCCTACCGCAATGCAAAAGACGAGGCTATGGGAACCCCCATGCCCGCCGAAAAGGAATTCGAACTTGCCGTTGGTCGAGGCTACCTCACCGAAGGACAAGCCGAAAAGTTCGACGCCGAAGTAGCTACCTCATCTGAGCCAATGGACCCTGAAACCAAGGAAAGCCTCGAACTCTTAGCCATGCTCCGGAAGGGAACAGGAACCAAAACTCCTGTTAAGCCGGAG
This sequence comes from Rothia sp. HMSC072B03, assembly GCF_001809565.1. Classification (NCBI taxonomy): domain Bacteria; kingdom Bacillati; phylum Actinomycetota; class Actinomycetes; order Micrococcales; family Micrococcaceae; genus Rothia; species Rothia sp. HMSC072B03. The sequence continues at coordinate 2,406 of NZ_KV797959.1, forward strand.
CAAGTTCAGCAGGCGGCTGCACAGCAGCAAGTACACCGCCCGCAGGTGAACCAGTCCCACGGCGGAGTCGAACTCTAACCCAAAGAGAATATGCACAATGAAGAGGGGGGCCCACGACAAAACTGTCGTGAGCCCCCTTCATACAGTCAACTCAGCAAATCAAAGACTCCCCGCGGCGGGTCCTGAATCGGGAATGCCTCACGAGAATACCGCGACGCGTTATGCTCCCCATCCTCACAGTACCTAAACGGGCCAGTCGAGGACATCAACACCGACATGTGGTAATCCATGTGGTCACGCCACCACGCCGAAAGACCCGTCGGGTCCTCACGTGCCGCCTCCCAGGACAGCCACAACGCCGTCAAACGGCACACCGCCTCCGGATGCTTCCACCACTGGGCACACCAGAACGTGTCCCTGCTATTGACCTTGCGGTTCATCACCTGCAGCAACCAGGAATGCACAAACTCGCCCGCATTCGGGAAAATCGTTGCAGGACCCTGCTCCTGCTGAACTTCGTTCTCGCCCATGCGCTACGCACCCCCATTCGCCAGCTGCTGCGCCGGGTCATACTTAGCCAGTGACGCCTTCACCGCCGCAGCATCCGGACCGGTGTACCACGGAATCGTCTGCACCATCGTCGCAGGCGCACCAGAAGCAAAGACCACCGCACGACCACGAGGAAGCGCCGCCAAATCAGACACGTCCAGGATCTTGTCCTTACGGTCATTATCGACGCTACGGGATGAACCCGACTGGCGGCTACTCGAGACCGAAACATTCGAGTACACGTAATCACCGATTAGCTGGCTCAACTCGCCCAGGAACTCGGTCTCAGAGACACCGCCACCGTAGACCTTAATATTTGCCGCGCTCCAGAGCTTACGCATACCCTCACGGCCCCAGACCACCACGCCCTGAGACCAGGACTGCAGAATCGTGCAGATTACGATACCGCGCGAGCCATAGTGCGAGTAAAGATTCGGCAATTCGCGCCAACGGCACACGTTCGCCGCCTCATCCAGCATCGCCACCATCGGCAAACGCAAACGTCCACCCAGCGCGACCGCCAGCTCTTCAGCAGCCTCAACCACCGCAACCGTCAAAGCAGTCACCAGCGGGCCAGCAGTACCAGCACCCTCCTTCGACAAAAGGAACAGGGTATTACGACCACGCACGAAATCGCGGGCGTTAAACTCTTCGCGGACCTCGCCCTCTTCCGGCGGGGTCACCCACTTAAGCACCGCCGCCGACGTCAAGCAGTTCGCCATCTGACGAGCCACACCGAACACGCCGCCACGCTGCTTATCAGGAGCAGAGATAATGCCGTCCACGTTCTGCGCAATCTGCGGGTAACCGGCATCCTTAAGAATTCCGACCGCCTCATCATCAGTCTCACGAGTCAGCCAACGATACACACGGGTAATGGGCTGACCGTCCTTAGCGGCCGCCAGCAAGAATGCCGCCAGCAGATCCTTCGCAGCAGAGTCGAAGAACGCATCCGTGCGGGCGCCTTCCTCACGCGAACCAGAGGCGAAATGCTCCGCCAAATTCTGTGCCTTCACCTCATCGGTCACATAGGAGAGCGGGTTCCACCACCAGGTTGCCGGGTGAGCAGCCACAGCCTGCGGGTCAAAGATCCACACATCGCCGACCTGCTCACGCACACCACGGGTAGCATCCACCACGTCACGCTTATTTGAGGTGACCAGCACCGCGCCGGGGGCTGCCAGGATGCCGGGGATAGCACGCGAGGTGGTCTTACCGGTACGAGGACCCCAAATGTCCACGCACACGTTCTCCCAACCGGAATACAGCATCTGGCCTGAGAGGGTCTTGGCAATCGGAAGACCCGGCGAATCCACACCCAGACGGCGGGCATCATTCAACGCCGCCTTCTCACGCATGAACGCAATATCAGCGCCAGAGCCCATCATTGACCCGGCCTTATCCACACGCGTTGACGGGGTGCTGTTCGCCAGCTTGCGCCACCACAGACCGACCGCACCGCCCAGCAGCAGAACAGCTACCACGATAGAGACCACCGTGGAAGCCATAGACCAGGGAGCGGTTCCACGAATCACGCCGATCATGGCAGCAACCGGGTTCCACACGGTAACGCTCTGGCCAGTCAGGGCGGCACCGACCGCGTAGCCGGAGTAGAAGATAATGCCGGCAACCAGGATGAGGGCGATAATGCCCCAGATGACGAACGCTTCAGTGTTGAAGCCGCGCTTATGCGGAGTGCTCATAGTAACCGTATCCTTCCGGGCTCGGAATCAGGTGCGCAGACTCAGTAGGGGTCTGATTGTGCTGCGGGGTGGGGGCCGGTGCTGTGGTCGTTGAGGAGAAACGTACCGGCGGCTGCTCAGGTTCCTGCTGCGCATAGGTCTCTGACAAGCCAGAAGACTGTACAGAAATACCGAAATCCTCATATACAGATTCCCGTATTTCCGTATTTCCGTATGTGCCAGCGCTACCCGTAGGCATACCCACCAGTGCGTTCGTCACCTCATTGCCGCTAGCCACATGCACCGAACCATCCGAGTTACCCCAGCGCTTGTTGGTGTTGTTCATATCAATTTCGACCTGAGTCAGACGCACCATCACACTAATACCAGGGCGTCCACCCACCTTCACCATGAACTTACCAACACCAGGAGCCTGACGGGGCGCACCATGCGCCGAACGATTCTGAGCGAGACGCGACCACGAACCAGGATCAGCCCAAGACACCAGACGCGCCGATTCCGCCTGACTCAGAGGCATCACACGACGCAGCTTCGCCATCTCAGACTGCGGCAACGCACCAGTAATCACCAGACCAGAGCGCTCGACAAAACCACGTGCCTTCTCACGCTCAGACTCAGTAGCCAACGCATCCAAGTCACTCATCGTGTGCGTAATCATCGCCTGGCCCACACCATCACGACGATTCAGACGAGTCAGCGAGTCAATACGGTCCACCATGTCCGCGCCCGCACGCAGCGCACGCCAAAGCTCATCGAGGACCACGAAATAGTTACGACGCGGCGCCAGCCCCTCATCCGCCAGCGTGTGCGCAATTTCCACCGACGCGAACGTCGTGGACCAGCACGCCAGCAGAGCAGCAGCCTGCACGTCACGGTGAATATCAGAAATCTGGCTAATGTCGAACACCGCCGGGCGGTCCATCGCCAAACGTGCCGTGGTCGGCTTAGAGAACATATCGCCAAAGCGGCCCTGACCATTTAGAGACATGAGCGAGGACACCAACGCATCCGTCGCGTCCCTATAGCGACCCTCATCACCACGGTCCAGCGCCACATCCTGCAGCGCCTGCGGGCGAGCCACAATCACATCCAGCAGATCCTGCACCACGGGCACACCCTCATGATGCTCCTCCAGATACGTCAAAGCAGCATCCAGAATCGTCTCCTCATGCGGAGTGATATGACCCTTACGTAGAATCGAAATCAGCGCAGAAAGCATCTGCAGCTTACGCGAATGAGCGTCCACCATCAGACGCTCACGAGTCTTCGGGGGGAGCGAATCAGCGATAGAGCTCAACTCGCCCGGGTCCAGAATGTTCAAGTGACCACGACCGGGGGCCAGCTGAATGACCTGGCCGCCCATCGCGGTAATTTCATCCACATAGTCAGGCTTGAGGTCACCGGGAATCAACGGAACAATACCTCGGCCGTTCATACCCAACAGCATATGACGGACGAATGTGCTCTTGCCGTAGCCGGGAAGACCCAAGATAAACACCGACGGGTTATTAATAATGCCGTCCACAAACCAGGCAATCGGGTCACAACCAACCGGCGCATTCGTATCAATATCGATACCCATGGGCGCGCCAGAGAACGGGGTGGACGAGCCTGCCGCAAACGGCCACATGCCGCACACCTGACGGGTAGAACCACGCCACTCGCGAGGAGACTCAAACAGGTGCGAGGCACCGCCACCGGGAATCATGTACCCGCGGGAGCGGCCATAGGCACCCGAGTGCGCTTCAGTAGACGAGACGAAAATCGACTTAATAGACGAGAAGAGGCCAGCTCGGCGCGGAGCTTCCGGCTGGTCAGCCTCGGCGGCGTTATAGGTGACGACTCGACGACGACTCATCAGAACCTCCATACAGAAAAACAGAAAAGCAGATATGCAGAAATGCTGATTTGCAGAGACCTGGGAATCTGCATCAACAAATCCCCAGGTCTACGCAATATCACAGGGCTACAACGCCGACTTCACCGATTCCGGCAGAACCGTATGGCGACCCAACACCACACCCAACGGCAACGTCGCAGCAAACACCGCATCATGAGCACCCCACGCACGGCGCAACATGATGCGACTCGACGGAGCAAGCTCCTGCTCCACCACGGCGACCGCATCAGCCATCTCTGCAGGAGTCTCAACCGTCGCGCACACTACCAGACCCACATAGGTCAAACCAGCACCACGCGCCTCATCAGCCGCCGTCGCATTAGCCGCCTCCAGCTCAGCCGACAGACGGGCCGAGCCATTACGAGTCGAGGTCAAACGGGTACGGGCAGTGTTCTGATCCTGCTCAACCATCGCCGCGGTCAACGCTGAATCCACCGGACGATACAGCATCGTCACACGCTTACGACCAATCATCGCGTGCGGCTCCAAAAGACGCGCAAACACGTTCGAGAACACGGCACCTCGCGGAGCTTCACTCATCGTCCAGCACACAGACAGGCCTGAATCATGCCGATAATGACTCCATTCCACCACCGCGGTACTCGGGCCAGCAGAGGACAGGTCAATCTCCGGACTCTCGCCCACATAGGCGGCCTCATCCAGCAAGCGAGATACGGCTGGATCATACGCAGTACGCACAATCTGACCAATATCACCAGCCACCATCGGGGTGGCCACACCCGCACCGGTAGCTTCCAGGTGCGAGCACCAGAAGACAACCTTGGAGGAGAGGTCACGGAGCATCTCATCCGGGGTACGGCGACGCATACCCGCACGAGCCGCCGCCGAGAAGCTCAAAGTCACCCACGCACGGGTCTCAGAGACACCCGACGGGTAGGTTTGAGCCGCCTCCGCCAGCATCTGCGAAGCAATCGGGGATGCTGTATTGGACATGGACGACTCAATCTCACGGCGCAGACGGATACCTGAACCGGGGGAAGTTTCCACGGTCACCGAGGCACCTACCAGACCGACCTCACGGCCCAACTCAGCCAAAAAGCCGCCCCAGTTGGCGACCCACTGGTCAATATCGGCCTGGTCGACCATGGCCGCACCGTCAGGCTCAACCGCCAGAGAGACGGAGAAGATACTAACGGCAGGCATGTGAATCAGCGCAAAGGGACGCCCCACACTGTCGGTACCCTCATAGGTCACCGCAGAGGAAGCCACACCGGGCAGGCGGAACTCATTCGTGGGGGTAGCGCCGAGCGGACCCGAGCGGAAGATATTGAGCTTCCGGAAGCGAGCGAACATGAAAATAAGCCTTTCGGAGAGGCGCTCCATGAGCGTGTACCCGTGCTTGTCCTTCAGCGCGAAGGAGCCCAGGAAAAGCGCGAGGATAACGCCAATGATGAGGCCGGGGATAATACCGGCCAGACGCATGACGAAGATGGTGATGATAATGGTGACAAACAGCAGAGCAGTGGCAAGGCCGGAGAGTCTACCAATACCGGCACGTTGGGGGAGCCTCCAGTTACCGTATGTGGGTTCAACATACTCAGTATCAACGTGCGCCACTCGATCCTCCCTCCGGCTTCTTCTGCTCGGGCTGCGGCGACTTAGGCTGCGGATTCGGCTTTGCTGAGCCGCCGGATCCACCGCCACGAGCACCACCGCCCTGAGAGGGAGCGGGCGTATGAGAGCTTGAACCACCCTGCGGAGGCTGCTCACCAGCAGCATCATGGACAGCAGCCTGCACAGCTTGAGTACCCTTCTTCGCGGCTGCTCCAACAGCCATCAGAGCCAGAGCAGCTCCACCAGTGGCCGCACCAGCGGCAGCCGTACCAGCGCCCTTAGCAGCTGCGGCACCGGATGCACCACCACCAGCGCCACCAGCACCACTTGCACCAGCAGCGCCACCGCCACCTGAGCTACCACCCTTAGCGGCCATACGCGATCCCATATTGACCGCACCGGATGCTGCGCTACCAACAGCTGCACCAGCGAACATTGCGCCGCCTGCCGAGGCGGCACCGACTGCGGGCACAATGAGGCGCATCATAGCGGGTAGAGCGAAGAGGGCTGCGACCATGAGGACGAGGCCACTCATGAGGCCGACGATTGATTCAGCTACACCCTCCAGCTTGCCAGTCAGCGCGCTACCAGTGACTTTGAAAGCAGCGGCGTAGATTGTTGCCGCGACAGGCTTATAAAGGACAAAAGCGATAAGCCATGAAGCGTGCTTCTGAGACCATTGCTTACCCCACTGGGTATTGGTCGCAGAGTATGCAAGAGGCAGTGTACCTGCTAGCAGCACAGAGAGCGCCGAGCGGACAATTAGTAGACAGATTTGAACGAGGGACACCAACATTGCAATGATGCCTGCGACAATAATAAAAATCTGGAGCCCATCAGCACGAGGCGCAGACATTAGCTGCTTAAGACCCTCAGTAAATCCACCTTCGATAGATTTATCTAGAATCCATACCGAGTAGCTGTCACCGACCTGCAGGAGGATAACCACGGCTCCAAGCCCTGCCGAGGAGGCAAGGAGTGAACGTATCAGCGCCGCCACAAGCTCCATGAGTGGTTGCCCTTTTCGACTCCATATCATCTGGCCTGCTGCGTAAAGAACGCTAAAAACCATTAATGTGGACCATATCCACCATGTGTGACCCTGCAGAAACGCCACAGGGTCGGAGGCGTTACCCTGAGTATCACCCAGCGGAATAGTCGGGACGGCAACCCAGAAGCTACCTAGCGTCTCTAGTGTAGACGCCATTGCAGCGCCTGTATTATCAGCAATCTGATCTAGGAAACCCTTGCTTGCAGATTTTGCGGCATTTTCAGCCCAACATGTAGGAAAGATGACCAGACACATTAGACAGTGCCCCAGCGAATAAATTTACCGGTATCACTAACCTGAGTCATGGAAAGAGGATTCTTCGAGGCGCTATCCGGTACGCGCATGCGCCAGTCACCGTCCTGCCACACCATCGTTACATCAGCGCTATACCAATCGGTCCCCAGCTCGGTTAGAGTCATCGCGATGCGTACGGTGACACGATCGGGACTGGAAGACACAATCTGGTAGCCTGCAATCTGAAATTTTGCGTCATTCCCAGCCGGTGCTTCCCATGCGGGGCCATTGACAACATACTGCGCATAAGCCTGCTTGGAGACTGCAGGATCGCTGATTTGCAGCAGAGTCCAGGCTGCCGCATACAGCGCGCCTTCAGTTGAATGTTCAAAGCAACCACGAATCGGCGAGTCTACAATGGGACCAGCGGTCTTCGATACAGGACCAGTCCATCCTGAATCGGTGGTTACCCACTTAGTGCCCTTCGGGGCAGCGTCCATCACAGACTCATCATCCGAGGCACCAGCACCACAAGAGCCAGCCGCAAGAGATGACGTGGCATGAGTCAACTGCTGCCCGGAACCCGCTGATGCACTAGAGCCACTCGATGCTGACGAGCTCGAGCCGCCACGTGGAATCAGCACAATCAGTATCAGAACCAGCAGCACACCAACACCGGCGATAATGCCGATACCCCAGCGGGGAATGGTCACGCCAGACTTTTTCTCCATGATGTCTCTCCATGTCTCATCACCCCGGATTTCGGGGTACACCAGATAGCCCTACCCAGTGTGGGGAAGAGCTTGAGTGAGTGATAGTGGGTAATGGGGGGATAGGAGACCCAGCGACGGGTCTCGCTTGAGATTAAAAGGGTCACGGGGTGCGTGAGCGCACCCCGTGCAGGGCTTTTAGCCCATGAACATGCCGACCAGACCGCTGGCTGCGGAGGCCAGGATACAGCCACCGAACACCCAACCGAGGCTGGCAGCGTGCTCGCCGCCCTGACCGCGGCGGTTGTTAATCATCATCGCACCAGCAGTCACCAGCACACCGATAACAGCCAAGGCGAAGACGATCCACGCAATCCACTTAACGATGGTGGTAACGCCGTCAGAGCCGGGAGGTGCCTCGCCAGCACCCGGATCAACCGGGCCAGCCAGCACAGCAGCGTTCAGGAAAAAGGAATTTGCAGCAGCGAGCATCTCGCGCCTCCTCGTGGTTGTAGGTGTGTGTAACCCCCAGCGCTGGGAGTAAAAAATATTACCGGTATCAGCGATTACCATAGCACACGCACCTGATGTACGTGCCACGCATTGTCACTAGTCCACCGTATAGAGCCTCATGCCTCGACACCGTGTGCCGTAGCTAGTGATGAATAGCGGACCCATTCGCCACTTGTGTACACCTTTCATCCCAGGGGCGTACACCTTTCATCCCAGTATCGCGGGTAATTGACCCACCCCAAAACCAAGTTATCCACATGGTGCACATCACATAAAAATATTTCCCGCGCGCGCAAAAATAGCCCTTAATGTGTTAGGGGTGGTGGTTAACCTGACTTTAGATTGCCATTCGATACAACACCCTATTGTCACGCCTGGTCCCCGCGCGAGCGGGGATGAGCCTGCGCTGACGGCGCTGTTGGATATAGTGCGGGTATGTTCCCCGAATGAGCGGGGATAAAGTTTTAAATAACGCATATACAGATATGACCAGCCAGCTGTAAAACCCCCACACCCCCTGTTAAAATGAGATGCGAGGCCACCCCCAGGGGCGGCCCCAGGGCACACAACATCACTCACACCAACCACACATACCCTTCCAACACCAGGAGCCAAAAAGCCATGCAAAAAAGTGCCCTAGTGGTCTCCCTACCTATCATCTTCATCTTCGGACTCATTCTCTCGTTAGTTCTCGTTATCGGTGGGTCAAGCGCGGATGCTTGCACCACCGGCAAAGCAAAAACCGGCCAAAACGCCGTTTCTGCACCAGACCCCGCCCCCGTCACCAATATCGGTGACCGAGGTGACACCATCAAGACTTACCTTCCAGAACTCCAAGAAGCCTCCCGCCTCAGCGGCTTCCCCATCTCCCTTCTGGCAGCCACTATTCAGCAAGAATCCGGCTGGAACCCCAACGCTGTTTCTGAAGCCGGTGCCATCGGACTTTCTCAATTTATCCCTGACACCTGGGCCTCCTTCGGAAACGGGGAAGAGCCCACCGACCCCCGCGCCGCAATCAAGGCCATGGGTCGATACATGGCGTACCTCAAAACCACCCTCCGCAACGCAGGTGTCGAAGGAAATGAAGTCGATAACGTCCTCCGCGCATACAACGCCGGCCCTGGTGCTGTCATCTCCCAAAGTGGCGGGTACAACGACCCAGAAAATATCCACTACGCCCCGGCTATCCGCGACTACTGGCCTCAGTACCAGACCCTCATCAAGGACCTTGGTATCGACGACTACCCTACAGGCGCCGAGCAGCCCTCACTGAGCAATGCTGCTGCCAATAACGCAACTCCTGAATCCACTGGCAGTGCTTCCGCCTCAGCATCGACAGGGAAGAACGATAAAAAGGCATCCAGTAAAGGAAAATGCAAGGATAACAAAAACCAGAAATCTTCAAATGCAGAAAACCAGAAATCTGGAAATACAGATAAATCAGGCGACGACTACCCCTGGAAACATCTCCCCCACTGCTCCGACGACTACACTTATTGCCCTGAAGTAACCGATCCCACCAACGCGTTCCCCGGTGAATGTGTAGCCTTCGCAGCATGGCGTGTCGTCCAACAAACCGGTGGCAATGCCGACAACATCACCTTCCACTCTCCCGGCAACGCCGCCGAGTGGCGAGGGTACTGGATTGCCCAGGGCTGGGAAATTGGAGATAAACCCGTCATTGGCGCCGTCGTCTATTACAACTCTGGCGTCGGCGGAGCCAGCTCATATGGACACGTTGCCATAGTGAAAGAAATCCGCGATGACGGCACAATCGTCGAAGAAGGCTACAACGGAGACTACGCTCCCAATGACCACCAGTACTACACCCGAGTCGTACCAGTTGATCGCCCGAGTGCATACCTCTACATCCCCAGCCACTAAGAAAGGAAGCACCATGACCCGCAAACTCACCGCGCTTACCGCAACCCTCGCCCTGCTCGCTACCGGCTGCTCCGCATCCACCGACAACACCGCCCCCACCGGCTCACCCGCCACCCCTAGCACTACCACTGCGCCCGCACCTGCACCCAGCACCGCAACGCAGACTCCCACCGTCACCGAGGTAAACCCCACCACTGCAACCCCGACTGTGAGCCTCGACCCCTCACCCCTAGCAGGAACCGGCGGCGGCCGCCAGCAACCCTCCAGCGTCCCTACTCTCAACACCATCACCGACGAGGACCGTGCTCGAGCAATCGACGCTGCAAAAGCAATCGTCACCGCATACACCAGTGGCAAACCTTACAAGGAGTGGTCTGCAGATCTCTTCCCCCTCATCGATGCCGAACTCCAGAATCAGTACAACCAAAATTTGCGCGTTGACCTTCTAAAAGGGAACGTCACAAGTGCAGAACTTGTTGATGACCCCACCCTTAAGATTCCCGGAGGAGATAACCCCTACTGGCTCACCGTCCATGTGAAGGTTGATGGAGGAATTAGCCCCGCCTACTACGTACGCCTTCACCGCACCGCTGAGCGACCCAACAAGTGGAAGGCCTCCCACATCCTCGAGCCCCAGGCCTACAACACCTTCGTCAACAGCAAGGCCAAGAACAAGAACTAGAATATGGACGCTCTCGACTACCCCCGCATCGACGCGACCGTCTCAGCTGACGGCCTCATCCAACTTGAAATCCAAGACCACGCCCCCCGCACCTTTCAGGACGTAACCACTGAAGAGGCCCTGGGACAGGTGTGGAACCACTGCGCCCACCTCGCCCAAACCCTCGGCCGCGACGTCAAAATCTATGTCCAAGAAGGTACCAAGACTAGCTACTACACCCTCACTCCAGAAGGCGAGCCTACTCTCCAAACTGTGACCGAGGAAGTTGAAAAGCCGTCCTTCTGGCGACGCAAAGCAATCCTCATCCCCGCCGCAGCCCTCCTAGCACTAGGACTCGGCGGCGGAGCATTCGCAGTCGTCAATGCCCTCAACCACCCTACAACCACCTCAGTGGCCACCACCCCAGCCGGAGTCACCATCACCCTCGACAATGGAACCTACACCACCGGCGCCCTCAGTGGCGATGGCCAGCGTATCTCTTACATTGACGGATCGACCCTCTACGTTGTCGATGCCTCCAAAGGCACCCTCGTCAGCCAGACCGACCTCACCAAAAACAAGATTGAAGCTGCAGGGCTGACCATCCACCCCACCGGTGACGGATTCCTCTACACCGCACCCGGTAGCTACTTCATGTGGTCCGGCGGAAAATTCTCCAACATCAACACCATTACCACCAAGGCGCAAACCATCATCACCCGCGCTGGGGAATCCGTCATCATCTCCCGCAATGACCCCACCCCCGGAAGCGTCCAAAAAATCAGCGTTAACGGAACCGAACGGTACCGCTCCCCCGCTGAAGGCGCAGCCTTCATCGCCACCTCTAAAGGCAACGGCATCTGGGCATCCACCCGCGGTAACGGCACCATCATCACCGCAACTGCCAACGGTGCCGAAACCGGAGCGCACCCCCTAGTAACCCCCACCGAAGGAGCAACCTTCACTCGCTGGGTAGGAGCCACCGCCAACGGTGAGGTCGTCACCCTCTGGCACACCCCCGCCGGGCAAGACATCCTTGCCCTCCAAGCCCCAGAATCTGACAGCGTCAGCCGCACCATCGACATCACCGGAGCAGCCGACAGCGTGAAGATTGACGGCACCGGCACCATCGCCATCGCAGGAGACCAAGTCCATCACCTCACCACCGAGGGGTCCTACGCCCTACCGGCCATGCCAACCAAGGTCACAAGCCGACCCGCCGGAGGATTCAGCCTCGAATTCGGTGACGGAACCACTGGTGATGCAACCTCCAGCGGCTATATCGCCTCCACCGACACCCCAGTTCTTGGCACAACCGCAGACGGACACCGCGTAACCGTCAGCCCCGACCAACACAGCATCGTCATCAACCCTTAATCAAGAGGAGTAAAAAGTGTACCGCAAGGCCCTCATCACTTCCCTCACCCTCACAGCCGCAGCAGGCGCCATTAGCTGCACCGCAGCGACCGCAGCAGAAACACCCACCCAGAGCGGTTCCATCACCATCCGTGATAATGGCCAGCCCAACCGCGACCAGACCCGCGACCTGACCGTTGCCCTCATCACCAAAAACGGTGCCGGTAACGCAGCCACCCAGCCTGCTACTACGCCCGAGTTCGTCACCGCATCCCCTGCCGAAGCGGAAGCACCCGCCGAAGAACCTGCCCAGGAAGCGCCTGCAGAAGCATCCGCTGATACTGCACAGCAGGAAGGTTCAACCCCCGAAGCGGAAGCGCCCGCCGAGGCTGAGGCACCTGCTACGGAAGCGGACCACTCTGAACCTCGTGAAGAGACCCCCGCTCCGAGCGAAGCAGCTTCGGGTGAAGTGGAAGTTGTTATCGCGCCCAGCACCGAACCCACCCATGAGGTTCCCGAAACGCCGGGCAATACCGACGTGCCCATCAACCCCTCCCCTGAACCTACTACCCCGGCACCTGAAACCCCGGGGAACACCGATGTGCCCATTGCACCTGAGCCTGAACCGGCCCGTAGCGAGCACGATGAAACCCCTGCCGGCCACCAGCCGGCTGACGACACCGCACCCGTTATCGAACCGGAGCCTGAGCCTTCAACTCCGGCACCCGAGGCTACTGAAACCCCAGGCGAGGTTGAAGTCGTCATCGCACCTACCCCCGAGCCGAGTCAGAAAGCACCTGCGGACACTGTGGATAACGAGACACCCGATAACTCAGAGGTAGTCAGTACCGAGGTGCCCATCGCCCCCGAGGATGCCCAGGCACACTCCCGTGCAACCTCAGATACTGGAGACCACGAGGTAACCGGTAGTGACGAGGTGGGCATCGCTCCGCAAGCACCGGGCTCCAAGACCCCCAAGAGTAAGAAGGGATCATCAGCTCAGCCTGCTGCAGATGCGAAATCCCCCACTTCGGTGCCGTCTGCTCAATCCACGGCGCCGGCTACCGCCCGCGACGAGTTGGCTTACACCGGTATTAGTGCCGAGACTGGCGGGATCGCAATTGGCGGTTTCATGCTGATTCTCACCGGAGCCGCTGGTGTGTGGTCTGTCCGCCGCAAGATCTCTAACGCCTAGCACCTAACTGAAAGGGGCGAGCGAATCATTGCGATTCGCTCGCCCCTTTCAGTTATGTCTTGACAAGGACTAAATCTGTACAGAAATAAAGAAATATTGAAATCTTCATATACAGATTTCTGTATATCCATATTTCCGCCTCAAGGGGAGAGGGCCAGGTGGTAGGCGCAGTATATCGCGCCATGCCAAGTTGCTTGAAGCTGCAGTACATCGTGCGCGAAAGCGTAACTGACTTATTCGAAAAATACCCGTAGGGTCATTCTGATAGATTTGGAATAACCCCGCGATACACCACCGATATTTAAGGAGAACTACTCATGGCCGAGTACTTTGACCTTCCTGAGCGTTACCCTGAGCTATTCGCGCAGCTCAACGAAGAGCAGTACCAAAACGTTGTTGAACCTCTCATCTCTTCCTGGCTTGAAGGATATGACTTCAGTCGCAAGGAAGTAGCCCGCTTCATTGACCATGAATTAGGGCGTATCAGCGATGATGAGTTCCGGAAGCAGATTCTGGAGGAGGCCCTCGCTCTCCAGGAGGCTCTTGCGCGGCAGGAAGAAAAGTAATGAGCAATCAATCGGAATGGGATTCATACTTCTTCCCGCCACCGCATAATGACGTGATGCGCAATATCCCAGGGATAGATAATACTATCGCCCTCAGCCTGTTCGAGTACAACTCGACAGCATTTTTTGCGAAGAAGCTGAAGAGGGATCCAGGGCTTATCGCTCACACCTATGATGCCGAGCACCTCAAAGCAATTCATGGGTACCTCTTTCAGGAAGTTTATGACTGGGCGGGGGAGTACCGTACCGTCAATATGAGTAAGAATATGACCATCTTTGCAGATGCGAAGAATGGGGGTATTGACCACTACCTGAATCAGGCAACCCGTAAAATTCAGGCAACGGAGTGGGGGAGTCTCAACCGGAGAGAATTTGCTGAAGCCGCCTCTGAGGTATTCGCAAACCTAAACTACGCCCATTGCTTCCGTGAGGGTAACGGCAGAACTAATAAGATTTTCATGCAACACGTGGCAGAGATGAGCAACTTCCAGCTCGACTACGGTCGTGTTAGTAAAGAAGTCTGGAACCAGCGGTCAATGTTTAGTGGGCCAGATAGGGGGTCCACAGAGCTGCATCCTGAAGAGCTGTATCAAGTGTTCGAGGCGATTGCAACACCACGCGAAACCTCACATGAGACCCAACTCGATGCTGAGGATGAAAAGTCGCAGCAGATTTACCGGCAGATTATGAATGGCTTCACTGGGCCTACTGGAGCGAATCAGCAGCAGACACCCCAGACACCTAACCGCAATATCAACCACGGCTTAAACCGCGAATCCGGTCAAGGACTCGGAGACTAAAGAAGGTGGGGTGCTCAAGACATATATCTTGAGCACCCCACCTTTGCGTGTTTTTAAGGTATGGTTACCGACAGGACGAAGTAGACCGTTTTGGTCGAGGAATGGTCATGGAAGGGCAGACCCAGCTTTTCTAACGTAGCGTGAGTGGTTCCATCATACGGCTTATGTTGGAACCGCTCACTTCTTTCTAGGGTTTGGGCTCGGAGTTTGCTGCGCGCAGTAGTGCGTTCACTTCGGCGCGAGTAATACCAAGGTGACCCGTCTGGCAGAACGCGCCAAGAACCAGCAAAAGCATCCAAAGGACCAGAAGGTTACTGAGCCGGAGCAGCAGCCGAAGCCGCTCTCACCGGTAGAGCAGAAGGTGCAGGAAGCCCGTGCTGAGCGTGCGCCTGAACCTGATGCGGATGAGGAAACTCTGGCGGCTTTGAGGGTAAGCCAGATTGGCATGAGGACACACGCCCGAAAAGGAACAGACCCTCATCCGAAACAGCCACCGGCACCTTCTGCAGTTCGTCCGAAGACTCATAAGGGAATGGAACTTTAGTAATAACGTTAGAGGGGGACGCACAGTGTGCGTCCCCCTCTAAATATTGGTCTGTTTCTTTAGCGTCTGCAGCCGCCTCTGAAGTAGCAACAACAGTGCAGGCTTCTGGTCAAGGTTGAACCCCGTCCAATAAGGATTGAAATAGGTTAAGGCGGAGTTAGAATGGCTGAACAGACCCCAAATAATGCTCTCACGATTATCTTAGAGGGGTAAGAAAGCAACAAAAAAGGCACCCTCATCAGGTGCCTTAAACTAGGAGCATTAAGTTCGGCCGGTATCCCCCAGCAGACCCCTCAACACCTTCACCCCTGTACCCTCGGGCGGTGGTCCATCGTTTTATCCTAGCTGTATGATTCTATCGCAGAAACCCCCAGAGCGAGGCGTCGAGCTCTAATAAAGGGGCATGGGGGTGAGAAATCCACTACTGGATTTCTCACCCCCATGCCCCTTCGTCGTTCTCAACAGCACACGAGACGATGCTCTGTTAATCTGGAAGAAAGCACCGATACCCCGTGAGGTCAATGATGAACATTCACCCCTTCGACAACCACAGCACTGATGTTGAGCAGGAGCTTTCCCGTGAACTGCAGGCCATTGCCCAGCAGATTCGTCAGGCATTGCAGAACCATAAGCAGCGGGTCGCCCGTGCAGAAAACCAGGAATCTGTAAATGCAGATACACAGATTCCTGCATCTCCGTATGCGCGGCTCTGGGAAGAATCATGGTGGGCTACTGCAACCAGCCGAGACCTTGCCGAATGGGCCACCGCAGCAGATCAGGAAGCACCCTACCGCGCTGATGCCGCCGCAGCCTACCACTACCTCGACGATAAGCTACGGAACGAATACGGCTTCACCCTCGCCGACTACCTTGCATACCTGAAGGAACACGGCTGGGAAGAACGCTACGAACAGCACCAGGCCGAGGAGCAAGCTGAAGAACGGGAGAACCTCTCCGATTCTGAGCGTCAGAAGGAACTCGACTCTAACGACCCGGCTGAAGCCCAAGAGTACGAGAACCAGTCAGAGCAGGCTCATGCTCAGGCTGGTCATGAGTGGGATCAGGCTGAAGCCCGCGGTGAGCGTGCCGCCTACTACGAGGCTCACTACGATTCAGAAACCGCACACGCGGCCAAGCTCAACGACCAGTCCCTCGGTACTCACCCGCACCAGGCTGTAGCCGCCGCGAAGGCTCGAGGACCTCAGCAGCAGGCCAAGCCTGCCCGCGCAGTGCAGCAACAGGTTCATCAGCAGCACGAGCTATCCCACTAAAACCGTTCTCTTAGTAAGTGCGCTTTGCCAGTTCACGACGAACC
>NZ_KV797960.1:0-660 GCF_001809565.1 Rothia sp. HMSC072B03
CCCAAGGTCGCCCAGATCTTTTCGCGTACCCCTAACGGGTGTGGTCACAGGCAGGTGGCCATGTGCCTGCGCGCTGAGGAAGGGGTGCGCATCGCTGATAAGACGGTCTTGAAGATGATGCGTCAGATGGGGCTGCGCTGCGGTATACGCCGTGAGAGGGCCTATCACAGGTACAACTCCTATAAGGGGGAGGTGGGGCAAAGTTTTGAGAACATCATCGGTCGCGACTTCACGGCTGATGGTCCTTGGCAGAAGTTGGGTACCGATGTTACCGAGTTTAAGCTTTCCTTTGGTAAGGCCTATCTCGCTCCGGTTTATGACTTTGCCAGCAAGGAGATTGTCGCCCACTCCATCTCGATGTGTCCTAATCTTGCCCAGCAGCAGGAGATGCTTCAGGTACTCATGGATGCCAAACCTGAAGGGGCTGAACCGATTTTGCACTCGGATATGGGGTGGCAGTATCAGCACGAGACCTACATCAGTATGCTCGCTGATAATGGTTTTATCCAGAGTATGTCACGTAAAGGCAACTGCATCGACAATGGTGCCACCGAGCAGGTTTTCGGTCACCTTAAGGACGAGTTTTTTCGTGGCCAGGACTGGCCAACCTTCGAGAGTTTCAAAGCTGACCTTGAAGCCTATATCACGCATTGGAATACA
>NZ_KV797961.1:0-359 GCF_001809565.1 Rothia sp. HMSC072B03
TGCGTTTCGGTATTGCGAGCACGACACCGTTGAAGCAGTGGTGCAGGCTGTACCGGCAGGGCGGCGCGCAGGCACTCAAGCCCAAGCCCAAGGGCAGGCCGAAGGGGTCGGTGCGGGCGGTGCCGCCAACGCGTGAGGAGGAACTTGCCGAGCGTGTGCGCAAGCTTGAGGCGCAGGTGGCGTACCTAAAAAAATCGATTGCCCTGAAGGCGCAGAAGCGCTCCCAAACCGGGACAAAGCCCTAGTGGTCGCTGAGCTTTCAGGGCGCGGTCACAAGCTGTACGACCTCCTTGAGGCTGCTGGCCTTGCCAGGTCGAGCTACTACTACGCGCTGGCTCACCCCCAGCAGCCAACCAGAG
>NZ_KV797962.1:0-4763 GCF_001809565.1 Rothia sp. HMSC072B03
TGACCTTGAAGCCTATATCACGCATTGGAATACAACAAGACGCCAGGAAAAGCTTAAGGGCCTGACCCCGGTTGAATATCGGGATCAGGCCCTGCAGGAGGCCGCATAACGGCTAGTATTTAATGCGTCCAAGTTTCGGGGCGCAGTTCATCCTTCGGCTGCCTGCCGGGGGTGGGCGAGACCGAGCGGCTAGACTGACGCCATGACTGACCTCACCCAGATTCCCGTGCCCAACGAGGGGCCGATCACCGACAAAATCAAGGAAATCTACGAGCGTTCCTTCCCGCCCGAGGAGCAGATCCCCCTTCCCGAGCTGCTGACAAGCGCCCAGATGGACCAGGTCTCCTTCCTCGCGTGGATCGATCCATCCCTGCCCGCGGGCGAGGACGGGGCCGGCAACGTGGTTGCCCTGACCTTCTCCTTCGCCTTCCCCGACCTGTTCTACCTGGGCTTTCTCGCGGTGGACGGGCGCACGCGCAGCGCGGGATACGGCACGCGCATCCTCACCCACTTCCGCGAGCGCTACGGCGACGTGCCGCAGCTGCTCGAGATCGAGCCGGTCGTGCGCGAGGCCGGGAACTACCAGCAGCGCGTGCGCCGCCTGGCGTTCTACGAGCGCAACGGTTTTGAGGTTACGAACATGCTCACGCACGAGGCCGACCAGACCTACCGGGTCCTGGCGCGCGACGGGATTGTGAGCCCGCAGCGCCTGGAGGAGGCGCTCAACTCGGTCACCGACGACCCGGCGTACGCCTCGCGGGTGACGACGGACTGACGCGCTGACCTCGCTCGGTTGACGCCGCAGCGGCGATCAGTTGTCGACGCCGTGGCTGGAGACCAGCAGGATTTCCTCGTTGTCGAGTCGGGCGAGGGCGCCTTCCAGGGCCGCCGAGGAGAAGATTCCCTCGTCGCGGGCCTGCAGGAGGGCGTCGCGCTGGGCGTGGATGGCCTCCAGAGCGAGTTCACGGATCTGGTCGCGCGTGAAGGAGCGCTCAACCTCCTCCTCGCTCATGTCGACGGTGCCGTGACCGTCGTCGTCCGTCTCGCTCGCGGAAGCAGCGTTCGGGACTCAGGTCGCGCGCCTGAAGCATGTCGGCGTCAACCTCACTCGCCTTGTGCATGCGCTTCTCAAAGCGCTCGATGCGCGCGGCCTCGGCCTCGTAGCGCCGCTGACGGCGCTTGTGTCGATGATCCAGCCAGGTGAACATCAACGCGATGAAGACGGCTCGAATGACCATGATGAGCGCGCCCAGGGTGACGGCGAGGAAGGCGGCGAAGGCCAGGCCGCCGGAGAACGCGGCGGTCTCCTCGACAATGCCAAAGGCCTGCAGGCCCATCGTCAGGAAGATGCCACTCTCCAAGACGAGCGTCATGGTCTGCCAGTTCTGCTGGGAGAAACGCCTGTTCGCCGCGGAGATCGTGGCGGCGCGTCGGCGCGAGACGACCAGGTCGGCGACGACGGCCGCAACGAGGCCGGAGCCTCCCAGGTGCTCGGCGGGGATCGATGCGATGAAGGGCATCGCGAAGGAGAAAACCGTGTCGGCCGAGGGCTCCTTGATGAGGGCACGCAGACGCACGCCGACCTCGCCGACGACCCAGCCAATACCGCAGCGATGCCGAGGGCGATGGCGACCTTGCCGATGAGCAGGCCCGGATTGAGGGCGTGTTCGTCGGCGGCCAGGCCGGCACTCATCGCTGCGGAGAGCAGAACCAGCGAGGTCGCGTCGTTAAAGAGCCCCTCGCCTTCGAGGACCGTGATGATGCGGTGGGAGACGCCCGAGCGTTTCGCGATCGAGATGGCGACCGCGTCCGTCGGCGACAGGACCGCGCCCAGCGCGACGCCCCAGGGCAGGGAGATCGCGGGGACCAGCCAGTTGATGACGAAGCCGACCGCGAAGGCGGACAGGAACACGAGGGGAATCGCGAGCATCGCGACAGCCTGCATCTCGCGCCGGAAGTCCATGGTCGGCATACGCACGGCCGCCGAGAACAGCAGCGGCGGCAGCACCATCTCGAGGACGATGTGCGGCTCGATCTCGATGGCCCCCACCTGCGGCAGGAACCCAATCGCCAGGCCGACGACCAGCAGGATCAGGGGGGATGCCACGCGCACCTTGTGCGCGACGAACTGGCATGCTACAATGATGAGCATTCCGGCCACGGCAATAAGAAGGGGATCCACAGGTCAATTGTATTGTGAACAACCCCCGCAGCGTCGTTGCCATCTCACCACACCGGCTACGCACGCCGCGAACTCGCGCGGAGCGCCACGCCCCACCCATCTGCCCGCTGCACCATCCCCGAATGTCAAACAGATCCAGACGAGCAGAACACGTTCTACCATTAACCCATAGGTTCAAGGAGGTTCTCATGACCGCTTACGACCACTCGTCGGGGTACACCTACGGCACCGATGCCGTCCCCACATCCCCGCTCACACTCGAGGACCTACGACAGATTGAGGCCGCCGCGCACGTCCAGCCCCGTGACGCAGAGCTGCTCTCTCGAGCAGAGCCAGTCCTGGCACCCCATGCCATGGAAATGGTCGACACGTGGCGCGGGATTTTGGCTCAAAAGACGTATCTGGCAGCCCATTCCGCGCACCCGGACGGGCAGCCGAACCCCGAGTACGCGCAGGCCTCAAAGCCACGATTTGCCCAGTGGATCATCGACATGTGCACGCGCGAGCGGGATCAGGCGTGGTTGGACTACCAGTACCTGATCGGCGCACGGCATATGTCTGCAGCGAAGAACGCGGCGGATGGGGCGGACTCGACACCGTTCGTGCCACTACGCTACGTGCTCGCCTTTATCGCGCCCACTGTGGAGGTCGGGCACCGTCTCCTTGCGGAGGGCTTCGAGGGCGAAGAACTGAGCGCCGTCCGCGATGCCTGGACTCGCGCTGTGACTGTCGCCGTGACAGTGTGGGCGTATGCCTATCGAGATCACCCCGAGCAGTTCTGATCCGGCGCTCGCCGCCTATGACTCCCCCATCGGCTGCCTCACGCTGGCCGCGCGGGGCGGTGCGCTCGTCGGCCTGTGGGTGACCGGGCAGCGCTTCTTCGGTTCCCCCTATGGCATCGACGAGGCCTCGGCGCGCTCGGCGCTCGACCTGACCTCGCCCGATTCCCGGGAGGTTGTCCTCGCGCCAGCAGAGTGGGACGAGGCCGACGCGCACGCTCTGGACGCGGCGGTGGCCTGGCTCGACGGATACTTCGCGGGCGAAGCCCCCTCCCCCGCGAGTGTCCCCCTCGCGCCTGAGGGCACGGACTTCCAGAGGCGCGTGTGGGAGGCGATGGACGCTATCTCCTACGGCGCGACGCGCACGTACGGGCACCTCACGGCCACGCTGCGGGACGCAGGCGTGCCCGCATCGGCCCAGGCGATCGGCGGGGCGGTCGGACGCAATCCTCTACTCCTCATCCGTCCCTGCCACCGTGTTGTGGCGGCGGACGGCCCGGGCGGCTACGCGGCGGGAGGGGACGTGAAAGCCTGGCTGCTTGCGCACGAGGACGCGAATGAGCTTGCGACGCAGGTTCTCCTCGCGCAGGACGGCGGAGCGCTCGCGCAGCCAGCCGACCGCGAGGACGACGAGGAGGGCGACGCCCAGCCACCCGATGATCGGATACATGCCGCCGATCAGCTTCTTGAAGCCCATGAGGGAGGCCGCGTAGCCCACCGCGACCACGCCGACGAGGACGATGCGCATGCGGGTGGTCTGCCCGCCCGAGAAGCGGCGCGCCGTCGAGTAGAACAGCGAAAAGACCGTGTTGTAGATGAGCGCGAAAATGATGAGCGTATAGACGAAGGCGAAGGCCGGGTGGATCGAACGCGCGATCTCGAGGGCGGGAACGTTCACGTCCCAGACGCGATCCACGTTCAGGTACAGGCACAGGGCGTCCGCGCCGATGACGAGGGCGATGATGGTGCCGCCGATGCGCCCGGCGCGGCGGGCCTCGCCGATGCGCAGCACCGAGCCGCCGAGCACAAAGGCCATCGCGATGCCGTTGACGACGCACAGCGCGAAGTAGTTGATCGTGGAGAGCCACAGGTTGGGCAGCGCCGGGGTGACCTGGGTGGCGGCGGTGTTGAGCTCGGCGACGCTGGGGTGAGGCGTCGCCAGCGAGTAGATGGTGAGGATCGTGATGGCGACGATGATCATGGGCGTAAAGACGCCGATCACCTTCATGATCCGGTCGAAGTCGAGGAAGGCCGTGAGGATCACGAGCACCGCGCACAGGGCGCTACCCGCCCACGCGGGCAGGCCGAACTGCTGCTCGAGGTTCGCACCGGCGCCCGCGAGCATCACGAAGCCCATCGCGAAGCCCGAGAAGACGAGCACGACGTCGATGACGCGGCGCAGCGCCGGGTGGGTGATGCGTTCGAAGACCTCGTCGTGATGTGAACTGCCTCCCGTTTCTTGGACATCGAAAATGAAGTCCAGGAAACGGGAGGCTTTTCATGTCCGTGCATCTGGGAATGAGACACGATCGTTTGCTTCGGAAACAGGCAGTACAAATGTTTGAGAAGGGATTTGGCTATGGTCTGACCGCCAAAAGCCTTGGTATATCTGCCGCGACTGTGAGAGAGTGGCAGAAAATGTACCGCGTCATCGGGAAGGGCCGGCTTCTTGCCATGGGAGTAAAACACACCAAATACGACTACGAGACCAAGGTCGCCGCAGCGAAGGCTGTAGTTGATGGTGGGATGAGTAAGCCTGAAGCGATGGTGCGTTTCGGTATTGCGAGCACGACACCGTTGAA
>NZ_KV797963.1:0-54429 GCF_001809565.1 Rothia sp. HMSC072B03
CCGAATACAGGTGAAGTAGAACACAAATAAGGCCTTGAATGGGCGTCAACCACCCTCTTGAGTAACAAAATACCTAGTCAGAACGTTTTAAGGGTGCCCAAAAAATTTCTGAAAAACCTCAAAATCTGCGATATTCCCCTCTCTGGAGCCCCAAAACAGGGTCGAAAGGTGCCCAAAGCCCTCGCGAACAAAGACAAACCAAGAAAACCCAGAGCCAGAAGAGGGCAGCAGAACGATACAAGAAGAGCCCCTCCTGACGGATGGGCTCTGTATATAAAGGGAACGTATATAGGGAACAGAAAAGGAGGGGCACTCCCCCACCGAACATTCAGTAATGAATACTTCAGCAGAGAAGAACCCCTCCCCCTCTATGTATAGAGAAAGTCAGAAGAGACTAGACCAGCTCAACCGCGCCCTGGTTCTTCTTGCCACGGCGAACCATCGCAAAACGACCGTGCAGCAGGTCATCCTTGGAGATGGTGGCGTCCTCACCCTGAACCTTCACGCCGTTCACCGAAGCGCCGCCCTCCTTCAGAATGCGACGAGCCTCAGAGTTAGACTTCGCAAAGCCCAGCTCGGTCAGCACCGAAATCAGGTCCAGGCGGTCCTCGGTCAGCTTCGCCGAAGGAAGCTCCGCAACCACAGATTCCAGGGTAGCCTCGTCCAGAGCAGCGAAATCGCCCTTGCCGAACAGAGCCTCCGAAGCAGCCACGGCCTGATCGGTAGCCTCGGTGCCGTGCACCAGCGAAGTCACCAGGTACGCCAGAGTCTTCTGAGCCTCACGCTTAAACGGTTCCTTCTCAACCTTCTCGGCAAACTCAGCAATCTCAGCGCGAGTCAGGAAGGTGAACACCTTCAGACGATCCACAACATCCGCATCCGCGGTGTTCAGCCAGAACTGGTAGAACGCGTACGGCGAGCACATCTGCGGGTTCAGCCAAATAGCGTTACCCTCGCTCTTACCGAACTTGGTGCCGTCAGAGTTAGTAATCAGCGGGGTACCAATAGCGTGAACGCTCTTACCCTCGACCTTACGGATCAGCTCGGTACCGCTGGTCAGGTTGCCCCACTGATCAGAACCACCGGTCTGCAGAGTGCAGCCGAAACGACGGTTCAGCTCCAGGAAGTCCAGGCCCTGCAGAATCTGGTACGAGAACTCGGTGTACGAAATGCCCTCGTCGGAGTTCAGGCGCTTCGCCACAATCTCCTTCTTCACCATGGTGCCCACGCGGAAGTGCTTACCAACATCGCGCAGCAGCTGCAGAGCAGACATCTGACCGCTCCAGTCCAGGTTATTCACCATCCGAGCAGCGTTCTCACCCTCGAAAGACAGGAAACGCTCAATCTGTGCGCGCAGGGACTTCACCCACTCAGCAACAACATCAGGAGAGTTCAGCACACGCTCAGACGTCTGACGCGGATCACCAATCAGACCGGTGAAACCCCCCACCAGGCCCAGCGGCTTGTGACCTGCCAGCTGCAGACGACGCATCACCAGCAGCTGCACCAGGTGGCCCAGGTGCAGCGAAGCCGCGGTCGGATCATAACCCGTGTAGAAAGTCAGGGTCTCCTCACTCAGCGCCTTCTCCAGGGCAGCCTCATCGGTGCTCACGTGCACCAGGCCGCGCCACTTCAGCTCCTGCCAAATATTCTCGAAGGTATCGTCATTATGCTGCGCGTTGAGGATCTCGGCAGACATGCTTCTCCCATTCACAAGGTAACGACGCACGAGGCGTCCGAACAAAATATGTACTAAGCCTAACACCGCACCGGCACAAACGCTCAGAACAAGCGCCCGGCGGCGGGTGCATGGATGCGGCTACAGGCCCGCGGGCATGCGCGAGCCCACCAGATACAGGCGCTGGGTGGGACGGGTCATCGACACGTACACGTCACCCACCGCGCCATCCGCATCATCAATCAGCTGCTGCGGTTCAACAATCACCACAACGTCGAACTCCAGGCCCTTCGCCTCCCACGGGGTCAGCACCAGCACCTGGTTTTCCAGAGCCGTCTGCGCGGTACCCGTGCGGTCGGCGTGCGCACGAGCCACCGCCCGAGCCGTCTCAAGGTACAGGCTCGACGGGCAAATCACGCCAATCAGCGCGCCGCCGGACTGGGCAACCTCATCGCTCACCACGGACACGGTCTGCTCCACCACGGCATCGGGGGCAACCTCGCGAATCAGTGGAGGCCACTGACCCTCACGAACCGCGCGAGGAGCCGACACCTCGTAGCCGGCAGCCCGAGCCACCGAAGCCGCCGCCTGCGCAATCTGCGCCGGAGTACGGTAGTTAATCGTCAGCTCGTCCAGGGTGAAGCGCTCCCCCACGAACGGTTCCAGGGCCTGCGCCCACGACGAAGCCGCCGCCGGCGACGAAGCCTGCGCAATATCGCCCACAATCGTGAAGGACTTCATGGGGCAGCGTCGCATCAACAGACGCCACTGCATCGGCGAGAGCTCCTGCGCCTCATCCACCACCACGTGACCGTACGCCCAGGTGCGATCAGCCGACGCCGCGGCCGCCGCGGTCATCCGCTCGCCACGCACCTCGTTCATCATCGCAATCTGCTCGGGGGTAATCACGCCATCGGCGCCAATATCCTCCAGGGACTGATGTACGTTCTCCAAAGCCTTCGTCGCGTTCTCAAGGTTCGCGCGATGCTCGGCTGCCGCACGCGCCGCCGCAGCGGCACCCGTCACCTTCGAGAAATCGCCCAGCAGCTCCGCGGCCTCATCCAGCAGGGGGACATCGGCCTCGGTAAAGGGAGCATCCGCAGGACGGGTCAGAAGCTCTCGCTCCGCCTTCGACAGACTACGGGTAGCCGACTCCAGGTAGTGCGGCTTCGAATACAGCGAGCGCAGCAGGGTCTCGGGCGAGAGCGGCATCCACGCCAGGTTCAAGGCGCGACGCACGTCCATGGAGGCGCGCACGTCATCCTGCAGGTAAGGGCGCTCCACCACGCGGCCCGCCGCGCGGTTCAGCTGCTCATCAAGCTTGGCCGTCAGTTCCTTCAACAGAATCTTCACGAAGGTTTCGCGGGCCTCGTTGTGCGGCTTACCAGTCGAGCGGGCGCGGGAACGAGCCGAACGCACCATCTCGGGGGTCAGCTCGACGTCCGTTCCCTCAACGTTCAGAAGCTGCGCCCGTGCGGGAACCTTCTGACGGTCCGCCACAGCGCGCTTGATGACCTTGACCATACGCAAATCGCCCTTAAGGGCGGCCACCGCGCGGTCTTCCTCGGGCACGGCGCGCAGGCCCGGGTACAGGGTCGCCAGCGAAGCCATCACCACGCCGGTTTCGCCCAGCGAAGGCAACACACGCTCGATGTACCACATGAAAGAATTCGAGGGGCCCACCACGAGCACACCCGCCTTCGACAGGCGCTCACGATTTGTGTACAGCAGATAGGCCGCGCGGTGCAGAGCCACCGCGGTCTTACCGGTACCGGGACCACCCTGGACCACGCGCACGCCCGGCAGCTCCGAGCGGATGATTGCATCCTGCTCGGCCTGAATGGTCGCCACGATATCGCCCATGCGGCCGGTACGCTTCTTATTCAGCGCAGCCAGCAGCGCTCCCTCACCGTGCAGGGCGTCCGAGTCCTCCAGCATGGCCTCGTCGAAGACCTCGTCCTCAATATTTACGACGGTGCGGCCCTCCAGCATCAGGTGACGACGGCGACGCACGCCCATCGGCTGAAACGCGGTGGCCTGGTAGAAGGTACCCGCCTCGGGGGCACGCCAGTCCATGAGAAGGCGACGCTGGTTATCGTCGGTAATGCCGATGCGGCCGATGTAGCGCACAGCATCCGCACCCTCGCGGTCCATGTCCAGGCGGCCGAAGGTCAAGCGAGAATCCACGGCGTTCAGCTGAGCCAGGCGATCCTCGTAATAGGTTGCGAAGGAATCACGCTCCGAACGGTTCTGGTGCCCGCCCACCGCCTGGTTCTTGCGCACATCCGCCAGCTTCTGAGCGGTCTCTTCGCGTAGCTCGTCCAGACGAGCGTATACGCGGGACACGTACTCGCGCTCAGCAGCCATCTGCTCTGCAAATAGCTGCTCAGCCTTCGACGATTCCTCAGGCCGGTGGGACAGGGGTTCAGATGACACGCAAGCTCCTTAAACATAGTGCGTCTCAGTGCGGCACCGTGAGCGGCACCTAAAAATACGGGTCACTATTCTACAGGATGGGCTCTCGAGCCCAGAAATATGACGGCTTCCGGTAGCACCGGTCAGACAGCGAGGTGCCCCTCCCGAAAGCATCGGAAGGGGCACCTTTGGTTCTACCCTACGGCAGGAAGAAATAATGCGGAATCCGCTATCGGGCCGCTACTCGGAGACCAGGCTCAGGGTCTCAACGCGGTAACCGGCCAGCGCATCGCGGCCGCCCAGGCCTTCCAGCTCCAGCAGGGCAGCCACGCCGGCAACCTTAAGCTTGGCGCGCTCCACGAGCTTCACCGCGGCCTCCAGGGTACCGCCGGTTGCCAGAATATCGTCAAGAATCAGCACTCGGGTACCCGGCGCGAAGTCGCTGCAGTGAATCTCGACGGCCGCGGTACCGTACTCGAGCGCGTACTCCTCACGGTAGGTTTCGCGGGGAAGCTTGCCGGCCTTGCGAATCGTCATGATGCCCTTGCCCGTAGCGTAAGCCAGGGCCGATGCCAGCAGGAAGCCGCGGGCCTCCACACCGGCGACCACATCAAACTCGCCCTCGAAGCGGTGGGCCAGCTCATCGATGCAGGCCTTGAATACCTCGGGATTGGCGAAGAGAGTCGTCACATCGTAGAAGAGGATGCCCTCGTGCGGGTAATCCTGAATCGTGGCGCAGGCCGCGGGGATGCGCTGTTCGATGGGGGTAGCCTCAGAAGCGGGAACGCTCATGCTCTCTCTTTCGTGGGGTGGCGTCGGGCCCGAACGGCCCGGAATCGTCTGCGGCGGCACAGGCCGCCTAGAGAATTCTACTCTGTTCCAGCGCTTTTTTCCTCTGTACACCCGCCGGTCACCCACATTAGCCCGCATCAACGCGAGATTGACGCGAGGTTCACGCGTAAAGCCCCAGCCGTTTCCTCATTTCGAGGGGCCGGGGCTTTGAAGCGCGGGAAGCATCGGAGGTTAGGGCCCCGCGTTCTAGGACTCTACGCTCTCAGTATGCTCTTAGGACTCCGCCAGCTTCGAACGCAGGTCCCGCTTCAGAATCTTTCCGGTCGGGCCCAGCGGCATCGCATCCACCGCAATGTAGCGGCGCGGGTACTTGTAGGCCGCAAGGCGGGTTCGGGCCAGGGCGTTGAGCTCCGCCTGCACCACGCCCCAGTCGGCTCCGGCCCGCGGCACGACGACGGCGACGATCTCCTCGCCCACGCGTTCATCCGGCACGCCCAGCACCGCCACGGACTGCACCAAATCATGGGTGTACAGCACATCCTCAATCTCGCGCGGGTACACCGAGTAGCCGTTGCGCAACACCATGTCCTTGATGCGGTCCACGATAAAGATATTGCCGTCGGCATCCACGCGAGCCACGTCCCCGGTCGCAAACCACTCACCGTCGAACACTCCGGCGGTTGCCTCGGGGTTATTCCAGTAACCGAGCATCACGTTCTCGCCGCGCACCCACAGCTGGCCGCTCTCCCCCGTCGGGCGCTCAACGCCCGCCGAGTCGCGCACCTGAACCTGCACACCCGGCAGGACGCGGCCCACCGAACCCAGCACCATGCCGAAGGCCGCCTGGTTGAAGGAGACCACGGGCGAGGTTTCGCTCAGGCCGTAGCCCTCGTACACGGTACAATCGGCCAGCTCCTTCCAAGCCTCGTGCACCGGAGCGGGCAGAGCCGAACCACCCGAAATGCCGAAGCGCACCGTACCGCGCAGGTGGGCGCAACGCTCCGGCTGCTCAGCCATGAGGGCCGCAAGAGAGATGTACATGCTCGGCACGGCCGCCAGGACCGACACCCGGGCCGCCTCAATCAGGCTCAGCGCGTGATCGGGCGTAAAGCGCGGAAGCAAAGCCACCGTCGCGCACGCGGCAAAAGCCGCGTTCATCGACACCGTCTGGCCGAAAGCGTGGAATAGAGGGAGGCCGCCAAAGATGACGTCCTCGGCGGTGAAACCAAAAACCTTCACGCAGCTGCGGGCGTTCGAGAGGATATTCGCGTGGCTGAGGGTGGCTCCCTTCGGGCGGCCGGTCGTGCCCGAGGTGTACAGGATAACCGCGGGATCCTGCTCTTTCACCACGGCGGGTGCCAGCGGAACGTCCACACCGTCAAAGGGGGCCAGGGGCGAGGCGGAGGGCTCAAAAATTTCGCACCGCACCGAACCGTTCTTCACCGGCACCGTCGAGGCGGCCTCCTGCGCCAGGCGAGTGCCGGCAAAGGCGAAGAGAACCTTTGCGCCGCTGTCTTCAAGGTGGTACTCCAGCTCCGCACCCGACAGCAGGGGGTTGAGCGGCACGCAAATCGCACCGCGCGCGGCAATACCGTAGTAGAGGGCGGGCATCAGCGGCACGTTCGGCATGGACAGGGCCACTCGGTCACCGGGTTCCACGCCCAGGGTTCCCAGGTATCGCTGCACCTCTGCCGCGGCGGAGGCCAGTTCGCCGTAGCTAATATTCAGCAGCGAGGAGGACTCTGCGGAGTCCCCCGCGGCGGGCAGTGCGAGCGCGACCTTGCGTGGGGAGGCTGCGGCCGCCTCCGCCAGAATTGAGGCGGTATTATTCCGGGCCGAGGGCTCGGCCTGCGAGGGGTGACGGGGCGCAGAGCTGGGTGTCGAAGTCATCGTTGAGTTCTCCTGCGGTATTGTTCGAATCGTCTTCGTCTGTAGGCGAGAGGCCCTCGTGCGGGCGGCTCCCGCTGCCCGGAGTCGCTTGCCGCGGCGTGGGCACACAACAGGGGTGCGTCCGGGACCGCCGATTCTTCATCGGACGGTCCGGGGCGCACCCCTCGCACGCTACTGGGCTGCCGACCAGTCCAGGAAGCTTTCAGCCAGCGCAGCCCCGCCATTGGGGTCGCGGGTAACCACCATCACGGTGTCGTCTCCGGCAATCGTACCCAGGATGGCGTCCATGCCACTCTGGTCAATCGAGGAAGCCAGGAACTGAGCCGCACCCGGCGGGGTACGCAGCACCGTGATGTTCGCCGAACCCTCAGCGGTAATCAGTAGCTCCTTGAACAGGGAAATCATGCGGGCGTCCGGCGCGGTGCCGCCACCGCGGCGAGCCGGATAGTTCGGAACAGCGTAAATCAGACCGGCGCCCTCATCGCGGATGCGCTCGGCTCCAATTTCAACGAGATCGCGGGAAAGGGTGGCCTGAGTAACCTTCATACCGTCATCGGTCAGGTACTGCGCCAGTTCAGCCTGGGAACGTACACGTCGGGTCTGCAGCAGCTCAACGATGCGGGCCTGACGCGCGATCTTGGTCGAGGGGAAAGGCATGTTATCTCTTCTTCCTACGGTGCCAATCACGAGTACGGACCTTCCCGTCCGTCGGTGGAACGGGTAGCGTCCTCTCTACCCAAGATAATACATATGCACATAAATATGCGTCATAAATATGGATTATTCTCATATTTATAGGGAAATCCGCCCCGGAATCTCACGATATGTACGTTCCAGCCGCCGTATCTCCGCGTGCAAATACGCACCCGGACGTATAACCTCGCGTGCTATGCATAGGCGCCGCCCCCTCTTTGGGGAGCATCTTCCGGGAGCACAGCGAAAGCCCGCCTACCGCACCGACTACGCTCATCACGTACCGGCGCGGGAGGCGGGCCCCCACAAAATCGTTATGGAAGGACTGATCGGTTAGTCCTCGTTATCCACCAGACCGTCCAGGTCCTCGTATTCCACGTTACGGGAACGGCGGTTCAGCCACACGGCGAACACCATACCGCCCAGCAGCACCAGGATCGCGCCGATAATGCTTGCGATGCCGGCCACGCGATGACCGGTCACCTGCCCCTCGGTTACGGGCTTCAGGGTGCCCTTCTCTGCGGTGTAAACAACCTCCAGCTGACCGTTGTTTTCAACCAGTAGGCCATCCACCTCACGCGGGAAATCGGCCGGAACGTCACCGGTCTGCGAACCGCGGAACTCCACCGTAGCGCTGGAATTGACCTTGTACTTATCCTTCAGATTCGACACGTACGTCTTGCCGTTGAGCGCATCATCGGCGGGGAGGTTGCCCTTATAGCGCGCCACGTTCTCCTTGGTAATCAGGTCGGGAGTCAAATCCTGGTAGGTGCCCTGCACAACCCAGCTGTGGCCGGCGTAGTCGGCATTCGCGTTCACCCAGGCGAAGGAACGCACGCCCACGACCGCCAGAATAATGGCCACAACCACCGCGACGACGGCCGAGAGCACCGACAGCCAGTTCACGCCGGGGCGCTCCTCCAGCTCATCCTCGCTCATCGCAAAAAGGGAGGCGTTTTCCTCGTCATCCTCGTCGTCATCGTACTCTTCGTAGTCGTCGTACTCGTCGTACTCTTCATACTCTAGTTCTTCGGGCTCCTCGTAGCGGAAATCCTCGGAATGATTAGTCGCAGAATCCTCGTTCTGCGGACGGCGATCGTGCGAGCTTTCTCGGTTAGCCATTATCTCTCCCTCAAATCGTCTACCTTCTAGGGTACCCATTACCGCGGAGCATCACCAATAAAAGAACAAACTTGTGCTTTATTCTTTATCTGACGAGGCCAAACGCGCATATTCAGATACAAATTCGGCGGATGCGCCGTCGAACGCGCAGGTGTTCACGCAAACGGGGCGGGAGCCGAAGCCCCCACCCCGTCAGCGTCACTTGGTCTCGACTAGACGCGAGCCTCCGCGCCCAGCTGCTCGACGGCGGCCGCCACGGCTGCCTCTCGAGCGGCGGAAGCCTCGTCCGCGGTCAGAGTGCGATCCGGTGCGCGGAAACGCAGCGCGAACGCCAAGGACTTCTTCGACTCATCGATGCCGGTACCGCGGTAATCGTCGAACACGCGGATATCCTCCAGCAGCTCGCCGGCGCCCTCACGCAGCACGCGCTCCACCTCAGAAGCGGGCAAATCGCGGTCCACCAGCAGGGCTACGTCCTGGGTTGCCGCCGGGTAGGTCAGCACCGGAACGGCCTGGTGTACCTCGACGCGGTGCGCGAACAGGGCGGAGAAGTCCAGCTCAAAGGCGCAGGTGCGCTCCGGCAGGTTCAGCTCCTGCAACAGCTTCGGGTGCAACTCACCGGCAAAACCGATGCGCTCGCCGTTCGCGTCCAGGACCTCGGCCACGCGCCCCGGGTGGAACGCGGTATGAACGCCGTTACGCACGGTAATCGGCGCGGATACGGCATCCGCAATCAGACGCACGGCGTCCAAGGCATCGCGCCAATCGTAAGCACGAGGAGCCGCACCGGGCATCACCTCGTGCTCGGTGCCGGCGAACAGGCCGGCAATAAACGAGGGCTGCTTCGGGATGCCAGCGTTCAGGTCCGCCAGAACCTCATCCGAGGGGCGAACGCCCAGCGGCGGGATAGAGTCCGACCCCAGCTTCTCACCCGGGATGAACACGTGGCCGGATTCGAAGATGGCCAGGTTCTTGAAGCCGCGGGAAAGGTTGCGCTTGAGCACCTCGACCAGGCCGGGCAGCAGCGAGCGGCGCATCCAGCCCTCAGCCGAAGAAATCGGGTTCTCCAGGCGAATTGAGGGCACCTCGGTCACGGGGTTCTCGGGGGTGCTGACCCACGGAGCCGACCACAGGTTGTTCGCCTCAGCCGACACGAAGGGGTAGGCGAAGACCTCGGTCAGGCCAGCTGCGGCCAGCGCGTTCAGGGCGCGGCGCTTGCCTGCCTGCTCGGGGGTGTAGCCGCGGCCGGCGGGGGCCACCGGCAGGGTCGAGGGGATGTTCTCGTAGCCGTCGATACGGGCGATTTCCTCGGTCAGGTCTTCCTTCGCGCGCAGGTCGGGGCGCCAGGAAGGAACGGCCACCAGGTAGCCGGACTCGGTGCGCTCCACCGAGCAACCAATCTCGCGCAGGCTGGACTCAATCTGCTCCGGGGAGTAGTCCACGCCGATGCGGCCGGCGGTGTACTCGGCGGGCAGCTCGATGACGACCGGCTCGTAGCCGAGGGACACGTCGGTAACGCCCGGCTCAGCCTGGGCGCCGGCCAGCTCGACCAGTAGCTCCACGGCACGCTGGGCGGCAGCTGCCTGAATCTGCGGGTCCACGCCGCGCTCGAAACGCTTGGAGGCCTCGGAAATCAGCTTGTGGCGGCGGGCGGTGCGAGCCACCGACACCTCGTCAAAGCGTGCGGCCTCAATCAGGATGCGGGTGGTCGAGTCGGTCACCTCGGTCGAGGCTCCTCCCATCACACCGGCCAGGCCGATCACGCCCGAATCATCGGCAATCACGATGTCCTCGGGGTGCAGGGTACGCTCCACGCCGTCCAGGGTCACCAGCTTCTCACCGGCCACCGCGCGGCGCACCACGATTTCGCCCTGAACCTTATCGGCATCGTAGAAGTGCAGGGGCTGACCGGTCTCCAGCATCACGTAGTTGGAGATGTCGACGGGCAGCGACAGCGAGCGCACACCGGCCAGACGCAGACGCGAGGACATCCACGTCGGAACCGGCGCATCCGCCTTCACGCCGGATACCTCGCGCATCACGAAGCGCACGCAACCCGGATTACCGTGAATCGGGGCATCGTCGCGCAGGGCCACCGGGTGACCGGAGGAGTTCGCTTCGGGAGCGCGCTCACCGTAGGCGAGCACGAAGTCCTCGAAGGGGGTTCCGGTAGCGTGGGACCATTCGCGAGCAATACCACGCAGAGAGAATGCGTAGCCGCGGTCCGGGGTCACGTTCACCTCGGCCGCCTGGTCGTACAGGCCCAGCAGCTCCATCGCGTCGGTGCCGACCTCGGGGTCCAGGCCCAGGGTCGAGAGCACCAGGATGCCGCCGTGGTCGTCGCCGATGCCCAGCTCGCGGGTCGAGGCAATCATGCCGGCCGACTTGTGGCCGTAGGTCTTACGGGCGGTAATCGCAAAACCGCCGGGCAGCACGGCGCCGGGCAGGGTCACGACGACCTTGTCGCCGGGCTTGAAGTTGTGGGCGCCGCAGATGATGCCCTGCACGCCGGAGGGCTCGATGCCCTTGCCGGTCAGGGTCTGCTCCCGACCCTCCGGAACCACGCGCACCTGGCACCAGTTCACGGTCTTGCCGTTCGAGTGGGTCTCGGGTTCCATCGAGAGAACCTGGCCCACCACAATCGGGCCCGACATCTCGTCGGTGGGGCGGTGAACGTCTTCTTCTTCCAGACCAACCTTCACCAGGGTTGCCATCAAATCTTCAGCCGAAGCGTCCTCGGCGACCGGCACGAACTCGCGCAGCCATGACAGGGGAATACGCATAATTTAGATCTCCATCCCGAACTGCTCAGAGAAACGGATGTCGCCCTCGACCATGTCGTGCATGTCGGCGACGTTGTTACGGAACATGAGGGTACGCTCAATACCCATACCGAACGCGAAGCCCGAGTACTCCTCGGGATCGATACCGGCGGCACGCAGCACGTTCGGGTTCACCATGCCGCAGCCACCCCACTCGATCCACTGGGGGCCGCCCTTGGCGTTGGGGTGCCACAGGTCCAGCTCGGCGGAGGGCTCGGTGAAGGGGAAGAAGTTCGGGCGCAGGCGAATCTTAGCCTCTTCGCCGAACATGGCGCGGGCCATGTACTCCAGGGTGCCCTTCAGATCGGCCATGGTCAGGCCCTTATCCACGGCCAGGCCCTCAATCTGGTGGAAGACCGGGGTGTGGGTCGCGTCCAGCTCATCGGTGCGGTACACCTGGCCGGGGCACACAATGTACAGGGGCAGCTCACGCGAGAGCATCGAGCGCATCTGCACCGGGGAGGTGTGGGTGCGCAGCAGCAGGTGAGCGTTCTTCGGCTCAACGTAGAAGGTGTCCTGCATTTCGCGTGCCGGGTGGTCCGGCTTAATGTTCAGGGCGTCGAAGTTGTACCACTCGGACTCCAGCTCGGGGCCGTCGGCAACCTCCCAGCCCATGCCGACGAAGATGTCGGTCAGACGCTCCTGCATCAGGGCGATGGGGTGGCGACCGCCCAGGGAGCGGCGAGCGGATGCGGCCGACATGTCCACGGCCTCCTCGGCCAGGATGCGGGCCTCACGCTCGGCCTCCAGCTCCTTGGTGCGAGCCTCAATAACCTCGGTCAGTGCGGCACGGGCCTGGCCCAGCAGCTTGCCCACGGGGCCCTTGTGCTGGTTCTGGAGGTCGCGCATCTGGCGGTTGGCGATGCTCATGATGCCCTTCTCGCCGAAGAAGCTCAGGCGCACCTCCTTGAGGCTGTCAAAGTCTTTTGCCTTCTCGCGAATCTCCTGCTTGGCGCGCTCTCGCTCGGCCTCAAATGCCTCACGAACGGCGTCCAGACCCTTTTCGGGGTTGTTCTCCAGGACCTGCGCGATGTTGGCGAGGACCTGAGCCGGGCCCTTCGGGCCCTCGTGTTCCTGCACGGAATCGGTCATTGTCACTCTTCTCTGCGTACCACCGGCACGTTGGGGCCGGTCGGCTGGTTTGTCACTATGGGGCGGCACCGCGGGGACCGCGAGAGCTCACCAATTGCCCCGGGCACGGCGGGCGCCGAGCGTGTGAGGGGCGGAGCATCCCGGCAGGGTCTGCGGGCGCATATCCTACCCATTCTAGACCAGAGAACCACGCGAAAGCATCAGAGCGCCCGGATAGTCCATCCGGGCGCTCTGATGCTTTGATTAGGTGTGGAGTCGTCAGGTGCGCGCGCCCCGCGGCGGCATATTTGCCGAACGGGTCCCCGCGGGGGCGAGGATTAGGCCAGCGCTTCCTTGACCTCGGGGTCGAAGGAGGAGCGAATCCACAGCACGTTGGCGATAAACCACGCGGCGTACAGCGGCACGAAGCCGTAGCGCTGAGCGTCAATCACGTTGCCAATCAGCGAGAGGACCGCGACGAAGGCGCCGAGAATCGCGAAGATGAGGCCGACGGTCAGGCCCTGGCGCTTACCCTTCTGAATCGTGAAGTACACCCACGAGTACACGATGGCCGAGCCGATGAGCAATCCCAGGCCGCCCGCAACGCCAAACTCCGGCAGGCCCTTCAGCGGGGACAGGTTATCCGGTGCGAACGAAGAAATGATGCCGTGGACAAAGCAGAGCAACGCGGAGACAATCATAATCTCCTGCAGGCGCAGAATCTTAGGGTGCTTGGTCGGCGAGTGGAACAGGATTCCACCCGGCTTGGAGCCACCTTCCTGAATGTAGATGGCCTGGGTGTCTGAAGGTACCGCGTCGGAGCGGTACGCATTCGGGTCGTACGGAGGTTGAGCAGTCATCATTGTCTCCCAATTTGTATGTGATTTCTCCCTCAATACTACCCGGTCGGTAAGAAGTTTCCAAAGAAAATGCTCGTGTCGAACTCATATATGACGATGTGCCGGTGAACCTCCCATCGGGGCGTTCACCGGCACATCGGGCGGTATTGGAGCATCGGGCAGATGCCCAGCTACATCGAGCGCGCCTAGTTAAAGAGGCCCGAGCAGATGTAGTCGTTCTCATCCTTCACCCCGGGCGGCACCGCGAAGAGAGCGTTACCGGTATGGCGCAGGTACTCGCTCATCGCGTCAGAGGCGGTCATCGTGCTCAGCATCGGGATGAAGTGCGTGCGCGGATCGCACACGTAGGCGATGAAGAACAGGCCCGCGTCCAGGCGACCCAGCTCGTCGGCACCATCGGTGTAGTTGAAGCCGCGGCGCAAAATCTGCACTCCCTGGTTCTGATCCGGGTGCATCAGACGCATATGAGAATCCGCCGGAATCAGGGGGCCGGAGCGACCCATCGCCGAAAAGTCGGGCTTCGTGAATTCCTCACCGCCGGAGAGCGGGGCACCGGTCGTCTTCGTACGACCCACGATTTCCTCCTGCTCGCGCAGGCGGGTGCGGTCCCACGTCTCAATGTTCATGCGGATGCGGCGGGTGGCCAGGTAGCTGCCTCCCTCCATCCATGCCGGGCTGTTCGCCGAATTCTGCGAGGAGGTCCACACGTGCTTCTTCAGCAGGTCGGGATCCTCAACCTTCAGGTTGTTCGTGCCGTCCTTGAAGCCAAAGAGGTTACGGGCCGTCACCTGCGTGGTGGTCGTGGAGGCGGTACGCCCGAAGCCCAGCTGCTGCCAGGCCACCACGGCGCGGCCACCGGCGATACGAATCAGGTTGCGAATCGCGTGGAAGGCCACCTGCGGGTCGTCGGCGCAGGCCTGGATGCACAGGTCGCCGTCGCTGCGCTTCGCCTCCAGCGCGTCTCCGGTCATGTGCGGGATGCGCACGAGCGCCTCGGGCAGCTTGCTGGCGAAACCGAAGCGGTCCTTGCCGTTCTCGTCGACAAAGAAGCTACGTCCCAGGCCGAAAGTAATGGTCAGGTGCGCGGCGGAGAGGTCCATGGCCTCACCGGTGTCCTTGGGCGGTGCCTCGTAGGAGCGGTCCTCCCCCACGAGCTCGCCGGCCTGCATCCTTGCGGAGGCCTTCGTCCACTCCTGGAAGAGGGAACGAATCTCTTCGCGGTCGGTGGTCTTCAGGTTCAGCGCCACGAAGTACATGCGGTCCTGCACCTCGGTGGAGATGCCGCTCTGGTGCTCACCGTAGAAGGGGTGAGAGTCGTTCGAGGTACCCGAGGCAGAGCTCGATGCCGAAGCCTGGCTGCTGGAGTTTGACGAGCATCCGGCGAGCGCACCCAACGCGCCCAGGGCTCCTGCACCGGCGAGCGCCGCGCCCAGCGCACCGCGGCGGGTAGTACCGGCGGCGCGGGTAGCCTCGCGGTGAGTCTCCGGGGTGGTCTCGGCGGCCGAAGAATTGTGTTCGGTAAGCATGGGAAGCCTTTCTTCTGTGCTGAATATGGTGTGATGAATCTGCGGAGGGCTCGGGGCCCGGGAAGGCCCCAGCCGGGCGGGGGCTCAACGCTCCCCCACCCGGCTGCCGGTAGCGCATCCGCCCTCGCGGCGTACCGTACGATGCGTTACTTCGCGGCGGAACCGGTGACGACCTCGGTCATCTTCGAAACCGGCTCGGACAGAGCCTCCACGGCATCGGAAAGCTCGCGAATCTGGTCCTTAGTCAGCTCGGTGTAGAGGGCGTAACCGTCACCCTTCTTGTACTTGTTGAGCAGGTTCTGCACGGTGTCGAACTTCTTCTCGATGTCCTGGGCGAGCTTGGGGTCCTTCTGCTTCAGAATCGGCAGAACGCCCTCGTAGGCCACGCGGGCGCCGTCAACATTGCCCTGGAAATCGGAGAGGTCGGTGTGCGACCAGGTCTCTTCTTCACCACTGATCTTGGTGTTGAAGATTTCGTCCAGCAGTTCCTTCGCGCCGTTAGAAATCTGGAATGCCTCCAGCTTGAAGTTGGGAGAGTGCACCTCGTCGTAGAGCTTCTGGGTGTCTTCCACCAGTTTCTTGGCGACCTCCGCGCGCTGCTCCTTGGTCAGCGGAGTGTATGCCTTACCGCCGTTGTTCTCGGCGGTCGGCTGCCACAGATCCTTCTCAATCTTGTGCCAGCCGGTCCATTCCTTGCCCTCTTCCACGTCTGCTTCGCGGGCATCCAGGGCCGGGTCAAGCTCGCCGCCGCCGAAGGATTCTGCCACGGGCTCGATGCGTTCGTAGTGCAGGCGAGCCGAGGAGTACAGGGCCTTCGCCTCGTCGTCCTTACCGGCGGTGTACAGCTCGGCGAACTGCTCGGTCTTGGTCTTCAGCGATTCCACCTGGTCCTTGACGTAGGCAGTGTACTGGGTGACCGCGGTGTCGCGCAGGGCCTGCTCGTCGGCGGAAATCGGGGCGGCGTTCTCGTTCTTGGTCACGGTGAAGTCGCCGCGGATGCCGTCGCCCACCATACCGGGCTTGCAGGCGGTCTTGTAGCTGCCCTCGGGCAGTTCCACGGTCAGGTCGCGGCTGAGGTTCGGGCCAATGTTCTCCACCTCGGAGACGATGCGCAGGCCGTCGGCACCAAGCACGTAGAACTCGTTGACCTTGGTGCCCTCGTTCTTGACCTTGAAGGTCACGGTGCCGGCCTTGGCGGTGGTAGCCGAGAGTTTGCAGGCATCGTCACTTGCGGTGACGTTAATGGTGCCGTCGGAGGATGCGGCACCCGAGGCGGAGGACGCCACGTTCTGGTTGTTGGGGGTGCAGCCGGTCAGGGCGAGCGCACCGGCCGAGAGCAGTGCACCTGCGGAGGCGAGAGTCTTACGCATGGTTTCTCCTTATGTTGTATGTGTATGTGTTTGCGGCGGTTCTTTGTCGCACGTTGAGGGGTGTCCGAAAGAATTATCCGGTGGGTTATTCGGGTAGGTCCGGAGCCGGCCGGCTCCGAGAGCCCTATGCCGCCGTCTTTTCGGCTTCGGTTTTCGCCGCCTGCTTCTTAGCTGAGGACTTCAGGCCCGGGCGCTGCGCGCGGATGAACAGCGGCATCACGATGCCCATGTACAGGACCCAGGCGCCGGCCTCAAGCCAGGTGGTGGTCGAGGACAGGTTGAACACGGCCTTGAGCAGGGTGCCCACGAAACCGCTCGGGTCGATGTAGCGGTAAGATTCGAATGCGGTGCTGTTCAGGCCCGGCAGGATACCGGCCTCCTGCAGGTCGTGAATACCGTAGGAGAGCACGCCGGCCGCCACGATAACCAGGAACGCGCCGGTGATGGTGAAGAAGCGGGAGAGGTTGATGCGCATCATGCCGCGCATCATGGCCCACGCCATGAGGATGGCGACCAGGATGCCGACGAGGGCACCGAGCATGGGGGTCGCGTTCGCCTCCTGACCGGCTGTGCGGGTGGCCGACCAAATGAACAGGGTGGTTTCGAGACCTTCACGGCCCACGGAGAGCGCGGCGAGCAGGACGACCGCCCAGGCGCTGGTCTGCGCGGCATCCAGCTTGTCCTTGAGCTCGGCAGAGAGCATACGGGCGTTTTCTGCCATCCAGAAAATCATCCAGGTGACGAAGCCGACCGAGATGATGGAAAGGGAGCCGCCGATGGCTTCCTGCGCCTCGAAGGTGAGGGTTTCGGGGCCGAAGGTGAGTAGCGCGCCGAAGCCGAGGGAGACGATAACCGCGACCGCCACACCAAGCCACATCGGTGTGAGCAGGTGGGTTCGCTTTGTCTTGCGGATGTAGGCCAGGAGGATTCCGACCACCAGGGCCGCTTCGAGACCCTCGCGTAGGCCAATCAAAAAGTTTCCGAGGAAGGCTCCCCAAAAATTCATGTCAGTATCACCAAATCAACATATTTTTTTATCCTAATTGACCCCTTAAGACTACGGGGAAACCGGCTCGTTTGACGACACTACCGCGCGTTCTGTCTGTGCGGCTCGAAGGCCTATCGAGCCTTTATTCGCTCAGAATCTCCCCGATAGACACAGATTGTCAGCATATCTTT
Organism: Rothia sp. HMSC072B03; assembly: GCF_001809565.1. NCBI lineage: Bacteria > Bacillati > Actinomycetota > Actinomycetes > Micrococcales > Micrococcaceae > Rothia > Rothia sp. HMSC072B03. The sequence continues at coordinate 17,419 of NZ_KV797963.1, forward strand.
ACGACATTTGAATACCTGGCTAATAAAAAAGGCAGGTTGGGCTTAGTTACAGGTTATGTTTCACGCATAAAAATACACGCGGGGTGGGGGTCCGTATCGGACCCCCACCCCGCGTGGACTTTTAAAAAAAGCTGAGAAAAAACTATTCGGACGAAAATATTACGCCGCGTGAATGCCGTTACGTTCCGTCAAGGTGCCGCAACGGCTACCGGAGTGTCCTCGGCACGCGAGGTGCGCGCCCTTAGCTTTCGTCGCCCGACCCAGACCGACCGAGCTGACGCAGGAGTGCCTCCACGATTGGGAAGTCCGCGGGAATCCACGGCAGCGCCAGAATCTCGGCGGCTTCCGTGGCCTCGAGGATTCCCTCCCCCGCTGGGGGAAGCGGCATCCACCGCAGGGCGCTGTGATCTTCCAAAGTATCCGGTGTACCCGAAAGAATCTCCGCAAAGAACACGCGCATCGCCAGACGCTCGCTCAGACGCCAGCCCTGCGGGTACGCGCCGAGCACCTCAGCACCCAAACGCGCCTGCACGCCCAGCTCCTCCTTCAGCTCACGCACCAGCGCCTGCTCGCAGCTCTCCCCCGGCTCGACCTTACCGCCCGGGAACTCCCACATCCCGGCAACAGTCTGCGGCTCAGAACGCTGAGCCACCAGCATACGGGTCGGAGCCACCAAAGAATCAACCACGGCGGCGCCAACCACCTGAACCTCAAACGAGGGCGACACTTCACTCATCTTTCTCTACCTTCTTCTACGCTTTAGAATCCTTCATCGGATGCGCATCCTCAGCAGCGTGCTCCGCTACTTCCTGCTCTGCATCCTCGGTATCATCAGGCTCGGGAGCGTCCTCCACGCCTTCCTGCCACTCTTCTTCCTCATCATTCATATTCGAGGCCTCTGCTACCTCACGGCGAATATTAGTGCCGTCATTCAGCAGAATCAGAAGGCGGTTACCGTTCTTGAACTCCATGAGGAAGACATCCTCAAGCTCGACCTCAGCGGCACGCAACTGTAGGTACACCCAATCCTCGGTCTTGTGCGCATCCGCGATATCGCGAGTGACCAAGCTACCCTTCACAATCAGAGCAAAGTTCGGCACACCGTCACCCTTACGGATCACGCTCAGCGCACCGTTCGGTTCAATCTGAGCGAACTCAATGTCTTCCAGGTCGTAAATACCCTGCGCACGAAGGTCAGCAATCAGGCGCATCGGATCAAGAACCACATCTGCCTGCTGGAAGCTCTTAATATCGATATCACCATCCGTAATGACCGGCACGCGCTGCTCACGCACCGCCATATGCAGAAAACGAATCTTCGTGGTCGCCACGTTCAGCAGCTGAATCATGCACAGCGTAAACACCATGTAGATGACAAAGTAGAACAGGCTAATCTGCTTGCTGTACAACACGCCACCGAACACACCACCGATGACAAAGTTACCGATGGTATCAATCGGGGTCTGGTGCCCCGCCTGAGAACGGTGAGTCAGACGCAGGTACACCAAAAGAATGATCAGGCCAACGAAAATCTTTAGCAAACCATCAACGATCATCTCAACGGTCATAACAAAAATCTCCTAGAACTAAGCCCGGAAAATATCCGGCTCCAGATAAATGATGCGTGCCGCAGGAACAGCCTCGCGAATACGCACCTCAGCCGCGTCAATCTCATCAGCCACAGCGCGGCCGGTATCAGCATCGTGAATACGAATCTTCGCCGCCACCAGAATCTCCTCGGGACCCAGGTGCACAGTCTTAATGTGGATAATACGCTCGCTGTCGCCATCCTCAATCGCCGCGCGAATCTTCGCCAAATCCTCCGGCGAAGCCGCCTCACCCAAAATCAGCGACTTCATCTCCACCGCAAGGAACGCCGCGATGAAGACCAGCAGAATACCGATAGCCAGGGTGCCGAAAGCATCCCACAGGCCATTACCGGTCAGTAGGGTCATTCCCACACCAATCAGGGCCAGCAGCAGACCGACCAGTGCGCCCGCATCCTCAAGCAGAAGCACCGGAAGCTCCGGGTTCTTCGAGGTGCGCAGGAAACGCAGCCAGCCCTGCTTACCCTTCAGGCCGCTGGATTCCTTGACAGCCACGCGGAACGAGTTACCCTCCAGCAGAATCGAACCCACCAGAACGGCCACCGGAACCCACTGCCACTCGGTAATACCGTGCGGGTCGTGAAGCTTCTCGAAACCCTCATACAGGGCGAATAGACCGCCCAATGCAAAGATGATAATCGAGACGATGAACGCGTAAATGTAACGGTTACGGCCGTAACCGAACGGGTGCTCCTCGTCGGCCTGCTTGCGGGAGGCGCGGCCACCCAAAAGAAGCAGCACCTGGTTGCCGGAGTCAGCCAGCGAGTGGATACCCTCGGCCAACATCGAGGAGGAACGGGTCAGGGCAAAAGCCAAGAACTTCAGGACGGCGATACCGAGGTTCGCCCCCAGGGCGGCAATAATCGCCCCGGCTCCCGAGTGGCCGGAATGACTGGATTGAGACATATTTACCTTTCTGCAGGCCGCGCTAACCCGAAAAGCACGGAACCATCGGGGGCGACACTATTCAAAAGTTTGTAAAAGGCCCGCGGCGGGCACGACCAAACCTCGGCCCGATACAGCCACGACGAACACAGCTCGCCGGGAGAGTACACCACGGGATGATGGGCTTACGGTATTAGCCCAGAGCGTTCGAGCGTTGTGCCATCGCCGAGGCGTACAGGCAGACCGCCGCGGCGGTACCCACATTCAGGGACTCCGCCGAGCCGTACACCGGCACAGCCACTCGCATCGTAGCGGCAGCCTTCTCTTCAGCGTTCAAGCCCTGCGCCTCATTCCCGAAAAGCCACATCGTCGGCTTAGAAAGATCAAAATTACCCTTCACGCCGGAGGGGGCGCTCGCCTCCACACCGGCACGACGAGCCGCAGTGTACTCACTCAGCTCCTGCAGATCCACCGCACCGTAGCCGTCAGCAGCCAGCACCGCGGTCCCCTGAGACTTCACATCCTCCGCGAAATCCTCCAGCTGCACGCCCTGAATAATCGGCACATGGAACAGCGAACCCGCGGTGGAACGCACCGTCTTCGGGTTGTACAAATCCACCGAGCCCTTGGTGGTAATCACAAGATCGGCGCCGGCGGCATCAGCCACACGCAGGATCGTGCCCGCATTACCCGGATCCTGCACACGAGACAGCACAGCAATCAACTTCGGGTTCAACGCGCCCTCACCCCAGAGCAGCGAGAAGGAAGCATCCACCATAAAGGAAACCGCAATAATACCCTGCGGGCTCACCGAATCAGCCATGGCCGCCAACACCTCTTCGGTCACCACTCGCATGAAAACGCGGCGGCCCTCCTCGGGGGTGGGGGTGCCGTACACCTGCTCCAGCAACTCGGCAATATCCTCATGACGGTCGAACGCGGCCTCCGTAACGTACACGGCGTCCAGGATGGGGCTCTTCAGGTGCGCTTTCAGGGCCTCGCGCACAGCCTGCGGGCCTTCCACCAGGAACTGGCCCTTCTTCGTGCGAGCAGCGCGGGTACGCAGCTTCGCAATATCGCGCACACGATCTGCCTGCGGGTTGGACATCACAACGGGGGTACTAATACGTTCAAAAAAGTTCACTCTTAAAGGGTACAGGCAAAGGCACACCCAAAAACGCAGAACAGTCACAACCCCAGGTACGCAGAAAGCGGCCGCCCACACTCAAAAGTGCAGACGGCCGCTCACGACGCTTAAGCATCCTACCCCGAACCTAGATCTTCGAGGTAAGAACACAACCTAGGCTAATTAAGCCTTGGGAGCCGAGGTGTCCTCGGGCAGGTTGTTCTTAGCAATCTCAACCAGTGCGTTGAAGGCAGCGGGCTCGTTAACAGCCAGCTCAGCCAGCATACGGCGGTCAACCTCAACACCAGCAGCCTTCAGGCCCTGGATGAAGCGGTTGTAGGTCAGGCCCTGTGCGCGGGAAGCAGCGTTGATACGCTGAATCCACAGGCGACGGAAGTCACCCTTCTTCTTACGACGGTGGTCGTAGCTGTAAACCAGCGAGTGAGTGACCTGCTCCTTAGCCTTACGGTACAGGCGAGAACGCTGACCGCGGTAGCCGGATGCACGATCGAGAATAGTACGGCGCTTCTTGTGCGCGTTAACCGCGCGCTTCACACGTGCCACGTGTGTCTCCTTCGTCTTATGTCCTGAACAGCTCACATATCACGCTGAACAGGAGCGAGTCTTTAATCAGTACGCACCACTATCGGTGCGCCAGGTGCAGAGAGTAAGCGTTGCTTACTTACCCAGCATCTTCTTGACAACCTTTGCCTGGCCGCCGGTAACGATCTGGTCAGAAGCCAGACGACGGGTCAGACGAGAGGACTTGTGCTCCAGGTAGTGGCGGCGGTTCGCCTGCTGGCGCTTAACCTTGCCGCTACCGGTGAGCTTGAAGCGCTTCTTAGCACCAGAGTGGGTCTTCTGCTTCGGCATAGCTGCCGTTCTCCTTACATTCATCCCCCGCCACAGTGGCGGGGTAGCTTAGTGGGGTTGCGTACGCGAACGCATCAGCCCCAAGGACCAAAGGTGAGGCACCCCTCGCGAGGTGCCTCGGAACCGGCACCGGGTGAACCCGCAACACCCACCGAGCGGTGGAGGCGCGTGCCCATCCTAAAGTGACGACCCGGTTCCCTACTCGGCGGAAGCCTGTGCCTTCAGCTCGGCAGGCATAGCGTCTGCCAGAGAATTAGTTACGGGCTTCGCCTTGGTCGTGTCAATACGCTCGCGACCCTTGCGACCGCCGGCGCCCTGCTCACGGCGAGCCTCTGCCTTACCGCGAAGCGGAGCCAGAACCATCACCATGTTGCGGCCATCCTGACGGGGGCGAGACTCAACGGTGCTCACCTCGGCCAGCTCAGCCGCCAGACGCTCCAGCAGGCGCACACCCATCTCGGGGCGCTGCTGCTCACGACCACGGAACTGAATCATTGCCTTGACCTTGTCACCACCGGAAAGGAAACGACGAGCGTGTCCAACCTTGGTTTCGTAGTCGTGGGTATCAATCTTCAGGCGGAAACGGATCTCCTTCAGAACGGCATTAGCCTGCTTCTTGCGGGATTCACGAGCCTTGATTGCGGCTTCGTACTTGTACTTGCCGTAATCCATGAGCTTGCACACGGGCGGCTTCGCGTTCGGGGCAACCTCGACCAGGTCGAGTTCGGCGTCCTCAGCCAGGCGCAGAGCGTCCTTCAGAGGGACAACGCCTACCTGCTCGCCACCGGGGCCGACGAGTCGGACCTCGGGAACGCGGATACGATCGTTAATGCGTGGTTCGCTAATGACTAGCTCCTGTGCTCTGTGGGTTTCCCCGTGAATACTATCCGTTGCGGGCGCTAAAAAGCCCCCGCAGTTACACAAGCGGAGGCACAAACCAGCGTACGCCGAAATCGGCGGACGAACCCGTTCACCTCAAAACTCGCAAACAAACGCCTGCGGCGGTCAACCGGGTGGGAGGCATGCTCCACTTGCAAACTGCCTACAACCATACCGCAGAATCCCCGACAGACGCAAGGAAATAGACGCAAAACACCATAAAAATTGCGGGGGCTCCCCCAGAAAGTCCACAGAAGCACCCACTCTTAAGGACGCATTTACCGAAATAAACGAAATGTGAGATTCTAGGGTTATGAGCACTGAAAACAATAACTTCCGCTTTACCGCGGGAGAAGAAACCCCCGTCCACGGCCACACCGAGCTCACCGAGGAGCAGGTCGAGGCCGTTAATGAGCAGCTGCGCGATATTGCAGACGTTCCCGCCATCGAAATCATTAGCTCCGCGGCCATCCACATGATGAGCGCCGCAGCCGTCAAGTGCGGCCTGGCCTCCGACGAGAACGCAGACGATCTCAAGGACCTCGATGAAGCGCGCAAGCTCATCACCGCCCTGGCGGGCCTGGTCACCGCTGCCGCCCCCGAAATCGGTTCCCAGCACGCAGCACCCCTGCGCGATGGCCTGCGCACCCTGCAGTTGGCATTCCGTGAGGCTTCCCCCTTCCCGGACGAGCCCGGCAAGGGCCCCGGCGAGAAGCTGACCGGCCCGGTGTACTAAACCGATCTCTCGAACCGGCCGGCCTACCATGTCGCCCCCAATCTATTCACGGTAAAGCCCCGTCTCCCTCGGTTGAAGGAGGCGGGGCTTTACCGTATGTATTCTGCATATATTCTGCGCGGACTGGCGGGAGCCGACAGCCTTATTAGAAAGGAGAGATTTAGCGGGAGCCAGCGGCCTCGAGTGCCTGCTCAAAGCTAAAGTTCCCCACGTATAGCGCCTTGCCCAGCACCACGCCCTCCAATCCGTAAGGCACCATGGCGCGCAGCTTCTCAAGGTCCGCCAGCGACGCCACGCCACCGGACGCCACCACCCGACAGACGGTCTGGGCCAGCACCTCATCGAGCAGTTCCGCGCCGGGACCAGCCAGCGAGCCATCCTTACTCACATCGGTGACGATATAGCGACGCACGCCCACGCTTTCTAGCCAGGCCAGCGCCTCCGCCACCTCGGGGCCCGACCAGTCGGTTCCGCGAGCCACCGTCACCCAACCCCGCTCGGGGTCGTAACGGGCGTCGAGCCCCAGGGCTAGAAGATCAGAATCGGCGTAACGAGCCAGAGTGCCTTCAAGCCAGGCAGAATCCGCCAGCGCCGCGCTGGTCACGTTCACGCGGTCCGGGTTGAGACTCAGGGCTCGCTCCAGGCTCTCAGCATTACGCACACCGCCACTGACCTGAATACGAACCGGGGCAGAGCTCCGGGCGCTCTCGGCACGGACGGCGGCGGCAACCTCCGCCAGAACATCCGTATTCGTACCGCGGCCAAAGGCTAGGTCAAGATCAACCAGATGAATCCAGCGGGCGCCAGCCTTCACCCAGGTGAGCGCCGCCTTGACCGGATCGAGACGCTGCTCGCCACCGGACAGGGTGCCGCCCACAGGGCGTACCGCGTAGCCCTCGGAAATATCGACGGCCGGCAGAAGTTCGAGGATGGGTTTAGCCATTATGATTCCTCCCCACCGGTAGCGGATTCACCCGCGGCAGGCGACAGCCGGCCGGTCACCGCGAGGGACCCAACCCAGCGGCGCATAAATTCCGCACCCAGCTCACCGGATACGACCGGGCAGAACTGCACAGCGGTCAGCGGGCCGTTCTCCACCGCGGCAATATAGGGAGGTTCGGTTGCCGTCCAGCTCACCGCGGGAGGAGCGATATAGTCAATGCTCTGGTCAAAGACCCACTCAAAAACACCGTGCTCGGACTTGAAACGGGCCTCGCCCTCAATATCTTTGAGCAGTCGACTGCCGGTCGAGGGGGACACCGCGGAGGAGCCGGGCACCAGGCCCCGGGTGGAAAGCTCCACGCTCTCGCCGGGCCACTCCCCCATACCCTGAACCTGCACGCTGCCCAGCTGCGGGTGGTTCACCGCGACGGATTCAAAAAGGCAGCTCAGGGCGGCACCGGCCGCGAGCACCGGACGGCCACCGGCCACGCGGCGCCCAATCACGCGCTCAGCGTCCTTGGCTTTTAGCTCGTCGAACGCCTCAAGGGAACCGGCAGGACCGGCAACCACCATGCCGTCAGCCTCGCGGAGCTGATGCGGGTCAGCGGTGACGATGACCTCCGCACCCGAATCCCGAAGAAGCTTTACCATGGCGCCGTGAGTTCCGGAATCTCCCAGAACGGCGACCACGGGGCGCGGTGAGGAGACCGCGTCCTGATGGGACTGAGAGGGTGTTGACATCGCGTGCTCCTTGAGTAGTGCGGTAGGCGGTTCGTAGCCGATTCATAATCCGCTGACGAGTGAGCCGAAGCTCTCGCCTCGACAGCTTTGCCTAGTGGCGCGGCTTGGGAACCTCGAGGCGCTGACCGGCGTCGACAGCGGTGCTCGTCAGCGAGTTCATCTCCATAATACGCACCACGGTATCACGGACATCACCGCCGGGGTTCACCGACTGGGCGATGTCCCACAGTGTCTCGCCGTGCTTAACGGTCACAGTGGCTTGGGTAGCCGATGCGTTCTCAACACGGGGGCCGAAGGAAGGGCCGAGGAAGGTAATGGCGCCCAGCACCACGAGCGCGGCCAGGGTCAGCAGAGGCAGCCCCTTGAAATTGCGCAGGGGGTTGAAGCGTTCCAGGCGAGACGATAGGGAGCGAAGACCCGAGATAGCGGAGGGCACAAGGCCCGCACGGCGGGAAGACGATTCCCTCCCCTGCCCGGAGAGGTGCGCCGAACCGGAGCGTTCATTCACCGGAGCGGAGGGGGCCACAGGCCGAGCAGCCGCCGCGGTGGGAGAGACACTGCGGACGGGCGCCGGAGAGGCAGAAGACTGAGGAGCGGATGCGCGACGGGAGGAGCCTCGAGCGATGCGCGCGGACTGCCGTGCGTGCGCGGGGTGAAGTACCACCAAACCTTCCGGAAGGGTAGCAGACGCAGAGGCACGGTGAGGGGCCAAAGAAACTGCGGTCATAATTGTGGTTCCTTTCTCTCAAGCTCACTCCCGCGGTAATCCGCCGGGGTGAACGGTGCCAGCTCTCTCGAGACTCGGCGGGTGAGTTGAGTGTGGTTGTTCGTTTTTCTGCCCGGGACCCGACACGTCGGGTCAAGGAACGTTCGGGGTTTTGTCTTGCAGACGCATTCCCCAGAACTCCCCTTCGGCATAAGGAAGGTCATTCGGTTTCTCGTTCGAATACTCTCGAACATTCGACAACCCCCTTCCAGACCCGCAAGGCAGAACGAGTATTCGAATTACATGGAGAATACCCCGTTTGCGCCCCGAAAATCGGGAGGGTTTTCCACTGTATCCGAATCCGTGTTCTAAAGTCTAGCAGATACATACTAAAAATTCCTCCGGTTTCGAAGAAAAAATCTAGTATATTTGTTTGAATTTGTCGGTAGAGTGTTCTACACTTGTGTCAAGAGATGTTCCACACGCTCGTGATGATTTCCATCATGGCGGGGCGTGACTCGCGACGGATCTAGAATCTAATCCACCCCTGACGAGATAAGGGGTATGTTTCACCTAAGCCGTGCGATATACGTCACCGTATGACGAACACGTGGACAACCCATCCGTGCTCCGCCGAAGGTACAGCAGCCTTCGGCGACACAGACCAAAGGAAGAGATATGGCAACAGCACCCCGCCCGGCGCTGACCGCGCGCCAGCAGAAGATTCTTGACGCGATCCGCACCGAGATTGAACAGAAGGGCTATCCGCCGTCCATGCGCCAGATTGGCGATATGGTGGGTCTTGCGTCTCTCTCTTCGGTCACCCATCAGCTTGGCCGACTCGAAAATATGGGCTACATTCGCCGCGATCCCAAGCTCCCGCGTGCCATCGAAGTGCTCGACGAAAACGGCGCCGGCATGCACACTCCCCTGCCTGAACTTCCGAACTTTGAGGTTGGCGAGGACGACCTCGTACCCGTCCCCCTCGTCGGTCGCATTGCCGCGGGCGGCCCCATCACCGCCGAGCAGTCTGTGGAAGATGTACTCGCCCTGCCGCGCCAGCTGGTCGGCAACGGCAAGCTCTTTATGCTCAAGGTCAAGGGCGATTCCATGATTGACGCCGCTATCTGCGATGGCGACTGGGTCGTCGTGCGTGAACAGCACACCGCCGACAACGGCGACATCGTGGCCGCCCTGCTGGACGATGAGGCCACCGTGAAGGTCTTCCGCCAGGTTGATGGCCACACCTGGCTCATGCCGCGCAACGCAAGCTACGAACCGATTATGGGTGACCGCGCCACCGTCATGGGCAAGGTTGTTTCGGTATTGCGTAGCCTCTAATCCCCGCTCTTCGCGAGAGCATCATGGGGTGCTATGCCTCCCGGCGCCAACGCCCCGATCTGGTAGCTACGTCCTTTGAGACTTCAGCGCTTCCAAAGCCCATAACGAACAAAGCCCCCGGCACTCGCAAGTTTGCGAGTGCCGGGGGCTTTTCTCTGACTCTACGGGGAAATAGCCCTGCGGGGAAAACGCGCCGCCCGCTCAATACACGATGGCCCGCTCAGCACACGGTAGACGGGCTACCTGTCGATGGATTCCGATAGACGGGCCAGCGCACCCACCACGGCCTGCTTATTCTGGGTGGGCCACATCGGCGGCATGGCCCTCATCAGGTAGCCGCCGTAGCGCTTCGTTGCGAGTCGCGAATCCAGAACCGCCACGACCCCGCGGTCATTCACCGAACGAATCAGGCGACCCGCGCCCTGCGCCATGCGGATAGCCGCGTGATGCGCAGAGACGGCCATGAACCCGTTACCGCGGTGACGGTTCACCGACTCCGTGCGGGCCTGCGCAATCGGATCGTCCGGTCGCGGGAACGGGATGCGATCCATCACCACCAGACGGCAGGAGTCTCCGGGGACGTCAACGCCCTGCCACAGGCTCATCGTGCCGAACAGGCACGAGTCAACATCCTCGCTAAACTCCTCCACCAGGGCCTTCAGCGAGGATTCACCCTGCAGAAGAATATTCAGATCGCTTTGCTCACGCATATACTCTGCGGCGCGCTCGGCTGCACGCTTCGAGGAGAACAGCCCCAGGGCACCTCCCTCGGACGCCTCGCACAGCTCGCGAAGTCGCTCCAGCTGGCCCTCGTGCACGCCAAATCCCGGGGGCTTCAGATCCCCGGCAACGTACATGATGCCCTGCTTGCGGTAGTCGAAGGGCGAACCCACATCGATGCTCGTCCAGCGGGGAGCCCCCTCCCCCTGCAAACCCAGGGCGCCGGCGGCCACATCGAAGGAATCGCCCACCGTCAGGGTCGCGCTCGTTAGGATTACGGTGCGGTCGGCAAACAGACCGTCGCGCAGCTGCAGGCCAACGCTCAGCGGGGCGATATTCAGGGTCGCCGGGTCGGTATCGGAGGCGGCCACGTAGCGGCCGTTCTCCCAGCCGCCCTGACGCGAAACCCACAGCACATCCTGCTCAGCCGAAGCCTCCAGGATGCGGTTGCTCACCTCGTGCACCTCCGAGACGCGGGAACGGGCCATCTGCAGGCCGGCGTCGGCCTCCTGGCCGTCCGGTTTCGTATCGGAGAGCGCGGCGCGGGCCGCATCGTTCACCGCGGATAGGGCCGTGAGCAGGCGACCGTCGAGGCCGTTGAGCAGCCCTTCGGGCAGGCCCTCCAGTGCGGTTTCCAGGGTTCCGGCGGCCATCTCCAGGGCCCCGGAATCGGCCTTAGAGTGTTTCTTCACGCCTCGAGCGGCGCGGCGAACCATCGCAACGGTCAGCGATCCGGAAACCGCACCGGTCACTCGGTCCACCAGCTCGTGGGCCTCGTCGATGATGACGGTCTCGTGCTCGGGCAGAACCTTCATACCCTCGAAAGCGTTAATGGCCAGCAGGGCGTGATTCGTGATGACGATATCTGCCTCGGCGGCACGACTACGCGCCATCTCGCTAAAGCACTCCTCCACCAGCGGGCAGCGGCGGCCCAGACATTCGGCCGCGCTCACCGAGACCTGAGCCCACGCGCGATCGGACACACCGGGCTTGAGCTCATCGCGGTCGCCGGTCTCCGTGCGGTCAGCCCACTCGCGCAGGCGCACGACTTCCTCGCCCACGCGGGAGGTCGAAGAAGGCATGTCGAAGAGGGCATCCTGTTCCTCTTCGGGGTAGCCGCCCTCAAGCTTGTGCAGGCACAGGTAGTTGTTGCGGCCCTTGAGCAGGGCCACCTGCGCCTGCGACTCCGGGCGCGGCTCCAGTGCTTGCAGAAGACGCGGAATATCGCGGTTCACGATCTGTGCCTGCAGGGCCAGGGTCGCGGTAGCCACCACGATAGGCTGGTCGGACTCCCCCACGCGAGCGAGAGCCGGAACCAGGTAGCCCAGAGACTTACCGGTGCCGGTGCCGGCCTGCACGAGCAGATGTCGTTGCAGTTCAAGGGCCTGCGCTACGTGCGCCGCCATCGTGCGCTGACCGTCACGTTTCTGCCCGCCCGTGGCCTCCACAACCTCGTCGAGCAGGTTCAGGGCATCCTTCGCACCGGGCAGGGTCTCAAGCTCCTGCCCGGTGAATCGGGTGCCCTCGGCTACGGGTACAGTCCCAGAGGCGTTTTTGGGCGCGCTAGTGCGTCCCGTCGTCTTCTGCGTCACGTTAATCGGTTCCTAGCGAGTCTCGGCGCTATCGGCCTCGGCGGTGAGGGCGCGGGCCTCGGCCAGCTCCTCTTCCAGAACCTCCAGCAGGTCACCCTCCAGCACGTACTCGGCCAGGTCCGAGGCGACGTCCTCGCGGACCAGTGCCGTCACGAAGGTGCCGTCCGATACGAAGTCGGTGCTCTTAATCTCTGCGTCCCACTCGTGCAGGCGCGAAATAATCTCGCCGTGGTTGTAGGGAATCAGCAGCTTGACCTCAATCGAGGGGCGCGGAATCGTGTCCGCAATCTTCTGCTTGAGCTCCTCGATGCCCTCGCCGGTGCGTGCCGATACGATGACGTGCTCGGGCTCGCGCTGGCGCATCCGCTCCAGCACGAAGGGGTCGGCCGCGTCGGCCTTGTTCAACACAATGATTTCGGGGATGTGGCGGGCGTCCACCTCGGCAAAGACCTCGCGGACGGCGCGAATCTGGCCCTCCGGGTCCGGGTGAGAGGCATCCACCACGTGCAGGATGACGTCGGCGTCGGCAACCTCCTCCAGGGTGGAGCGGAATGCCTCCACCAGCTGGGTCGGCAGCGAGCGCACGAAACCCACCGTGTCGGAGAGGGTGTAGCCGATGCCGTCGGGGGTCTGCGCCTTGCGCACGGTCGGGTCCAGGGTTGCGAACAGGGCGTTCTCCACGAGCACGCCCGCGTCGGTCAAACGGTTCAGCAGGGAGGACTTACCGGCGTTCGTGTAACCGGCAATAGCCACCGAGGGCACGCGGTTGCGGCGGCGGTTCAGGCGCTTCGTCTCACGCGCCGGCGCCATCGCGGCAATTTCACGCTTGAGCTTGGCCATGCGGGCGCGCAGGCGGCGGCGGTCCATCTCAATCTTGGTTTCACCGGGACCGCGCGAGCCGATACCCTCACCGGAGGCGGCACGGCCACCCGCCTGACGGGACAGGGAGGCGCCCCAACCGCGCAGACGCGGCAGCATGTACTCCAGCTGAGCCAGCTCAACCTGCGCCTTACCCTCGCGGGACTTAGCGTGCTGTGCAAAGATGTCGAGAATCAGGGCGGTGCGGTCGATGACCTTCACCTTGACGATATCCTCGAGGGCGCGGCGCTGGGAGGGAGCCAGCTCGGAGTCGACAATCACTGTGTCGGCGCCGGTGGCCTCCACGATGTCCTTGAGCTCCAGGGCCTTGCCGGAGCCGAGGAAGGTGCCCGGGTCCGGCTTGAGGCGGCGCTGAACCAGGCCGTCCAGCACCTCGGAGCCGGCGGTCTCGGCCAGCGCGGCCAGCTCACGCAGGGAGTTTTCGGCGTCCTCGACGGTGCCTTCGGTCCACAGGCCGGCCAGCACCACGCGTTCCAGGCGCAGCTGGCGGTACTCGACCTCGGTGACGTCCTCCAGCTCGGTGGAAAGGTTAGCTACTCGGCGCAGGGCGCGGCGCTCGGCGAGGTCTTCCTGATCTCCATCGAACTCGGAGTGCTCACGCTGAACATCGGAAATTTCACGCGCGCGGGTGTCGAGCACGCGGCGGCTACCGCGCGTCGGCGCGCTCTCGTGATGCGCGGTGCCCGCGGCATCGTAGGTGGTCAGTGAGGAGGCGGACTGGGAGCGGCCCAGAACGCGGTCCACGGTGCGGCGCAGCTGCTCGTCGCTCGGCAACTTCTCGGCCTCAGATACGGAATTATTCTTAGAAGTCATACGCCTTCCATTCTACCGCCGTTGCCCCGCTCGGGTAGGGGGTTTGGTCACCTGTGCGCTCAGGGCGTGCAGGCGGGCACAGCACCGTTCGGGCCAGGAACGCTGGGCCGTGCGGGCCAGGAGCGTCAGGCGGGATCGGGACGCCGTTCTGCCCCCCGGGAACCGGGCCGGTGCGGGCCTCCCGGTACACTGGATAGCATGAGCGAGCAGCATTACTTTTCTGAGACCCCCGAGACGGAGTTCAAGCCCCGCCCCGTGCAGGTGGAGCTGGCAGGCCGCAAGGTCACCGTCACCACCGCCAACGGCATTTTCAGCCCCTCCGGCATCGATAAGGGCACGGCCATCCTGCTTCAGGAGGCCCCCGAACCCCGCGGCGAGCGCCTCCTCGATATCGGTTGCGGTTGGGGCCCCATCACCCTGACCCTGGCGATGCTCGCCCCGCAGGCTCAGGTACACGCGGTGGACGTCAACTCCCGCTCTATCAGCCTGACCGAGCGCAACGCCGCCGCGCTCGGGCTGCCGAACGTCACCGTGGGAACCCCCGACTCGGTGGATCCCGAACTGCGCTTTGACACCATCTGGTCGAACCCGCCGATTCGCGTGGGCAAGGAGGTTCTGCACGAAATTCTGCTGACCTGGCTGCCGCGCCTGGCCCCGGAGGGGGACGCGTACCTGGTGGTGCAGAAGAACCTCGGCTCCGACTCGCTGCAGAAGTGGCTGGATGCGAAGCTGGAGGAGCTGTACCCCGGCGAGTTTGAGGTGTCGCGCTACGCAACGGCGAAGGGCTTCCGTATTCTGCTGGTGCACCGCCACGGGGCCTAAACCGCCCGGCGAAAGCCACCCGGCTAAAACCGCTCGGCGAATGTCGCCAACCGTTTAAGACATAGCGGCGGGTGTTTTCTGAAAGGATCTCAGAAAACACCCGCCGCTTTTCTATATCAAGTCTCTGCGCGCTCCGGTTCCGGGGCAGTACCTTAGCTCGTTCCCCTAGCGTAGCACCACGGTCGAAACCATCTGCGCCGGGCCGGCCAGCACCACGTGCTCGAGGTCGTCCGGGCCGAGCACGAAGGTGACGGCCAGGGTACCGCCGGGCACGTGCACGAGCCATTCGTCCGGCGCCTCCTCGCCGCCCCAGAACCGGGTGGCTGCGGCAGCCGCACAGGCGCCGGTACCGCAGGAGAGGGTCTCGCCCACACCGCGTTCGTGCACGCGCATCCGGATAGCGCCCACGTGGGTGCTGCCGTCATTTTCCAGCTCGACCGGCACCACGAATTCGACGTTCGTGCCATCTGCGGGTGCGGGGTTAACCTGCGGCTGGCTGTACAGGTCCAGGCCGTCCAGCTTGCCCTCGGAGCCGAGCATGACCACAGTGTGCGGATTGCCCATCGAGATGGACAGGCCGGCGCGCGGGGTCTTCAGGCCGCGGGCGGACACCAGGCAGTCCTCGCCTCCCTCGCGGGCGGCGTCACCGTGGATGAAGCTCCAGGGGCCCATGTCGACGGCGTAGCCTTCCTCGGTGCGGGCGACGGTCTTCACTCCGGCGCGGGTGGCAATCTGCACGGTCTGGCCGACCTCAAGCTCGATCAGGCCCTCGGTGCGCAGGTAGTCCACGAAGGCGCGCACGCCGTTGCCACACATCTCGGCGATGGAGCCGTCACCGTTGCGGTAGTCCATGAACCACACAGCGTCGGGGTATTCCTCGAGGAGCTTCTGGCCGCCGCGGGAAGAGGTGCTTCGGGCAGCGCGAATGAAGCCGTCCGCACCGATACCGAAGTGGCGGTCGCAGGCGCGGGCGACCAGGTCGGGGGTGAGGGCAATCTCTGACTTTTCATCCGTCACGAAGATGAAATCGTTGCCGGTGCCGTGACCCTTGGTGAGGGTCAATCCTGCCAGCTCGCCCCAGGTGGAGGGGTTCTCGCTCATATGCTGTCCTTAAACGTCGGGGGCCTGTCCGTCTATGATTTTACCGCGCCGACCGGTTCGAGGGGGTATCTGTTCGGCGGCGGCTCGTTATTGTGGCTTATCGGGTGCTTTCGCGGATGATGGCTTCCGCTTCATCGGCAAGGGTGGGTGAGAGCGCATCCAACCAGTGCACACGCTCATCTCCCCTGAACCAGGTCAGCTGGCGGCGCGCGAACTGGCGGGTGGCAATTGTCGTGTCCTCAATCGCCTGCTCCACGCCGTAGTCTTCGTCCTCAAGGGCGCGGGCAAACTGCGCGTAACCAATCGCGCGGGAGGCGGTCTTCCCCTCCTGCAATCCCTGCTCGTTCAGGGCACGCACCTCGTCCAGCAGGCCGCGCTCGTGCATGAGCTCCACGCGGCGGTGCAGACGCTCATGCAGCAGGACACGATCCATATCCAGACCAATCTGCACGCTCTCGGTCACGTACTCGCGCACCGGCATGAACGCAGAAAACGGGCGGCCCGTCACCTCGAACACCTCCAGGGCGCGAATGATGCGGCGCTCATCCTTCACGCGCGCAGCCGACTCAGGATCGACCTCCGCCAGGCGGGCGTGCAGGACCCCGATGCCCTCGGTGCGCGCCTGCTCCTCGAGGCGCTCGCGCACCCGCGCATCCGTGCCGGGAAACTCCAACTTATCCAGGGCGGCGCGCACATACAGGCCCGAACCGCCCACCAGAATCGGGTAGCGGCCACGGCCGCGAATCTGCTCAATCAGCTCGCGGCTGCGCTCCTGAAACTCCGCTACGGAGGCCTCGTCCCGCACGTCCATAATGTCCAGCAGGTGGTGCGGAACGCCTCGCATCTCCTCCGCGGTGACCTTCGCGGTGCCGATATCCATGCCCCGGTAGAACTGCATGGAGTCGGCGTTAATGCACTCACCGTTCAGGCGCAGAGCCAACTCAATCGCGAGCGCACTCTTACCGGTGCCGGTCGGGCCCACAATAGCGATAACGGGCAGAGTTTCGGAGATAGTCATGCGCCCCATTCTACCGGTTCCCACTGCCCCACTCGCGGTGAGGATGAGGACCCGAAGAACGGGGCGCACGACTCGCTATGAAAGATTAGGGGCGCAGGCCGATGGTAGGCATGCCCAGACCCACCGGCGCACCGGGAACCTGGGTGGTGCCGGTACCGCAGGAATCCGCCTGGGAGCGGTCCCACGCGTCGCCGGCGCGGGTGCGGCGCAGGCTGTACTGCTCGGCGGTCGGATCGGAAATCAGGTGGAAGGAGCCGGCCTCGGTAATCGGCACGGTCACCATGTCGCCGGGGCGGGGAGTCTCGCATCCCTCGGGCACCGAGAAGTGCACGAGGCGCTGGTCCGGGCCGCGACCCGAGAGGCGGTGGGTCTGCTCGGCCTTACGACCGGCCTCCGCCACGACCATCAGCTCAACGGTCTTGCCGAGCTGCTTGCGGTTTTCCTCGCCGGCGATGCGGTCCTGCAGGGCAATCAGGCGCTCGTAGCGTTCCTGCACGACCTCCTTCGGGATCTGGTTCTCCATGGTCGCCGCCGGGGTGCCGGGGCGAATCGAGTACTGGAAGGTGAACGCGGAGGAGAAACGAGCCTGCTCCACAACCTTCAGGGTCTCCTGGAAGTCCTCCTCGGTCTCGCCGGGGAAGCCCACAATGATGTCGGTGGTAATCACGGCGTTCGGGATGCGCTCGCGCACCTTCTCCAGAATGTTCAGGAACTTCTTGGAGCGGTAGGAACGGCGCATGTCCTTGAGCACCTTGTCGGAACCGGACTGCAGCGGCATGTGCAGCACGGGCATGACGTTCGGGGTTTCGGCCATCGCGTCGATCACGTCGTCGGTAAACATGGCCGGGTGCGGGGAGGTGAAACGCACGCGCTCCAGGCCCTCAATTTCACCGCAGGCGCGCAGTAGCTTGGAGAACGCCTGGCGGTCGCCGAACTCCACGCCGTAGGAGTTCACGTTCTGGCCCAGCAGGGTCACCTCGATAGCGCCGTCGTCGACCAGCGCCTGAACCTCGGCGAGCACGTCGCCGGGGCGGCGGTCCTTCTCCTTACCGCGCAGCGAGGGCACGATGCAGAAGGTGCAGGTGTTGTTGCAGCCCACGGAGATAGACACCCAGCCCGAGTACACGTGATCGCGCTTGGTCGGCAGGGTCGAGGGGAACACCTCGAGGGATTCGAGCAGCTCGGCCTGCGCTTCGTGGTTGTGGCGGGCACGCTCCAGCAGGGCCGGCAGGGAGCCGATGTTGTGGGTACCGAAAACGACGTCCACCCAGGGCGCTTTCTCGATGATGGCGTCCTGATCCTTCTGCGCCAGGCAGCCGCCCACGGCAATCTGCATGCCCTCATGGCGGCGCTTGACGGGGGCCAGCTGGCCGAGGTTACCGTAGAGGCGGTTGGCGGCGTTTTCGCGCACCGCGCAGGTATTGAAAACAACCAGGTCGGGTTCGACGCCCTCCTCAGCGCGAACGTAGCCGTTAGCTTCGAGCAGACCCGACATTCGTTCGGAGTCGTGCACGTTCATCTGGCAGCCGAAAGTGCGCACTTCGTAGGTGCGGGGGCTGGTTTCGGTGGTCTGGGCGGAATCGCTGAGGGTCGAAGTCATGCCCTATAGGGTATCCGATGGGGGATAATGGCTCTATGCAGGTTTCCCTTAGTAGTAACTTTTCGCGTTTTTCACCGAACGATTCCTCTGGTTCTTCCGATGCCCCCGCGCGACAGGCGGAGGCTCCCGAGGTGCTAAACCCGGAGGAGGTCGCCCCCGAGGCCGGGCGCTCCCCTAGCGCCGAGGCCGGCTCTACCGACGATGCTCTCATCGAGGCTCTCATCGAGGAGGCCATCGCCCTCTACACCCCCGTGCCGCCCCAGGCGAGCGCAGACTCCGCCGCGATGCGCCGCAACCTCTCGCGCATGTTGGCCTGGGCGAAGGGCCTGGAGCAATCCGGCGGCCGCGACCTTGCGAGCGTACAGATTCTGGGCACCGGCATGCGCTCGGTCGTGGTGCGTGTGAACTTTGAGGCAGCCGACCCCGCGGAGGCCGCCGAGGCCCTGCCGTCCTCCCTGATTCTTAAGCGCTACCGCCGCAAGGATTCCACGCAGAACGCCGGCGGCTTCGGGTACCTGCGCGAACGCTACGGCCTGCCGGCCCTCAACGAGCAGGTGCCCGGGCTCTTCCCGCGGTTCTACGGTGCCGATGCCGAGCTGCGGGTCATCGCGCTCGAGGATGTAAGCGCCGGAACCGCCGAGGGTGAGCAGTACTCGGTCGCCCACGCCCTGACGGAGGGCACCAAAGAGCAGGCCCTGAACGCGTTGGACTACTACGTGGGGGCCTACCGTTCGCTGGCGCGCGCCGGCATCATGGGCGAGGCCGTGGAAAGCTACCGCGCGAACCTGGCCCGCGCCGACCGCAAGGCGCAATTCCCCGGGGCCATCGCATCCCCGGCGCTGGCCGAGCGTGGCCTCAAGCGAATTTACGGCGTGGACGAGCAGGAACACCCCGAGAACCACGAGGGTTTCGAGCTTCCCGAAGACCTCGAATCGCGCAGCACTCTGCCACCCGCCGTGGAGGAGCTCTCCTTCCGCTTCCGCCGCGTGGTGCAGCCCTTCTTCACCAAGCGTCCGCCCGTTCCCGAGCAGTTCAAGCTCAACCGCGGCAGGGTGTATATGCTCTCTTCGGGCGATTTTTCGCCGCAGAACGTGCTCATCGGCCCGGCCGAGGAGGCACCGGTGCGCATCGTGGACGCTGAGGGCACCTGCCTGCATCACCGCGGCTTCCCCTTCGTCGAGGCCATGCTGGGCTTCCCCTCGTCGCCGGAATACCCGCGCTACCGGGTGGACCGTCAGCGGGCCCTGCCGGCGCTGTACTCCGCGCTCTTCGATGATGCTCCGCTCGAGGCGCACCTGGCCGAGGATCTTGCGGTGTGCACCGCGGTCACGGTGTGCGTGCTCGTGGAGCTCTACTCCGCTTCCCCGCGTGCGGTTCTGCTCCCGATGATTCGCCGCGAGGGCGCGCAGCTGATGCGCCTGCTCCTGCAGATTTCGGGTTCGCAGGATGCAACCCTGGCCGAATGTGCCGAGCGTCTGGACGCGCCCGAGTAGGGAACGGCCATAGGCCTTCGACAGGGGGCTTTATAGGGTTTTAAAAGGGTGAGCCCGCCACAGAGTATTTCGGTGGCGGGCTCACCCTTTTGCTCGTCATAGTGCCGAGCGTAGCTGCGCAGTCCTCCTGCCGGCTTCCTACCGCAGGCCCCTACCAGAGGTCGTCCTCCGCGCCGTAGGCGGCAAGCTCCTCGCGGATTACCGACATCGATACCGAGGAGGAGTAGCCGCGGCGCGCAAGCATCCCCAGCAGGCGACGGGTGACCCTATCCTTCTCGGCGCGGTCACTCAAATCCATGCCGGGGCGCAGCTTCTTACGCACCAGCTCGGCGGCGTCCTCACGTTCCTGCTCGTCGGTACGCTGGGCCAGGGCGTTCTCCGCTTCCTCACCGCGCACCCCGCGTTCAGCGAGCTCGCGGCGTAGCGCGGCGCGGGAGAGCTTCTTGGTGCGGCTCTTCTGCCGCACGAAGGTCTCGGCGTATTCGGCGTCGTCGATGAGCTTGGCCGCCTCGAACTTATCGAGCAGCGGCTCGATGAGCTCGGCTTCGAAGCCTTCTGACTGGAGCTTCTTGCGCAGCTGCCCCCTGGTCTTTGCCGAGTAGGCCAGCTGGTTGTACACGATGGTCTTGGCGCGGGTGTAGGGGTCGGCTTCCTCGGCTGCACGGTCGGCGCGCACCTTCTGCTTCCAGGAGGGGCCCTGCCCGCCCATCCCGTCGGAGCCGTTCCCGCCGTTTCTCGGCGCGCGAACCCCGGAGGCTTGAGAGGCTCGGGGCGCGGCCGGGCGCTTGCCGCTGCCGATACCCTGAGCCTCCTCCTCGGCGATACCCCGAATAAAGGCTTCCTCGGCCGCGGTGAGCTTCTCGTTCAAGCTGCTTCCCTCCCTGAATAGGTTGCTCCCCGAGCCGCGACCCGCGGGGCTCTTACGGGTTTCCTCTTCCTCGCTCCGGGCCCCGAATGCGGGCGCGTAGGGCGAGCGCTTCTGCATCTTTTCCCGCTGCGCCGGGCTCATGCGACGGAATCCGCGCTTGTACTCGCTCGGCTTCTGCCGGTTCGAGCGCTTCTTCTGCTGTTTCTCCCGCTGCTGCGCCTGGCGCTCAATCTCTTCTTTTTCTTCTGCGGTGAGCCCCGACCCGATGGATGCGGCCCCGGCCCGGCTCATGCGGCCGGCCGCCATGGGGCGGGGCTCCGCGCCTCCAGGCGTGAAGGCCCGCACGGGGGCCTCGTCGATGGAGACGGCCGGCAGGTTCGGATCCACCCGCAGGCTACGGCGCGGCGAGCCCTCCGAAGATTCCTCGGAGCCTTGCCCTGCTCCCCCGCCCGGTGCGGGTTCAAGAGGTGCCGCGGGCACCGGAAAGTAGCCTGGGTAGTCGTCCCCGAGATCGCGGGCGATGGGCTCCTCGCGGAAGCCGTGGGCCGCCGGATGCCAATCGGGGAACTCTTCGGTTGCCTCTGGGACCGGCATCTTCCAGGAGGTCTTTTCCCCGGAAACCTTGCGCGGGGCTGTGTTTTTCCGGGTTACGTTTTCCTGCGCAGGTTTTGCCTGCGCCAGTTTTTTGGGCTCGAATCCTACCGCCCGCGATGCTTGGGGCGCGGAGGTCTTCGGAGATGCTTCCGGCGGCGTTTTCGCGGGCATGTTCGCCCCGGGCTTCTGCTCTACCGGCTTTTGTGCCCCGGATTTTTGTGCCCCGAACTTTTGCGATACGGGCGCTTCAGATGCCTGGCTCGTCACGGCGGGCGCGCCAGGCTCCGCGGATGCGGACCGCGGAGCCCCCCAGTCGAGGACGGGCTCGGCCAGGGGCGCGGGTGCTTCAAAGGCCAGCGCCTCGAAAGCTCCCAGCTCGGCCGGGGCAGCGGGTGCCTCAAAGGTGAGGGGTTCAAAGCCTCCGCGAGCCGTGATATCGCCGTCCGCCGATTCAAAACCTGAAAAGCCGTCGGTGCCCGACACCGCGCCACCGAGGTTCTGCGCCGGAGAGGACCCGAAGAAAGGCTCAGTTGCGTCCAGGGCGGCGAAACCGGTGTCGTCCTCGCGCATACCGTCACGCTCGCCGCCGCGCGCGTTCTCGTCTTGGCCGAATACGCTTCGTTCCATCTGCCTGTCCCCTCCTCTCTTTCTAACCCGCCGGAGCCCGTGTGCCTCCGGTTGGAGGCGCTCCCCCATTGTATCGAGCCGCACCTCCGCCGGTTCCGGCTTAAACGGCAATCGCCGCGCACCGTGCGAAAAGCACAGCGCACGGCGATTACCACGCGTTGTCGAGCGGGCCGCACATCCTATCAGGGACGGCCCACGGGCGAGGGTTTAGAACTCCTCGGCCAGCTCGTCCAGCGGATCGTTCTCGGTGCCCTCGGCCTCTGCGGCCTCCTCGGCGGGCTCCTCCTCGATGATGCCCAGCTTCACCAGAACCTTGTACTGCAGTTCCTCGGTCAGCTCGGGGTTGTCCTTGAGAAGCTTACGAACGTTTTCGCGGCCCTGGCCCAGCTGCTCACCGTCATAGGTGAACCATGCACCGGACTTCTTGACGATATCGTTCTCCACGGCCAGGTCGAGAATACCGCCTTCGACCGAGATGCCCTCGCCGTAGAGGATGTCGAACTCTGCCTGCTTGAAGGGCGGAGCCATCTTATTCTTCACGACCTTGGCGCGGGTGCGGTTACCAATCGGGTTCGCGCCGTCCTTCAGAGTCTCAATACGGCGAATGTCGATGCGCACCGAAGCGTAGAACTTCAGGGCCTTACCACCGGTGGTGGTCTCGGGCGAGCCGAAGAACACGCCAATCTTCTCGCGCAGCTGGTTGATGAAGATCGCGGTGGTGCCGGTTGCGGAGAGGCGACCGGTAATCTTACGCAGAGCCTGGCTCATCAGGCGGGCCTGCAGACCAACGTGGGAGTCGCCCATGTCGCCCTCGATTTCGGCGCGGGGCACCAGCGCGGCCACGGAGTCGACCACCACGATATCCACGGCGCCGGAGCCGACCAGCATATCCATGATTTCCAGGGCCTGCTCGCCGGTGTCGGGCTGAGAGACCAGCAGCTGGTCGATATCCACGCCCAGCTTAGCGGCGTAAATCGGGTCGAGGGCGTGCTCGGCGTCGATGAACGCGGCCACGCCGCCGGCCTTCTGCACATTAGCGACGGCGTGCAGGGCCACGGTGGTCTTACCCGAAGACTCGGGACCGTAAATCTCAATCACGCGACCGCGGGGCAGACCGCCGATGCCGAGAGCGGCATCCAGGGCAATGGCACCGGTAGAGATAACCTCGGTGGTGGTGGTTTCCTTATCACCCAGGCGCATCACGGCGCCCTTACCGTAGTTCTTATCAATCTGTGCCATGACGGCTTCAAGTGCCTTGGCGCGACCCTCTTCGGGAACGCGAGCTACGCTCTGAGACTTGGTGCTCTTAGCCACGTTAGTACCTCGTTCTTTGTGGTGTCAGTGATGACGTCAATAATGTTTCTAGGAATCGGCGGGGCTCGTCGCCCCAGCTTTTCGCCTGCCGGTTCCTTCTGAGACTACTCTAGGGTCACGGCCTGACAGGATAAGGCCATTTTCACGATTTGTGGAAAAATCCCGCGGATTTTTCGAAAAATTCTCGATGTGGAAAAGTCTAGCACGAATCGAACAAAATTACGAGGCATTTTCGAATACCTCGCATAAGATTTCGGCAAATATTTTCGAATATTCGAAACCCGCCCAAGGATACCTCAATCGGTTCGCGCACACCTTTCGGGGCCTGGGGCGCACCGTAACCCGGCCGCCACGCTCCCCCGTAGCGCATCCCCGCGGCACTTAGACGCACCGCCATACACCGAGCTAACGCAACGGTTCCTTATCCGGGCCCCAGCGGCGCTCCTGCGGGATCTCCTGTTCCTCGCAGATGGCAAACCAGACCGTCTTCGGATTGACACCGGCATCCAGCGCCTCCGCCGCCGTCCGGTGGCCCAGGGAACCCAACACCAGATCCCGAGCCAGCACCGGGGCGTATCCTGCGCCAAATTCGTGCTCCATGAGCGCCCAAAACTCACTCAGCTTCATCGCGACCTCCTTCATCGTACCCAACGGCAGCGTGCCCATTGGCGGAGCACCCACCCGAGTTCTTCATTCTCACAATTCCGTCTCGCCATTGCTCGACAAAGAACCGATGCCGCACACCCGTTCGGGGTGTACGGCATCGGCCCAATAGCGGTGCGGAGCTTCCGCACCCTCACGTCTTAGAGAGAGACGTAGTAGTCGTTCTTGTAGCGCTCGGACAGCTCAGCCGGAACGGTATCCGGAATCTGAACGCCCTCGGCGACGGCCATACGATCGGCAACCTCGCGCAGCATCTGGGACATCGGGATGTCCAGGGCCTGGCAAATCCAGGCCAGCAGCTCGGAGGAAGCTTCCTTCTGACCGCGCTCAACTTCACTCAGGTAACCGAGGGAAACGCGGGCACGCTGCGAAACCTCTCGCAGGGTGCGGCCCTGACGCTGGCGGACATCGCGAAGAACCTCACCGATGGCCTGGCGGAGGGGAACAACTCGTGCTTCCTCAACGACCGGAGCCACCTGCTTGGGGGTCTCGTCGATTTCCTTCCACTTCGTAATACCGTTGATCGATACGCGCTGCTTAGCCATGAGCTTCTTTATCACTTTCCTGAGTAGTTCCTCCCGACGCGCGGGACTGTACAGAGTTAAGCCTAACTGATTTTTGGGATGCGAGCTACAAAACTCGCTGTTTTCGTCATCTTCTTCAGACTTGTATCCATTCAAACAGACCAAGCTATGTGTTTATTCCCTTGAAGCTGGGAGAAGACTGGGAAATTCTTTGAATCGTAAAATATCCTCCCCGAGTCTTTCCCCTGTGCCTTCCCCAAAGCTTCACGAGCACCGCCTCACGTGCCTCAGTGCCACCGGGACGCGCCGCGGGGCTGGGCCCTAGAGGATCTCCCTCAAGGAGCCGGAGGCGCTCCCCCGCACCGCGCGGGCCAGCAGCGCAATCGCATCCGCACTCGCCGCCGCGCGAACCCGGGCGCGATCCCCGTCGTAGTGGCGCTCGAACACCTCACACCCACCCGGGGCGTGCACCCCGATAAACACGGTGCCCACCGGCTGGCCATCCGCGGGGTCGGGCCCCGCCACACCCGTGGTCGACACCGTGTAATCGGCACCGCACACCCGCGCCGCGCCGGCCGCCATCTGAGCCGCCACCTCCGGATTCACCGCGCCCTCGGTCGCAAGCAGCTGAGCGTCCACGCCCAGCACCCGCGCCTTCACCTCGTAGGCGTAAGAAATCACGCCGCCGCGATAGTAGGCCGATGCGCCCGGCACCGTGCAGATCGCGCCGCCTACGTCCCCGCCGGTCAAGGACTCAGCAGTGGCCACCTGCACCGGACGTTCCTGGGATGCGCACGAGCGCACCGCATCGCGCAGCAGCAGGGCCGCCGCCTGCGGGGTACCCGAAAAAACCTCAGCGCGCGCCAGCTCGGGCGAAGCCGACTGGGTGCCTTCGTTCAGAAGAGGAACCATGATTCATCCTTTCCCGGCGGCCGGGCCGACCCGACCGCCCGTTCACGCGCCCGCTCCTTCCGCGAGCGCCCCGGTGCTCGAGCGCCACTAACGCTCACCCCGGGTACAGTTCGGGGGAGCGGCATGAGCCACTCCCCCATCAACGTCTATTGAGCGCGCTGCTTCTGCGCGGCCTGGTTCTGCAACCAGGTGCGACGCAGGTTGTAGGCATCGCGCACGTACACCAGGCCGGTCCACACGGTAATCGCCGTGACCGCGCCCATCAGCACCCAGCCCGGCACCAGCCAGCCCAGGCCCAGCTGACCCAGCGGCAGGAGCATCAGCACCAGCGCCACGGTCTGCAGTACCGTCTTGATTTTGCCGCCCTTGCTGGCCGCCATCACGCCGTACTTGATGACGAACAGGCGCATCACCGTGATGCCCCACTCGCGCAGCAGAATCACGATGGTCACCCACCACCACAGCTCGCCCAGGGCCGAGAGCACAATGAACGCGGCACCGGTCAGGAACTTATCGGCAATCGGGTCGGCGATCTTGCCGAAGCTCGTGATGAGGTTGCGGGAACGCGCCAGGTAGCCGTCGGCCCAGTCCGTGAGCATCGCGAGGATGAAAATCACCCAAGCGAGCCAGCGGTGGGTCGGGTCGTCGGCACCAAAGGTACCGCCACTGACCAGCGCCACGATGAAGAAGGGCACCGCGATGATGCGCAGAACCGTCAGCACGTTGGGAACGTTCCAATTCGACGTGCGAGGCTGCACCGCCCGGACCTCACCGGTGGGGGCTGGGGTGTGAGCGTCGCTCATGGGTGCTCCTTAGAATCGGCGGGCTCGACGGGTGAGCCCGGTGTTGCAGTTTCGATGCGGGCCGTACACCGCGCGAGGCACGCGCACAGCCACCGTCAAATATTGGCACCGAAGGGTATCGGGAACGCACAAACGCCCCGTACGTCCATTATACGGGTGCCTCATCGGGCACCGCCGAACGTGCGGGGCGCTTGTGGATAACGCGTGAGCTTAGCGGCCCGTCAGCTGCCAGGCGTCCTCCGAGCCCTCGTCATCGGATTCGTCGTAATAATCGGTAACCGGCTCCCCCGGATCCACCGCGTTCGCGTACGGGTCGGCCGCCGGGGGCTCCTCGCCGCGAATACGCGCCAGGGTGGCCTGCAGGTCGTCGGGGCGGACCAGCACCTCGCGGGCCTTCGAGCCCTCCGAGGGGCCCACCACGCCCTGCGACTCCAGCAGGTCCATGATGCGTCCGGCCTTCGCGAAGCCCATGCGCAGCTTACGCTGCAGCATCGAGGTCGAACCGAACTGCGTGGTAATCACGATTTCGGCCGCCTGCAACAGATCGTCGAGGTCGTCGCCGATTTCCTCGTCAATCTGCTTCTTCGCGGCAGAGACCATCACGTCCTCGCGGTAGATGGTCGGGGCCTGCTTCTTCACGTGCTCAACCACGGCGTGAATCTCGGATTCGGAAACCCACGCACCCTGAACACGCATCGGCTTCGAGGCGCCCATCGGCAGGAAGAGCGCATCACCCTGACCGATCAGCTTCTCCGCGCCGGGCTGATCCAGCACCACGCGGGAGTCAGTGACCGAGGAGGTCGCAAACGCCATGCGGGAAGGAACGTTCGCCTTAATCAGGCCGGTCACCACGTCCACCGAAGGACGCTGGGTAGCCAGCACCAGGTGGATACCGGCGGCGCGGGCCAGCTGCGTGATACGCACGATGGCCTCTTCCACGTCGCGCGGGGCGACCATCATCAGGTCGGCCAGCTCGTCCACGATCACCAGCAGGTACGGGTACTCGTGAATCGTGCGCTTGCTGCCGGGCTCGGGCTGGACCTTACCCTCGCGCACCGCCTTGTTGAAGTCGTCCACGTGCTTGTAGCCGTAGTGGGCGAGGTCGTCGTAGCGGGCGTCCATCTCGCGAACCACCCACTGCAGGGCCTCGGCGGCCTTCTTCGGGTTCGTGATGATGGGCGTAATCAGGTGCGGAATACCCTCGTAGGCGGTCAGCTCCACGCGCTTGGGGTCGACCATCACCAGGCGCACTTGGTCGGGGGTTGCGCGCATCAGAATCGAGGTAATCATCGAGTTCACGAACGAGGACTTACCGGCACCGGTCGCACCTGCGACCAGCATGTGCGGCATCTTGGCCAGGTTGGCCAACACGAAGCCGCCCTCAACGTCCTTGCCCACGCCCATGACCATCGGGTGGTGGTTCGCGTGAGCCTGCGGGGAGCGCAGCACGTCGCCCAGGGCCACGGTCTCGCGGTCGGTATTCGGAATCTCAATGCCGATCGCGGACTTGCCGGGAATGGGCGAAAGGATGCGCACGTCCGGGCTGGCCACCGCGTAGGCGATGTTCTTGCTCAGCGCCGTCACGCGCTCCACCTTCGTGGCCGGTCCCAGCTCAATCTCGTAGCGGGTCACGGTCGGGCCGCGCGAGAAGCCGGTCACGTGGGCGTCCACCTTGAACTGCTCCAGCACGCTGGTGAGGGCCTCGACCACGTGCTCGTTGACCTCGGAGGATTCCTTGGCGGGCGGGCCGGAAACCAGCATCTCCTCCGAGGGCAGCACGTAGGCGCCGCGGGAGGACTGCACAACCTGCTCGCCACGAGCCTGCTCGGTGGTCGCGGTCTGGGTGTTGTTCTGCAGGGGGCGGGACAGGCCGCCGCCGGAGCGCGCCGCCTGCTGGGACGCGCCCTGGTTCGTACTCTGGTTTGCGCCCTGATGCGCGCCGGCCGAATGCATGCGGGTCGGAATCGGAGCCTGACCCGCGGCGGCACCTCGGCCGGCCTCCTGAGCGGGTGCGCCCGCGGGCGGAACCACATCGCGGGGCCTGGTCTGCGGGGCGGGCTCGGAGGGAGCCTGCTGCGAGGAGTCGCCGCCGAAACCATCGTAGGCTTCCACGTCGAAGAGGGGCTCCTCCCCCGGGATGCGGCCGTGCGCCACCGCGGCGCGCTGCACCTGATCCAGGCGGGCGGCGGGAGCCTGAGAGGCCTCCACGTCAAAGAGGTCGGGGCCGCTCGAAGCCGCGGCGGGAGCCTGGTTCAGGCGACCGGGCAGGCGACTCAGGCGGTTCGGCTTGGCGCCGGTGCGCGCGCCGGGAGCGGGGTTAGCGGGCTGCACGGGCATCTGGGTGGTCTCGGGGTGGGCATCGTCCACCACGGCGTTCACGAAGGCCTCGTCACCGGCGTACTCGTCGAGGGGGCCGTCATCGCCCTTGGAAACGCCAAAGCCCAGCCAGCCGCGCAGGCGCGCCATCAGGCCACCGCCCGAAGAAGAGGCTCGGGCCGGCTTCTCGTCGTCACCGTACAGGTAGCTGCGGTCGTGCTCCTCGGCGTTCAGGTCCACGGTCTGAGTTGCATCATCCGAGGAGGAGCGCTCGCGGGTGGTGCCGTTGGGCTTCTCGCCCAGGGCCAGGCCCACCAGGTGCCGGGTGCGGGGCACAATCTGGCGAATCGGGGTGTTGGTCATAACCAGCAACCCTGCGAGCGCCAGCAGCAGGTGAATCAGAATCTCCACCGCCGCGATACCTCCGCTCAGGCGAACGATGGGGGTGCCGAGGATTACTCCCGTGACGCCGCCTCCGGCCCATACGGCCTCGAAACCGTCCGCAAAGGTCGGGTGCCCGGCGTGGCGGGCGAAGAAGAGGGAGGTCGCAATCAGCAGAATCAGGGAGCCCAGAGTCACCCGGTTATTGCGTTTGACCAGGTCGGGGCCTCGGAAGACGCACCAGGCCAGCACGAAGCTGAGCACCGGAATCAGCAGGGCACCCTGGCCGAAGATGCCGCCGAGCATCGTGTGCCAGGCGTCCAGGGGCGCGCGCAGCAGACCGAGAGAGGTGTGGGCGCGCCAGTTGTACCACTCAACGCCGGCGCTGATGAGGCCGAAGAGCAGCAGTACGAGCGCGCCGCCATCACGACGCTGTTCGGGTTCCAGGTCGGTGCGCGCCGTGCCAATCGAGCGCACCGCGCCACCGATAGCGTGAGCGATGCTCAGCCAGACGGAGGCGATGGCGCCGGCGACAGGATTCGTCGCCTCGGCACCGCGACGGGCACCGCCCCTCGAGGAGGTGGTGCGCTTGCGGGTGGTTTTCTTTGACTTAGCGGTCGTACTACGACCCTTTGTGGTCCGTGGAGCCATACCTTTTAGAGTATCAACCTTCCCGTTAATCTAACGATTTCTTCGTTATCAGTGAGCGCAGCGGCTGCGATGGGGCGTCGCACGCGGGTGCTGGGCCCGCCGAAACCCGCCGAGCCCGGCCGGATGCGCAGGGGGCGGGGCCGACACTCGGTATCGACCCCGCCCCCTGCGTTTCAGGTAACCCGTTTCAGCCTCGGCCCGAAAGCCGATGCCACCTGCGGGAGGCGGCCGCGCTGATATTTAGTTCTTAGCGTCCGGAGAGGTGCTCTCGATGACCACGGGCACGATCATGGGCTTGCGGCGCAGGCGGCGAGAGATCCACGCGCCGATGGTGCGGCGCACAATCTGCTGCAGCTGCTGCACGGTGTGCACCTTCTCGGGTGCGCGGTGCAGTGCGTCTTCCAGGGCGGCGGTAATCTTCGGGACGATCTCGTCGAAGACGGCGTCGTCCTCCGCGATACCGCGGGCGTGGATGTCCGGGCCGGTCACCACGCGCTTGGTCGCGCGGTCAATCGCGGTCACGATGGACACGAAGCCTTCCTCACCCAGGATGCGGCGGTCCTTCAGGTCGCTCTCGGTCACCTCGCCGACGGAACGGCCGTCAACGTAGAGGTACTCGCAGGGAATCTCGCCGACCACGGTGGCCACGCCGTCGCGCAGATCCACGACGGTGCCGGACTCGCAGAGCAGCACGTTCTGTGCGGGAACGCCGGTCTCAATCGCCAGGTCGCCGTTGGCAATCAGGTGGCGCACCTCGCCGTGAACGGGCATGACGTTCTTGGGCTTAAGGATGTTGTAGCAGTACAGCAGCTCGCCGGCGGCCGCGTGGCCGGACACGTGAACCTTCGCGTTGCCCTTGTGCACCACGTGGGCGCCCAGCTTCATGAGGGCGTTGATGATGCGGTACACGCTGGTTTCGTTACCGGGAATCAGCGAGGAGGCCAGCACCACGGTGTCGCCCGGCTCAATCTGAATCTTGTGGTCGCCGTTAGCCATACGCGAGAGCGCTGCCATGGGCTCGCCCTGCGAACCGGTGCACATCATCACGATCTGGTCGGGGCGGTAGTCGTCGACCTTCTTCAGGTCCACGAGCACGTTGTCGGGCACCTTCAGGTAGCCCAGCTTCTCGGCGATGGTCATGTTGCGCACCATGGAGCGGCCCACGAGCACGACCTTGCGACCGCGTTCGGCGGCGGCGTTCAGCACCTGCTGCACGCGGTGCACGTGCGAGGAGAAGGAGGCCACGATGATGCGGCCGCGAGCGTCACGGAAGACGTTCGAGAGCACCGGGCCGATGTTCTTCTCGGTCGGGGTGAAGCCGGGAACCTCTGCGTTGGTGGAGTCCGGCAGGAACAGGTCCACACCCTCCTCACCCAGGCGGGAGAAGTGGCGCAGGTCGGTCAGGCGACCGTCCAGAGGCAGCTGGTCCATCTTGAAGTCACCGGTGTGCAGGACCTTACCTGCCTTGGTGCGGATGTAGACGGCCAGCGCATCCGGAATCGAGTGGTTCACTGCCACGAACTCGCACTCGAACGGGCCGAAGCGCTCCACCTGGTGTTCCTTCACCGCGAGGGTGTAGGGCTTGATGCGGTGCTCGGCCAGCTTCGCCTCGACCAATGCCAGGGTCAGCTCGGAACCGACCAGGGGGATGTCGGGGCGGCGGCGCAGCAGGTAGGGAACCGCGCCGATGTGGTCCTCGTGACCGTGGGTCAGCACCATGGCGACCACGTCGTCCAGACGGTCGACAATGTAGCTGAAGTCGGGCAGGATCAGGTCCACGCCGGGCTGGGACTCTTCGGGGAAGAGCACGCCGCAGTCGACAATCAGCAGCTTGCCGTTAATTTCGTACACGGTCATGTTACGACCGACTTCGCCCAGGCCGCCCAGGGGCACCACGCGCAGGGTGCCCTTCTTCAGGCGGGGAGGCAGGGGAAGATTCGCTTCAAAGACGCTCATCGTGTGTCTCCTCTTTCTATTTTCTTACTATCTGTTGTGTCGTGATTCGTTCGAGGGGCTCAGGCGCCGGGCCTTAGCGTGCGGGCCTGCGTTCGCATCCTCGTTCGTCACGGGAAGTCTAGTGATATGCGTTCCGGGGCGAGTTTCGCTCCGAATACGGGTCTGGAGTGTTCCAAATGTTGTGGAGTTTCCAGGTATTCCGGGTATTCCGAGTGTTCCGGGGTTTCCGTGGGTTACGCGACGTGTTTCTGCGGCCTATCGGTGCCGCGGCGGGTCATGGTCGTTTCGGACACCTCGGGAAATACACCAGAGCGGACCCCTCGCCGTCGTAACGGCGAGGAGCCCGCGTTGGGGGCCGCGTTCCACGCGTGCTGAAAGCATGCGTCACGGTAATTCGCTATGAGCGGCCAAATTACCGCGTGGGCGGCCAAAAGTCTCTCTTAACCTGCTTCACGCCGCCCGGGCACACTAGCCCGGACGTATAAAAGAAGCTGAATAAAAGTTTATGCGTTTTTCAGGGTGTGGGCAAGGCTGGAGGTCATCAGGTCCTCGCGCATGGCGGCCAGCACCTCCGGTTCGGAGAGCACGTGCGGCAGTCGAACGACCGGCTGGCCCAGCACGCCCTGCCAGGCGAGAATCTCCTTGGCGGCCACGCAACCGGGGGCGCGACCCATGGTGGCGCGCACGATCGGAGCCAGCTCCAGGTGCAGGCGCTGCGCTTCCACGAGGTCCTGGGCCACCACCGCGTCAATGAGCGCGCGGAAGAGGTTCGGGGCCACGTGCGCGGTCACAGACACCAGGCCGACGGCACCCATCGCCATCCAGGGCAGGGTCAGGCCGTCGTCGCCGCTGTAGTAGTGCAGATCGGTGGTTGCCATGACCTCGGTTGCGGCGCCGAAATCAGCCTTGGCGTCCTTCACGGCGACGATGCTGTCAATCTCGGCCAGGCGGCGGTAGGTTTCGGGGGCAATCGGGATGCCCGCGCGGCCCGGGATGTCGTAAAGCATCACGGGAGTGTCGGTGGCCTTGGCCACGGTGGAGAAGTGGGCGTACACGCCCGGCTGGGTCGGCTTGTTGTAGTAGGGGGTCACGACCAGCAGGCCGTCCACGCCGACCTTCTCTGCACGGTGGGCCAGCTCAATGGTGTGCGCGGTGTCGTTTGAACCCACGCCGGCAATGATCTTGGCGCGAGAGCCGACGGTGTCCTTCACAATTTGGAAGACGCGCTCGTTCTCGTCGTCGGTCATGGTCGAGTACTCGCCGGTGGTGCCGCAGACCACCAGGCCGTCGTGACCGTTATCGACCAGGTAGTTCGCCAGGTCTGCCACCTGCTTCTCGTCCACGGAGCCGTCCTGCGCGAAGGGGGTGACCATCGCGGTCAGCAGGCGGCCGAAGACGGGCTCAACAAAGGTACCGGGGTTAGATAGGTTCTCAGACATATTTCCAGGGTACCCCCGAAATGCAGATTTTTACTACATAACGCATAAATTTTCATATAGTGTCGCGCGGCACCCCACTCCCCCCGCACGCCGCGGCGGGTCCCCGAGGTGCCTCCCGCGGGCCTCAGCCCGATAGACCGCCCCGGCTCGCCGAACTAATACTCATATGGCAAAAGGGCCGCCCCGGGTACTCCCCCGGCGCGGCCCCTCAACCTTCGGGAGCGCAACCGCTCCTCCCGATGCTTCTAACGCATTTCCTTCGCGGCGCCACCCGAGCGCAACGACCACGCGTTACGCATCGCCGCGCGGGCGCGCTTGCGCTCACCCACCGCATCGTACATGCAGGCCAGGTTGAACCAGGCCTTCCAGTTCTCGGGCTCCTGCTCAACCGCCGCCGCGAAGGACTCAAACTCCGCCGCGGCCGCCTCGCGGTCCACCTTACCGCTCGGGGTGCGCGGCAGGTTATCCTCCGCCAGGTCCCCTGAATCGGACAGCTGCTGAGCCATCATCTGAATACGTGTTCCAAAGAGAATCTCACGCACCAGGGCCCACGCGCCGAGCACGGGCAGCAGAATCATGCCGAGCCCCAGCACCATGCCGGCCACCGAGCCCGAAAGGAGCAGGGACACGCCACGATCGGCCGTGTACACCAGGTACAGCGCCAGCAGCGTGCAGGTCAGCGCGGCGAAGGTCTTGCCGAACCCGCCGGCATCCACGGTCACGAAGACCGCGCTAAAAATCAGCACGCCCAGGATGAAGGCGCGCACCACGATGGGCAGCGGCAGGATGAGCACCGTCACCACCAGCAGAACGCACGCGCACGCCGTCCACAGGCGCAGCGAAGCCCACCAGGGGCCGCGGTTTCGCGCCTCGGCGGGAGCCGGCGAACCCTCGGAAGAAGTCTGTTCAGACATCGTGCCCTCCTAAGACAGGTCCATATAGGCGTCCAGGCCCACGCTCAGGCCCGGATGCGCCGCCACCTCGCGCACACCCAGCAACACGCCGGGCATGAAGGAGGCGCGGTCGAAGGAATCGTGGCGAATCACCAGCTGCTGGCCGGGGTCGCCCAGCAGAATCTCCTGGTGAGCCACCATGCCGCGCAGACGCACCGCGTGCACGTGCACGCCGTCCACCACCGCGCCGCGCGAGCCCAGCGGATCGGATGTCGTGGCGTCCGGGCTCGGACCCACGCCGGCCTCGGCACGGGCGGCCGCCACCTTGCGGGCAGTGTGAACCGCGGTGCCGGAGGGGGCATCCACCTTGTTCGGGTGGTGAATCTCAATGATTTCAACCGAATCGAAGTAGCGGGCGGCCTTGGCCGCAAACTCGGTGGCCAGAATCGAACCGATCGCGAAGTTCGGAGCGATCAGCACGCCCACGCCCGGGTGCTCGCCCAGCAGCTCGCGCAGGGAGTCCAGGCGTTCGGGGGTCCAGCCGGTCGTGCCGACCACCGCGTGCATGCCGTGCTCAACCGCGAAGCGAACGTTGGCCTCACTCGAATCCGGAACGGTCAGGTCAATCACGATTTCGGCGCCGGAGTCGTCCAGCTCCTGCAGGTCGTCACCGCGGCCCAGGGCCGCCACCAGGTCCATATCCTCGGCGGTGTTGACGGCGCGAACCGCCTCCGACCCCATGCGGCCCGCGGCTCCAAGAACCGCTACCTTCCAAATCTTCTCGCTCATGCTCTCTCCTCGCTTCTTCCTGGTGGCTTCTTCCGTGGCGGTAGGCCCGTTGTGGGGCGGCCCGTCACCGTTTCTTCTCCTCCATTATCGCCGATGCGCTACCGCGCGACCCTCCGGGGGCCTCTTCTCGTCTCTCGGCCGGCCTTCCCGGGGCGCCCGCTCGCGCCCCAATCCCGGCGCTGACGTGCTGGCTTTCGGTGTCATATAACCAATCCGCTACGTCATCTAATGGAATCAAACCTATAATAGGTTGGTATTTAATTTTCAATCCGTCCCTCGGAGCACACAGACCGTATGAAGTCCCTCTTTACCTCCTCTGTACGCCCTTATGAAGCAAACCGGCGTTATATTCTGCCTGGTTTGGACGGTTTGCGCGCCATCGCAGTGCTCCTGGTGATCGTGTACCACTTCTGGCCCACGGTCCTGCCCGGCGGCATGATTGGCGTGGATATCTTCTTCGTCATCTCGGGTTTTCTCATCACTTCGCTCCTGCTGCGCGAGGGTGCCCTGAACGGCCGCATCGCGCTCGGTAGCTTCTGGATTCGCCGTGCCCGCCGTCTGCTACCGGCCATCGCCCTCATGATTCTCGTGCTGGGTCCCGTGAGCCTCATCGTTGGCGGCGATATCCAGGTCAACCTGGGCCGCCAGCTGCTGGGCGCGGCAACTTTCTCCTCCAACTGGATTTCCATCTTCGCCGGAAACGACTACTTCGCGCAGACCTCCCCGGAGCTCTTCACGAACTTCTGGTCCCTGGCGGTGGAAGAGCAGTTCTACGTGGTCTGGCCGCTGCTCATTGTTGGTTTTGGCCTGTTGTTGCGCCGTTCGTGGCGTCGTTTTAGCGTGGTCATGGTGTTGGGCATTATTGCGTCACTGAGCGTTGCTACCGCTCTTCTGATGTCCGGCGCACCCATTAGCCGCGTCTACTACGGCACCGACACTCACCTGTACGGTCTGTTGCTCGGCGCCCTGCTGGCGTTTGCGCGCCCCTGGTCGCTGTACCCGCCGTTGCAGCAGTCCGTGCTGTACCGCGTGGCTCAGCCCTTTGGCGTGGTTGCTTTCGCCCGCGTCATGATTAGCTGGCTGTCCCTGTTCGCGCTGATTCCCTACGCGGTTCTCGTGCCCGAATCGGCACCCGGTGCGATTCCCTGGGGCCTGTTCGGTGCCTCTCTGTTGGCGCTCGGCGTGATTCAGGGCATGCTGCCCGATATGCTTGCCGGTGCCTCCGAGGCCCTGCGACGCCTGCTGAACTTTGCGCCCCTGCGCTGGGTGGGTGAACGCTCCTACGGCCTGTACCTGTGGCACTGGCCGCTGGCCGTGGTCATGCACTACGTGCTCGGCGCGGACCGCTCCCCGCTGGTGAACGTCGGCGTGCTGGTGGCGACTTTCGCCATCGCCGAGATGTCCTACCGCTGGGTTGAGACCCCGATTCGACGCCACGGCTTCCGCGGAAGCGCCAACCGCGTTATCGCCTCCTTCCAGAACGCCACCGTTAAGGCCCTGCCCATCGCCCTGACCCTGCTCGTGATTGCGGCCGCCGGCGCGACCGGCGTGGCCGTACGCACCGCGCCGGCCATGACCACCGCCCAGCAGTCCGTTGAGGACGGCAAGCGTGCAGCGGCCGAACGTCTGAAGGCCCGACAGGAGGCGCGCGCCAGCGCCTCCGCGAGCGCTTCGGCCAACCCCACGGCCAAGGACGGAAAGGATGCGAAGGCCACCGCCTCAGCAAGCGCCTCGGCCTCCCAGGAGGCCACCGGCCCCATTGACTCCTCACAGGTGACCGTCGTGGGTGACTCCATCGTGGTGGCGACCTCCCCCGATCTCTACGACAAGATGCCCGAGGCCCAGATTGATGCGGCTGAGGGACGCACCATCGCTAACGCGCTGCCCATTATTAAGACCATGGGCGCCAACGGTCAGATTCGAAAGACCCTGGTGCTGTCGGTGACCGCAAACTCGACCATTCTGGACGGTCAGCTCGATCAGGTGCTGGCGGCCATGCCCGCCGATTCGAAGCTGGTGCTCGTGACCGGTTACGGCCCGCGCAACCTGAGCTGGATTGAGTACTCGAATACGAAGATTCGAGAGTTTGCTTCCCAGCACTCCGACCGCGTGATTATCGCGGATTGGAACTCGGCGATTCGCCAGGCCCTGCAGACCCAGAGCGGCCTGCTCGCTTCCGACGGCGTGCACCCCGAGGCGGCCGGCCAGGAGCTCTACGCCCGGGTCGTGGAGCAGGCCATCGCCAAGGCACAGAAGAAGTAGCGGCGTCGCAGCTACAAAGCGCAAGTACCCGCGTCGAACCGACCCGAACCGGCTGGCCCGGTGACGCTAACCCGGTGACGCTGGTTGGAGCAATGCATAGGCGGTTCTGACGCGCTGAAAGGCCCGTTGGTCACTCTCATGAGAG
>NZ_KV797963.1:54529-79845 GCF_001809565.1 Rothia sp. HMSC072B03
CCCGTTGGTCACTCTCATGAGAGTGACCAACGGGCCTTTCGATTTCCCGTAGCTCTATTTCAAACGGCGAGGGGCCGATGCCCCGCACGAGCTACCGCACGATGGTCGTAATCATCTGCTGCTCACCCAGGAAGGCGGCGAGATTGCGTACCTCGTCGAGGGAGACGGCGCGAATCTTCTCCAGCAGCTCGTCGGTGCTCGTGAACTGGCCAGAATCCATCTCCGCGCGGCCCAGGCGGGACATGCGCGAGCCGGAGTCCTCGCTGCCGAGCACGGTGGAGCCGGCCAGCTGACCGCGCACCTTCAGCAGCTCCTCCTCGGTGATGCCGGCAGCCGCGAGCTTATCGAACTCGTGGCCCATGACCTCGCGCACCTGCTCGGTCTTGGCGGGCAGGCAGCCGGCGTACATGCCGAAGTAGCCGGCGTCCGAGTAGGCACCGGAGAATGCGAAGGTGCTGTACGCCAGGCCGCGCTTCTCGCGGATCTCCTGGAACAGGCGCGAGGACATGCCCGCACCAAACGCGCTGGTCAGCACGCTCAACGCGTAGCGGCGGTCGTCGCCCGCGATGATGCTCGGGCAGCCCATCACGATGTTGGTCTGCTCAAAGCCCTTCTGCACCTCGCGCAGCTCGCTCAGCGGCACGATGCCGCTGTCGGTACGCACGCGGCGCGGCGCGGGGGCCACGCCCTCCCGCAGGTCCCAGCCGTAGCGGGTGAGCGACTCCAGCACGAGGCGAACCATGGTGCTGTGCTCCAGGGAACCGGCGGCGGAAATCACCAGGCGATCCGGGGTGTAGTAGCGCTTGTAGTGCTCCCACACGGCGTCACGCGGGACCGCCTGAATCTCCTCGGGGGTGCCGCCGATGGGGCGTCCGAGGGGGTTGGCGCCCATGAGCTGCTCCACGAAGTTCTCAAAGGCGACGTCGGTCGGGTCGTCCTGATCCATCGCGATTTCCTCGAGGATTACCCCGCGTTCCTGCTCCAGGTGGGCGGGATCCAGCAGGGCGTTGGTCACCATATCGGTGATGACGTCCACGGCCATGGGCGCGTCGTCGTCGAGCACACGCGCGTAGTAGCAGGTGTGTTCTTTGGCGGTCAGCGCATTGGACTCGCCGCCCACCGCGTCGAAGGAGGACGCAATGTCGAGCGCCGTGCGGGTACCGGTGCCCTTGAACAGCAGGTGCTCCAGAAAGTGCGTGGAGCCGAGCATGCCGGGAGCCTCGTCACGCGAGCCCACCCCCACCCAGAAGCCGATGGACACGCCACGCGTGCCGGGCATCTTCTCGGTGATGACGCGCACGCCACCGGGCAGGATGGAGCGGCGCACCTCGTTGCCGCCCGCGCCCTCGTAGATGAGGCGGCCACGCTCGTAGTCGAGCTCCTCGGCAATGGCGTCAAGCTCGACGGGCAGGGAAATAGACATTCAGTGTCCTTCGATGTGAGTTCGGTTAGCTAATCTTTTGTTCGATGGGACGCGGCAGGGTAAAGAGCGGAATCCGGAGCTTTCGTGCGCAGTACCCCAGCAGCAGCGAGGCAAGGATCGCAAAGATCGTACCGCCCACCAGGAACAGAGGTACCGAGAAAAGACCAGACTTCGTCAGTACGAAACGGAAGGCGGCACCGCACACGATGTGCGCGATAAAGATTTCCAGGGAGTGGCGTCCCAGGTAGGCGAGCCAGCCGCTCCACGGAACCCGTGCCAGCAGGTAGGAGATCGAGAGCACCGCCAGCGACGACAACAGGGAGGCGACAATACCGACAGCAACGGCCGCCGGGTTGTTCGCAAAGTACGGCACGACGGTCGGCGGAGCGGCCTGCACATTCACCAGGATGACGGTGTAGACGACCAAACCAACGACC
The DNA here is from genome assembly GCF_001809565.1 of Rothia sp. HMSC072B03. Taxonomy (NCBI): domain Bacteria; kingdom Bacillati; phylum Actinomycetota; class Actinomycetes; order Micrococcales; family Micrococcaceae; genus Rothia; species Rothia sp. HMSC072B03. The sequence continues at coordinate 56,390 of NZ_KV797963.1, forward strand.
GCGATAACGGCATGAACCGCCAGCGATACAGACTCCATCATAGCCTGGAACTTCTCGTGGCCAAGAGCCACGCCAAGCATGAAGAAGACCGCCAGGGAGATACCCTGCGTTCCCACGTAGTCACCGCTGTAGCCCCAGAACGCAACGGCAAGGATTGCGCATACCGCCACAATAACGTAGGCCTTGACGTCCTTCTGCCAGACGCGCCCCAGCACAGCGATGATGGTGACAATCATGAGCCAGGGGAAGAACCAAAGCTGCCCTTCGGGCTTCCACAGCTCCAGCAGGCTCATCACAGTCGTCTTATCGGAAGAATTAGACGGAAGTACAAGCTTCATACCCACCTGTAGAACCTGCCAAATGACGTACAGGTATCCGAAGAGAACCAGACGTTTCGTCAGGTACGAGGAGGGAGTAGTCTTCAACGCTCCTCGCGACACGAACAGGCCGCTCAGGAAGGCAAAAACTACCAGGTGCCAGAAGTAAACCCCGTAATCCAGCATGAACTTGTAGGGGCGCAGGGCCTCGGTGCCCAACCCTGACGCCCACATTCCTCGATGAATATGACCAAAGACGATCGCGATAATCGCGAGGCCCTTGGCAACGTCAATCGTCGTATCTCGTCGAGTCGACAATTCCGATATTCCTTTCATAGCGAGAACAGCAGTCTGCATTCTGTTGTTCTCTATCCTCATGAAAATGAGGGGCGCCCGGCACACCCGGCGGGGAGTGAACCGCACCGGGTGCGCCGAACGCCCCTCATCGTTAGACGGGTCGACTACTCGTCGTCGCCGCCCTCAACGACCGGTGCGAGCGAGAGCTTGCCGCGGTCATCAATCTTGGTGATCTCCACCTGAACCTTCTGGCCCACGGAGACAACGTCCTCGGCGTCAACCACGCGCTTGCCGCCGTTGAGCTTACGCATCTCGGAGATGTGCAGCAGGCCGTCCTTACCGGGGGTCAGCGAGATGAAGGCGCCGAAGTCGGTCACCTTCACCACGGTGCCCAGGTAGCGCTCGCCAACCTCGGGAACCTGCGGGTTCGCGATGGCGTTCACGGCGGCGCGGGCAGACTCGGCGGAGGGGCCGTCGGCTGCGCCGATGTACACGGTACCGTCGTCCTCGATGGAGATGTCTGCGCCGGTGTCCTCCTGAATCTGGTTGATCATCTTACCCTTGGGGCCGATGACCTCACCGATCTTGGCAACCGGAATCTTCACGGAGATAATGCGCGGTGCGTACTCGCTCATCTCGTCGGGTGCGTCGATGGCGCTGGTCAGCACATCCAGGATGTGCAGGCGAGCCTCGCGGGCCTGGGTCAGCGCACCGGCCAGCACGGAGGCGGGGATGCCGTCGAGCTTGGTGTCCAGCTGAATAGCGGTCACGAACTCAGAGGTACCTGCCACCTTGAAGTCCATGTCGCCCAGTGCATCCTCGGCACCCAGGATGTCGGTCAGGGCGGCGTAACGGGTCTCGCCGTTCACTTCGTCGGACACCAGACCCATTGCGATACCCGCAACGGGTGCGCGCAGCGGCACGCCGGCGTTCAGCAGGGACAGGGTCGAGGCGCAGACCGAACCCATGGAGGTCGAGCCGTTGGAGCCCAGAGCCTCAGAAACCTGGCGGATAGCGTAGGGGAATTCTTCGCGCGAGGGCAGCACCGGGGTGATTGCACGCTCGGCCAGGGCGCCGTGACCGATTTCGCGGCGCTTGGGCGAACCCACACGGCCGGTCTCACCGGTGGAGTACGGCGGGAAGTTGTAGTGGTGGATGTAGCGCTTGGACTTGAGCGGGTGCAGGGAGTCCAGCTGCTGCTCCATCTTGAGCATGTTCAAGGTGGTGATACCCATAATCTGGGTCTCGCCACGCTCGAAGAGGGAGGAGCCGTGCACGCGGGGCAGGACCTCAACCTCGGCGGTGAGCTGACGGATATCGGTCAGGCCGCGGCCGTCGATGCGCACCTGATCGGTGAGGATGCGCTGGCGCACGATGTGCTTGGTCAGGGCGGCGAATGCCACGTCGACCTCGTCGTCGCGCTCTTCGAATTCCTTGCCCTCGCCGGTCAGAGCCTCCTTGAGGTCTTCCTTCAGCTCGGCTGCGGCGGCTTCGCGCTCCTGCTTGCCGGCGATGGAGTACACCTCGACCAGGCGGTCTGCGGCGAATTCCTTCACGGCTGCGTCCACGTCCTCGCCGTGGCCGCCGAAGAAGGGCAGCTCGAGGGCGGGCTTGCCGGCGCGGGAGGCCAGGTCGGACTGAGCCTTGCACAGGGCAGCGATGAAGGGCTTAGCGGCCTCCAGACCCTGAGCGACGACCTCTTCGGTGGGGGCGGTCTGGCCGTCCTCCTTGATGAGCTTCCAGGAGTTGTCGGTGGCCTCAGCCTCGACCATCATGATGGCGACGTCTTCGGTACCGTCGGCCTTGGTGACGATGCGACCGGCCACGGCCATGTCGAACACGGCGTTCTCGAGCTGGGAGTACTTGGGGAAGCAGACCCACTGGCCGTCAATCAGGGCTATGCGCACGCCACCGATGGGGCCGCTGAAGGGCGCGCCGGAGAGCGTGGTCGATGCCGAAGCCGCGTTAATCGCGAAGGTGTTGTAGATTTCGTCCGGGTTGTAGGTCAGGACGGTCACGACGACCTGCACCTCGTTGCGGATGCCCTTGGTGAAGGCGGGGCGCAGCGGGCGGTCAATCAGGCGGGCTGCCAGAATGGCCTCGGTGCTGGGGCGGCCTTCGCGGCGGAAGTAGGATGCCGGGATCTTGCCGGCTGCGTACATGCGCTCTTCCACGTCCACAGTCAGCGGGAAGAAGTCGAAGCCCTCGCGGGGAGACTTGCCGACCACGGTTGCGGAGAGCAGGGTGGTCTCGTCATCGATGGTGACGAGCACCGAGCCGTTAGCCTGCTTGGCGAGACGGCCGGTTTCAAAGCGCACGTGGCGCTTACCGTAAATGCCGTTGTCGATTTCGACTTCGGCAAACTGGATTTCGGGACCTTCCACGGTTCCTTCTTTCTCTTGGTCAGCCGGTGCGTAGCGCACGAGTCGGCCTTCGATAGGAAACCACGGCACCGCTCCCCCGCCGTCATCGCGCCGGTTGGCTCCGGCGGTTCCGGGCAGAGTCCCGCACCGTTCGTATGTGCTGAGGGGTGTTATTCCGTAATTCGCTACCGAGGACCGCGGCGTGTGCGCTCGCGGCTGGTTTTCTGTCATGGTTGGTGGGGTGTGCCCACCGGACGGTCCGGGCCGTCCGGCCCGCGACCGGTTGGGGTGAGCGCCCCCGAACGCGGCAGTACGGACGTGCCGACGCCCGCGCCTTACGAAGAAGGCGAGGAACAGCTACAGCACGTCCGCACGAACCGCCGCGGGGCGGTTAATCACCGCGTGAAGCGTCAAACGCTCCCGTTTTATCGGCGCAGGCCCAGGCGCTCGATCAGCGAACGGTAACGCTCGATGTCGACGCTCTTGAGGTAGCCGAGCATGTTGCGGCGACGACCAACGAGGATCATCAGGCCGCGACGGGAGTGGTGATCGTGCTTGTGGAACTTCAGGTGCTCGGTCAGGTCGGAGATACGACGAGACAGAACTGCAATCTGAACCTCGGGCGAACCGGTGTCGCCCTCGTGGGTTGCGTATTCCTTGATGATTTCCTGCTTGATAGCGGGATCCAGTGCCACTTTTAACTCCTAGAGTTAGTACCGCATACGTCCCGTACGGACGGTTGCCGCCGGGTGGTGGGCTTGCGCCCTCAATACACGACGTCTGCTGCGGACTGCAGACGCGTTCTTCCCATTCTACGCTACCGGGACGCGTTCGCGGAAGAGCGCACAAAAGCCCGGCGGCAGGTAGCTCATCACACTACCGGCCGCCGGGCTTTCGAGGCGAACGTTCACACGGGCGCTACTCGGTAGCCGCTACCGCCGGGTTCCCGATGGCTTGAGTGCCTACGCCGCGGCGCGAGCGCGCACCACCACGAGGCGGTAGTAGCCCAGCAGGAACAGGCACCAGAGTGCACCCATCACCAGCGCCAGCTGGGTGTCGGCGAAGAAGCCGAAGAGCACCACGATAAAGATCATGAACGCCAACGCCAGGTAGCTCAGCCACAGGGGCTGGCGTACCGGCTGCGCCTCGGTATCGGCGCCGCTGCGCTTGAAGGCAATGTGCGCCAGCAGAATCATGACCCACACGAATACGGTCGCGAAGGTTGCCAGGGAGGCGACCACCTCAAAGGCGTTCTCGAAGAGAACGTTCACGATCACGCCGACCGCCATGACCAGCACCATGAGCAGGGTGGTCATCCAGGGAGCGCCGTTCTTGGTAACCTTCGCGAAGGATGCGGGGGCCAGCTTCTGCTTGGCCAGGCCGTACATCATGCGGCCGGCACCGTACACATCGGCGTTCAGGGCCGAGATAGCGGCGGTAATGATGACCACGTTCAGAATCGAAGCGGCCGCGGGGATGCCCAGTCCCTCAAAGATCTGCACGAACGGCGAGTTCTCCTTCGAGACCGAGTACCAGGGGTACAGGGACATGATGACCGAGAGAGTCAGCACGTAGAAGATGAGGATGCGGAACGGCACCGTGCGAATCGCCTTGGGAATCGAGGTGCGCGGATCCTTCGCCTCACCCGCAGCGATGCCGATGTTCTCGATACCGCCGAAGGCAAACATCACCACGGTGAAGCAGGCGAGGAAGCCGGTAAAGCCGTTCGCGAAGAAGCCGCCGTCCAGGGCCCAGAGGTTCGTGACCGAAGGGCCGACTTCCTCGTGCGCCTGCACGCCCACGAAGAGCAGGGCGATGCCGCCGACAATCATGGCGATAATGGCGCTGACCTTCACTAGCGTAAACCAGAATTCTGCCTCGCCGAAGGCCTTGACCTTCGCCAGGTTAATGGCGAGCAGGATCAGCAGCACCGAGACAATCCAAATCCACGAGGGACTGTTCGGGAACCAGAACTTCATGTACACGGCGAAGGCGGTCACGTCCGCGACGGCCACCAGCGCCATCTCTAGGGCGTAGGTCCAGCCGGTCACGAAACCGGCCCAACGGCCCAGGTAGAGGGTCGCGTACTCGGAGAACGCGCCGGCGACCGGGTGTGCCAGGGCGAGCTCGCCCATCGCACGCATCACCATGAACACCGCCGCGCCGCCGATGACGTAGGCCAGCAGTACGGAGGGACCGGCCAGCTGAATCGCGGAGGCGGAACCGTAGAACAGACCCGTGCCGATGGCCGAGCCAAGGGCGATGAACATAATGTGGCGCAGGGAGAGGCCGCGCGAGAGCTGTCCACTCTCGGGGCTGCTCGGCGTTACCGATGCGTCCGGGGTCGGGTTGGTTTGTGCCATTTTCCTTTACCTCGTGGGGGTTGCCCGCTTGTGGCGGGTATGTCTTGCGTGTTACGTGCGGCGCCGGTCGACGTCGCGGTATTCACTCCCCATCGAGTGATGGGGCGTTGCGCAGAAGGTGTTGCCTTCGCGCGTCGCCCCGTGCGTCACCGCCGCGGCCAAGAAGCCGGGCGGAACGCAAAAGACGGCGGGAAGGCAACGTTGCCTTTCCGCCGTCTTTTCGTCAAAGACTACTTCTGTCGCTTACGTCCAATGACGATAGAGCACAGAGCGGTTGCAGCAGTCACAGTGTAGACTGCGGGCCACGCGCCAAGCTTCTTGGCGAGCGGATGAGCGGCGCCGAACGCGCCGAGGTAGACAGCGGTGAGGAAGGTGGCACGGCCTGCGCCAGCCTTACGCTTCCAATTCTTGTAAGCCACGGCACCGCACAGTGCCAGGATAGCGCCACCGAGCGGGCGGATGCCGGTGCTAGATGCAACCTTGTAGCCACCGAGCAGACCGGTGACGGAGGCGAGAGTCGGGCAGAACTTCACGACGTACTCCTCTGTGAGATCGGATAGTTTCCTCATTCATAGTACTCCACGACACACAGAATGTATATTCACCGCGGTTAATATTTCTGCATTTCTTACGGACCGGATGCATCAGGTGCCTGATCGCAAAAAGACTGGGACGCAAAAGGACCAGTACAAAAATACCGGCACAAAAGAACCGGGGCGCAAACCCGTCAGGTTCACGCCCCGGCACTTGCCGCATGCGAGCTCACTTTGTGCCGCATGCTCTAGAGCTTTAGAGAGCCAGCTCCAGGTCCTCCAGCTCGGCCTCGGTCCACAGCTCTGCGGCCAGCTGCAGGGCGTAACGCGCCGAGCGGGGGGCCACAACATCCACGGAGAGGTGGAAGTCCTGATCGGCCTCCGGGCCGCACAGATCAGACACGCAACGCACCCCGATAAACGGAATCTCGTAGTTGTGGCAGACCTGCGCAATGGCGGTGGTCTCCATGTCGGTGCTGATGGCGCCCTCGAAGGCCTCACGGGTGTCCTTCACGTTGTGGGCGGTCACGAAGGAGTTGCCCGCAAGCATCTGGCCGCGGCGCACCTGCCACGAGCCCTCGGCCTTCTCTGCAGTGCGCGCAGGCTCCAGGGCGGCCAGGGCGTGCGCCAGGGCGTCCTGCCACTCGTCCGCCTGGCCGTCGTAGCTTTCGGGCATGCCCGGAACCTGGCCGCGCGCGTAACCGAACGCGGTCGCGTCGGCGTCAGTGTAGGTGTAGTTCTCGCCAATCAGCACGTCGCCCACGTTAATGCCGCGCGCCAAACCGCCGGCGGTACCTGCGCTAATGACGCCCAGGCAGTTTGAGGCGTAGCTAATCGCCTCTGTCACGGCGCTCGCCGCATTCACCAGACCAATCTTGGAGCGAACCAGCAGCAGGGGCACCTGGTCCTCGCCCACCTGCAGGTAGCGCGGGTGGAACTGGGCGGCGCCCTCGGTGAAGGAGGGCTGCAGCTCCTCGGTCACCTTCAGGAATGGTGCGAGCTCCTCGTCCATGGCAACCTGAATGATGATGGCGTTGGACATGCCGTCCATCAGCTCAAACATGCTGTTGAACGCCTCAGCCGGGTCAAAAGCGTTCGGGTCAAAGTCCACCGGGTTGAAGGCGGCGGTGAAGGCCTCGGGAATCTGCTCGCTCACTACGCCATCACCTGCGCCCACTCATCGCGTGCCGCGAGGAACTCGCGGGCCGCAACCTGCGCACCCTCGAGGGTGTGGTTGGCGCCCCAACCGCACTGCACCTCGTTCGCCGCCGGAACCTCGGTCGCGTTGAGGATGTCGTTGAGGGTTGCCTCCAGAATCGGGAAGAACTCCTCGGGCTCCAGGCCCAGGGTCAGCGCGTAGAAGCCGGTCTGGCAACCCATCGGGGAGAAATCAATCAGGCGGTCGGTGTGGTTGCGCATGTGCTCGGCGCTCAGATGCTCGATGGAGTGCACGGTCGGCATCTCCAGGTGCGCGGTGTTCGGCTGGGTGAAGCGGATATCGTACTTGATGAGGGTGTCGCCACCGGGCAGCACCTTACGGTCGGCGATGCGCACGTAGGGGGCCTTAACGGCACGGTGGTCAAGGTTGAAGGATTCGACGTTCATTTTTTCCATGACTCTATCTTCTCTTAACTTTGCCGTTTCGCGTCCCCGGTCTCACGAAGGGCTGAGAACGCTTGAGCACCGGGGCCATGCGGGTACGACAAACCCCGGCGGCAGGTACGAAACCTGCCGCCGGGGTTCAAGCGTTCTACGCGTGAGGTGCCGGATGCGACGCGCGGGTCAGCGCCGGGATGTTGACCGCGGCTTTCGTCCGCGACCTACGCCTCGAGACTCTCCGCCTCGGACTTCTTCTCGGAATCCTTTTCGCCCCGCACGGAACGCTCCGGCGGGCAGTAGGTCTTCGCATCCTCGGCCAGCACCTCGCGGGTCTTGGCCACGTCATCGTTAATCTGCTCGATCAGCGCCTCCACACCGGTGTAGGCCACCATGGGGCGAAGTCGCTTCACGAACTCGATGAGCACGTGCTGACCGTACAGGTTGAAGTCTTCCACGCGTTCCTCGGGGCGGTCAATCACGTGCGCCTCCACCTGGCGGTGCTCGATGCCGTCAAAGGTCGGGTTCGTACCCACCGAAATGGCGGAGGGGTGGCGGGTACCCGCCTCATCCACGAGCCAGCCGGCGTACACGCCGTCCGCGGGCAGCAAGCCTCGCGCCTCAAAGTCCAGGTTCGCGGTCGGGAAGCCCAGCTCGCGGCCACGCGCCAGACCGTGCACGACCTCGCCGGCCATCATGTGATGGCGGCCCAGCAGCTCGGTCGCGGCCGGCATGTCGCCCTCCAGCAGCAGCTGGCGGATGCGTGTCGAGGAGCAGCGGGTGTTCTCATCCACCATGAGGTCCTCCACGACCACGACTTCGAAGCCGTACTTCTCCCCCAGCTCACGCATCGTGTTCAGGTCGCCCGAGTTGTTACGGCCAAAGCGCACGTCGTCACCAATCACCACGTAGCGGGCATTGAGGCCGTCCACGAAGGTGGTCTTCACGAACTCCTCGGGGGTCTGCTGCGCAAACTCCAGGCTGTAGTGCAGCAGCAGGTAGTCCTCCAGGCCCAGCAGGCACATGTAGTGGCGGCGAGCGCCCTGGCTCATGATATCGTGGTGGGCCACCTCGGGGCGGTGCACCTGAATGGGATGCGGGTCGAACGAGACCGCGATGGAGCGCAGACCGTGCTCCTCAGCGAGGGACACCACGCGTGAAATCACGCGGGCGTGCCCACGGTGCACGCCGTCAAAGTTGCCGATGGTCACGACCGAGGGGCCATAGCCGGCGGGGACGTCGCTCAAAGCGGTGTAGAGGGTCACGGGCTCTCCTGAAAAGTTAAATGTACCTCTCCATCCTAGACCACGGGCGGCAGGATAAAGAATTAGCGGGCACTCATCGCTAGAGAATGGAACGGGGGCTCGGCAAGCGCCCCGAAAAAGCCCGGGACGAGCCCCTCTCGGGGCCCTCCCGGGCGCATACGAGCCTACTTGCGGCCCTTGGCAGCCGCGGCGGGCTGGGTTCGGGATGCGTTAAGCATCTCCTGGCGGATTGCGTTGGACTTGTTGATCCAGCCGTACCACACCAGCAGGCAGGGCGGGATGACCAGCTCGGTCACCATCAGCACGATAAGAATCCAGTTCGGGGTGCCGAAGTTCACCCAGGACAGGATGCGGCCCACACCGCCCAGGAACACCACCAGGCACGAGAAGGCCAGCATGTTCACCCACTTGAACTTCAGGGCGATGAACACGAAGGAGAGGCCCACGCCCACGTAGGTCGAGGCGAAGAAGACGTAGTTCGACTGCACCGAGGAGTTAGCGAAATCGGTCGGGGCGTCGGGCACGGCCGACACACCGCCGAAGACCTGCCACAGGCCGTAGGCAATCATGAACAGGCCGTACAGGGCCACGGCCGCGCGGAAGGCCGCACGGTTCTGAGGCTTTGCCGCCTCCTCGATGCTCTGGGGGCGGGCGAAAGCCTCGCGGGTCGCCTTCTTCTCGGCCTTCTTGTCTGCCTTCTTCTCGGCCTTGGAGGCGGTGGGCTTCGCGGAGGCCGAAGGGCTCACGCGCACGCCCTCGGGAGCCTTCGCCGCCGAAATATTGGTCTCCTGCTCGGCGGCACCGACGGTGCCCTTCACCTGGGGAACCGGGGCGGTGTGCGGTTCGGCCTGCGAGGTCTTCTGCGCGGCCTCGCGCTCTGCGGCCTTTTCTGCGGCGGCCTTCGAGACGTTACGCTCGGAGGGCGTCAGGTTCTCGCTCATGTTCTCTCCTTGAGTTGGGCGCCCCACGCGGGGCGTCTGCGAGTGTTTGGCTGTGTGTAGGGGCCTGGCCCCGAGTGTGAGGGGTTCCCCGAGTGAGCGGGGAGGCGTCGAAAGGCGAGCTATCCGATAGGCGCTCTAGGATAAGCTCCCTAGGATAAGTTTCCTAGTCGAAGGAGCGGTTTGCCTCAAAAACCAGCACCGGGGCGGCCTGCACCTTCCCGCGCTGCTTCTTGTTCTCCAGCAGGGCCACCAGGGTGCCGTCAGGGGCAAAACCCGCCACGATACCCTCGACGCTGGCGTGCTGAATCGCGCCCTGCTCGTCGGCGCTCGCGTGGGCGGAGCGCTTGACCACGGTGCCATCGCCGCTGGGGGCGATGCGCCGCCCGTAGGAGATATCGCTCGCCTCGGCTGCACTGAGCTCGCGGGCCCCGAAAATACGGCGGGCGGCCTCTTCCAGCGGTAGCAGGGGCAGGTCCTCGAGGGGCCCCTCGGAGGCCTCGCGGCGCGCCGTCAGCTCGGCCAGGTCGGCCGCATCCTGCAGGTGCACCGCGCCCACGCGGGTTCGGCGCAGCGCCGTCAGGTGACCGCCAGTGCCCAGGGCCTTACCCAAATCACGGGCCAGGGCACGAATATAGGTGCCCGAAGAGCACGAAACCGTGACCTCGCAGTCCACGACGGGAACCGAGGTCGCCGCGTGCTCCCCCTCGGGGTCCTCGACGACGTACTCGGCGAAACCGGCAGTTACGGAATGTACCGTGAACTCGCTGATGGTCACCGGGCGGGCGGGAAGCTCAACCTCCTCGCCGCCGCGCACGCGCGCGTAGGAACGCACCCCGTTAATCTTGATGGCGGACACCGCGGAGGGAACCTGCATGATGTCACCGCGCAGGCCGGCCACCGCCTCCAGGATGCGCGCACGCATCTGCTCGGGGCCCATGGCGGTCAGGGCCTCCACGGCCTCGGGGTGGGCGGCGGTGTGCTCGCCCTCGGCGTCCTCGGTCAGCGTCTCGATGCCCAGGCGAATCGTGGCGTCGTAGGTCTTGTCCTGGCCCACCAGGTAGGTCAGCAGCTTCGTCGCCTTATTCACGCCCAGAATCAGCACACCGGTCGCGGCCGGATCCAGGGTACCGGCGTGGCCGACCCGTCGGGTTCCGGAGATGCGGCGCATCCGCGAAACCACGTCGTGGCTGCTCATCCCGGCGGGCTTATCGATAACCATCAGGCCCGAGGGGCCCTGGGGCTGCTTCTTGGCCACTTAGGCGTCCTCGTCCGCTTCGTCCTCGTCCTTCTTGTAGGGGTCGGCGTCGCCGGCGTACTGCGCGCCCTCGGCGGCGGCGGCCAGCTTGGCGTCGCGCTCGCGGGTCTCGCGCAGCAGGGACTCAATGTGGAAGGCGTTCTCGGGCACCTCGTCGGCCACGAAGGTCAGGGTCGGGGTCAGGCGCGCGGTGATGTTCTTACCCACCTCCGAACGCAGAATACCCTTAGCCGATTCGAGGGCCTTCTTGGTGTTGGCGGCGTCCTCTTCGGAGCCGAGCACCGTGTAGTAAATGGTTGCGTGCTGCAGGTCGTTGGTCACGCGGGCATCGGTGACGGTCACGAAACCGAGGCGGGGGTCCTTCACTCGGCGCTCGAGGGCCTTCGCCACGATGACCTTGATGCGGTCTGCAAGTCGTGCCGCGCGGGCTGCGTCAGCCATGTGTTTCTCCTTGTCTGCGGTTGATGGGGCCGCCCGGGCCCCGGTTGGTTCCGGTTGGTTCCGGTGGATTTCGAAGCGGGGTGGGCGGTCGCCTCGAGATGTCGGTATCTCGAGGAGGGAATTCTAGATACAAAAATTCTATGGGTTGGGGGCAGGATACGGAAAGCGCCCGCCCCCGCTCCCCCGCTCGCTGGCCTCCGGTCACGGAACCGGGTACCTGCGGGCGGGGTGCGGGTCACGGGCGCATCAGCATGGGAGCCTTAGACGCGCGGCTTCTCGCGCATCTCCCAGGTCTCGATAATGTCGCCTTCCTTGATGTCGTTGAAGGAGCCGAGGCCAATACCGCACTCGAAGCCTTCGCGCACCTCGGTGGCGTCGTCCTTGAAGCGACGCAGCGACTCGATGGTGAGGTTGTCCGCCACCACGGAGCCGTCGCGCACCAGGCGAGCCTTGGCGTTGCGCTTGATGACGCCGTCCTTGACGATCGAACCTGCGATGTTGCCCCACTTGGAGGAGCGGAAGACCTCGCGGATCTCTGCCGAGCCGAGCTCGACCTCCTCGTATTCGGGCTTGAGCATGCCCTTGACGGCCTGCTCGATGTCTTCGATCGCACGGTAGATGACCGAGTAGAACTTCATCTCGACACCCTCGCGGTCGGCCAGCTCGGCCACGCGCTCTGCCGGGCGGACGTTGAAGCCGATGATGACCGCGTTGTCCACGGTTGCCAGGTTCACGTCGTTCTGGGTAATAGCACCCACACCGCGGTGGATGACGCGCAGCTGAACCTCGTCGCCACCGGCGTCGATCTTCATCAGGGACTCTTCCAGTGCTTCCACGGCACCGGAGACGTCACCCTTGATGATCAGGTTCAGGGTATCCATCTTGCCCTCGGCCACGGCGGCGTCGAAGGACTCCAGGGTGACGCGCTTGCGACGCTTAGCCAGCTGGGCGTTACGGTCGGCTGCCTCACGCTTCTCAGCGATCTGGCGGGCGGTGCGCTCTTCCTCGGTGGAGAGGAAGGTGTCACCTGCGCGCGGCACGGTGGACAGACCCAGCACCTGCACGGGGCGGGAGGGGCCGGCTTCCTTCACAGCCTGGCCGTTCTCGTCGAACATTGCACGGACGCGGCCGTGTGCCACACCGGCAACAATGGCGTCGCCAACGCGCAGGGTACCGGACTGAACCAGGACGGTGGAAACCGCACCGCGGCCCTTGTCCAGGTTGGCCTCGATGGCCACGCCGCGGGCTTCCTTGTTCGGGTTAGCGGTCAGCTCGAGCACGTCGGCGGTCAGGGTGACCGCCTCCAGCAGCTCGTCGATGTTGGTGCCGTTACGTGCGGAGACGTCCACGAACATGGTGTCGCCACCGTACTCTTCGGGGATCAGGCCGTACTCGGTCAGCTGGCCACGGATCTTGTCCGGGGAGGCGCCTTCCTTATCGATCTTGTTCACAGCAACCACGATCGGCACGTTAGCTGCCTGTGCGTGGTTCAGTGCCTCAACGGTCTGGGGCATCACGCCGTCATCAGCTGCGACCACGAGGATTGCCACGTCGGTGACCTTCGCACCGCGGGCACGCATAGCGGTAAACGCCTCGTGACCGGGGGTATCGATGAAGGTGATGGCGCGGTCTTCGCCCTCGACGGTGGTGTGGACCTGGTACGCACCGATGTGCTGGGTAATGCCGCCGGCCTCACCCTCGATAACGTTGGTGTGGCGGATGGCGTCCAGCAGGCGGGTCTTACCGTGGTCGACGTGACCCATGACGGTCACGACCGGGGGACGAACCTCCAGAACATCCTCGCCCTCAGCCTCAAGCTCTGCTTCGAGGTTGATGTCGAAGGACTCGAGCAGCTCGCGCTCCTCGTCCTCGGGGGACACAATCTTGATGACGTAGCCCAGCTCGGCGCCCAGTAGCTCGAAGGTGTCCTCGTCGAGGGACTGAGTCTGGGTAGCCATCTCACCCAGGTGGAAGAGCACCGTAATCAGCGAGGCCGGGTTTGCGCCAATCTTCTCGGCGAAGTCCATGATGGAGGCGCCGCGGCGCAGACGAATCTCGGTCGAGCCGTCGCCGCGAGGAACAACCACGCCACCGGGTGCCGGTGCGTTCAGCTGTTCCTGCTCGTGGCGGCGAGCTGCCTTCGACTTGCGGCCCTTACGCTTGGAGCCACCGCGACCGAATGCGCCCTGGGCGTTGCCGCGGCCGCCGGGGCCGGGACGACCCGGACCGCGGTTGAAGCCGCCGTTACCGCGACGTGCGCCGCCGCCGTTACCGCCACCGTTGTTAGAGCCGGATGCGCCGCCACCAACGTTGGATACCTTCGGCATCATCGAGGGGTTCGGGCGTGCACCACCGGAGGAACGCTGTGCACCGGGACGTGCGCCACCTGCGGGACGGGGACCGCCGTTACCACCGGGACGTGCGCCGCCCGCGGGACGGGGGCCACCGTTACCACCGGGACGACCGTTACGTGCCGGACGGGGACCGCCTGAACGCTGCGAGTCGCCACCATTGCGCTTCATGCCCTGCTGGGGTGCGAAGGGGTTGTTACCGGGGCGTGGGCCGGGCTTGGGGCCGGGCTTCGGAGCGGCAGGCTTGGGTGCTGCCGGCTTCGGAGCGGCCTCGGGGCGGGCCATACCCTGCTGCGGGGCAAAGGGGTTGTTGCCGGGGCGGGGGCCACCGGGCTTGGGTGCTGCAGACTTTGCGGCCGGCTTCGGAGCGGCCGGCTTGGCGCCGGGCTTCGCTGCGGGCTTGGGGGCCGACTGTGCGGCTGCAGGCTTGGGTGCTGCCGGCTTTGCGGCGGCGGGCTTCGCGGCCGGCTTGGGAGCCGGCTTCGCTGCCTTGGCCTCTGCCGCGGGAGCAGACTGCTTGGCGGGGTACGCCGCGCGCAGCTTCTTCAGCACCATGGGGTTCAGGGTGGAGGAGGAGCTCTTAACGAACTCGCCCATCTCCTTGAGCTTGGCGATAACTTCCTTGGAAGGTACGCCTACCTCTTTAGCAAACTCGTGTACTCGAGGCTGAGCCAAATTTTCTCCTATCCCGGTCCGCACCGGGATAGGTGCGGACTCTAATGTATACGGGGTGCGCGCCGAGGGGCGCGCCAATTCGTGAAGTTACCGGTGGGTGAGCACGGGAAGGTACTCATTTCGCGGCACTCATTAGATATCCATCAGTTTTCTGACTCGCTTTCAGATAAGAAGTCGTCAAACTCGTTGACTAACAGGGGCTATGCGGTGCCGGGTGCGGCTTCTGGCGAGGACTCGCGCGCCGTCAGGACGGCTCGAATCTGCTCGCAGCAGGCCTTCAACGCGGCGGCGGGTACCGCCCTCTTGAAGGCGCGGGCCAGGCCGTTCTTCTTCTCAAGAGCGGCCACGCACGCTTCGCTCGGGTGAATCCAAGCGCCTCGCCCGGGCATCGTTCCCGCGGTATCGGGTAGATATCGCGGGGTGCCGGCCTCATCGGAGGCGGGCTGAACGCTCACGATGCGCAGCAGATTTCGCCGTTCATCGCGAGTGCGGCACCCAACGCAGGTGCGAATCGGCGGTCGAACGGAGGCGTCGCTGGGGACCGGTTGGGTCACGGCTCTGCCCTCCTTATGTTCTGTCGGAGCCCGATACGATGCGCGTTTAATGCCTGGGCCGGAGCGAATCCAGGGCGCGCGAGAGCGTCCGGTGTGTTCCGGCACATCTTAATAGTGTATCCCGTTTTTGATTTTTGTGGGTAAAAATGTGAGGTAGGCGCAGGGCGCGGGGTCTCCCCCGGCACCCTGCGCCTACCTCCCCTCCGCGGTTTACGCGGACGGATGCTGGTCTGCCTTACTCGGCGTCGGCGGCCGCCTCAACGGCTGCTACCTCTGCCTCTTCACCGGCCTGCTCGGCGGCGGCTTCCTCGGCGAGGCTACGTGCCACGCGCGCGGCGACCTCCTCCTCGGCACGCACCTGGGCGTACTTCGATTCGGAGAGAATGTCGATGCGCCAGCCGGTCAGCTTCGCGGCCAGGCGGGCGTTCTGACCCTCGCGACCGATGGCCAGGGATAGCTGGTCATCCGGCACCACGGCACGGGCGGAGTACTCGCGCGGGTTCGCGATGATTACCTCGGTGACCTTGGCCGGGGACAGTGCCGCAGCAATGAAGGTTGCCGGGTCGGTCGAGTAGTCAACAATGTCGATCTTCTCGTCGTTCAGCTCGGCGGCCACGGCGCGCACGCGGGCGCCCATATCGCCGATGCAGGCGCCCTTAGCGTTGATGGTCGGGTTCTTTGCCGAAACGGCAATCTTCGAGCGGTGGCCGGCCTCGCGGGCGATGGAGTTAATGGTGACCAGGCCCTCGGAAATCTCGGGGACCTCGTGCTCGAACAGGCGCAGCACCAGGTTCGGGTGCGAACGGGAAATCACGATCGAGGGGCCCTTGGGGCCGCGGCGTGCCTCCACCAGGTAGGCGCGCAGGCGGGTGCCGTGCGGGTACTTCTCGCCGGGAACCTGCTCGTTACCGGGCAGAACGGCCTCGACGGTGCCCAGGTCGACCTGGACCATGCGGGGGTTGTTGCCCTGCTGAACCACGCCGGACACCAGGGTGCCCTCGCGGTCCTTGAACTCGCCCAGCACGGAGGCGTCCTCGGCGTCGCGCAGACGCTGGGACAGCACCTGGCGCACGGTGGCGGCAGCGATACGGCCAAAGTTGTTCGGGGTGTCGTCGAACTCGTCAATCTTCTGGTTGTTCTCATCGAGCTCCGGGGCGAGAATCACGAACTCGCCGGTGGTGCGGTCGATGACGGCACGCGAACCCTTGATGGCGCCGGGCTGCTTCAGGTACGCGAGCAGCAGGGCGTTCTCAACCAGGGTGAAGAGCTCCTCCATGACGAGAGAGCGCTGCTTCGCCAATGCGCGCAGTGCGCCCAGGTCAATAGTTTTAATATCCTCCACGCTTTTCAGCCTTTCCCAGTTAGCACGGCGCCGGGACGCTCTCCGCGCCCCGGCTCCCGAACGGTATATACCCGGCACGGAACAGCCCGTGCCTAGAGCTTTAGTGTCTCTATTCTACCGGTTCAACCGGAGAATTGAAGTCAATTTCGACATGCGCAGAACCGATATTTTCCCACGCAACCAAAGCCGGTTCGTGGTACGACTCCTTCTGCCCCTTTTTGGTGTTCTTCTTACGCGCCAGGACCGGGCCCTCATCCTGCACCTCGAGGAGGCGGGCCAGGTACTCGGTGCCGTCGGGTGCGGTGACCGCAACCAGGCGGGTGCGGGCACGCTCCCAGTGGCGGTGCTCCTTCAGCGGGCGGGTTGCGCCCGGCGAGGAGACCTCCAGCTCGTAGGGGAAGAACTCGTCGTTCGCATCCGCACGATCGAGAGCACCCGAAATCGCACCGGAAATCTCCGCGAGGGAATCCAGCGACAGCGAATCGGTACGTTCGGCGGTGTAGTCCACCGTAATCTTCACGGTGCGGTTGGCGGCCGGGCCCGAAATCTTCAGGCCCTCCAGCACGAGCGAGAACTCCTCGAGGACGGGGGCAATCGCCTCGGCGACCTCCTCCTCGCGGATCGCGCGGGTGCCCACGCGCACCGGCGCATCCACCACGGGCTCACGCTCGGCGCGGGTGCGCGAGGTGTTCACACCGTTCGCGGCGCGGGATGCTGCGCGGCGAGCGCGCGCATTGGGGGCGCTCTTCTTGGTTCCGGAACGCTTCGGCTTGTACGCCACGGTTATTCTCCCTTGACCTCTGCGATGACCTCGGCCACCGCGTTCTCAGCGGACACCTCGCGAGCCTCGCCGCTACGGCGGTCCTTCAGCTCGAGCACGCCGTCCTTGAAGCCGCGGCCAATCACCAGGATGGTCGGAACGCCCAGCAACTCGGCGTCGCCGAACTTCACGCCGGGGCTGGTCTTGGGGCGGTCGTCCAGCAGAACCTGCACGCCGGCGGCCTCGAGGGAGGCGCTCAGCTCGTCGGCGTAGGAGTGAGAAGCCTCATCCTTGCCGGTGACGACGATGTGCACGTCGGCCGGGGCCAGGTTGCGAGGCCAGATCAGGCCCTTCTCGTCGTGGTTGCCCTCGGCGACGGCACCCAGCGCGCGGGTCACGCCCACGCCGTAGGAGCCCATGGTCACGGTCTGCAGCTTGCCGTTCTGGTCCAGAACCTTCAGGCCCAGGGACTCTGCGTACTTGCGGCCCAGCTGGAAGATGTGACCCATCTCGATACCGCGGGCTGCCACCAGCTCGCCGGAGCCGTCCGGTGCCGGGTCACCCTCGCGCACCTCGCAGGCCTCCAGCACGCCGTCGGCGGTGAAGTCGCGGCCGAAGACCAGGTTCACCACGTGCTTGCCCTCTTCGTTTGCGCCGGTCACCCAGCGGGTACCGCGTACCACGCGCGGGTCCACGAAGAAGGGGATGCCGGTTGCGGAAGCTACGGCGGCCTCGTCCTCGGAGTGCGCGCCAAGCAGGGGCGCATCCAGGCTCAGGCCGGGGCCAACGTAGCCCTTGACCAGCTGCGGGTAGGCCTTCAGGTCCTCCTCGCTGGCCGCCTCAACCTCGACCTCGCCGCCGATGCCCAGCAGCGCGCCGATGTTGACCTCGACGCGGCCCAGGTCCACGGAGCGGTCGCCGGGAACGCCCACGGCGAAGACCTTGCGCTCGCCGGAGGGGGTGATGACGGTGCCGAGGAAGCACTTGAGGGTCTGGGAGGCTTCCAGAGTGCCCTCGAGCTTCTCGGAGTGCAGCTCGTTCATGCGCTCGACGAGAGTCTCGATGGTTGCGGAATCGGGGGTATCCACGACGATTGCCGCCGGGGTGGACTCGGTAATCTCGATTTCCTCGGGCACCACGGTGGTCACGGCCTCGACGTTTGCCGCGTAGCCGCCGGCCGAACGCACGAAGGTGTCCTCACCGATGGGGGTCGGGTGCAGGAACTCCTCGCTGCGGGAGCCGCCCATCGCACCGGACTGTGCGGTCACGATGACGATCTCCAGGCCCAGGCGCTTGAAGATGCGCTGGTATGCGGCGCGGTGAGCCATGTACGCCTCGTTCAGGCCCTCGTCGTCGATGTTGAAGGAGTAGGAGTCCTTCATGACGAACTCGCGGCCGCGCAGCAGGCCGGCGCGGGGGCGCGCCTCGTCGCGGTACTTGGTCTGAATCTGGTACAGGTAGACCGGCAGGTCCTTGTAGGAGGAGTACAGGTCCTTGACCAGCAGGGTGAACATTTCCTCGTGGGTGGGGGCCAGTAGCATGTCGGCGCCCTTGCGGTCCTTGAGGCGGAAGAGGTTATCGCCGTACTCGTCCCAGCGGTTCGTGGCCTCGTAGGGCTCGCGGGGCAGCAGCGCGGGGAAGTGCACCTCCTGCGCGCCGATGGCATCCATCTCTTCGCGAATGATGTTCTCGACCTTGCGCAGTACCTTCAGGCCCAGGGGTAGCCAGGTGTACACGCCGGGAGCGGCTCGGCGAATGTAACCGGCGCGAACCAGCAGCTTGTGGCTGGCGACCTCGGCATCTACGGGATCCTCGCGCAGGGTGCGCACGAAGAGATTGGAAAGGCGAAGTACCACGATTCTCCTTGAAAAGGTCGGTAGGTGAAGTCTGGGTGCCTCTCGCACGGGCGGCACGCCCGCCGGAGGGCACAGTCGTCTTTAATTCTATAGCGTTTTCGTAAAGCCCGGGAACGGCGGCGCGGTGCCCCGCAACCGTCCGAGCGGCTAATTCTCAAAGATGATGGTCGAGAACCGGCCAATCGGCACCCAACCGGTGCCGCTGTACAGGGCCACCGCCGCCGCGTTGTAGTCGTTCACGTAGAGGCTCAGGTGCCTGTAGCGGCGCTGCAGCACCCGCGAGGCCGCCGCGAAGAAGGGTTTTGCCAGGCCCAGGCCGCGGTAGTCCGGGTGCATCCACACGCCCTGCACCTGCGCGGTGTCCAGGCTCGCGATGCCCGCGTCCGCCTTAAAAATCACGCGGCCGGAGGCGTCCGTCACGATAGCGCACCGCTTCGCGCGAATCAGCCCGTGCAGGCGGGCGCGGTAGCCGTCACCGTAGCGGGCAATCGGGTCGAAGCCCACCTCCTCGGTGAACATGGCAGCCGCAGCGACCAGCAGCCGCTCCTCGTCCTCCACGGTGGCCAGGCGCGCGTAGCCGACGCTCTCGACCGGGCGGTCAAGCTCCAGCGGATCCTGCGGGGGCGGCAGGTTCTCCGGCAGGGAGGGCAGGGGCGCCTCGTAGAGGGCAGAGAGGTCCTCCTCCGGGGGCAGGTAGAGTAGCGGTTGCACGGGCCGTTCCGAAAGCACGCGCGTGCGCGGATCGTAGACATCGCTCAGGCTCGGCTGAATCAGGTGTAGCAGCGGGACGCTCGAGGAAGGCCTCTCCGTCTCCTCCGCCATCTGCTGCATCCGCTCCCACAGGGGCATCACGTAATCGCTCTCGCCAAAAATCGAGTCCGTGCGCACCCCCACCTGCAACAGCAGCTGGGCCAGGGCGTCACGGTGCAGCGCGCCGATGCTCCCCTCCTCGGCGCAATCACCGCCTCCGGGAACCTCCTCGTAGGCGCAGCACAGGCGCACCGGCACCACATTCGAGCCCAGCAGCACCACGCAGCACAGCGTGTCGCCGCGGGCGCACCCCACGAACCCCTGGTAGTGCTGCAGGGGGATGGGCGGAGCCGACTTGGGTAGCGGAACGGCCGCGTAGTGCTCGATGGGGTACAGGTTCGGAATTGGGTCCCCGAAGAGAATCTCCTCCAGGCCGTCGCGCCAGTGCGTATCCAGGACGAACACCTGGTGTTTCAAGGGGTCGTGCGGCTCGGGAATGGGAGGGGCCTCCTGTGTGTGCCGCGGCCTGCGGCGGAAGGGAGAGCGGGAGAAAAAATGAGTGAACATGAACGGATAACGGGTGAGAGTGAGCGGATACACGCGCCCAAAAGCGCGTACTCCAAGAATACGCTGTCGCCGCCGGGCAAAGCACCTTCGGCGACCTGGTTTCTTCCACGGGACGAAGAAATCAGCCGGGATGAAGAAAAACAGCGAAGGCGCCCTCGCGTGGAGGACGCCTTCGCGTGCATGAATTTTATGGGTTGGGGGCTAGCCGATTAGCTCACCGAAACGGCCGGGGAACCCTCGGGAACGTACTCGCCCGAAGCTTCCATCTCGGCGGCAATACGGGTTGCCTCCTCAATCAGAGTCTCAACGATCTGATCCTCGGGCACGGTCTTGATGACCTCACCCTTCACGAAAATCTGGCCCTTACCGTTACCGGAGGCCACGCCCAGGTCGGCCTCACGAGCCTCACCCGGACCGTTCACCACGCAACCCATCACGGCAACACGCAGCGGAACCTTCATGTGCTCCAGGCCCTTGGTCACGTTCTCGGCCAGCTCCCACACGTTCACCTGCGCACGACCGCAGGAGGGGCAGGACACGATGTCCAGCTTGCGGGGGCGAAGGTTCAGCGACTCCAGAATCTTCGAGCCCACCTTCACCTCCTCCACCGGAGGGGCGGAGAGGGACACGCGAATCGTGTCGCCGATGCCCTCGGACAGCAGAATACCGAACGCAACCGAGCTCTTAATGGTGCCCTGGAACGCCGGACCGGCCTCGGTCACGCCCAGGTGCAGCGGCCAGTCGCCGCGCTCAGCCAGCTGGCGGTACGCCTCCACCATCACGACGGGGTCGTTGTGCTTCACGGAAATCTTGAAGTCGTGGAAGCCGTGCTCCTCGAAGAGCGAAGCCTCCCACACGGCGGACTCCACCAGGGCTTCCGGGGTGGCCTTGCCGTACTTCTCCAGCAGACGCTTATCCAGCGAACCGGCGTTCACGCCGATGCGCAGAGAAGTGCCGTGGTCCGAAGCCATCTGCGCGATTTCCTTGACCTGGTCGTCAAACTTACGGATGTTGCCCGGGTTCACGCGCACGGCACCGCAGCCAGCCTGAATAGCGGCGTACACGTACTTCGGCTGGAAGTGGATGTCGGCAATCACCGGGATGCGGGACTGCTTGGCGATGATGGGCAGAGCCTCGGCGTCCTTATCGGTCGGGCAGGCCACACGCACGATATCGCAGCCGGCAGCGGTCAGCTCCGCAATCTGCTGCAGGGTCGCGCCAATGTCGTGGGTCTTCGTGGTCGTCATCGACTGCACGGAAATCGGAGATTCAGAGCCAACACCCACGGAGCCCACCTTGAACTGGCGGGTTTTACGGCGCGGCGACAGAACCGCGGGAGCGGGCTTCGGCATACCAAGGCTGACCGACAAGGTTTTCCTCCATACATGAGTTGTGAAAGACGGTTATGCGTCTTTCTTTCAGCTTTTTATTGTGCCACTGACGCGAAAGAAACCACTAATACGGGTACCCTTACCGCGCGTAACATCACATCTTTTAGGCAGTGCGAAGAGAGCGAAACATCCCCCTTAGAAAAGGGTGATCGGTTTGACGACGTCGGCGATAATCAGCACCACCGACATCAGGATGAACGCACCCGCCACCACGTAGGTCAGCGGCAGAAGCTTCACCGGGTCGAACGGGCCCGGATCCTTACGCCCGGTCAGACGCGCGAAGAAGCGACGCGCACCCTCCCAAAGGGCGCCCAGCACGTGGCCGCCGTCCAGCGGCAACAGCGGAATCAGATTGAACGCGAAAAGCATCAGGTTCATATTCGCCACCAGCGAGACCAGCATCGCGGCCTTCGACTTCAGGTCGATGCGATCGGTGGCCGTCACCTCACCGGCAATGCGGCTCACACCCACCACCGACACGGGCGACTCGGCGCTACGCTCACCACCGGTCACCAGGGTCACCGCCAGATCCCACACGCGCTGCGGCAGCGAAAGCATCGAGGTGCCCACCTTGGCGAGGGTATCCCCCACAATTCCGGGGACCTCGGTAATGGAACCGGGCACCAGCTCGCTCGACGGGGAAACGCCCACGAAACCGCCGCGGGTCGTCGCAATCGAGCCGTCCTCGGCACGCGCGTACTGGCCCTTACCGTCAGAGACCGGGCGAATCATCTCAACCGGGGTCACCGACAGGTCCAGGCGCTGACCATTACGCTCCACCGTCAGGGTACTCGGATGAGAACCCGCCGCACGAATCGCCGAAGACACCGCCTCCCACGAACCCGTCGACGTGCCGTTCACGGCAACCACGCGGTCGCCCACCTGCACGCCGGCAGCCTTCGCGGGCGAGGGGGTGGACTTATCCGTGCACTCGCCGTAGCTAATCGAATCATGGGTCACGCTCACGCTCGGCACGCACTCAGACACCGCCGACACCTTATTCGTCACCTGCGCCGTACCGAAACCGCACACCAAAATAGCCGTGCAGACCACACCAATCAGCAGGTTCATGGTCGGACCGCCCAGCATAATCACCATGCGTTTGAGCACCGGCAGCTTATAGAACAGGCGGTTCTCGTCGCCGGGCTGCATGCGCTCAGCGTCCGCCGCACGCGCCTCCTCAGCCAGGGACGCGAAGGGGCTCGTACTCCCCGAATGACCCTCCGTATGGTGCTCCTTCACCTCGGTGGGGCTCGGCGGGTACATGCCAATCATCGAAATGTAACCGCCCAACGGGATCGCCTTGAAACCGTACTCGGTCTCGCCGCGACGGAAAGAGAACACGGTCTTACCGAAGCCAATCATGTACTGCGGAACGCGCACATTGAACAGCTTCGCGGGCACCAGGTGCCCCACCTCGTGCAGGGCAATCGAGACGGCAATAGCGATTGCCATGAGGATAATGCCCACAGCGTACAGCAGGATTTCCACGCTTTTTCTCGTTTCGGTTCGGGGATACGAAGCTTCTAGGATACTCGCTTAGCCTGTGAAGGCGCCCTCCCCCGCCTCATGTGACCATGCAGGACGGTGTGGGTGGGTACGCTATACCCTTCCTCCGCTCCTACAGGGGAACCCACCCTCTCGGGCGCTCCGCTCTCTCCTTGCTTCGCTGCGGAGAGCACCCGAGAGGGTACCCTGATGTCGCTTCCGGAGGGTATAGCTACCCTGCGCTCCAGCTTGGCGCCTCACGCGGAGGGGCGGTGTTCGTCCTCATTCTGCACCATAGCGTTTGGGGAGGCACGCCGCATATTTCCTCCGCGCCTACGCAGGGGCACCCGT
>NZ_KV797963.1:79945-94839 GCF_001809565.1 Rothia sp. HMSC072B03
GGGCACCCGTCACCCGGACGCTCCGCCCTCTCCTCGCTCCGCATCGGAGAGCGTCCGTGTGACACCCTGAGGGCGCATCCGGAAAACACGGCGCGCCACCTCGGGTAGCCTAGCGTGCGGGTGGAGGGGCGGTGTCGTCCGAAGTGACATCAGGGTGCCCGAAGCGAAGCGAGGGCGGGTGCCCCTGTAGGAACGAGGACGAACACCAGCCCCTCCACGCCGCATCCCATAGAAATGCGAATACCGCCCCAGAACCGGTTAGTTGCCGGTCATGCCCAGCAGCTCATTCGCGCGAACGCGAGCCCAACGCTCCGCGTTCAGCACCGCCTCCAGCGTCAGGTCAGCGTCGGAGACAGCCTCGGCGCTGCCGGTGTGCTCCTCCAGCACGCGTGCCACCGAATCGACAATGTCGGTAAAGCGAATCGCGCCCGCGTGGAATGCCGCCACGGCTTCCTCATTGGCGGCGTTGAACACTGCCGGGTGGGTGCCGCCAATCTTGCCGGCTTCCTTGATCATGCGCACGGCGGGGAATGCTTCCTCGTCCAGCGGCTCAAAAGTCCAGGATGCAGCCTTCGACCAGTCGCATGCGGGCACCGCGCCGGGGATGCGGTGCGGCCAGGTCAGACCCAGCGCGATGGGCAGAACCATGCTCGGCGGGGACGCCTGCGCAATGGTCGAGCCGTCCACGAACTGCACCATGGAGTGCACGATGGACTGCGGGTGAACCGCCACGTCGATACGGTCCAGGTCCACGCCGAACAGGTGGTGTGCCTCAAGCACTTCGAGTGCCTTGTTGACCATGGTTGCCGAGTTGGTGGTGACGACCAGGCCCATGTCCCAGGTGGGGTGTGCGAGCGCCTGCGCGGGGGTCACGTCGTGCAGCTGTTCACGCTTGTAGCCGCGGAACGGGCCACCCGATGCGGTGAGGATGAGTCGGTCGATTTCTGCGTCGGTTCCGGAGGCGAGCGCCTGGGCGATGGCGGAGTGTTCGGAGTCGACGGGCACCATGGGAATATCCAGGGGCGAGGCGTCCACGGCGGCGCGTACGAGCGGGCCGCCTGCGATGAGGGATTCCTTGTTGGCGAGCGCCACGCGGTAGCCACTGTTGAGGGCGGTGAGGGTCGGTTCCAGGCCGATGGAGCCGGTGATGCCGTTCAGGACGGTGTCTGCCGGGTGCGCTGCCGCCTGTACGGATGCTTCGGCGCCGTGAGCGATCTGCGGGGTGTAGCCGGTGACGCCGGCTTCGGAGGCTGCTGCCTCGATGAGTTCGCGGAGGCGCTGCGCGTCTTCGGCGGTGCCGCTGGTGGCGACCAGCTCGGCGCGCACGTGCACTGCCTGGCGTGCGAGCAGTTCGAGGGAGCGGGAACCCGCCGAAAGGGCGACGACCTTCAGCGGTGCGTCGGCTGCGGAGGCGCTGGTGCCCTTGAGCGCGGCGAGATGGTCGATGACCTCCATGGCTTGGGTGCCGATGGAGCCGGTCGAGCCGAGGAGGGTGACGCGCTGCGGTGTGCGGGTGAGTTCTGTGAGGGCGTCGGTGAGGCGGTCGCGGCTGCCGCCGACGTGTTCTGAGGATCCAAACTTCATGGTTCTAGTGTCTCACGAGCTCGCGGCTTCGCTGCGGCACGCTGGCTCGTCTCCGCATAGACCCTTCCGCGTAGAAGAGATCTCAGCATAGAATAATCCCCCGCCCTGTCGTCCGGGGCGGGGGATTCAACACATACGTTTTAGAGCAGGTCCTGCAGCAGCTCAATGCAGCGGTCCAAGAAGGCGTCCACCTGCGTCTCGTCGTAGCTGACGGTGCCCGATGCCGGGCGGAACATCGCGTGGCGCACGACCGAAGGGTCGAGGGGCTCTTCGCTGTTGAGCTGGGCGTACACGTGGTCGCAGACGGCGTCCACATCGCCAACGAAGTAGCCCATGTAGCGGCGCTTGCTGGGGCGGCGGAAACGCTCACCGGCGGGACGCTCCAGGCGGCCGGCGAGCAGCTCACCGGTCTCCACGAGGGAGCGTTCCCAGTTGTCCAGGCCGTACGCCTCGATGTAGCGGCTGCGCTCGAGCTTGGCGAAGCGCTCCTCAATCTTTTCGAGGGCGCGATCAACCACGTCGAGCTTATAGCCGCCGGGCTCCTCGCGGAAGATGACCTGACGAATCCGTCGGGAGGTGTAGAGATCTTCGGGGAGCTCGGCTGCTCCGCTGAGCTTTTCGTAGTCCTCGGCGAGGCGGGTGAAGAGGCGGTCTACTTCGCTGCGCTTGTAGCCGGGGTCGGTTTCTCCGGCGCGGGCAAATCCGCCTCCGCGGGTGGTGCTGGCCAAGGTGACTCCTCTCAACGATTGAGCTTTAAGAATACCAACGTCGAGGCCGCATCGTGCAAGAACCTGCGGGCCATGTCTCAGATGCACACCGTGCATCCGCCGCCGCGCGTGCCAACGCCTACCCAGACCGCCCGGACGCGCGGGGCCCGGTACGAGCCTTCCGGCACGCAAAGCGGGGTGCCCCTCCCCCGCTGTGGGAGAGAAACACCCCGCTAAACGTCACGCCCTTAGAGGGGCATCACGAAGGCGAAGATGAGGCAGCCGGCGGCGGCCGCGAACAGAACCGAGTCGAGGCGGTCCATCATGCCGCCGTGGCCGGGTAGGATATTCGACATGTCCTTCACACCCATGCGGCGCTTGAAGACGGATTCCACCAGGTCGCCGGCGGTGGAGGCAATCACCATCACCGCGGCGAAGGGAATACCCCAGAACCAGGGCGAACCCATCACGGCAAAAGCGATGGAAGCGACCAGGGCCGAGCCGACGAAGGAACCGGTCAGGCCCTCCCAGCTCTTCTTCGGCGAAATTCGCGGCGCCATGGGGTGCTTGCCCCAGTTCACGCCGGCGATGTAGCCGAAGGTGTCGTTGCTGATGGCCATGAGCAGGATCATGAGGATTCCCTGCACGCCGTGCTCGCTCCGGAAGTACACCATCGCGGTACCCAGCATGAGGGGAATCCACAGCACGGCCAGCAGGCCGCCGGCCCAGGACCTCAGCGGCGACACCCTGCGGTCGGCCCGAGGAGCATACGAAGCCAGCAGAAGCAGCAGCAGGGTCACGCCCACCGCAAGCCACAGCCCGCCGAATCCCGCGGCGTAACCGCAGGCCACCGACACCGTTGAGAGGATCCCCAGCGGGACGGCGGGGATGCCGTAGCCGCGGCGGGTGTTGAGGACCGTAGTCACTTCCCAGACGCCTATCCCGGCGGCCACGGCGGCAAAGGCCACCAGGACCGGCTGGATGAAAAGGCCCAGCACCAGGACGAGGCCGAAGCTCACACCCACGCCAATGGCGGCGGGTAGGTTGCGGCCTGCCTTGGAGGCGGGCTTAGCATTCTCAGAAGTAGTGTTCATTCTCTGTCCCCGGTTGGCGGGGCAGAGCGGCGTGCGCTGCTGTCCCTTCCTTCGCTTCGTTGCGTGTCGTGATGAGGATTTAGACCTCGAGGAGCTCGGCTTCCTTGTGCTTGTACAGAGCGTCGATCTGCTCGACGTGCTTCTTGGTCAGAGCGTCCAGATCCTTCTCGGCGCGTGCGCCCTCGTCCTCACCGATCTCGCTGTCCTTGACGAGCTTGTCGATGGAGGTCTTGGCGTGGCGGCGCACGTTACGGATCGAGATGCGTGCCTCCTCAGCCTTCTGGTTGACGAGCTTGGTGTACTCCTTGCGGCGCTCGGCGGTCATTTCGGGCATGACCACGCGGATTGCGGCGCCGTCGTTGCTGGGGTTAACGCCCAGGTCGGAGTCGCGCAGTGCCTTCTCGATGGCGGCCAGGGCGGTCACGTCGAAGGGAACAATCTTGACGGTGCGTGCGTCTTCAACGTTGAAGGACACCAGCTGCTGCAGAGGGGTGGGAGCGCCGTAGTACTCGGCGGTCAGGCCGCTGAAGATGGCGGGGTTCACGCGGCCGGTGCGGACCTTTGCGAACTCGGTCTTGGTTGCTTCGATGGTCTTTTCCATCTTCTCGCCGGCTTCGGCAAGGATTTCTTCGATCACGGAAGGATCTCCTTAGTCGTAATTCTGGTGTGCAGAATTGTCGGTGGGGCGCGTTCCTCACCCTCCCGTTTCTCTGCCGCACGCACTCCGGGGCGTCAGACCCCAAATATGCGGAGGAGGCATGAACACGTACGAAAGATGGTGAACGCCGTGGTTTCTATCAGTTTAGACGGTACCGGCGGGCAGGGCGAGTTAGGCTCTACCCGCTCGGTACCGTGACGTTATTGCGCGCCCGAAAGCGCGGTTTGGCGGGTCGGATGCGCCCCTAGCGGGTGACGAGGGTACCCATCTTCTCGCCCAGGATTGCGCGGGTCACGTTGCCCTCGCCCTGCATGCCGAACACGCGCATCGTCACGTTGTTGTCGCGGCACAGGGAGAACGCGGTCTGGTCCAGCACGCGGATGTTGCGCTGCATTGCCTCGTCGTAGGTGAGGTTGTACAGGCGCTCAGCGTTGGGGTCCTTGTTGGGGTCAGCGGTGTAGATGCCGTCCACACCGTTCTTGGCGACCAGCACCTCGTCGGCGTGGATTTCCAGGGCGCGCTGGGCGGCCACGGTGTCGGTGGAGAAGTAGGGCAGACCCGCACCGGCACCGAAAATCACGACGCGGTCCTTCTGCATGTGGCGGATGGCGCGGCGAGGAATGTAGGTCTCTGCAACCTGCGGCATGGTGATGGCGGACTGAACGCGGGTGTCAATGCCCTCCTGCTCCAGGAAGTCCTGCAGGGCCAGGGAGTTCATGACGGTGCCGAGCATGCCCATGTAGTCCGCGCGGGAGCGGTCCATACCGGCCTGCGAGAGCTCTGCGCCACGGAAGAAGTTGCCGCCGCCGATCACGATGGAGGTCTCGACCTCGCCGACGGTTGCGGCGATCTGCTTGGCGATGCTGCGAACCACCTCGGTAGAGATGCCAACTTCACCGCCGCCAAAAACCTCACCGGAGAGCTTGAGCAGCACGCGGCGGCGGCCGGTATCATCACGGTGCATCGGGCGGGGATTCGCTTCAGTCATGGTTCCTCCAGTGGCTTTTATTCGAAGAGTTATGTGGGCGGGTTTAGGCCGCCCGGTCCCTATCAAGGATACAGCAAAGCCGGGTAGCCACCACTGGTGACTACCCGGCTCAACGCTATAATCCAAACCTCAGTTTTCGCCCCTTATCGAAGCGAATCGGTTTAGACGCAGAACGTGCGGTCGTTCCTTATGCACCCACGCGGAAACGTGCGAATGCGGTTGCGGTTGCGCCAGCCTCGGACAGGACCTGTGCAACAGACTTCTTGGAGTCCTTTGCGAAGTCCTGATCCAGCAGGGTGTTCTCCTTGAAGAAGCCCTTCAGGCGACCCTCAACGATCTTGTCCAGAATCTTCTCGGGCTTGCCCTCAGCGATTGCGGTCTCGCGAGCAACGCGCTTCTCGGTCTCAACCTGATCGGCGGGGATGGACTCGGAGTCCAGGTACTTGGGGCTCATTGCAGCAATGTGGACTGCAACGTCGTGTGCAATCTCGTCGGTGTTCTCACCGGAGACAGCCAGCAGAACGCCAACCTGTGCGGGCAGGTCCTTGGAGGTCTTGTGCAGGTACACTGCAACGTTCTCGCCCTCAACGCGTGCAATGCGGCGGACAACGATCTTCTCGCCCAGCAGTGCGCCGGCGTCGGTGGTCAGCTCCTCAACGGTCTTGCCCTCGTAGGTTGCAGCCTTCAGCTCTTCCAGGGTGGAAGCGTCTGCGGCAATAGCGGCCTCGAGCACGTTCTGGCCGAAAGCGATGAAGGGGTCGGACTTTGCCACGAAGTCGGTCTCGGAGTTGACCTCAACCATGTAGCCAACGCCGTTCTCGACGCGTGCAGCCACCAGGCCCTCAGCGGTTGCGCGGCCCTCGCGCTTGGTGATGCCCTTCAGACCCTTAACGCGGATGATCTCGGCAGCCTTCTGCTGGTCGCCGTTTGCCTCGTCCAGAGCCTTCTTGACGTCGAGCATACCTGCGCCGGTCTTCTCGCGCAGTGCCTTGATGTCTGCTGCGGTGTAGTTCGCCATTGTGAACTCCTTGTGTTGCTGTAATAATCGGGAAATTTCCCGGTGGTACTATGGCGGACGGCGCCGCGCCCAGGTCAGGGCGGGCGCCGTCCGAACGTGGTCCCCACGGGCGGGGGCCACAAAGCATAAAGCTTAGTGGGCTAAGAAAGCTTACTTAGCTGCCTCTTCAGCCTTTGCAGCCTCGTGCTGCTCCAGGAGCTCGCGCTCCCAAGCTGCCATGGGCTCCTCAGCTGCTTCGGTCTTGCCGTTCTTCTTAGCGTTGCGCTCGATCAGGCCGGCTGCAACAGCGTCAGCAATCACGCGGGTCAGCAGGTTGACGGAGCGGATAGCGTCGTCGTTACCGGGGATCGGGAAAGCAACTTCGTCGGGGTCGCAGTTGGTGTCGAGGATAGCAACAACGGGGATGCCCAGCTTCTGAGCCTCGTTAACTGCCAGGTGCTCCTTCTTGGTGTCAACGACCCACAGGAGGGAGGGAACCTTGGTCAGGTTGCGGATACCGCCGAGGGTCTTCTCGAGCTTCTCGAACTCGCGACGCATCAGGAGCAGTTCCTTCTTGGTGTAGCGAGAGCCTGCCACATCGTCGAAGTCAATCTGCTCGAGTTCCTTCATGCGCTCGATGCTCTTGGAGATGGTGCTGAAGTTGGTCAGCATACCACCGAGCCAGCGGTGGTTCACGTAGGGCATGTTCACGCGGGTTGCCTGCTCAGCGATAACTTCCTGAGCCTGCTTCTTGGTGCCGACGAACAGGATGTTGCCACCGTGTGCGACGGTCGACTTAACAGCCTCGTATGCCTTGTCGATGAAGGCGAGGGACTGCTGCAGGTCGATGATGTAGATGCCGTTGCGCTCGGTCAGGATGAAGCGCTTCATCTTGGGGTTCCAACGGCGGGTCTGGTGACCGAAGTGAACGCCGGAATCCAGCATTTCACGCATAGTTACGACGGGCATGTCGTCTCCTTTGTGGTGCCGCGCGGACCTCCCATTCGGGCTAGCCCAACGCGCGCATAGTAGTTATCAGTTTCTCCTGGCGGCGATTAGCGTTCACGGTTGCCCGTTCAGCTCAGGCCCTAACCACCCGGATGGGTGGACCGAAGGTCCCTTATCGGCCCCCTTTTCTAGGGGTGCCGCTCACGCCGCGCGTCGTCAGTGATGCCCCACGGGCTCCCCTCGAGGGAGAGAATATCCGCGCAGGCGCACTGCAATACGAAATTGTACCGTATTTTTTGCGATTAATCCGCAAGAAGAGGCTTAACGCCCTTCCCGGCCGTTCCGCTGTGTTGAGCGGCACTGTGGATCAAGGATTTTCTACCGAAACCGACGGGTTTATCCACATTTCTCGACGCGGTGTGGCGGCTCCATCGGATACATGATGAGCTCAATCTATGAAGACCGCATTGAAGACCCTAGAGCGAGCGCTACGATGCCTTGCCCTCCTGGCCTGCTGCCTGCTGGGTGCGGGCAGCCAGAGCTATATGAACGAAACGGGTGCTGAGGTAGCCGAGGCTGTTGCCGCCTCGGTAACGGAGGCGCCGGGCCCCCACGCTGCGGGCAGTGCAGATCCACACGCCGTTGAGCTCGTCGCCGGCCGCACACGCTACCACTCCCCCACCGCGGACTCCGCTCCGCGGGTTATCCACCCCTTCGAGAAACCCGCCCAGCGCTGGAGCGCCGGGCACCGCGGGGTGGATCTGGCCGTGCCCGACCGCGACCGGCACGTCTACGCGCCGGCGCCGGGAAGAGTGGTGTTCAGCGGTACGGTCGTCAACCGAAAAGTGCTGGTCATTGCCCATCCGGACGGTCGGCGCAGCACCTTCGAGCCCATGGACGAGGCGCTCCCGGTCGGCACCGAGGTAACGGCCGGGGATGCCGTCGGCACCGTTGCCGCCCCGGAGAGCACTGGCGAGAACGGCGAGCGCCCCTACCGGCGATGCTCCGCCCCGTGCCTGTACTGGGGCGTGCGTCAGGGAGGTGCCCGCGGGGACGGCAGCGGACGCGAGGCCGAATACGTGAACCCCATGAGCCTGCTGGGTTCGCAAGATCCCAGTATTTTGCTTCCGGTACCGGGCGGGTACTAGCCTCGGGCCGCGGTGATGCTCTCCCCCTCTGGGGATTGAAAGACTCCCGCAGGCAGCTGGATACAGCGATGGCCCGTCGCCTCCCTTTGGGAGACAACGGGCCACAAACCTCGCACTGAACTACGCTCCCGGTGGGGAGCTACGTCCGGAGGTTGGTCGCTACCTACTGGAGCACATCGCCGTCAGTATCGCCGAACTGAGTCGGCTGAGCAGGCTGCTGCTGACCGTACTGCGGCTGAGCAGGCTGCTGCGGAGCATCCTGAGCGGGAGCCTGAGCGGGCATGGCAACCGTCGGGTCAGCCTCGCCCTGCACGGGCTGGGCCGCACCGGACTGTGCTGCACCGGGCTGGGCTGCACCGGGCTGTGCTACGGTCTGGGGGCTGAAGACCTGCGTGGGCGAGTCGTCCCCGGCAGCGTAAGCGGCACCCTGCTGCGGCTGGTAGCCTCCCTGTGCCGGGTAGGCCGCCTGCTGCTGGTATGCATCCTGAGCCGGAGCACCCTGAGCAGGAGCGGCGTAACCCTGAGCAGCGCCATAGGCTGCGCCAGCAGCACCGGCCGCGGCGGGAGCGGTCGCAGCGTAAGCGGCGGCGGTTGCCTCACGACGCTCACGGCCCTTCGCGCGGGCGGCCGCAATCTTCTTGCGGAAGAGGAACAGCAGAATCAGGCCGGCCAGAACCAGAGCCAGGATAATGCCGTTCACAATCAGGTCGGTCATGCTCAGACCGGAAGCCGGGATCTGCAGGTCGCGAGTCGCGAACACGCCGCGATCGCTCTTCATGCTCAGCTCGCCGCCGTTGACGGTGAACTCAATGCCCGCCTCCACGTATCGGGGGTTCGCGGTGCGCACCTTCTGCTGATCCAGCGAGGAGAAGGCCGGGGCCTTGAAGGTGAACTCGAAGGGAACCTGGTAGTAGCTACTACCCATCTTCGAAGCCGGATTGACCTCGGGGCGCACCGTGTAGTCGGAGCCGAAGGGGTGGTAACCGCCCTCGCGAGTCACGGTGATCTTCGAGCCGTTCAGGTAGGAGCCCAGACGCTGGTTGAACTCGTCCTGGTCCTTGCCACGAATCTTCACGCTCACGATGGTGGAGTCGCCGTCCTGACGAACCTCGGTCTCGTCATCGCCGCCACCGGCCAGGGAGTCCTTGAGCTTCTGCTCAGCACCGGCGATGTCGCTCGTGGGGAAGGAGTAGAGGATGCGTGCCTCCATCGAGCCGTCCAGACCCAGGGAGGTCGCCATCTTCACGTTCTTCATCGTCACGGTCTTCGAAGAGACGAGGGTGAAGGTGGGCATCGTCTTATTCGAGGTGCTGGACGAAGAGCTTGAGGAGCTCGAAGAGCTGGAAGATGCACTGCTGTAGCTGTCACCATCGCTGTTCTTCAGCGAGAGGGCAACGCCGTAGCCCTCCGGGGAGCACAGCAGGGAGCAGTCCAGGGTGCCGGAGACGGTCTTCTCAACCTTGAAGACGTGGGATTCCTCGGTCACGTCGCGAGTGAAGGTCAGGTCGGTGGTGCTTGCGCCGAGCACCTTCTTGATCTTATCGCTCAGGTCCTGCGAGGAGGAGGCGTGGAAGGTCATGGTGCGACCAATCTCTTCCTTGGCGGCATTCGTCGAAGCGGAGGGAGCGTAGCTCTTTGCCTCGGAAGCGTCCAGGCCCTTCTTCAGCTCAGCACCGTCGGGCTTGACCTGGTTCAGGAATGCGTCGACCGCAGAGGAAGTCTCGGAGCTCATAATTTCCTTCGCGATGAAGGAAATCACGACATCGTAGCCGCCATCCTTCTCGGAAGCCTGAATCAGAACGCCCTTGAAGCCGCGGTCCTGCACGTCCTTAGCGGAAATAGTGGAACCGCCGGAGTTCTTCACTTCCTTATCGCCGAACTTCACGGTGGTGTCGCCGTCGCTGCTGAACACGCTGCTCTTACGCGAGGACTCAATCACACCGTCGACCACGAGGGCCTCCGGAACCCAGCCCAGCAGCTCCTTCGAGGTGAAGTTCTCCTTCACCTGGATGCCCTGCACCAGGCCCTGGCTAGAGTTGATGATGCTAATCTGCGGTTCGGTATCGGTGCCGGAAGCCTTCAGGATGCTGGCCACCTTGGAGCGGTACTCGTCAATCGACGAGAAGGGTAGGGTGAAGGTCGCGCGGGCCTTGTCGCCCTCGGACTGGATACCGCCGTACTCAAGGCCGCTAGGCAGGTGCTTGCGGAGGGAGGCGTCCAGAGCCTGGGTGCCGCCCTTGATCTTGTCCTGGTTGTCCTTGAGGTCGAAGGAAACCTGCATGGTGCGAACGCCCTTATCGGCGCTTTCGAGGCCAAGCTGGGTCTCAATCTTCGCACCGCAGGCGCTCAGAATCAGGGCCGCAATGGTCAGCAGAACGGCCAGGAGCATCCAGCGCTGGCGGGAGCCACGCTGAACGGAATAAGTCAGAGTCTGCATACGGGTTTCCTTAGTTGAGCATGCGGAAGGTAATGAAGTACACAACCATCACGGCGAGCACCCACGCGGTGCTCAGCAGCGCGTGCATGATGACCGGAGACTTAGCGAAGCGGCCCAGACGGTTCAGACCCAGGTAGATGAGTGCCTCACCCGAGAACACTGCGAAGGACATCACCAGGCCCAGCAGCACAAAGATGAACCCGAAGCCCTCGTTGCTGCTGACACCGCGCATGAAGAGAGCCACCAGGCTCAGAAGAATGTACGTGGGGATTAGGGGCAGACACGAAACCGCCACTACCTGCATCGAGGACGAGAAGTTCGCCGGAGCCTTACCGATGCGTGCGGTCAGCAGAATCTGCACGCCGCGCAGAATCAGCACCACGGCAGAAACCACGAGGAACACCAGGAAGGCAAGGAAGACCTGACCGAAGGTAATCTTGTAAGCCACCAGGGCGTAGGCATCACGCACTGCGAACTTCACGAAGCCTAGCGACAGCTGGGTGAGGAAGAACGCCGAGATAATGGCCTGCAGAAGGCTGGGGATAGCCCAACCCCACAGGCCGGAGGCGGCCAGACGGGACTGTGCGGGGCCGGGCTTGCCGGCGAAGACCTCCAGGAACGCATCCCAGCTTGCACGCAGAGCCGTCACGAAGGGGTTCGGCGCGGCGGGTGCGTAGACCGCCTGCGCGGGCTGACCGGGCTGAGCACCCGGGTAGGCCTGGCCCTGGACCGGCGGAATCGGCTGGCCGGCGGGCTGCTGAGGCTGCGCGCCCTGGGCGGGAGCACCCTGCTGAGCCGGCTGGGTGGGCTGCGCCGGCTGAGCTGCCTGCGCGGGCTGGCCCGTCAGCGAAGCATCCTGCGTGGGTCGGGCTCCAGCATCGTAGCCGTAGCCCGCTGCGGCAGAATCGCCCTGCTGCGGGTTGTGGGGAGTGTTCTCTGACATTGAGATCCTCTCGTATGGTGTGTCTGTCAATGATGCGAGCCTACCGGTATCTTCCGTACCCAAGGTGCAATCACGGTCTCTCTTTACATGAGACTCTTCCACAGTACCCTATCAACCGCAGGTGCGCTCTCCGCGCGGTCATTTATCTAAACCTAGGGCATGACTAGGGAGGTCACCTCAACGCCTACCGATACGAGCATCCTATATCTCAGACGCAGAAAGCCCCGCCCGTCGACAAGTGGGTGAAGTCGACGGACGGGGCCGTAGGGAGTGCGGGGCTCGAACCCGCGACCAAGGGATTATGAGTCCCCTGCTCTAACCGGCTGAGCTAACTCCCCATCCGGTGCAGGCATCGCCTATTATCTCGCGAGCGCACCATCATCTAGGGTACCCGAAGGCACTCCCAGAGTGAAAAACATTGCGATCCGGTCCTCGGCGCTCCGCTCCCCCGCTCGCCGACCACGACGAAGCGGGCTGGGAACGGGCCGCCCCGGGAGCCCTGAACCGTTCGGGACCGTTAGCGGCGGGAAGCCAGGTAACGCTCGTAGGGCGCGTCGCTCACGTAGAGCTCCTCGAAGGTACGCCAGGTGTTCTCTGCGCTGTGGAATCCCACGATGCGGCGAGATTCGCGGCCCATCTGCTCGCGCTCCTCAGCGGGCAGGGAGATGATTGCCTCCAGCTTCTCCGCCAGGTCCTTCGCGTTATTCGGCTCGAAGAGGTAGCCGTTGACGCCCTGCTCGACCAGGTGGGGCAGGGCCAGGGCGTTAGCGAGAACCACCGGGGTGGAGGCGCTCATTGCTTCCAGCGAGACCAGGGACTGCAGCTCTGCGGTGCCGGGCTGGCAGAAGATGTCGGCCATCTGGTAGACCTCGGGCAACTGATCGTCGGGCACGAAACCGCGGAAAATCACGCGGTCGGCCACGCCGCAGTCATGCGCCTTCTGCTCGAGGGCCTCGCGCAGCTCGCCGTCGCCGGAGATATCCAGTACCACGTGGTCGTACGAGTCGGGCAGCATCGAGAAGGCCTCGATGAGAACGTCCACGTTCTTCTCCTCGGCCAGGCGGCCCACGAAGGCGATGCGCAGCTCGCCGGGGACCTTGCCGATATCCGTGCCCTCGGCCAGCTCGTAGTCGCTAATTTCGATACCGTTCGAGACGGGCATGACGGGGTGGGTAAAGTGGCCCAGGTCGCGCATTGCATCGGCACCAATCTGGGTGGGAGTCGTGACCACGGCGGTACGAGCGAAGCAGAAGCGCATGTCCTTCCAGGTGCAGCGGTCAATCAGACGCTTGACGGGTGCGGGGAAGGGCAGGAACGGGTCCAGGTTGGCGGGCATGAAGTGGTTGGTTGCGATAACGCGGATACCGCGGCGCTTCGCCTGGAAGATGAGGGCGCGACCAATAATGTAGTGGCACTGCACGTGCACGGCGTCCGGGCGGACCTCGTCAAGAATCTTGCCGACCTCGGACCAGATTTCCCAGGGCACGCAGATGCGGTTGGTCTCGTGGGTCGGGGGCAGGTGCGAGCGTAGACGGTGCTCAACGATGCCGCCCTCGACCTCGGTGCGGTAGCTGGGGCCGGGGATGGGGCTGGCGGCCACCACGTGCACGGAGTGGCCTCGCTTGAGCATGGCGTTTGCGAGGCGGTGCCCGAATTGTGCCGCGCCGTTAATATCCGGCGGGTAGGTCTCTGCGCCAATCAGAATCGTCTTTGCCTGGTCCATGACGGGGCTCCTCATCGGGTGTAGTGTGTCGGTGACTGGGTTGGGTGGCGGCTATCGCCGGAACCGTTCCTGTGTGCCGTATCTGCCTGTGGTCGCCGCGCGCGGAGGGGGCATCCTGTGGTGCACGACATTTGTCCATTCTACCGGGGACTCGCCGCGTTATCCGACCTGCGGGGCGGGTTGACCCCTGGGAATTGCCCCAAAAAGGTAGCTACCGCCCCCGCGGAGGCAGGTTGCGGGTTTCTCGGGTACGACAACGCCCCGACGGGCGGGGCCTGTCGGGGCGTTTGTTACTCGACCGGTGGTCGCGCGTGGGCGGTAATTCGCTTAGCGGCGGACCAGGCGGTTGAGGAAGTGCAGGACGGTCGCGATGGATGCGCCCAGCGCTGCGAAGGACTTCCAGCGAGCCTGCAGAACCTCGGGCTTGCGCACGTTCTCTGCCAGGCCGCGGCCGGTTGCTGCTGCACCTGCGGCAACCTCGGAGGGCACTGCCTTGAGAGCGTCCAGAGCCTGCTGGGTGTTGGCCTGAACGTCGCCGGTGTAGGACTGCAGGTCGTCGCGCAGGGCGGCCAGGTGCTGGCGGCGCTCTGCGGTGCGCTGCTTGAGCTCTTCGAAGGTCGGCGGCTTGGGCTCTTCCTCACCGCGTGCCTTGCGCTCTTCAGCTTCCTGACGTGCGCGTTCTGCAGCCTCTTCGGCTTCCTTAGCCTTCTGGGCGGCACGCTCTGCCTGTTCCTTCTTCAGGCGCTCAGCGGACATGGCGGTGCCTTCCTTGAGCACGCCGAGGTCGAAGAGCAGACCGAAGATTGCGGATTCGGGCTTGAAGGGCAGCTGCGCCTTGACCTTCTTGAGGCCGACCAGCGCGCAGATGGCCACGACGATCAGGAAGATGAGGGCAAAAATCAGTGCCGATGCCCAGTACGGCATGACGGTGCCGAGACCGAGGATTGCGGCGGCAACCAGGGCGATGATGAGGAAGAGACCGAAGACGGCGGCAACGCCGAAGAAAGCCGCGCCCTTACCAACGGCAATGCCCTTGGTCTTCAGCTCGTGCTTTGCAATCTGGATCTCGTCCTTGACCTGGCTGGGGCCGAGGGACTTGAAGGTTTTGCCAGCGTCGATGATGTTCGCGACGCCGGACTTAATCCCGCTGATGCCAGCAAAGAACCCCTTGGGTGCCTTGGGATTAGTAGTAGTGGTCATGACCACCTCTCCGTGACTCGTGTTTGGAGGCTTCTGATTCGCACTCCACCTCCTATATTTTAGCCCCTCACTCCAAGTGTTCGTGACCGTTTGAACGGAGGTTACAGCCATCTCTTGGGGTATTTTCGACTTTTTGAGGGGTGAGGTTCAGCCGCGAGCTGAGAAACAGACTGCCCGCGACCTGCGCTAAGAGGGCCGGAGGCTGGTACCCACCGGCGGCGGGAACCTGTCGGAGTTCGGCGACGGCGGCGGGCGAAAAATGGTTCGTTGCCCCCCGACTGGACTCGATACAGCGGGGTGACGGTTTTTCCGAGCGCGCGAGGAACCAAAAATCTTTGCCTCGCCGAGGGCGCAAGCCCGAGGGGTTACTGGTTCTTGGCTTAGAGAGAATGTTCCGACTGGACTCGAAGGGAGCGCCCCAGCGCTCACGTAGGGTGGAGTGGTTACTGGTTCACGGCTTAGAGGGA
>NZ_KV797963.1:94939-102538 GCF_001809565.1 Rothia sp. HMSC072B03
AGCGGGGTGACGGTTTTTCCGAGCGCGCGAGGAAGTAAAAAACCGTTATCCCGCCGAGGGCGTAAGCCCGAGGGCCTGGAGTAGGCGCCCCAGCGCCTGCGTATGGCGGAGTGGTTACTGGTTCACGGCTTAGAGGGAACGTTCCGACTGGACTCGAACCAGCGAGGCGAAGATTTTCCGAGCGCGCGAGGAACCAAAAATCTTTGCCTCGCCGAGGGCGTAAGCCCGAGGGGTTACTGGTTCGAGCCAGAGGAACGTATATAGCAAGAACCCCGGAACTTCGTTCCGGGGTTCTTGCTATATCTGCTCCCCCGACTGGACTCGAACCAGTAACCCTTCGATTAACAGTCGAATGCTCTGCCAATTGAGCTACGGGGGAATATTTTGTTTTCGTTGCGCGGTTTCCCTTGCAACGAGTAATAACTATACCGGGGGTCTCGGGGCTCCGCAAGCCGAAATATGATGAAGTGCATCACATTTCGTGGTGGCGGTGCGGAATCGTCCGCAGGGCGCCCTGCGGACCTCCGAGCTACGCCTCTGCCCCGTCGTCCCCTTCCCCATCGCGCCGCATCGGGGGGGGGCGAAGATGACACGCGGTCATAGGCGCGTTGGGCTGCGAGTTTAGGCGCGCTGGGCTGTGAGCTGACGGCGGCGCATCTCGAGCTCGAGGAGTTGCCGCTGCACGGCCTCGTACTCCTCATCGTCCGGGTTGGCGCTCAGCTGCTCCAGGCGCATCATCAGGTCGGACTTCTGGCGGGCAATCTGCTGCTCGAACAGGGCGTTGAGCGCGCCGGTCACGAAGCCGGGCAGGCGCTCAGCACTGCTGACCGGTAGCGGTGAGACGGCCAGCTCCGCGATGGCGGGGTGAACCCCCTCCACCGCGCCGGAACGCACGCAGTTAATCCACTCGATACCGGGCGTGGGCGCCATGACGGTTGCGGCGTGAATAATGCCGGCAGCCACCTCTCGGTGGGTGCGGTAGCGGAACTGCACGGTGGCGAGGTTACGCC
Source organism: Rothia sp. HMSC072B03 (assembly GCF_001809565.1). Taxonomy (NCBI): domain Bacteria; kingdom Bacillati; phylum Actinomycetota; class Actinomycetes; order Micrococcales; family Micrococcaceae; genus Rothia; species Rothia sp. HMSC072B03. The sequence goes on from NZ_KV797963.1 coordinate 95,950, forward strand.
ACTGCTCCACGCTGATGAGCTCGGGGTGCTGCAGGGCAATCTCCAGGGCGGCCTTTTCGAGGCGCGCGACCGGGTCGTTAGGGTCGGGGGTGAGGAACTCCTCCGCGGCGGGGGCGCCCTGAGCGGCACCCGGTTCCGCGCCGTTCTGCCCGCCCTGAGCCTGCCCACCCTGAGCCTGCGCGTAGGGGGTGCCGTAGTTGGCGGCGGGAGCGGGCGGATGCGCGGCGGCGTTGTAACCCGCGTAGGCGCTCTGAACCGGATACTCCTCGGGCGGGGGCGCGTCGTAGCCGGGGTCGTAGGGCGCATCCGCGGGGTACGGTCCGGCGGGGCCGCGCTCGGGCAGACGCTCGTAGCGGGGCGCCGCGGGGGTCTCTTCCCGGTAGCTGCGCTGGGTTTTGGGGTGGTTCTGCGCGTACGCCACGGCGCGCTGAATCTCGTCCAGCTCCAGGCCGAGCTGACCCGACACCTTGCGCATGTAGGCAGGGCGCAGGTCGCGGTCCTTGATACCGGCAATAATCGGGGCGATAGCGCGCATCGCCAGCACACGGCCCTCCAGGGTTGCCAAATCGTACTTGGCGAGGGTCGTGTCAATGGCGAACTCGAAGAGCGGGCGACGCGAGGCAATCAGCGAGCGCACGGCGGCGTCCCCCTTGTGCAGGCGCAGGTCGCAGGGGTCCATGCCGTCCTCGGCCACCGCCACGAAGGTCTGCGCGACGAAGCGCTGGTCCTCCTGGAACGCGGCCATGGCGGCCTTCTGGCCGGCGGCGTCACCGTCAAAGGTGAAGATGACCTCTCCGCCGGAGCCGTCGTCGGTAATCATGCGGCGCACCATCTTGATGTGGCCGGGACCGAATGCGGTGCCGCAGGTGGCAACGGCGGTGGTGACGCCCGCCAGGTGCGCGGCCATCACGTCCGTGTAACCCTCCACGATGACGACCTGCTTCTTCTTGGTCATCTCGCGTTTGGCCAGGTCAATGCCGTAGAGCACCTGGGACTTCTTGTACAGCTGCGTCTCGGGGGTATTGAGGTACTTGGGGCCCTGGTCGTCGTCGAAGAGGCGGCGGGCGCCGAAGCCGATGGTCTCCCCCGCGATGGTGCGGATGGGCCAGATGATGCGGCCGCGGAAGCGGTCGTACAGGCCGCGGTTGCCCTCGGAGAACATGCCGGTCGCCTTCAGCTCCTCGTCGGTGAAGCCCTGGGAGCGAAGGTGCTTGAGCAGGTGGTCCCAGCCGCGCGGCGCGTAGCCCACGCCGAAGTGGCGGGTGGCGGCGGGGTCGAAGCCGCGGGCGCCAAGGAAGCGTTGCGCCTCCTGCGCGTCCGGCGAGTAGAGGTTGCGTTCGAAGAACTCGGCGGCAATCTTGTGCGCGTCGAGCAGGCGGCGACGCATACCCGCCTCGTAGCGGTCGCCGGGCTTACCGCCCTCATAATGCAGGGTGTAGCCGATGCGGGCGGCCAGGCGCTCCACCGTCTCAACGAAGCCGGTGTGTTCCATCGCCATGACGAAGGAGTACACGTCACCGGATTCACCGCAGCCAAAGCAGTGGTACGAACCCACCTGCGGGCGCACGTTGAAGGAGGGCGTGCGCTCGTCGTGGAACGGGCACAGGCCCTTGTACGTGCCGATACCCGCGCTTTTGAGGCTCACGTAGCCTTCAATGATTTCGCGAATATCGGTGCGGGCACGTACTTCGTCGATGTCTTCTTTGCGGATTAATCCAGCCATGAACTCAATTCTACGGTGGTGATGCGTGAGCCCCGGGGACGACCCCGGGGCGGGTTGGCTGAGGGTTCAGCCGCGATGGTTCGGACGGGGTTTAGCCACCCGAGATGTCGAGCTCAGCCTCCACCAGCCCCAGACGCTCAGCATCGCCCAGGATGCGCGAATCCAGCCAGCCATCGGGCAAGTGCGGCTGCTTGGGGCTGCCGGCGCGACCTCGAGAGCCCTCCACGGCGGCGCCGGGGTAGCCGATGGTGTGGTCGAGCTGGGCCAGCAGCTCGCGGAAGGTCGCCAGGTCGGGCACCTGCGCCATCTTGGCGCGTAGCTCGCCGCCGACCGGGTAGCCCTTGAAGTACCAGGCCACGTGCTTGCGGATCTCGCGCAGGCCGCGGGTCTCGTCGCTGAAGGTCTCGACCAGCAGCTCGGCGTGGCGGTAAATCATGTCGGCCACTTCCGAGAGGGTGGGGCGCACGCGCTCTGGGGAGCCCTCGAAGGCGTTCTGCAGGTCGCCAAACAGCCACGGGCGACCCTGGCAGCCGCGACCAATCACGACGCCGTCCACGCCGGTCTGCTCAACCATGCGCACCGCATCCTCAGCGGAGAAAATATCGCCATTACCCAGAATCGGCACATCCGGAATCAGCTCACGCAGCTGCGCAATAGAATCCCAGTCAGCCTTACCCGAATAATGCTGAGCCGCAGTACGACCGTGCAGGGCAATCGCCGCGACACCGGCATCACGCGCGATCTTGGCGGACTCCAAGAACGTAATATGGTCATCGTCGATGCCCTTACGCATCTTAATAGTCAGCGGAATATCGTTGCGGGACGCCTCCTTCACCGCGGTCTGCACAATCGCAGTGAACAGGTCAGTCTTCCAGGGCAGAGCGGCACCGCCACCGCGGCGAGTCACCTTAGGAGCCGGGCAGCCAAAGTTCAGGTCGATATGGTCGGCACGGTCCTCTTCTACAACCATGCGCACAGCCTTGCCGACGTTGACCGCGTCAACGCCGTAAATCTGAATGGAACGAATCTTCTCGTCCGGGTCGTGCTCGATGATGCGCAGGGACTCGGGCTTGCGTTCCACGAGGGCGCGCGCGGTCACCATTTCGGTCACGTACAGGCCGCCACCGTATTCGCTGCAGAGGCGGCGGAAAGCCTTATTGGTCACGCCAGCCATCGGGGCGAGGACCACGGGGGTGTCAACGGTCAGTTTGCCCAGCTTCAGGGGCGGAAGAGTCAGACGGGGTGCTTCAGAATTCACCCCTATATTGTGGCATACGGGGGCAAATCGGGAACCGGACTCAGCTGACGGGGTACAGAGCTATCGGGGTACGGCGGCACAGTACAGCAACACAGTACGGCGGCACGGCACAGACTTAACAATGGTGGTGAGGCGCAGGCACGCGAAAGGGGCGGGAGAGTATTCCACTCCCCCGCCCCTCCTGAGCAAGAACCAGCCGGCAGGCTCGGTGCCGAGAATATACTCGGGAATATACTCGGGAACCTACCCGAGAACCTACTCGGTCACGTAAATATAGGTCGGGTCGCCCTCCACCGAGGCGGTACCGGCGCGCAGCAGCACGTCGGTCACCTGAACCAGCGCCTCCATGGAGTCGTCGACCTCCACCGTCACCGGGTACTTAGCGCTCAGCAGGGACAACACCTGCATGATGGCCTCCACGGCGCCCTCGTTCTCGAAGTCGTAGCCCAGCAGCAGCTCGGTTGCGGTGTTCTCATTCACCAGGGCCGCCTCCGGGTCGGTCTCGAAGGGATGGTAGCTCACGGCGAAGGCCACGATCGGGCCCTTCTTACCCTCTGCGGCAGCCTCACGAATGTGGTCGCGAAGCACCACGGCGCCAAAAGCACGCACCTCATCCGAGAGGAAGTAGCGGTTCACCGTGCCCATACCCACCTCAGCGGGAACATCCCACTGATGCGAGCGGCGGTAGAACTCCCAGAGGGCGGCGGTTAGCTCCACCGAGCCGGTCGCCAGGTCCTCAATGGCCTGGGTTTCGTTGCCGTCGGCGTCCTCGCGCAGAGACACCGGAGGAATCGCCCCCGGCTCCACGCGCACCATGCGGGAACGCTGAATCAGCTTCATGCCGGTCGCCTGCGCGAACTCCTCACCGTCACTAAACGGCGACAGCTTCACGCGCAGAGCAGTCGTCTGGCCATGCGCCGCGGCCACCTCTCGCAGGGCGTCCATCAGGGCGGTGCCGATGCCCTGGCGGCGGTGGTCTGCCGCCACCTCAATGTAGGACCACAGGCGAGTCGGATGCAGGGTCGAGGCCACCACCGAACCGGCGGCAATCGGCACGCCGGATGCGGTCACCACCAGGGTGCGGCTGAACGGGCCGTCCGTGTCGGGGCCAAAGAGGCCACGCTGGCGCTCCTCAACCTCATTGCGGGCAGAGTTCCAAATCTCAAGCAGGGCAAGGTCATCGCCCTCCTGCCAGGGGCGAATCTCAAATTTTTCGCTGAGGCGTTCTGCCATGTCTGTATGCTCTCCTTCACCTATACCCGTACGTGCCTGAGCCGCCGACGGGTTCCAAGCCGCGGCCCGCCCCGTCCGGCGTGACGACCCGCACTATCGCGTCTAACCAGGGTAGCCTAAATATACTGCGGCGGGTAGCCTCTTTCGCTCTCAGAGGCTACCCGCCGCAATGTAATGGTCAGCGGTTCGCGGGAATACTCCGCCGCGGGCCGGTACTAGCCGGCCAGGTGTGCAGCCAGGTAGGACTTCACCTGGTCCAGGGCCACACGCTCCTGGCTCATGGTGTCGCGTTCGCGAATGGTCACGGCCTGATCCTCGAGGGTGTCGAAGTCCACGGTGATGCAGAACGGGGTACCGATCTCATCCTGGCGGCGGTAACGGCGACCAATAGCGCCCGCCTCGTCGTAGTCCACGTTCCACAGGCCGCGCAACTCCTCGGCCAGCTTGGTTGCGGGCTCGGACAGCTCCGCCTTCTTGGACAGCGGCAGCACCGCGGCCTTGACCGGTGCCAGGCGCGGGTCGAGCTTCAGCACAACGCGCTTGTCCACGCCGCCCTTGGTGTTGGGGGCTTCGTCCTCAACGTATGCGTCGACGAGGAACGCCATCATGGAGCGGGTCAGACCGAAGGAGGGCTCAATCACGTAGGGCACGTAGCGTTCGCCGGTGGCCTGGTCGAAGTACTCAAGCTTCGCGTTAGAGTGCTCATTGTGCACGCCCAGGTCGTAGTCGGTACGGTTCGCAACGCCCATGAGCTCGCCCCACTCCGTGCCCTGGAAGCCGAAGCGGTATTCGACGTCGATGGTGCCAGCCGAGTAGTGTGCACGCTCTTCCTTGGGGACGTCGAAGCGGCGCATGTTGTCCGGGTTAATGCCCAGGTCAACGAACCAGTTCCAGCAGTCCTCAACCCACTCGTTGAAGTACTTGTCAGCCTCGTCCGGGTGCACGAAGTACTCGATTTCCATCTGCTCGAACTCACGAGTACGGAAAATAAAGTTACCGGGGGTGATCTCGTTACGGAAGGACTTACCGATCTGGCCGATACCGAACGGCGGGCGCTTGCGGGAGGCGGTGACCACGTTGTTGAAGTTCACGAAAATGCCCTGAGCGGTCTCGGGGCGCAGGAAGTGCAGGCCCTCCTCATTATCGACCGGGCCCAGGTAGGTCTTCATGAGGCCGGAGAAGTTCTGCGGCTCAGTCCACTCGCCACGAGTACCACAGTTCGGGCAAGCAATCTCTTCCATGCCCTCGGCGGGGCGGCCCTTCTTCGCCTCGAAGTTCTCCAGCAGGTGGTCCTGGCGCAGACGCTTGTGGCAGGAGAGGCACTCGACCAGCGGGTCGGTGAAGGTCGCGACGTGACCGGACGCCTCCCACACCGCGCGGGGCAGGATGACGGAGGAGTCCAGGCCGACCATGTCCGCACGGGAGCGGACGAAACGCTGCCACCACTGCTGACGGATGTTTTCCTTCAGCTCCACGCCGAGGGGACCGTAGTCCCATGCGGAGCGGGAACCGCCGTAGATTTCACCGGCCTGGAAAACAAAGCCGCGGCGCTTTGCGAGCGCAATAACGTTATCGAGGGTGGACTTTTCAGCCATAGTTACTCCTTCTGCCCCGCCACCGGCTGTGGCGTGCGTGAGTTCGGGTTGATGGGGGGCGCTACCCAGAACGGGGCGCCCGGTGTTCGCGCTCATCGGCGCAATATGCACACTTTTTGATGCAAGACACCAGGGTACCATCACCAACCCGCCCCTGGGTATGCCTACCCGGCCCACCACTCCCCCATTTTTGCCAGGCACCAGGATGCACTTGGCGGGATAAACTAGAGAGCATGGAAGAAATTTTTATTCGCGACGACATGATCCGCCTCGGCCAGTTCCTCAAGCTCGCCAACCTCGTAGAGGACGGCGCGCAGGCACGCGAGGTCATTCAGCACGGCCTGGTCAAGGTCAACGGCGACATTGAAGAAGCACGCGGCAAGCAGCTGCACCCCGGAGATACCGTGACGTTCAACGGCGTGACCGTGAAGGTCGCGCACGAGGACTAGTCCTCTCTCTGCTTGGTTAGAGCTACAGGCGAGGGGCAGTGACCGTCCTCGTTCCTCTCCCCCGGCCCAAGGAAGCAGCCGGTGCGCACCTTCCTACGCTCCTACAGGGGAACCTACCCTCTCGGGCGCTCCGCTCTCTCCTTGCTTCGCTGCGGAGAGCACCCGAGAGGGTACCCTGATGTCGCTTCCGGAAGGTGCACCGGCACGCTCCGGCAGCGGGGCCGAGAGCGGCTACCCGGAAAACGCGGCCGCACCCGCACAGTACCCCAGCGAGGAAAGGCGGTATCGTCCGAACGTGACATCAGGGTGCCCGAAGCGAAGCGAGGGCGGG
>NZ_KV797964.1:0-33092 GCF_001809565.1 Rothia sp. HMSC072B03
AGGTCGCCTCAACGAAGTCCGCGTCTTGGGTGAAGAACGCCCAGCTGAAGTCTGCGGTTTGGGTGAAGGTCGCCCCGCTGAAGTGCGCGGTTTGGGTGAATTTCGCCCCGGTGAAGTCTGCGTTGCTGTAGAACTTGGCAGAATAAAAATTACCTTTCTCAATCCTGAGGCCAATGAGAGGATAGAAAATGGGAGCTCGGCTGAAATCGAAATCAAAGTCGCTCCAGATTCCTGGAACAGTTTCGATTACCTCGCCCTTCTTCATGGTGAAGGTACTACTGCGCTTGCTCATCTCAACGAAGATAGTGCGGCGTACATCCTGTTCTTCGCGAAATGCCGCCTGATCTTTGGAGAAATCTCCTTCATAGTTATCAGGCTCTGAACCGCCCTCAAACATCTCTGCTTTTAATGCCAGGGTGAAGGGTGAACGAATGTAGGAGCAAAGGTTATTGATAATAACCTGACCCTCCTTCTGCCGTTCTTCAGGATTGAGAGCGTCATCAGCAAGCCACTCATCGACCAAACCCACAAGGGTATAGATACCACCTAGACGGACAGTCGCTTTCTCGTTAGCCAGCTGCTCTACAGCTTTGGTGTAGCGGCTTCGGCGTTCTGCATGGGCCTGGCGGGTATGGTCCTGCTTATTTTTCTCTGATTGTGCCTCAAGGTTTTTCTCAAATTGTTCCTTCTGCTCTAAACGTTCGGCTTCCTGTAGTTTAAGGTCTTCCATACGGTCTTTTATCTGCTGATTGTACTTTTTTCTATCGAGGTCTAGAGTCTGTTCGTCATTTTGGTTTTTTTGATGGGTTTTAATCAGCGTGAAAACTGCAATAACTCCACCGGTTGAAGCGAGTAATGCAGTAGTTAACTTATCGGTCTCTCCAATGAATCTAAATAGATTAAGGATAAGGGGAAGGAAGAAAGATACAGTTGCCCCGCAGGCAATAATCGAGACAAACAGCTGGAGGGGGTGATTTTTGAAGAAAATAGTAATTAATTCTTTGGACTTATAGCCACTTACTACTTTATAAGCGATGAAAATCACTGAAATTAGCGCAGTAATAAGCCTAGTGAAATCAATTATTGGTTGCGCAACGTTGAGGATAATAAAAAAATAATGATTAATTAGGCATGAAATTAAGATTGCTGTTAGCGTCCAATCTGTCCACCCCATTCTAAATATAGTTCGCAGCAAAGCATCCACTGTATCGATTTTTGGGTTTTTGTTTGAAGTGGCAGAGAGGCCTGGCTGCACTGAATGAGGCTGAGGTGCCGGTGAATCATCGTTCGATGACATAGGAATCTCCTATCTTCTCTGAGAGGAATGGGTACCTTTTAGTTTAGTGTAAAACTGCTTGACCTGCGCTTCTACTGGACATAAACGAAGGCCCCGCCACACATTCAGGTGGCGGGGCTTCTGGATATTACTGCGCGGGCTCACTCATACGCGTGTATTCCTTCTGCCGTTCATCCCAGGACGCCGGATCGAAGAGCACCGTACCAACCGGGATATGGTAGCCCACGCCGTTCAACCCGGCGGTACCCAGCGGAATAGGCTGGCTATCCTCGTACACCGCGAAGTTATACGCCTCCTGACTGGCAGACTCCGAAGCGGCAGGCAGGGCAGCGAACCGAGCCCGGTACATTTCGCCCGAGTTAGCGTCCTCAACAGCGAAGACTGGTGGGCTCTTCACGAAAGACACATTGCAGAAATCTGCAACGCCTATAAAGGTTGCCCCAGCGAACTCCGTGCCTGCCTCGAAGGCCGCATCAGCGAACCAAGCAAGCTGCTCAAACACAACTCCGCTGAAGTTGGCATCAGCGCTGAAAGTCGCCGTGCTGAACCCGGCATACCCCTCAAAGATCGCCTCACGGAACTCTGCAGTCCCCGCAAAATCCGTCCTAAAGAAGCTCGCATTACCGCCGAACGATGCCCTGCAGAACCCCGTGTTTCCACCAAAGGACGCGCCACTAAACCGAACATCCGCCGCAAATGCCGCGTCGCGGAAGTCCGCGTGCCCTCTAAAAGAAGCCTCGTGGAATTCCGCATTAGCGTTGAAGGTCGCCTTCGCGAAGCTCGCACTATGGTTGAACGTCGAACAGGCAAAGTCCGCATCCTGGCCGAACGTCACATCCTCGAAGTAAGCACCCTCAAAGCTCGCCCCGTTGAAGCTCACCGCCCGCGCGAACGTCACCTTACCGAAGCCGACACTCGCCGTGAACGTCGCTTTGCTAAAGTCGGCATCCTGCGTGAAGGCCGCGTTACCGAAGTTCGCGTACTGCGGGAAGTCCATCTCATAGCTCGTCCTCGGCAGCGCAATAAACGACGCCTGACTGAACGTGGCGTCGCCGTCGAACTGCGCCTCACCAAAATCCGCGAACTGTGTGAAGGACGCCCCGCTAAAGTCCGCCGCGCTCGCAAAGCGCACGTTGCTGAACATTGCGGACTGCTTGGTGACTACACCTGCAAAGCGCGCGACCCCGCCAAACAGCGACTTGGAGAACACCGCCGGACGGTTGAAGACCGACGCGGCGAAGTGTGCTTCATCGTGGAACGTGGAGGCGGTGAATACTGCCTTTCCGCCGAAGGTGACCGCCGCGAAGCTGGCTATGCCTGCGGTGTTCAAGCGTGAAAAGTTGGCGTCGGACTCGAAGGAGGCTACCGCGAAGTCAGCCGCAGCCGAGAAGACCGCGTCTGAGAAGTCGGCTCCGCCGGTGAAGGTTACGGTTGCGAAGCTTGCCGCGTCCGCAAAGCGTGCCCCGCTGAACTCTGCCGCGCCTGCGAAGTGTGCTGCGCTGAACCCCACCCAGTCGGCGAAGTTCGCGCCCTGGAAGGAAGCGTCAGCCGTGAACTGTGCTGCCGAAAAGCTGGTGTCACCGTGGAAGGTGGCGCCGAAGAAATCCGCCGGGCCGTAGAAGGTTGCGGAGGCGAAATCGGCGTTCTGAAAGTGCAGTTGCCGTAGCGGGTAGAAGATGGGTGCACCGCTAAAGTCGAAGCGCAGGTCAGCCCACATGCGCGATATTGGCGGTAGCGTGCGCTGGTCTTCCTTGTTGTCTTTCTTGGTGCTCTCGGCGACTGCGGCGAGGCGGCGGCTGAACTCCATGAAGATGGTGCGGCGTACCAGTTGCTCTTCGCGTAGTGCCTCCTGATCGCGCGTAAAGTCGCCTTCGTACCCTTCGGGGGCTTCGTCTGATTCTAGGATTTGCCGTTTCTGCGCGAGGGGGTAGGGCGTGCGGATGCATCCGGTCAGCGCGTCGATAATGGTCTGGGCTTCTTCGCGGCGTACCTGCTCGGGGAGGGAGGCGTCGGTGAGCCATTCGTCTGCGAGGTTTGCGAGCGTGTATGCCCCGCCGAGGCGTACGGCGGGTTGGTGCCCGTCGAGGAATTGTTCGAGTGCGTGCGTGTAGCGTTCGTGCCGCTCGGCCTGCAGGTTGTGTGCCGGGGTATTTTTGCGTTGCCGCAGCGCAGTTAAGAGTTTGTTGAGGTTCATGGCGGTGTGCCCTTCCTGCTCCGGTGCTGGCTTATAACCAGCATAGGGGAGGACCCCGCCCTTGCGCGCTCGCGCTGGTTAAAAGAAGAAGCCCCGCCTGCACGAGAAATGCAGGCGGGGCTTCTCTAGTGGCCTTATTAGAGGAGGCATTAGAACTTTCTATTTACTCCGCTGAGGCACTTTGAACGGTGTAATTACCCAGATGATCCTTTGGTGGAGAATCCGGGTCGAAGAGTACCGTTCCAAGGGGAATAATGAACGTCTTACCGAGAAGAGTAGCGGGTTTGCAGTTGATAGGTTTGCTATCCGGCGCGACCGAGAACATATAGTTCTGCGGGCTTGTACCTGCAGAGAATCGGGCTTTCCCTAATTTTGTAGCGAAGGTTGGCTCAAATCTCTCAAAGGTCGCGGATCTGAAGTTCGCGGTTTGGGTGAAAGTCGCCGATCTGAAGTTCGCGGTTTGGGTGAAAGTCGCCCACCGGAAGTTCGCGTCTTGGGTGAATTTCGTTACGTGGAAGCGCGCGGTTTGGGTGAAAGTCGCCGATTCGAAGTCCGCAGTTTGGGTGAAAGTCGCCCAGCTGAAGTTCGCGTTTTGGGTGAAGGTCGCCTTGCTGAAGTCTGCGGTTTGGGTGAAGGTCGCCCCGCTGAAGTCCGCGTTGCTGTAGAACTTGGCAGAAGAAAAATTACCTTTCTCAATCGTGAGGCTACTGAGAGGATAGAAAATGGGAGCTCGGCTGAAATCAAACTCAAAATCACTCCACGTTCCTGTATAGGTGTCGATTATCTTGCCAAATCCATCCCTAGTGAAGGTACTACTGCGTTTACTTATTTCAGAGAAAATGAGGCGGCGTATATCAACCTCGTGCGTAAGTATTTCTATGTCTGATTCTGGAAGAGATTTAAATTCTTTTAGTTGTTCATGGGTGTAATTATTTGGAATGGTGCGTATATATTTGCAAAGAATGTTTATGATTGTTTGAGCTTCTTTTTCTGCCTTATCTTTCAGCTTCTCCAATTCTTTCGTATCGTTACTGAGGTCTTTGTAGTCTAACCAAGCATCGGCAAGTTTAGCTAGTTTAGGTACGGCTGTATAAGAAGCCTTCACATCGCTGCCGTTGAGCTCCGCAACAGCTTTATCAAAACGATCATTGTAGGAATTATGGAGCTGACGAATATGGTCTCGAGCATCTTTCTGTTTCTGAGTATCTAGTTGTTCACGTTCAAGCTCGCTTTTTTGATGGCTTTTGATGAGGGAAAACAGAGCAATTGTTCCGCCTGTAATCGTGAATAAAGCGGTAGTTAGGTCTTTAGTTTCTCCGATAAATCCGTAGTTGTACAAGAATGCCGGAATAAAGAATGAAAGCACCCCTCCGAATACAACCGTTAATACAAATATTCTCAGGATATGTTCTTGTAGTATGAGCTTTAATCTTTTAGTGAAGGATAGCGTGAGTAGAAGTGCTACAAGTAGAGCTCCAGAGGTGTAAAAGAACGTGCTTTTGCGAATGTTCTGAATTTCGGAAAGTTCATTGCTTTTTAGGGAAAAGTTGAATCCTTCGGGAAGGTTTCTGATTTTTTCTGAATGAAGGATAGAGTTTTCGATGATATTGTATATCAATAGGAGCAATAAAGATAATCCTGCGAAGATCGCGAATGCTCTAATTAGTTTCTTGGTGGAGTTTAATTTTCCCCAAATATTAAGAGCGAAATTTTTTATGGTTTTGAATATTTTAGATATGAATCCGCTTAGCTCTTCCTTATATGCATATAGGTAGATTAGTAGCAATACAAATAGATATAAAGTCATTGCCATGCATGCATATATTGCGTGGGCTTTTAAGTCATTGCCAACTTGCATATAAGGTGTAATTAAAAATCCGGCAACCCCGGAGGCGAGAAGTCCAACAAATCTCCAAGGTATCCCCCATCGGGTTGTTTCAGTATTCTCTGGAGGCTTGGCATCGGCGGTAGACTTTTTATGTGTCACGGGTATCTCCTGTCTACTTTGAGAGGATATGGTCGTATCTAGCATACGGCAGGCGGGTAGCCTCAAGCCATAGGTGAAGGTTAGGGAATTACGAGTCGGACAAGCGGAGATGCCCCCATAAAGTAAGTGATGGGGCTTGCGAGCAGATCCTCCATATATAAGAGGAACGAATCTCTAACGTCTCACTCCGGTTCTAGTAACGCTGCTAGAGGCCTAGCCTCCAGACCTAAAAAGCGCGCCTAAAGATCACCTCGCGCACCCTGCATAAGGTGCGCTCAGACCACCTTCCGGCGCCTCCCGCACCCCAATTTTTAGGTTTTCCACCCCTTTCTAAAAAATTTTTAAAAATTTTTTCGCCCCGAGTGCCCGGCACTGTCTGCCGTGCGCTGAATCGCCTCGCCGCACCCTCATCCAGACCGAAAACCCCGGAATTCCGCGGTAAAACGCCCCGTCCGCGCCTCGCCGCCGCCCCAAAATCACCCGCAAAACACTGCCCCAGAACCCTAAAAAACCCACCCCTCACACACCTCCGCGAAAAAAAGTTGAGTAAAGTTCGCTCAACCCTATTGACACACCCTTTGAGAGGGTGCATACTTGAGTACATGAGGCTCAAGGAGCCGCGCAGACCACCCCACACGGGGCGGCACGCGCAGCGCCGACCGCCTCCAAAACTTTCAAACTAACCCGCCTCGCATTAGAAGAAGCGGGGCACTGATCACAAGGAGTGAATAAACATATGGCACGTGCAGTAGGCATTGACCTCGGTACCACCAACTCTGTCGTTTCGGTTCTCGAAGGCGGCGACCCCGTAGTTATCGCCAACGCAGAAGGCACCCGCACCACCCCCTCCGTCGTCGCATTCTCCAAGGACGGCGAGGTTCTGGTTGGTAGCGTCGCAAAGCGTCAGGCAGTGACTAACGTCGACCGCACCATCTCCTCCGTCAAGCGCCACATGGGCACTGACTGGACCACCGAGATTGACGGCAAGAAGTACACCCCGCAGGAAATCTCCGCTCGTATCCTCATGAAGCTGAAGGGTGACGCAGAGGCATTCCTGAACGACAAGGTCACCGACGCCGTCATTACCGTTCCCGCATACTTCAACGACGCTGAGCGTCAGGCAACCAAGGAAGCCGGCGAGATTGCAGGCCTGAACGTCCTGCGTATCGTCAACGAGCCCACCGCCGCAGCACTGGCATACGGCCTGGACAAGGGTAAGGAAGACGAGCTCATCCTGGTCTTCGACCTCGGTGGCGGTACCTTCGACGTCTCCCTGCTGGAAGTCGGCAAGGACGAGGACGGCTTCTCCACCATTCAGGTTCGCGCAACCAGCGGTGACAACCGCCTCGGTGGTGACGACTGGGACCAGCGCATCGTCGAGTGGCTGCTCGCACAGGTGAAGGCAAAGACCGGCGCAGACCTGTCCAAGGACAAGATCGCTCTGCAGCGTCTGCAGGAGGCAGCTGAGCAGGCTAAGAAGGAACTGTCCAGCGCAACCAGCACCAACATCTCCCTGCAGTACCTGTCCGTGACCCCCGAGGGCCCCATCCACCTGGATGAGAAGCTGACCCGCGCAAAGTTCGAGGAACTGACCCACGACCTGCTCGAGCGCACCAAGAAGCCCGTGCTCGACGTCATCAAGGAGGCCGGTGTGTCCATCTCCGAGATTTCTGAGGTCATCCTGGTTGGTGGCTCCACCCGTATGCCCGCTGTTGCCGAGCTTGTCAAGGAGCTCACCGGCCGCGAGCCCAACAAGGGCGTGAACCCCGACGAGGTCGTGGCAATGGGTGCAGCCCTGCAGGCAGGTGTGCTGAAGGGCGACCGTAAGGACGTTCTGCTGATCGACGTCACCCCCCTCTCCCTCGGTATCGAGACCAAGGGCGGCGTGATGACCAAGCTGATCGAGCGCAACACCGCAATCCCGACCAAGCGTTCCGAGACCTTCACCACCGCAGAGGACAACCAGCCCTCCGTGACCATTCAGGTCTTCCAGGGTGAGCGTGAGTTCACTCGCGACAACAAGAACCTGGGTACCTTCGAGCTGACCGGCATCGCCCCCGCACCGCGTGGCGTGCCCCAGATTGAGGTCACCTTCGACATCGACGCAAACGGCATCGTCCACGTCTCCGCAAAGGACAAGGGCACCGGCGTTGAGCAGTCCATGACCATCACCGGCGGTACCTCCCTCTCCAAGGACGACATCGACCGCATGGTCAAGGACGCAGAGGCACACGCTGAGCAGGATAAGGCACGCCGCGAGGCTGCTGACACCCGCAACGCAGCTGAGTCCGTCGCATACTCCGTCGAGAAGCTCCTGAAGGAGAACGGCGACAAGCTGCCCGAGGACGTCAAGACCGAGGTTCAGGGCGATGTCGACGAGCTGAAGAAGGCACTCGAGGGCGACGACGACGCAGCAGTGAAGTCCGCATTCGAGAAGCTGCAGGCATCCCAGTCCAAGCTGGGCGAGGCACTCTACGCAGCAGCACAGGCTGAGGCATCCGAGTCCAAGCCCGCCGCTGATGAGGACGTTGTCGACGCCGAGGTTATCGACGAAGACGAGAAGAAGTAATCATGGCTGAGCAGGAAAACACCACCCCCGACCCGCTGGAGGAGGCATTCAACGCCCCCGCAGCGGAAGGCCACCCCGAAGCTGAATCGGTCGAAACCGCCGACGACGCAGCGGAAGCCGTCGAGGCTGAGCTCCAGGACGCCGTAGAAGCAGAATCTGCGGATGCGGCACTCGCCGCAGAGCGCCTGGACTCCCTGCTTCGCCTGCAGGCGGAGTTCACTAACTACAAGAACCGCACCGCCCGCGAAAAGGAGCAGCTGCGACTCTTCGTCATCAGTGACCTGGTCGGTTCCCTGCTGCCGGTGTTCGACGACATCGACGCCGCACGCAAGCACGGCGACCTGCAGGAAGGCCCCTTCGCCTCCATTGCTACCAAGCTCGAAGAGCTGCTCGGCAAGCAGGGTGTGGAGCGTTTCGGTGAAGTAGGCGACGCCTTCGACCCGAACATTCACGAAGCTGTTCTGCAGCAGCCCACCGACGAGGTGGCTGAGGATCATGTCTCCATGGTTCTGCGTTACGGCTACCGCGTGAACGACCGTGTGGTTCGTACCGCTCAGGTGGCTGTGGCTGTCGCGCCGTAAGGTGACCGGCTCAGCATTGGCTGAATAACTAACGACGGGCGGGTGCTCTCCCTAGTGGGGGAGTGCCCGCCCTGTTGTTTGCCTAAGCTGTTCTGCCTGAGCTATTTGCACGGGCTGTTCTGCCTGGCGCGCCTGTTCTGCCGGGGCTGCTTTACCCGGTGTTGGCGCAGGTTTTGGCGAGCTGCGGCGGTGGTTAAAAAGCCTTGTAGGGCGCTAAATTTTGGTCTACCCCCTTCCAAAATTGAGTCAAGTAGACTAAACTTTTATATAGAGCATTAAGACAAGAACGTGGTGCCCTGCTAGCCGTCCCGTAACCGAGGAGGGCGGCGCATCACCGCGAGAGGAGAAACAAACATATGGCAAGCGAAAACTGGATAACCGACGACTTTTATAAGGCACTGGGCGTTAGCGAAGACGCAAGCGAAAGCGACATTAAGAAGGCGTACCGCAAGCTCTCCCGCAAGTACCACCCGGATCTAAACCCCGGTGACGAGCAGGCTGAGAAGAAGTTCAAGGAAATCTCCGAGGCCTACGACGTGCTCTCCGACAAGAAGCAGCGCGAGGAGTACGACCAGATTCGCCGCTACGGCGCCGCAGGCATGGGCGCGGGCGGCTTCGGTGCAGGCGGCTTTAGCGGCGGCTACCCCGGCGCGGACGCCTTCGGCGGATTCCGCGGCGGCACCAGCGCCAACATCAACATTGATGACCTGCTCGGCGGCCTGTTCGGCGGAAGCGCCGGCGGCAGCCGCCGTCGCTCCGCCGGCTTCACCAGCGCCGACTTCGGCGGCATGGGAGGCGGCGGTTTCGGCGGCGCACAGCACGCGGCCCCCGAGGAAAGCACCACCAGCACCCGCATCAGCCTGGCCCAGGCTTACACCGGCGCAAACGTGACCGTGTTCCTGCCGGACGGCTCCCACACCGAGGCACGCATCCCCGCAGGCATTAAGGACGGCCAGAAGGTCCGCCTGCGCGGCAAGGGCCTGCGCGGCGGCGACCTGAAGGTCACCGTGCGCGTCTCCGATGACTCCGTGTACTCCCGCGAGGGCAACAACCTGATCCTGCGCGCACCCGTCACCCTCGCCGAGGCCGTCGACGGCGCAGTGATCGAGGTGCCCCTGCCCGACGCATCCACCGTGAAGCTGCGCCTGGCACCCGGCCAGGTCGGCCGCCGACTGCGCGCTAAGGGCCGCGGCTTCAAGGCTAAGGGCGGTGACGGCGACCTGCTGGTCATCCCCGAGGTGGTTCTGCCCACCGAGTTGAGCGCAGAGGCGCAGGAAGCATTCGATAAGTTCGTAAAACTGGCACCGCAGGAGAACCCGCGTAAGGATCTGTTGAAGAAGGCGAAGTAGACCATGGCATCTCGAGAATCATCATCTAAGTCCCGTAGCGGCAAGCCGTTGCACAGCGTGGACCTGCCGGTTTTCGTGATTTCTGTGGCGGCTGAGCTGGCGGGCATGCACCCGCAGACCCTGCGCCAGTACGACCGCATCGGCCTGGTCCAGCCTTCGCGTGCGCCCGGTAAGGCGCGCCGCTACTCGCAGCGTGACGTGAACCGTCTGCAGCGGATTCAGCAGCTCTCGCAGGAGGGCGTTTCCCTGGAAGGTATCCGCCGAATCATCGAACTGGAGGCTCTCCTGGAGTCGCAGAAGGAACAGGTTGCGGCGCTGCAGCGTCAGGTTGAGGATGCGAAGGTGAAGATGGGTATGGCGGAGCGCGTGTTCGCTGCCGGTACCAGCGGCGACGTGGTGCATATTGCTCGCGGTACCCGCCCGGCGCCTCGTCAGCGTTCTTCGGCTGTGGTGTTGTACCGTCAGCGTCACCAGCCGGCTACGGCGGATGATGCGAAGCCGCAGCGCTAAACCGGTTAAACCCGCTACACTGGGATAAACGGCTCGACTGTTTTAGCTCATCTGCGCTAGTCAGCCACTCATATAGGCTTGTGCGTCTTTGTGTCATACGCCGCGAGGGAGGGTAGACCCCCGCCCCGCATGAACTCAGACCCACACACAAGAAGGTGAGGCTCCCCGAATGACCGGGGAGCCTCACCTGCTTAACGTATATTCGCGCTAACCTGCGCCACCTGATGCCGGCGCTGCCCCGCTTACTTGCGGCGGTAGGTCAGATCGTGCGCGCGGCGGCCCGCCTCCTGAGCCTTACGCTCAAAGCTGGTGAGGGTACGACCCTCCCAACGCGGAGCCCAACCACCCAGCGGATCCTCCTCGGTCGCACCGGCGCCGGGGTTCACGTTCTCAAAATCGGGGTGCGCCTCCAGAACCTCACGCATGACCAGGGCGTACTCCTCCCAGTCGGTCGCCAGGCGCCAAATGCCGCCGGGCTTGAGCACGCGCGCAACCTTATCGGCAAACGCCGGGGACACCAGGCGGCGCTTGTGGTGGCGGGACTTATGCCAGGGATCCGGGAAGAACACCCACAGCTCGTCCACGGAGTTCTCCTCGAGCATGTTGTCGAGCAGCTCGGGTGCGTTCGCCTGAGCCACACGCACGTTCTCCACGCCGGCGTTGCCCATCTTCAGCAGCAGGTCCGCGATGCCGGGGGTGTACACCTCGACGGCGAGGAAGTTCGCCTCGGGCACCTCAGCTGCGCGGTGCACGATCGCCTCGCCCAGACCGGAGCCAATCTCGACGACCTGGTACGCCTCACGGCCGTAAATCTTGACCGGGTCGAAGGTCGCCTCGGGC
The DNA here is from genome assembly GCF_001809565.1 of Rothia sp. HMSC072B03. Lineage (NCBI taxonomy): Bacteria > Bacillati > Actinomycetota > Actinomycetes > Micrococcales > Micrococcaceae > Rothia > Rothia sp. HMSC072B03. The sequence continues at coordinate 11,328 of NZ_KV797964.1, forward strand.
GCGACGGAGGTGTCGGTGCGCAGGCGCGGAATGTCCAGCACGTGGGTGGGGGAGTAGGTGTCCCAGGCCTTCTGGCGGCGCGCGGTGAGGCGGTCGCCGCGGCGGACGAAGGAGTAGGGCTGGCGGAAGAATTCCTCGGGAACCGGCTTCTTAGCCTTCTCTTCGGTGGATTCGGGTGCCTGGCTAGGCTGCGTGTTCTCAGTAGACATACCTAAAAGAATAGCGCAGGGCCGCTACACCGTGCGGTTTCGGGGCCGCTGGGCGGGGTGATGCCGGGCTGGCCGGGTACGAGCGAACCGGGGGTGGACGCGGCAGATGCAGAAATTCTGCGCGCATACAAAAGTGCGGTGGGAACCGGAAGGTTCCCACCGCACTAAAGAGAGGTTGCTTGAGGAGTGAGCTAAGAGGAGGGCCTTACTTCTTGGAGCCCAGCAGGGCCAGACCCGCGCCGAGCATCACGATGTTGTTTGCGAGCTGCTGGCCGTCCTGGGTGGGGCGGAAGAACTTGTCGTGCATGTCCGGGTTGCGGAAGTACATGGTCATCAGGTTTGCCGCGAATGCGGTCAGGCCTGCACCCGCCAGGCGGGAGGGGATGAAGGGGGTCAGCAGGGTTGCGCCGAGGGCGGTCTCTGCGCCGGAGATGAGCTTGCCGAAGGTTGCTGCATCCAGCTTGGAGACTGCGGGAACGCCGGTTGCGGCCATCTGCTGCAGGAAGGCGTAGGTACCCTCGTCAGCCTTGAGCTTCTTGACACCTGCATCGAGGATGAGTGCGCCTGCGGTGATGCGGAGTGCTGCATTGGAGAACTTGCTCATTGTTGTGTCCTTCTGTTCTGTGGTTGGTCGGCTAGGTTTTCGTTTGAATGGTTACTACTGTAGACCTGAATCCTTGCACTGTAAAGTTTTGACTGGAAAGTTTCTTAATTTTTTGAAAACCCGAAAATAGGGACAGGGGAAGGGCTGCTGGAGGAGGATGGGAAATCCCTGTGCCCGGTGGCTCACGGCGAACCCGCCCCGTGCCCGCGTCATCTCAAATTTCCGCCCCTGTTGGATTCATTGCGCTCGTGTGGGTATGAGGGGGTAAAATTTGAGATTATGCATTCTCTGTATATTTCTCATTGGTGATACAAGCCCCGGTAAAACCGTGTCATCAGGGCCCGCAAGCCCCGAAATACCGCACGTACCGCGGAAATGGGAGGTTCGCCTCCCTGTACGCCGTTAAGGAATATGAGTGAATACCAACCACCCGGATAAGCCCCCGAGTAAAAAACAGGGCAACCGACGCAGAAAAGAGAAATACGTGACACAGCAGCCAACGCCGCAGAACTCCGTCACCGGCCTAGATTCGGAGGCTGAGCACTCCAAGCTCCAGCGCGGGCTCAGCTACCGACATATCCAGCTGATTGCTATTGGCGGCGCCATCGGCACCGGCCTTTTCCTCGGCTCAGCAAAGACCATCGCCCTGACCGGCCCCTCCATCATCTTTGTTTACGCCATTATCGGTAGCGTCATCTACTTTGTTCTGCGCGCTATGGGTGAGATTCTGCTCTCCAACCCCAAGTACAAGTCCTTTACCGACTTCATTACCGATATCCTCGGCCTGCGCGCAGGATTCTTCGTCGGCTGGTCGTACTGGTTCTTCTGGGTCGTCACGGGCATTGCGGACGTCATCGCGATTACCGGCTACGTGCAATACTGGCTACCCGGCATGCCCAAGTTCATCCCGGCGCTCGTGGTCATCACGGCACTGCTACTGCTGAACCTGCCCTCGGTGAAGAACTTCGGCGAAATTGAATTCTGGTTCGCGGTCATTAAAATCGTCGCGATTGTCGCCCTCATTATTGTTGGTGCGCTCATGGTTGCCTTCAGCTTCACCAGCCCCGACGGTACCACAGCCTCCCTAGCCCACCTGTGGGACCATCCCGGCCCCTCCGGTAGCGGCATCTTCACCCAGGGCGTGACCGGCTTCCTAGGCTCCTTCCAGATTGCCCTCTTCGCTTTCGTGGGCGCCGAGCTCGTCGGCACCGCCGTGGCTGAGACCAAGCACCCCGAGCGCACCCTGCCCAAGGCCATTAACGCCGTGCCCTTCCGCATCGCGCTCTTCTACGCCGTGCCGCTGCTGACTATCCTCGCCGTGACCCCCTGGGACAAGCTGGATAAGTCCATGAGCCCCTTCGTGGGCATGTTCTCCCTGGCGGGCATCGGCATCGCCGCCTCGCTGGTGAACTTCGTGGTGCTGACCTCCGCGGCATCCTCCGCAAACTCCGGTATCTTCTCGACCTCCCGCATGGTCTACGGCCTGGCGCACGACGGTGCGGCACCCTCCGCACTGGGCAAGCTCACCAAGAACGGCGTGCCCGCCAACGCCCTGTACCTGACCACCGTGCTGCTGCTGTTCAGCCTGGTCATGCTGTACGCCGGCAATGGCATCATGGAGGCGTTTACCGTGGTGACCTCCGTGGCCTCGATGATGGGTATCTTCACCTGGAGCATGATCCTGATTGCGTACCTGGTGTACCGCAAGAAGTTCCCCGAGCGCCACGAAGCCTCCCAGTACAAGATGCCCTGGGGTATCGGCATGAGCTGGTTTGGCCTGATTTTCTTCGCCGTCATGGTTTACGCCCTGAGTCTGTACCCCGACACCGCCATCGGTCTGGCACTGACCCCCGTCTGGTTCATTGCTCTGGCTATCGGTTACGAGATCCTGACCCGTCGCCACGCCGCCAAGCGTGCCCGCGCGCTGGTCGGTGAAGGAGCCTCTCAGAAGTAGCCTCTAGCGCTACCGCTCGTCGTTGTTCTGCACCTCGCCCCCGTGTTCTTTCTGGATGCGGGGGCGAGGTTTTTCTGTGTTTATTTACCCCCGTCAGGGGGCTAAATAGTGACCTGTACAATAGATTTGCGACACACCAAAGGCTGAAAAATACTTCATTCACCTTTCAAAACGTGTAGAATATCTATCCAAACAGGTGTGAAAGCTCCCACAGGTTCCCGCATCGGGCGATGTCCGAACTCGCCCCGGATGCGGTGCGAACCATGGTCGAGCCCATCTCCCGCCCCGAAAGCCGGGGCTGCCCCGCCGAGCAACTGGCCGCATATTCATACACTGACCGTGCCTCCTGTCTTCTCGAGGTTTTTACTCCAGGTCATGGCATATGCGGTACGGGGTACAACCGCAGAAAAGAGGACGTCGTGACTGAACATAACCAGGCCACCGTCACCCCCGAGGCTCCCGAACAGGGAGAGCGACTGCACCGCGGTCTGAGCAACCGCCACATCCAGCTCATCGCAATCGGCGGTGCCATCGGCACGGGCCTGTTCATGGGCTCCGGCCGAGCTATCTCCCTAGCGGGCCCCTCCGTGATTTTCGTGTATATGCTCATCGGCGCCGTCATCTTCCTGGTGTTGCGCGCCATGGGTGAAATCCTGCTGTCGAACCTGCGCTACAAGTCCTTCTCCGACTTCACCACCGACCTGGTCGGCCCCATGGCAGGCTTCTTCCTCGGCTGGTCCTACTGGTTCATGTGGGTGGTGACCGCCGTTGCGGACATCATTGCAATCGTCGGCTACCTGCGTCTGTGGTGGCCCGACCTGCAGGCATGGATACCGGCCCTCGCCGTCATCGGCGTTCTGCTGACCCTGAACCTGGTGTCCGTGAAGAACTTCGGCGAAATCGAATTCTGGTTCTCCATGATTAAGATCGTCGCCATCGTTGCCCTGATTATTGTTGGTGGCGCCATGGTCGCTATCGGATTCACCTCACCCAGTGGCGCGCAGGCATCCGTCGCAAACCTCTGGAACGACGGCGGTATGTTCCCGAACCACTTCATCGGCTTCCTCGGCGCATTCCAGATTGCCGTCTTCGCGTTCATGGGCTCCGAGCTCGTCGGTACCACCGCGGCAGAAACCAAGGACCCCGAAAAGACCCTGCCCAGGGCAATCAACGCCGTGCCGGTGCGCATCATGGTCTTCTACGTGGGTGCGCTCGTCACCATCCTGATGGTTACCCCCTGGCGCCTCGTCAGCCCCGATAGGAGCCCCTTCGTCGCCATGTTCACCCTGGCGGGCCTGGGCATCGCCGCGCACATCATCAACTTCGTGGTGATTACCAGCGCAACCTCCTCGGCGAACTCCGGTATTTTCTCCACCTCGCGCATGGCCTTCGGCCTGGCCCGCGAGCGCAGCGCACCCGCGTTCCTGGGTAAGGTTTCCAAGGCCGGCGTGCCACGTAACGCGCTGTTCCTCTCGGCCGTGATGCTGCTGTCCTCCATTGTGCTGCTCTACGCGGGTGACTCGATTTCTAGCGCGTTCAACCTGGTCACCACCGTGGCTGCGGTACTCGTGATTTTCGCGTGGGCGATGATCATGGTCAGCTACCTGATGTACCGCAAGAAGTTCCCCTCGCGCCATGCGAAGTCGAAGTTCCGCCTGCCCGGCGGCCGTTTCTCCGCGTGGCTGTCGCTGGTGTTCTTCGCCTTCACCATCGGCGTGCTGGCCATGGATGAAGAAACCCTCAGGGGTCTGCTCGCGATGCCCGTCTGGTTCGCGATTCTGGGCATTGGTTGGTTCTTCAAGCGCCGCGCGGATGCACGCCGCCACGAGGCGATTTCGACCCGCACCGCGCAGATTGCGATTGTGGAGGCGTCCGAGATTTTCTCGGCACGCTAAGCCGCATCTACTATCTGCGCCGGCTATCGGTACCAGCTGCCACAGCTGGTTTCCCGCGCATGCGTAAAGCCCGCGCCCCCTGCTCCTTTTCGGAGGTGAGGGCGCGGGCTTTCGCTATCTCCAGGGATGAACCCGAGAGGCTCTAGAGATGAACCAGAGAGGCTCGGGGGAGTGCGCTTAGACGGAAGCCATCTCAGCCTCTTCGGCAAGCGGGTCGTTATCGTCATCGGTGCGGTAGAAATCCCAGCGTTCACAACCGCAACCCGAACGCATCGCCTCGATGACGGCGGCAGCTGCCTCCAGCGGGTCGAGCGCGTGCAGATTCCACAGCGCATGCACCGGTACCGGGTGCCTCCAGTCGTGCTCCTGCAGGAACTCCGGGTCGAAGGCGGGTAGCGCTTCGACGGTGGGTTCAAGCTCGCAGAGGAAACCGGTGGGGGAGCGGAAAACCGTCACCACGGGGGTTGGGTCGGCGTCTTCCAGGCAGGCTCCGTCGAAGAAGTAGTAGGTGCTCAGGCGGCGGTTCCAGGCAAGCTGCGCGAGGCGTTCGCCGAAGACTTCCACCGTCTGCTCCCACTGGGTGCGGTGGTATGCAGCCAGGTCGGTGTGGGCGGTCTGCACCACGCCGATGCCCTGCTCGGTGAGTTCGCGGGCGCTCAGACGTGCGGGTTCTGCCGGTTCCGCGGGAGCGCCCGCAGGGGAGCCGTCCGGGGTATCCAACTCTGCTAGTTCTGTTTCGGTGAGCTCAGCGTTAGTCAGCTCAGCGTCAGCGTTAGTTAGCTCAGCGTCGAGGAGCTCAAGCTCCTCAGCGGCACTCGATTCAGCAGCGCTCGCCTCAGCGGCACCCGACTCCACGGCAGCTACGTTGGCTTCGTTTTTCGTCCACAGGCGCAGCTCGCGGGCAATCTGCGTGCGTCCGCGATGCAGGGCCGTCTGCCAGGAACCGAACTTGGCGCGTACCGCACCCAGCGGCGGCACCTGCTCAATGAGCGTGGGAATGGTAGACCAGTAGCCGTAGTTCAGCGCCGTCGGCTCGCGGTCGTAGCGGGCGCAATAGCTCAAAAACAGGCTCAGAGTCTTCGGTGCAAAATCCTCGGGTACCGCCGCGGCGTCGATATACCACTCGTTCTCGAGCGCCTCCGCCGGGTAGATGCCGGTGCGGAGCATACCCAGGGACCAGTCGCCGTCACCGAGGTAATCGTTGACCGTCTGTGCGGGGGCAGGCCACGCGGATTCGCCCTCCATACTGGCGGCGAGCAGGGTGTACAGGCTACCGCCCTCGGTGCCGATTTCTTTCACGCCGCGCTGCCTGATGTCCTCGAGGGTCTGCGCGTAGGCTTCTTCCTCCAGCTGGGAGTAGGGGTGTGCGGCAAGGTACTTGAGCGTTGCCCCAATCTTCGCCAGAACGTGCGCAATGTCTTCATTGTTGAAGTGGCGTGCCTCCAGCGCGGATGGCAGGTCGTGAATAATATCGCAATCAAGAATCAGTGCCGCGTACTCGGGCTCTGGAGGCAGATCGTAGGCTTCTGCGAAAACGTACCAGAGGCCGCAGGCGAGCATCGTGTAGCTCGGGGCGTCTGCCGTGACCGGGCCAAACTGCCAGATACCGGAGCTCAGCGCATAGTTCAGGTACTTCTTGTTGATGTGCGGGTACAGAAAGTTGAGGCGGCGGAGAACCTGGGTAGGGGTGAACCCCAGCGCGGCGAGTTCGGCGATGAGTTCCGCGTACTCGTCGTGAAAATCTAAGTAGCCCTCCGGCGCGTTTGATAGCGCGGTGCGTTCGCGCATGGGTCCCTCTTTCCTCTGCAGGTGGGCGGCGCATCGTCGTACCGTGCCGTCGCACCCTGTATTTCTGCGAGCAGAAAAGGTCGTGCGGGCGGCCGCGCCACCCCCAATCTGCATAAAAGCGAGAAAAATTTTAAAAAATATATCCTTTTAGTTCAAAAATAGTTGAACGTTATATAGGCGTTCAAGCGGAGGGGCCGATAATCAGCTAACTAACCAAAAGATGACGCGGGAGGCGGCAGAGGCCCAAATGATGCAGAACCGCCCGTCGGCTGTACGCACTCGGGCTCTGCGGCTGGAACCGGCGCTGGAGCCGGCGGCTGAGGCCGGGCGGGGTCGATACTACCCAGGTAGGCTCGGCGGCGGCCTCGGGGATCCCGACAGCGGTCCCGGCGGCCCGGCTCCCGGAGCGTCGGCGAAGTATGCGAAACTGGAGGGATGAGCGAACACCCCCTCCCGAGCAGCATCGCGCCGCGCGGCGCATCCGCCAACGAGTCGCACCCCGAACCGAACTGTAGCCGACAGGACCGTGACGGGCGGGCCGAGCGGGCCCCCTCCTCGCACCTTGTCTCGGTACTCGCCGCAGAGCTCGGCATCGCCCCGCACCGCATCGGCGCCGCCGTGGCACTGCTCGACGCAGACAACTCCGTGCCCTTCATCGCCCGCTACCGCAAAGAAGCGACGGGCGCGCTCACCGACACCCAGCTGCGCGCCATCCAGACCCGCCTGGGTCAGCTACGCGCCCTCGAAGAGCGCCGCGCCCGCGTGCTCGAGGCGCTCACCGCGCGCGCCGACGAGGGGCTCATCGACCCGCTCACCCTGCTGCAGCTGCGTTCCTCGCTCATGAACGCCGCCACCGTCGCAGACGTGAACGCCCTCTACGCCCCCTACCGCAGCGAGCGCGTAACCCGCGCGCAGCTGGCGCGCGCCGCCGGGCTCGACTCCCTCGTCGAGGACCTGCTGGAGGTGCCCCTCGCCGACGCGCACGCCATCGCCGCCGCCTACATCACCACCGATGAGGAGATTGCGGAGGCCCGCGCGGAGGGGGATGAGACGCTGCCCATCCGCACGGCCGAGGAGGCCCTCGAGGGTGCCCGCGCGATTCTGATCGACCGTGCCCTCACCGACCCGGTGCTCGGTGAGAAGCTCTTGACCCGCCTGCGTGAGGGCGGTGTGATCGAATCCCGCGTCATTGCCGGGCACGAAAGCGACGGCGCGAAGTTCTCGGACTATTTCGCCTTCTCGGACCGTATTCGCTCCATCCCGCCGCACCGCGTGCTGGCCCTGCACCGCGCCAAGGACGCCGGCGTGGTACGCCTGAAGGTGGACGTGGCACTCGCCCCCGCACCGCTCAGCCGCCTGCGCGGGGCCGCCCGCGCCGAGGCCGAGGCCGCAGCCGAAAACTACGAGAACGTACGTTCTATATACGAGCGTGAGATGGCCGCCGCGCTGCGCATCCCCGTGCAGGTGCTCAACACCGTGGACGACGAGGACCGCGTGCTCGGCTGGCTCGCCGCCACCGTGCGCACCGCCTGGCGCAGCCACCTGCGCCCGCGCCTGGCCGAGCGCATCCGCCACCGCCTGCTCGATACCGCCGCGCAGAACGCGACCGAGGTGTTCGCCTCCAACCTGCGCGATATTCTGCTCGCCGCGCCCGCCGGGCACCGCCGCACCCTCGGCCTGGACCCGGGTCTGCGCCACGGCGTGAAGTACGCCGTCGTCGACGAGACGGGCGAGCCCCTGCGCACGGGCACCGTCTACCCGCACGCCCCGCGCAATCAGTGGGAGGAGGCGCTGCGCGAACTCGCCGCCGCCTGCCGCGAGGAGCACGTGGAGCTCATCGCCATCGGCAACGGCACCGCAAGCCGCGAAACCGACAGGCTCGCCAGCGAACTCATTCGCGCCCTGCGCGAGGAGGGCGTGGAAGCACCCCAGAAGGTGACCGTCTCGGAGGCGGGCGCATCCGTCTACTCCGCCTCCGCCCTGGCCGCCGCCGAGCTGCCCGACTACGACGTAACCGTGCGCGGCGCCGTCTCCATCGCGCGCCGCCTGCAGGACCCGCTCGCCGAGCTCGTCAAGATTGACCCGCAGTCCATCGGCGTGGGCCAGTACCAGCACGACGTGCCGCCGGCCGCCCTGCGCCGGGCCCTCAACGACACCGTCGAAGACTGCGTGAACGCCGTGGGCGTGAACCTCAACAGTGCCTCCGTGCAGTTGCTCGCGCACGTGGCGGGCGTGGGCACCGCGACCGCCGAACGCATCGTCGCCTACCGCACCGAGCACGGCCCCTTTGCGAACCGCCGGCAGCTGCTAAACGTGCCGCGGCTGGGTGAGAAGACCTTCCGCCAGGCGGCGGGATTCATTCGTATTCGTGGCGGCGAGGAGCCTCTGGATGCCTCCGCGGTGCACCCGGAAGCCTACCCGCTCGCGCGCCGTATTATTGCCGACGCGCAGGCCCGCAACGGCGCTCGCTGGGGGTCCGGCGCCTTGGGCACCTCGGACGGTAGCGACCCGCTGGCCGGGCTGAACCCCGCCGACTACGTGCAGGAGGGCGGACAGGACGGTGCAGAGGAGGGCACCGCCGGCGTGTACACGGTGCAGGACATCTTCACCGAGCTTCGCCGCCCCGGCCTGGACCCGCGCGGTAGCTTCCGCACCGCACGCTTCTCCGAGTCCGTCTCGCGTTTTGAGGATGTGCGCCCCGGCATGGTGCTCGAGGGTACCGTCTCGAACGTGGCGGCCTTCGGCGCGTTCGTGGATATCGGCGTGCATCAGGACGGCCTCGTGCACATCTCGCAGATGAGTCGCGGGTTCGTGGCGAACCCGCACGACATTGTGCGTAGCGGCGACATCGTGCGGGTGCGCGTGGTGGAGGTCGACCCGGCCCGCCGCCGCATCTCCCTCTCGCTGCTGGTGGAGGACGAGAGCTAGCCGGCGAAAACTGGCGGGTGACGGCTAGATACCGAGCGCTCACCGAGATAGTTTGCCGGTTTGCCGAACAATCCAAGAACAAGCGTTCGCTAAAACCGGTCTTCGAAAGCCCGAAAAGCCGCGCCGCCAGGGCGCGCAAAAGCCCCGACAGGCATTATCCGTGCCTGTCGGGGCTTTATGTAGGTGCGATTCAAACTCTACACCCGCGCTACACCCTAGAAGTCGATGTTCGCCGGGTCAGCGCCAATACGACCCTCGGGGGTGGAAAGCGCATCCACGGCCGCGATGTCCTCGGCGGTCAGCTTCACGTTCACCGACGCCAGGTTCTCCTCAATGCGGGAGGGGGTCACAGACTTCGGGATAACCACGGTGCCCTTAGCCAGGTGCCACGCCAGCACAACCTGCGCGGGGGTTGCGCCGTGACGCTCCGCGATCTCAGCCAGCACGGGGTTCTGCAGCAGATCGCTGCCGTTGCCCAGCGGGCTCCACGCCTCGGTCACGATGCCGTACTCGGCGTGAACGGCGCGCAGCGCCTCCTGCGAGAAGTAGGGGTGCAGCTCAATCTGGTGGATAGCCGGAACCACGCCGGTCTCCTTGATGATCTCGCGCAGCTGCTCCTCGGGGAAGTTCGACACACCAATCGAGCGGACCTTACCCTGCTTCTGCAGCTCAATCAGCGCGCGCCAGGAATCCAGATACAGGCCCTGCTGCGGCTTGGCCCAGTGAATCAGGTACAGGTCAACGTAGTCGGTGCCCAGCTTCTCCAGGGAGGCATTGAACGCCTCAAAAGCGCTCTCGTAGCCCTGGTCGGAGTTCCACAGCTTAGTGGTGAGGAAGATGTCCTCGCGAGCCACGTCGGAGTTAGCGATAGCACGGCCCACGCCCGCCTCGTTGCCGTAGATGGCGGCGGTGTCGACGTGGCGGTAGCCGGTCTCCAGGGCGGTGCCCACGACCTTCTCGGCAACTTCGTCCTCCACCTGCCACACGCCGTAGCCCAGCTGCGGAATGGATCGGCCATCGTTGAACTTTACGTTGGGTACGTTGTAGCTCATGATGCTCCTTTGGAATCTATGGGGAGGCGGCGCCTCCGTAAGCAGTCCTTCAAGGCTACGCCCCAGAGTCACCGTTGAGAAGAGCCGGGCCAGAATCGGGCGTGAATCTAGCCTGAGGCGTAACCAGATGACAAAAAATGACGGGCACCAGACACCTCCTCAGACTCGAGGGGTACCGCTCAGGCTGGAGGGCGGCTATCGCTCGACAGCCGGCGCAAAGAGCTCGCGCACATCCTCAGCTGTCACCGCCGCGGAGGCGAACTCGCCCTCACCGACCACCGCATCGAAGAGCGCGGCCTTCGACTCCTTGAGCTGCATGACCTTCTCCTCAATCGTGCCCTCGGCGACCAGACGGTAGACGTGCACCTCCTTGTCCTGGCCGATGCGGTGAATACGGTCCACCGCCTGCTGCTCGGCGGCGGGGTTCCACCACGGATCCATAATGAACACGTGATCCGCCTCGGTCAGGTTCAGACCGAAACCGCCAGCCTTGAGCGAAATGAGGAACACCGGCTCCTGACCGCTCGTGAACGCCTCAATAACCTCTGCACGGTTGCGGGTCGAACCATCCAGGTACAGGTGGTCGATGCCCTTCTCGCTCAGGGCCCGGGCGATGCTCTTCAGGTAACCGGTGAACTGACTGAACACCAGCACGCGGTGCCCGCCGGCCAGCAGCTCGGGTAGCCGCTCCACCAGGTACTCGCGCTTCGCCGAGGTGACGCCCTCGTAGGCGTCCGGGTCGATGAGCGCGGCATCCAGGGCCAGGCGGCGCAGCAGCGTCAGCGACTGGAAGATCGTGAAACGGTTCTTGTCCATGTCCTCCAGCAGGCCCAGAACCTTCTGGCGCTCGCGCTGCAGGTGCGTGTCGTAGATGCGGCGGTGGCCGGGGGCCAGCGGCAGGTTCACGCGCACATCATTCTTCGCCGGAAGCTCCGCCGCCACCAGCTCCTTGGTGCGGCGCAGCATGAGCGGCCGGATGCGCCGGCGCAGGCGAGCGGTCGTGGCGGCCGCGTGCGCGGGGTCCTCACCGGATTCGGCCGGGCGGGCGTACAGGTCGCGGAAGGCGCGGGCGGAGGGGAAGAGCCCGTCCGCCACAATCGCCAGCAGCGCCCACAGCTCCATGAGGTTGTTCTCCAGGGGCGTGCCGGTCATCGCAATCTTGGTGCGCGCGGGCATGGCGCGGGCGATAGACCAGGCGCGGGTGCCGGTATTTTTGACGAATTGCGCCTCGTCCAGCAGGAGCGCACCCCAGCCTTCGGGGGCGGACTGCTCGCCCGTGGAATCGTCAACGGTACGGCCTAGCGTGCGGGCGTAGCCGGTGTATGCTTCCTCGTCCATGCGCAGCAGTGTGTAGCTGGTCAGCACCAGGTGCGCCCCGGCGATGCGCTCAGCCAGCGGGGTCTTACCGGCGGTGGTTTCGGTAATGGTCACGACCTTCGCCTCGGGCAGGAAGCGTTCCGCCTCCGCCGCCCAGTTGGTGATGACAGAGGTCGGCGCAACCACGAGGAAGGGCGCGAACGGCTCGACGGGGGCCGCGGCGCGGTGCTCCTCGATGGCGTGGGCGAGCAGGGCGAGGGCCTGCACGGTCTTGCCCAGACCCATGTCGTCGGCGAGAATGCCGCCCATGCGATGCTCGTAGAGGAAGGTGAGCCAGCGGTAACCCTCCACCTGGTAGGGGCGCAGGGTGGCGCGCAGGCCCGCGGGGACCGGGTACTCTCGGTTTAGGTTCGGGCGCACCACACCCCCATTGTTGCGCTTGTCATGCGTATCGGGGCTTGCCGCGGGCTTATTCGCACCGTCTGCGGGGTCGGTTTCGCGGGCTTCGGAGGCCTCCACGAGCGCCAGCAGGGAACGCACCTGCTCATCCCAGCGCCGGGTGGTCTGCACGCTGGCCGCCAGCGATTCCAGCTCGGAGAACAGCCCGGCCTGGTGCCGGTTGATGCGCAGCTCACCGCCCGCCTCGTCGAGCTCCCGCGCCTCCGCGATGAGGGTGCGCAGGGTCTTAAATTCGGGGCGGCGCAGCGAGAAGTAGGTGCCGTTGCCCAGCAGGATGCGGTCCGCCCCGCGGTCGAGCGCCTCAAAAATCTGGGCGAAGGGCACGGTCCAGTTATTCACCTTCACAGCGATGCCCAGCCCGAACCAGTCGCGCGAATTGCCCTCGGTGACGGTTACCTCGATGAGCGCGTCGGTGGCTTCCACGAACTCGGGTGGGGTGCCGTTGAAACGCACCCGAACGGCGGAAATGCGGCGCAACTTCGGCAGAATCGCACTGAGCAGCTCGCGGGTTTCCCAACCCTCGACGCGGCGCTCTTCTAGGCTGGCCAGGGCCGGATGCGCGGCCAGCACCGAGCGCACCGAGCGTAGCACGCGGGCCTCGAAGCGCTCGTCGCGCACCTCGCCGCCCTCCTCGCCGGGGTACCCGAAGGCCGGCAGGCGCTGAACGCCGGATTCGTGTTCGGGGTCGGCCTCGAAGGGGTTGAGAGGGTACTCCCAGTGCCAGCCCAGCTGCGCGTCGTGGCGAACCTCCTCGTCGAAGGTCAGCTCGAGCACCAGGCGCGGCGGGGTGACGGACGGCAGGGCCAGGGCCGGGTCGGGGGTGAGCGCGGGTACGGAGCGGCTGAGCGCCGGCAGAAAATCGCGCTGGAACGCGGGGCGTTCGGCGGCGGGAATCTTGACGGTTCCCGCCGAGATGAGCGCCTCGGAGGCGGCGTCGAGCGGCTCGACCAGGGGGATGAGCGCCAGCTCCACGCCCTCGGGGAGGTTCGGAACCGCGGCCTGCTCCGGCTGTGCGGTTTGCTCAGACTGCACAAAGGCGCCGCGCCCCACCTCGTCCAGCGCGCCCGGCCGGGTGGTCTTCCAGTGCACGGCCTTGGCGGCATGCTCGTACTCCTGCTGCGCAAGCCCGCCGAGCGCGAAGAAGCCGGTGCGGGGCGTGCCCATGGGGTGGCAGTGGGCGGCCGGAAGCCAGAGCTGTCGCAGAAGCTCGCCCTCGCGCCCCTCCCAGCTCAGCGCGGCCTCGAGGAGTAGGCCCCCGTCCGGGTTCTCTTCGGAGTCCTCGGGCAGGGCGGCGGCGCGCAAACGCACCCGCGCGGGCGGCAGGATGGCGTACTCCACCTCGCGTCCGTTGATTAGTAGCGGCAGGCCGATTTCCTCGGCGCGTGCGAGCACATCCCAGAGCAGGGCAGAGCCCGCGGCGCTGAGCGAAATCCAGTCGCGGTGCGAGGAGTACATGTTCTGCCAGGGGCGGGCAATCGAGTAGAGCTCGGCGAAGAAACGCTCGTGCTCCGGGTAGATGTCGTGGCGGCCGACCGGCCCGCCCACGCTCGAGGCGAAAGTGTCCCAGGTGAGGCCGCCCTTGACCCAGCGGCCGGTTTTGGAGTGCATGAGCGGGCGCGCGAGTAGGTTGATGGCCGGGGTCGCCCCGGGCATGTTGCGGCCGCGCGCGTAGGATCCCGAGACGCTCATCGACAGGTCGAGCGCGCCGCTGACCCGTAGCGAATCGATGCCGGAAAGGTCCTGACGTGCGGAAAGAACCGAGGAGAGATTCTTGCGCCAGGCCGAAATCTTGGAGGCGGGTGCCGCCTCCCGAGTGCCGTCTGAGGGGAGGAGCGCCCCGCCGAGGGAACTGATGCCGAGGGATTCGAGGTCGAAGCCCTCCGACTCCTCGCGATTCGCGCGCGCGGTCGGGGTGGTCTCGGCGGAGTTGGGGCTCGGCAGGCGCGAGGCCACGGTCAGGGCCCCGGAGGCGCGTAGCGCCGCGAGCGGGTCCTGCGGCTCAGTGCCCGGAACCTCCGCCGCGCTCGCTTCTGGGCCGGTCGCTTCGGTACCTGTTGTTTCGGTGCCTGTTGTTTCGGAGCCGGTGGCCTCGGTTGCGAGGGTGCGCTCGCCGGGGGTTTTCGTCTCCGCGTCGGCGTCCTTCGCTCCCTGAATTTTGGTTCCGCGACCGCCGCTGTCGAGCGGGCCGATGGCCTGCGGGGTGAGAGCCCTACCCGCCACGGAGGCGCGGTCCAGCGCGGTGAGCATGAGCGCCACGGCGTGCTTGCAATTGCTGACGACCGGGCAGGTGCATCGGGCCGCGAAGGCGGCAGAGCCGGCGCGCGGGGGGAAGAACCGAATCGTCACCTCGTAGGGCACGAGGGTGCTTCCGTTAACGAGCCCGGTGAGGGTGCGGCTGTCCTCGTCGTAGCTGTAGCGCACGACCTCGCGGTTGCGCTGGTAGGCGGCCCCGCGCTGGTAGGTGCGGTGGCCGACCTGTCGAATGATTTGGGGTACGGTGACGGGGATTTCGGGGAAAGGATTGTTGGGCACCTGCCCATTATCTCGCATCGGGTGAGGTGCCGCACGGCGGGCGGTCATTGCCTCTCGAGCGTGCGCGCTCCGAGGGTTTAACGAGGCGAATTGAACACGCTGAAAGCGGCCGCCGCGCCCCGCGCGGGATTGGTCTGCGTGCTCGCGGAGGGGTGAAAGCGAGGGGCTGCGGAGGGTCAAATATTACGCGTCGAGACTGCCGTGGAACGTTTGTAAACGCTTTGATTAGTGAAAATACATGTGACCTGAATCTTTTGTGAAGAACGCTTTACTTAAGGTGAGAACGTGCTGTAAGCTGGAGCCAGCTTCAAGAGTTTCGACTGATAAGCTCCGACTATGGTCGAACGCCAACCCCATGTTCACGGGTGGCTCGGATGACGAAGCGGTTTGTATTCACCACCCTCAGAGGTGGTAACCGGTACAGACAAGAGCAACGCGAAAGGATCGCGCCACTCACGGCGCAGGTTGTCACATGTACAACGGCTCTGCAACCGAAGCAGTAATCTCTCTGAACCCCTCCCGCTCCTACCAGGACAGCCTGCGTGCCGCAGCAGTTCCCGCTCGAGGCGGTTTCACCGCGGTCAGCATTGACGACTACTCCCGCATTTCTTCTAAGCGCGACGAGTTCCTGAACTTCCTTCTTCTGCCCAACCCCGAGGGTATTCCCGCCATCGAAATCGCCGGTCTGCGCGTAGCGTAGCATTAGGGGTATGAACTTTTCCGGTATGCTCCTGGACTCCGACGTTCTCGCGGAGATTCGTAAGGCGAATCCAGACCCCGCCGTGGTTGCGTTTCTGCGCCGCCGCTCGTTTCGCCACATGTACATTTCGGTGTTGAGCATTGGTGAGCTCAAAGGCCTCTACCCCTACCCCGAGACCGACCGTTGGATTACCGAGCTGCTCGAACGCTTCGGCGACCACGTCATTGACGTGGATGCGCGCGTGAGCCTCGAGTGGGCGGGCCGTCAGGCCCCGCGTGGTCAGCACGCGGTGGGGCGCGACGACGCCGGCCCCCTCCCCACGGCCGCCCTGGAGGGGCTGATGGCCGCGAGCGCAAGCGCCTACGATCTGGAGCTGGTCTCCTCGAAGGCGCAGGTGTACCGTTCCTGGGGCGTGAACGCATCCAACCCCTGGACCGATCACTAGGGGTGCCGTAAAGATTCCCGCCGAGGGACTAACCCAAAAACTGACGCGACGTGCAAAAACCCGTCTCCAAGGGCCATCACCGGCCCTTCCGGAGGCGGGTTTCGTCGTTAAAACGTGGCATCATGGAAGGACGATGAAAAGCACCTCACCTATCTCCCGCTATTCCATGCCCATGCCCCTGTGGCTTCAGGGCGTCGTTGAGCTGATTCTGACCGCCCTGATGTCCGGCGTCCTGGTGGTGGCCGCCATGGCCGCCGTGTGGGCGACGAACGGTTTTGGCGGCACGGAGTTCTCGTCGGTGGCCGCGATGTCGGCCCACCTGTGGCTCCTGATTCACGGCGTTCCCCTGGACCTCTCGGCCGTCTTTGGCGCCTCCGCGGGCACCATGACCCTGGTGCCGCTGGGCCTGAGTATTCTGCCGCTGCTATTTTGCTACCGTTCCGGTCGCAGGCTGGCGCGCGCCTCGTACGAGGGGGAGTTCCTCATTCCGGTGCTCTCGGGTTCGGTGACCTACGCGCTGATTTGTTCGGCGGTGTACGGTTGGGCGAGCCCGAGCCCGAAGCCGCTGCAGGTGTTGAACGCCGCGCTGGTGCCGCTGGGTATCGTGGTGGTCGGCCTGATGTGGGGCGGCTACCGCGAGGCGCGTTCGCTTTCGCGCATGGTGGGTGTTGATACGGCGGAGCAGATTTCGCAGATGAGCCAGTACTCGCGCTGGGCCGGGTCCTACGCGTGGGCTGTGGTGCGCGCGGCGGCGGTTGCCGCGGTGGCCTTTGTGGGCCTGGGCGCGCTACTGCTGGCCCTGGGTATTCTGGGCGGGTGGTCGCAGGTGGTGGCCACCTACCAGGAGCTGCACGCGGGCCCGGTGGGTGATACCGCTGTGACGCTGCTGCAGTTGGGCTTCCTGCCCAACCTGGTGATTTACGCGATGGCCTGGTCGACCGGTGCCGGTTTCGCCTTTGGCGCGGGTACCTCGATCGGCCTGACGAGTAGCAATGCCGGGTCCCTGCCGATGCTGCCGATCCTGGGCGGGGTTCCTGAGTCCCTGGGAAGCGCCGGCCTGCTGGGTCTGCTGGTTCCGGTGGCCGCCGGTGCGATTGCCGGTTGGTGGTTCCTGCGTGAGGGTGAGGATCACCTGGACGAGTGGGTCGCCCTGAAGGTGCCGTTCCGTCCGCTTTCGGCCCTGCTATCCTCGCTTGCGCTGGGCGTGCTGACCGGTTTGCTGACTTCTCTGGCCGCCCTGTGGCTGGGTTGGATTTCCTACGGCTCGTTGGGCGTCGGCCGCTTCACCGAGGTGGGTGCCGAGCCGCTGAGCTTTGCGGGCCACACGGCTCTGTGGGTGGGGCTCGGCGTGGCTCTGGGTAACCTGCTCAGCCGCGCCCTGGTGCCCGATAGCAGCCGCGATCTGCCGCGATTTGCCGATGAGCGCCCGAACCTGGGCGAGCGCCTGATGAGCCTTGGTGCTTCCGCGAAGGAGCGCCTGGCTCAGCGTCGCGCGGAGCGTGCGGCCGAGCGTGAGGAACGCCGAGCTGCCGAGGAAGCCGAGGCTGAGCGTCGCGAGGCGGAGGAAGCTGAGGAAGCCAAGCGCCGTGAGGAGGAAGCTCGCAAGGCAGAATCCAAGCGCAAGGCCGAGGCTGAGCGTCGCGCCCGTGAGGAGGCCGAGGAGGCCAAGCATCGCGAGGAAGAAGCCGAGCGCAAGGCCGCCGAAGACTCCCGAAAGAGCGAGCCGAGCTCCGAGGACTCTGAGAATGAGGACTCGCAGGAGCCCTCCGAGGCGCACACGATTGTGGACGAGGTAGCCACCGGCCACGTGCCGGTGCACCCGCATGAGCCCGTGCACGCCTACCCCCTGGAGGCTTCCGACCCCGTGGCCGAGCGCGCCCTGGCGGATGCGCTCGCCGAGGTCGTTCCCGACGAGGACCTGCCCGAGCCGGTGGAATCCGACCTCTCCATCCCCGAGTTTATGAACCCCGAGCCCGAAAAACTCGAGCCCGCTTCCGCCGCGTCCGAGGCCGGTTCTGAGAACGAGAAGAAGGCGGCCCCGAAGTCCGCGGAAATCTCGAAGTCTTCCGCGAAGACCGCGGGGGAAGGCCCCGCCGAACCCGAGGACGCCTCCGAAAGCGCCGAGCCCGCTCGCCCGCGAGGCCGTGCCGGGCGCATCATGGCGTACTTCGGTTTCGGCGTTCAGCCCGCCGAAGGCTCCGAGGATGCCGCTCCCGACCGTTCGGAGCGCGAAGCCTCCGAGGCCCCGGAGGCCGAGCCCTCCGCGGCGGAACAGCGCGCCCGCAAGCGCCGCGAGAAGAAGGCGGCCAAGAGCGAGCGCAAGGCGCAGAAGAAGGCCGGGGGAGAGCGTGACTTCATGGAACGCGAGCTGGAGGTGCTCTCCGCCGACCAGGCCATGAACCGTATCTTTGGCGTGCGCGCCCAGACCGGCATCCTGCCGCTTCTGACCGACGAGGCCTCCACCGTGGAGCTGCCCCCGCTGCCGACCGGGGAAGAGGTTACCGGCTCGCAGGCCCCGAAGAAGAAATAGCTCGAAAAATAGCACGAAACCCGCGCGAGGATGACTCGTGCGGGTTTCGTGCTGTGTGCGCTCCGGCCGCCGCTAACGGGAGGAGGCCCCTGCCGTGCTGCCGGTGCCCGCGAAGCTGTCCATGCTGTTCTGGAGCATCTGGTCGCAGGTGTACATATCGGTGCCGGTCAGCGCGGCCGTGCGGCACTCGCGGTACTCCTGCATCCCCGGCATGACGGCCAGACCGATTCCGCCGATCACGGTCATGAGGCTGTAGAGGATGCTGAGGGAGGCGGCAACGTAGAAGATCCAGGGGCCGCGCGCGCTCGCGGTGCGCACGATGGCCCAGACGCTCAGTCCCAGGCCCACCAGCGCAAAGAGGAAAAGGCCCAGGAAGTAGGGCATGGGGGAGAGCACGAAGGAGGACGCCCCGAAGATGAGTAGCACGGAGACAATGAGAACCATGGCCGCGCGGAGCAGGATGCGCTGGCGCTGTAGCGGGTCCATCGGCGGCTTGCCGGGGTTTCCGCCGCCGGGCTGATGCGCGCCCGGCGCGCCGGGGTACTGTGCGCCGGGGTGCTGTCCGCTGTACCTGCCGGGGGTCGGCGGCCCCTGGCGCTGTCCCTGCTGCGGGTTGGAGGCGGGGCTCTGCGGCTGAGCCTGCTGCTGAGGGTTGCGGGGCTGGTCGTTCGGGGTGTTCGGCGGGGGAGTAGACATAGCTTTAAGGGTACCGTCCCTTCGGGCGTGGGGCCCGCCGCGCCGCCGTTCGTTCGCCTTCCGCGTCCGGACTCTGGAGCCCTCCGCTCTTCCGACCGTCCCGACCTACCGAGCGCTTCCGCAATACCTTCTCCCGTTTACGCGGGCGACCGTCTCTCCGAGCTCCCGCAACGCATGTGAGATGGGCTATACTGGTTGGGTGCGAATTGTGGTTATGGTATCCGGATCCGGAACGAATCTTCAGTCCATTCTCGACGCCGTAGCGGCGGGCGAGCTTCCCCTCGACATTGCGGCTGTTGGCGCCGACAAGCCCTGCCTGGGCATCGAACGCGCCCAGGCCGCTGGCGTGCCCACTTTCCTGGTGCAGCCCGGCGACTATGCAGACCGCCCGGCGTGGAACCGCGCCCTCGAAGAGAAGATTGCCTCCTACGAGCCCGATTACATCGTGTTCGCCGGCTTCATGCGCATCGTGGATGCGCAGCTGGTCGAGCGCTTCAGCAACCGCATTATCAACACCCACCCCGCCCTGTTGCCCTCCTTCCCGGGCGCACACGGCGTGCGTGACGCCCTGGCCCACGGCGTGAAGATTACCGGCCTGACCGTGCACTTCGTCGACGCCGGCGTTGATACCGGCCCCATCCTGGCGCAGGCCGCCGTGCCCGTGCTCGACGGCGATACCGAAGAAACTCTGCACGAACGCATCAAGGTGCAGGAGCGCCGCCTGCTCGTGCAGACCATCGCCGACCTCGCGCAGAAGCACTCTGCCGCATAAGTTTTTCATACGGCGGGTGGAGCGCACGCTCCGATTCCCCGCCCGTACAGACGTACCGTCGCGCCCCACCGCCCGAGTGGGGGCACCCCGTGCCCGGCGCGACGGTGGGGGTAAACCCCACCCGCACATCCCGCCCACCGGGGCGGACTCACATCCATCCACCAGCCGTGCCGCCGCATGTGCCGGGCACGGTGCAAAGTATCGGAGTATTTGTGTCTCTTATTGAGCTCGATCGCGTGCCCCTGCGCCGCGCCCTCATTTCTGTCTACGACAAGACCGGCCTGGAGGATTTCGCCCGCGGTCTGCACGAGGCCGGCGTGGCCCTGGTGTCCACCGGTTCGACCGCGGCGACCATTGCGGCCGCAGGCGTTCCCGTCACCGAGGTGACCGAGGTGACCGGCTTCCCCGAGTGCCTCGAGGGCCGTGTGAAGACCCTGCACCCGCGCATCCACGCCGGTATTCTGGCTGACCGCCGCAAGCAGGAGCACATCGACACCCTCGGTGAGCTGGACGTCGAGCCCTTCGATCTGGTCGTCGTGAACCTGTACCCCTTCGTCGAGACCGTGGCTTCGGGTGCGGATCAGGACGCCATCATTGAGAAGATCGACATTGGCGGCCCCTCCATGGTTCGCGCAGCTGCAAAGAACCACGATGCCGTCGCAATTGTGGTGGACCCGGCCGACTACGAGCGCACGGTTGAGGCCGCTAAGAACGGTGGCTTCTCGCTGGAGGAGCGCCGCCGCCTGGCCGCTGGCGCATTCGCCCACACCGCCGCCTACGACACCGCCGTGGCTACCTGGACCGCATCCCAGTTCCTGCAGGACGAGGACGCCAACTTCTGGCCCCCGTACGCCGGCCTGGGCTTCGAGCGCAGCGAGACCCTGCGCTACGGCGAGAACCCGCACCAGCGCGCCGCCCTGTACGTCAACCCGGCGGCCGCCCCCGGCATTGCACAGGCCGAGCAGCTGCACGGCAAGGCCATGAGCTACAACAACTACGTTGACGCCGACGCCGCCCTGCGCGCCGCCTACGACTTCGATGAGCCGGCCGTTGCCGTCATCAAGCACAACAACCCCTGTGGTATCGCCGTGGCAACCCCCGGTGCCGCCGATCCGATTGCGGACGCTCACGCGAAGGCGCACGCCTGCGACCCGCTGTCCGCATACGGTGGCGTGATTGCCGCTAACCGCCCGGTGACCGCCGCTATGGCTCAGACCGTCAAGGGCATCTTCACCGAGGTTGTCGTGGCCCCCGGCTACGAGCCCGAGGCCCTGGAGATTCTGCGCGAGAAGAAGAACCTGCGCCTGCTGGTTCTGCCCGAGGGCTTTAGCCGTGACGCCATCGAGTACCGCCCCATCTCCGGCGGCGCGCTCTTCCAGGAGGCCGACCGCCTGCAGGCTGAGGGTGACGACCCGAAGAACTGGACCCTGGTTGCCGGCGAGCCCGCCGACGAGGCCACCCTGCGCGACCTCGAATTCGCGTGGCGTGCACTGCGCTCGCCCAAGTCGAACGCCATTCTGCTGGCCGATAACGGCGCCGCAGTGGGCATCGGCATGGGTCAGGTGAACCGCGTGGACTCCTGCAAGCTGTCCGTTGAGCGTGCGAACACCCTCGGCGGCGAGGGTAACGAGCGTGCCCGCGGTGCGGTTGCCGCATCCGATGCGTTCTTCCCCTTCGCTGACGGCCTGCAGGTTCTGCTGGACGCCGGCGTGCGTGCCGTTGTGCACCCGGGCGGTTCGATCCGTGATGAGGAAGTTATCGAGGCCGCTAAGGCTGCCGGCGTGACCATGTACCTGACCGGTACCCGCCACTTCTTCCACTAAGATTTTGCGGCTACGCGTACCGCCGCGGCCGGACAAGCCGGGGAGGGGCGCGCTAGTTGGC
>NZ_KV797964.1:33192-83043 GCF_001809565.1 Rothia sp. HMSC072B03
GGGGTGCCCCGGATTTTCGGGGCACCCCGCCTTTTTATGGAATTTTTATTCTATTTTTTGCGTTTTGGGGCTCCACAGCTCGGAAGGTGCGCCCGGAAGGCGCGCGGAGCGCCAAAAAATTCGCTAGGATTAGGTTGTGCCTAAAGTCAGCGAAGAATACAAAAAGAACAGGCGTTCTCAGATTGTAGAGACCGCCCGCGAGTGTTTCATCAAGCACGGCTACCAGAAGGCCTCAATGAGCGAGATTATCGCCGCCACCGGCCTGTCTGCTGGAGCCATCTACAATCACTTCTCCTCCAAGGATGAGATTATCCTCGCCGCCGCGCGCATGGACCTGGCTCCCTTCGATCGCATCCGCGCCGAGCAGCCCTGGGACTACGTGTTCGGGTGCCTGAAGGTGCTGGACACCCCCAAGGTGCGCCGTCACCTGCTGGTGACCTGGGGTGAGGCGGTCTCCATGCCGCAGCTGGGTGCCCTGGTTTCCGAGCAGCTAACCTATCTGCGCGATCAGGCCCTGGAGCGCTACCGCGCCTGGGGCGCCGCTGAACTGGACTTCACCGATGAGGAGCTCGAGGAATGGCTGACCGTCATCGGCGCGGCCGTGCTCTCTGTGCTGACCGGTTACGTGGTGCAGACCCAGCTGGTGGCCGGCGGTAAGAAGGATAGCGCCCGCGAGGCCTACCTGGAGTACGCCTCCGCCATCCTGCGCCAGGCTTAGGACTCACCGACCTGCGCCGCCTTGCCGATAGGCCCGCCGGGGCGTGTCAAGCGTCCCGCACCGGTACCATACCGGCGCCGTAAAACTTCATCATGATGCATCCCAAAGCCCGTTTTCCTTCTCGAAGGAGAACGGGCTTTACGGTATTATGAGGTGTAGCTCATATTTTTTCATTCAGGGTTTTCAGCCGCAGACACTGCCGCAACCCCGATGACGAGCCACCGAAGATACCGTAAAAACACTCCCAGGAGCGTAATGACCGAGCAGAAGATCCTCGAGATGCCCCTCGCCGACCTCGACCCCGAGGTAGCAGAAGCCATTGAGCTGGAGCGCAAGCGCCAGCAGAACACCCTCGAGATGATTGCATCCGAGAACTTTGTCCCCCGCGCTGTGATGCAGAGCCAGGGCTCGGTGCTGACCAACAAGTACGCTGAGGGATACCCCGGCCGCCGCTACTACGGCGGCTGCGAGTACGTCGATATCGTTGAGGACCTCGCCATTGCCCGCGTGAAGGAGCTCTTCGGCGCGGAGCACGCGAACGTGCAGCCCCACTCCGGCGCGCAGGCGAACAACGCCGTCATGCACGCGCTGCTGAACCCCGGCGACACCATCATGGGTCTGTCCCTGGCGCACGGTGGCCACCTGACCCACGGTATGAAGCTGAACGTCTCCGGCAAGCTGTACAACGTTGTCGCCTACAGCGTGGACGAGAACGGCTACGTTGACATGGAGCAGGTGCGCGAGCTGGCCCTGGCCGAGCGCCCCAAGCTGATTATCGCCGGCTGGTCCGCGTACCCCCGCCAGCTGGACTTCGCCGCATTCCGCGCGATTGCCGACGAAATCGGCGCGTACCTGTGGGTGGACATGGCACACTTCGCGGGCCTGGTGGCTGCGGGTCTACACCCGAACCCCGTCCCGCACGCACACGTGGTGTCCTCCACCGTACACAAGACCCTGGGCGGCCCCCGCTCGGGCTTCATCCTCTGCACTGAGGAGCTGAAGAAGAAGATTGACTCTGCCGTGTTCCCCGGCCAGCAGGGCGGCCCGCTCATGCACGTGATTGCCGCGAAGGCTACCGCGTTCAAGATTGCCGCATCCGAGGGCTTCAAGGAGCGTCAGAAGCGCACCATTGAGGGCGCGCAGATCCTGGCGAAGCGCCTGCTGGAGCAGGACGTGAAGGACGCCGGCGTTTCGATTGCCTCCGGCGGCACCGACGTTCACCTGGTGCTCGTCGACCTGCGCCACCACGCGCTCAACGGCAAGGAAGCAGAAGACCTGCTGCACGACGCCGGCATCACCGTCAACCGTAACGCCGTTCCGAACGACCCGCGCCCGCCGATGGTGACCTCCGGTCTGCGCATCGGCACCTCCGCGCTGGCAACCCGCGGCTTCGACGCCGAGGGCTTCACCGAGGTGGCTGACATCATCGCCTCCGTGCTGCTGCCGAACCCGGACATCGCGGCCCTGCGCGCTCGCGTGGATGCGCTCTGCGCCAAGTACCCCCTCTACCAGGGCAGCGAGAACTGGTAGAACCGTGAATGACCCCGTTCGCTCATCCGCCCGTGTGGCCGATGCGCGGACGGGGTTATTTCGCCCTCCGCCCGCCGTCCCGGACCCGCTCTATCGGTGAGGCGCGGCGGGACCCCAAGAACCCAACACATAGACCATCCGTTTCGGCGAACCCGCCGTAATCTATGGAAGGAAAACAATGCCCCAGATTCTAGACGGTAACGCAACCGCTGCCGCCATCAAGGCGGAGCTGAAGGAGCGCGTCGAGGCGCTGAAGGCTAAGGGCATCACCCCCGGCCTGGGCACCGTCCTGGTCGGTGACGACCCGGCATCCCGCTCCTACGTGGGCGCTAAGCACCGCGACTGCGCGGAGATTGGTATTAACTCCATCCGCGTGGACCTGCCCGGCGATATCACCCAGGAGGAGCTCGACGCTGAGATTGACAAGCTGAACAACGATCCGGCCTGCACCAGCTACATTGTGCAACTGCCCCTGCCCAAGCACCTGGACACCAACCGCGTGCTCGAGCGCATCGCCCCCGAGAAGGACGCTGACGGCCTGCACCCGACCAACCTCGGCAAGCTCGTGCTGAACGTTTCTGAGCCGCTGGATTCCCCGCTGCCCTGCACTCCCAACGGTGTCATTGAGCTGGTGAAGCGCCACGGCATCGACTGGAACGGTAAGAACGTTGTGGTGCTCGGCCGCGGCATTACCGTGGGCCGCCCGCTGGGTCTGCTGCTGACCCGCCGCGAGGTGAATGCGACCGCAACCCTGGCGCACACCGGTACCGAGAACCTGGACGAGGTGCTGCGCGAGGCGGACGTCATCGTCGCCGCTGTGGGTGTGCCGCACGTGCTGAAGGCTCACCAGGTCAAGGAGGGCGCAATCCTGCTGGACGTTGGTGTTTCCCGCGCTGAGGACCCGGAGACCGGCAAGAAGAAGCTCTTCGGCGACGTCTCTCCGGAGGCCGCGCAGAAGGCGTCCTGGGTTTCCCCGAACCCCGGCGGTGTGGGCCCGATGACCCGCGCGGAGCTGCTGGTGAACGTGGTTGAGACTGCGGAGCGTCAGGCGGCGTAGGTCCCCGCGACGTTCGCATAGACCCGTAACGAAAGACCTGTAACGAAAGACCGGTAGCGAAAGGGCGGTGCCCCGGTAGAGCAATCTACCGGGGCACCGCCCTTTCGCGCGTCTCGTGCGGCCTCCTGCGTCAGGGGAGAGGCGCTAGAGAAGCAGCTCGTAAAAGTAGTGGTCCGAGAGGTACAGGGTCTCAGCGTATTCGACCGGCGTTCCCTCCTTGGTGTAGCCGGTGACGCACACCTTGAAGGCGGCCTCGCCCACGGGCACCTGCTGGTTGAACGCCTCGGCGTCGGCGTCGGTGAAGAGCGCCGCGCTGGTGCGTACGCGGGCGTGCTTAATGGCGTTGGGAGTGTCGGCAAGCTGGTCTAGCGAGCTCATCGCACCGGACATCTCCGCCATCATGGCGTCCAGGATGCTGCTGGCGGCTTCCTTGACAAAGTAGGAACGCTCGAAGCCGATGACCTCGTGGTTGGCCAGGCGCAGACGGCGTACGAAGAGGACCGACTCGCCCACGGGAACGGATAGTCGGGTCGAAATCTCCTCGGTGGCGTCCACCCAGCGGGTCGCGATCATGCGGGTCGAGCCTTCGAACCCGCGGCGGCGCATATCGTCGGCGAAGGTGTCCACGCGCGGGATGTACGTGGCTTCGCTGCGTTCGGCCACGTAGGTGCCGGACCCCTGCACGTTGTAGAGCAGGCCGCGCTCGATGAGGACCTTCAGGGCGCTGCGTACCGTCTGGCGGCTCACGCCGAAGTTCTGCTGAATCGTGCGCTCGGTCGGGAGCTTATCGCCGGGCTTACCCGGAATGATGTAGCGCTGCTCGAGGTAGTGAATCACCTGCTCGTACTTGGGTCCCGGAATCGGCGGCAGCTCATAGGTCTGGCTACCGTTGGGGGAAGTACTCGGGGAGGCCTGATCTGCGGCCTGAGCATCGGTGGAGAGCGAGTGGGCGGTGGGTTCGGGGGTATGTGAGGAGTGTGAATTCATCACCCAACATTTTAACCATCTGTGAAAGAAAAATGAATCACGGTGAATTTTTACTTCCGCGCATGCTGGCATAATTAAGACTATGCATTCTTCGATTCCTCCCGGTCCGCGTGAGCCCGGTCTGCTCCGCGTGGCGAGCGTCAACGTCAACGGCATCCGCGCCGCCTACCGCAAGAACATGGCCGACTGGCTGGCTGAGCGAGACATCGACATCCTCTGCCTGCAGGAGGTTCGCGCGCCCGACGCCATCGTGCGTGAGCTCCTCGATGAGTCGCAGTGGAATATTCTGCACGCCGAGGCCGCCGCTAAGGGCCGCGCGGGCGTGCTGGTGGCTACCCGCCGCACCCCGAACTCGGCTGGTGAGGTGCTGAAGGATCAGCCCGTGGCCACCCGCTCCACCATCGGCGAGGAGTACTTTGATGACTCGGGACGCTGGGTTGAGGCCGACTACGTTCTGCCGAACGGGCAGACCCTGACCGTGGTGAGCGCGTACGTGCACTCCGGCGAGGTCGGCACCCAGAAGCAGGAGGACAAGTACCGCTTCCTGGAGCGTATGCTGGTGCGTATGCCCGAGCTGGCCGGGCACTCCGATCACGTGCTCATCGTGGGTGACCTGAACGTGGGCCACACCGAACTGGATATCAAGAATTGGAAGGCCAACCAGAAGCGTGCGGGTTTCCTGCCCGAGGAACGCGCCTATTTCGACCGCTTCTTTGGCGATATCGGTTACCGCGACGTGGCGCGCGATCTGGCCGGTCAGGTGCCCGGCCCCTACACCTGGTGGTCCTACCGCGGTAAGGCCTTCGATAACGACGCCGGCTGGCGCATCGACTACCAGATGGCGACCCCCGCCTGGGCCGAGCGCGCCGTGCAGGCGCAGGTTGATCGCGCCGCCACCTACGAGGAGCGCTTTAGCGACCACGCGCCGCTGGTGGTGGACTACCGCATCGATGGCTAGAGCCTAGCGCCACCGCGCCCCGAACATAAGTTTTGAGATACACGCTGCACCGTTCGCAGCACCGCACAGGAAGTAACTGCACAGGAAATAACTATGGCAGACGAAAAGAAGCAGGATAAGTCCCTCATCCCGAACGCCTCCCAGCAGAAGACGCGTATCTTCTCTGGTGCCCAGCCCTCGGCCGATTCGATGCACCTGGGTAACTACATTGGCGCCGTGAACAACTGGGTGGCCCTGCAGAACGACCCGAATAACGAATGTCTGTTCTTTATTCCGGATATGCACGCCATCACCGTTCCGCAGGATCCCGAGGAGCTGCGCGAACGCACTCGCCTGACCGCGGCGCAGTACATCGCCTCCGGCATTGACCCGTCCCGTGCGCCCCTGTTCGTGCAGTCGCACGTGCCCGAGCACGCCCAGCTGGCCTGGGTTCTGAACTGCTTCACCGGCTTCGGCGAGGCCTCCCGCATGACTCAGTTCAAGGATAAGTCGCAGAAGCAGGGCGCCGATAAGGCCTCGGTTGGTCTGTTCACCTACCCGATTCTCATGGCCGCCGACATTCTGCTCTACCAGGCGGACGGCGTGCCCGTGGGCGAGGACCAGCGCCAGCACCTCGAACTGACCCGCAACCTGGCCCAGCGCTTCAACTCCCGCTTCGGCGAAACCTTCGTGGTGCCCGAACCGGTCATCCTGAAGGAAACCGCGAAGATTTACGACCTGCAGGAACCTACCTCGAAGATGTCCAAGTCGGCGGCATCCGATAAAGGCCTCATCAAGCTGCTGGACACCCCCAAGGTTACCCAGAAGAAGATTAAGTCCGCCGTGACCGACGACGGCTCCGTCATCGCCTACGACCGCGAGGCCAAGCCCGGCGTGTCCAACCTGCTCTCCATCTACTCCGCCATGACCGGCGAGAGCATCGACGAGATTGTGGCACGCTACGAGGGCAAGATGTACGGCCACCTGAAGGTCGACCTGGCCGATATCGTGGTGGACCGCCTGGCTCCGGTGCGCGAGCGCACCCTCGAGCTAATGGACGACCCCGCCGAGCTGGACCGCCTGCTGGCCGTGGGCGCCTCCGCCGCCCGCGAGATCGCCACCGCCACGATCGAAAACGTCTACAAGAAGGTCGGCTTCCTGCCCTCGGTGAGCATCTAGCTGCCGGGCGCTTATCAATTCCTCATCTTCAACGAACGCAAAGCGCACGACACCCATGACAGAACCCCGCGAGCAATCGAGTCCCTCTGGGGCCTCCGTATCACCCACCCTCAAGCCCGGTCGCCGCTACCTGAGCATTATTGCTCACGTGAGCGGTGAGAATGCTCAGCGCCTGGAGGAGTGGAAGCGGGAGACAGCGGGGGTCCCGGCCGCGTCAATGAGCACCCACGTGACCGTGTACGTGGCGGAGCTGGATGACTCCCTGCTGGATGCCGTGCGTTCCCCGCAGTTTTCCGAAGACCTGGGCGCCTCGCGTTTCGAGGCTCGCTGGGGGTCGGTGCACTCCTTCCGCCCGGTGACCGAGGTGGAGTACCTGAACCTGGAGGTGGGCAAGGCCGAATTCGAGCGGATTCACCGGGATCTTGTTCGGATGCTCGGTACGGGTGCGGCCCCCTTCCCGTACGTGCCGCACGTGACCCTGGGCCACGGTTTGAGCGAGGAACAGGTGGCCAGCGCCCGCGAGGCGTTTGACTCCCTGCCCGCGGAGCGGCGCACCTTCACGGTGGACCGCCTGCACTGCTACTCCTACGACGGGCAGAACTGGGAGGAAATCGGGGTTCTGCCGCTGCGGTAGTAGCCAGCCTAAAACGCTAAGAGAGATGCGACCGATAGACTGTCGGTCGCATCTCTCTTTATGCTTTCACATGGTTTATCTCAGCGTGAGATCCCTAGTGGGAGTGGGACTCGCCAGACTCGTGTGCCTCAGCGGAAGCCGAGGAGGAAGCCGAGCCGTGAGCTTCAGTGCCGTGTGACTCAGCCTCAACCGGCGCGGCGTTCGCAGAAGAAACACCCAGGATCTCGTTGGGGGTCTTGGGCAGTCCCACGCTCATGAGCTCCTTCGGAGCCGCCGGGTTCGACAGGGGCACCGCGATGAGCTTCTTGGTGGCCGGGTCGGTCACGTAGGCGGTCTTGCCATCCACCCACAGGGCCGGACGCTCGTCCTGCCAGGTCTCGGACTCGGTCCATGCCTCCATGAGCTGTACGGAGCCCAGCTCGGCACCGGTTGCCGGGTCGAAGACGCGCAGCTTGCCGTCGGTGGTCAGCAGCAGGGCCTCACCCTGGGGGCCGCGAGCCAGCGATCGGAAGGTGTAGCTCACGCCAGAAGGCAGGGAGTAGACGGTGCGGGTTGCCGCGACGGTGTCGATGATGGAGAACTTCTCGGGGCGCTCCAGCTTAGCGTCCTTGTCGGTCTTGTAGTCCGCCAGAACGTACTGGGAGTCAGCCTTGCCAGCCTGGTTACCGGAACGCGAGTACGGGTCCTCGGGGTTGGTGACCTTGGTGAACTTGCCGTCCTTGTAGACCAGCGCGCCGTCGGTGCAACCGATGGTGAACGCGCCGTCCTTGGCGATAGCTTCACCGTGCACGCCGGGGCATACGGGGCTCTCGGTTACGGTCTTGCCCTGCGCATCCACAACGGCGGCGCCGGTGCGGGTCTTCGAGTCGCCGACCGCCACCAGGTACTGGTTATCGGGCAGGGGGATGGCGAAGCCGTGGTGCGGCTTCGGCAGGGTGACGGTGGTGGTCTCCAGGGAGGAGGCGGTGCGCTTGTCCTGGGTCAGCTTCGCCGGGTCGTACACGGCGAAGGAGCCGGTGCCGTCAGCGAAGGCCGCAACCCTGCCGTTGTCCTTGATGACGTGGCCGGTATGGTCGGCGGCGAGGCTCAGGGAGCTCAGGGAAGGCGCGGTGGTGTAGTAGTGCGAGTGATCGCCGTGCGCTACGGACCACACGCCGGTGTCCAGGAAGGTGTAGCTGTTGCCGTCGGCCACGACGAGATGGCGGTTATCGCCGGCATCGGAGAGGCGCAGGAATCCTTCCTTGGGAATATCGGCCAGCAGTTTCATGTCCTTGGCGTCGTAGACGAGCACGCCGCCGTCGTAGGTGATGGCGACGCGGCTTGCCGCGCCCTTGCCTTCGGTGATGGGGGCGGGAGTTGCGCTCGCGGAAGTGGAGGCGCTGGGGTTGGTCTGTGCGTTCTGGGTGGCCTGGGAGCCACATGCGGTCAGGGCGAGGGCAGCCACGGCGCCGAGCGTGCCGGCGCGGGTGAGGAAAAACTTACGGGTCATGTGCATGCACCAAGACTAACATGAGAATGATTCTCTATAATGGTTGATCCTTGGCTCGTATCAGACTCTGGAAGTGCAACCTGCACGGGGTGCATAAGACATTCAGACCCCTGCCCAGCCGCAGGGAGCATCCTTCCACGCTCCACTAGGCAAAAGCCTTGAATCCACCCGCAAAATGACCCATTAGGGTAAAAGAAAACCGGTTCCCTTCTGACCAGAAGGGAACCGGTTTTCTTAGAGGTATCTTTTGCTCGAGTAGGGTTCATGCGCCTACTCAGGGCCAAAATTTTAGAGGAGGTTGTTCAGGCCTCGTGCCTTGATCT
Source organism: Rothia sp. HMSC072B03 (assembly GCF_001809565.1). NCBI lineage: Bacteria > Bacillati > Actinomycetota > Actinomycetes > Micrococcales > Micrococcaceae > Rothia > Rothia sp. HMSC072B03. The sequence goes on from NZ_KV797964.1 coordinate 42,047, forward strand.
CACCCACGGCATCCTTGACAGCCTGTGCCTTGGAACGCGGTGCGACCAGCAGGGCATCGGGGGTGTCAACCACGACGATGTCGTTCAGGCCAATAATCGAAATCTTGCGATCGGTATTGGCTACAACAATGCCGGAGCAACCGTGGTTAATGACGTTATCCTTCTCGCCAAGGATGGTCAGCTGCTCGCCGCTCTTCTCGGAGTTGAGGCGTGCCACGGCGTCGAAGTCTCCAACATCATCCCAGCTGAAGGAGCCGGGAACCATGGCGACGTCGCCGGCGGCGGCGGCGGGCTCTGCCACCGCGTAGTCGATTGCGGTCTTGGGGAGGGTTTCCCACACCCGCTCCATGACGGCCTCGCGCTCGGGGGTGTCCCAAGCGTTAGCGATCTCCATGATGCCCGCGTACAGCTCGGGCTCGTTGGCCTCGAGGTGCTTGAGCATCAGGGCGGCCGGTGCCACGAACATGCCGGCGTTCCAGGTGTATTCACCGGAGTCCAGGTACTTCTGTGCGGTGGCGGTGTCCGGCTTCTCAACGAAGGTGTCCACGGCGTGCGCGTTGGGAGCATCCTCGATGCCCAGGGAAGCGCCGGCGTGAATGTAGCCGAAGGCGCTGGAGGGTTCGGTGGGGGTAATGCCGATGGTGACAATCTTGCCGGTTGCCGCGGTGATGACAGCCTCGGTCACCACGCGGTGGAACTCGTCCACGGGGCTGATGACGTGGTCGGCTGCGAAGGAGCCGATGATGGCGTCCGGCTCGCGGCGGTGGATGATGGCGCATGCCAGGCCGATAGCTGCAGCCGAGTCCTTGGGGGAGGGCTCCAGCACCAGGTCAGCGGCGCGCAGCTCAGGAATCTGCTGGGTGACCGCATTGGCGTGCGAGGTGCCGGTGACGACCATGACGGAACCGTTGCTGAGGTCGATGAGACGGTCGTAGGTGTCACGCAATAGGGAATTGCCCGACGAGGTGAGGTCGAGCAGGAACTTCGGGGCGTGCGCGCGGGACAGGGGCCACAAACGCGAGCCAACACCGCCGGCGGGAATCAGCGGGCGGAATCGAGTGAGTGCAGTATTCATCGCTTCAAGAATAACGGGTGAATTTGTCATATATCGAATTCTTTTAGGATTTGGCAGAAAATGTCAGGCGGCTCTCATTGGGGGAGGGGTGCATTGTTAGGTTAAGGTTACTTCCGCATCAACTCGGGGTAAATCGTAATATCGCAAAAAAAATATAACCTAATCCACGTTTATAGGCTGGGAAAAATCTATAAACAGTGTGTCAATAAGCTGTGAATTTACCTGATATCTTGGAAGTAACAGACGAACAAAGCAGTCGGCGAGTACATAGTCGTGACCGGCTCGCAGGGAGGCGCCCGGTGCCCCTTTGCGCCCCGAGCCCGCCGTCTCAGCAGGAGGTTATTCAGTGTTGAATGGTTCTAAGGGAACCCTCTACCGCGGCCGTTGGGGCATGTGGTCCTGGGTTGCTCACCGCATTACCGGTATCGCGATTTTCTTCTTCCTTCTTGTCCACATCCTCGATACCGCCGTCGTGCGCATCTCTCCGGAGGCCTACAACGGTGTGCTGGGCCTGTACAAGAACCCCATCATGGGCCTGGGTGAGACCGCCCTGGTAGCAGCCATCGTCTACCACGCCTTCAACGGTATCCGCATTATCCTCATCGACTTCTGGGGTAAGGCAACCAACGCACACGTGGAGCACATCCAAGCGAAGAACAAGGACGGCAACGTCGAAATCAGCCAGAAGGCAACCTACGTTCACATCAAGATTCTGTGGGTTGTGCTGATTCTCTGGGCACTCACCGTTGCCGGCTTCGCCGCCCGTCACCTGCCGATCGTTTTCTCGCACATGGGAGGTCACTAAACCATGGCTACTCCGCTTAAGCCCCGCACCTACGTACCCCGCCTGCGTGATAACCGCATCGACGGTGTGAAGTACAACCGCTCCTCTTCCAAGCGCAACAACTTTGAGATGTTCGCCTGGCTGGGCATGCGCCTGTCCGGCGTCGTGCTTGTGATTCTTATCTTTGGCCACCTCTTCTCGAACCTGATGGTCGGCGACGGCATCCACGCCATCGACTTCGGCTTCGTGGGTGGCAAGTGGGCCAACCCCTTCTGGCAGGTCTGGGACCTGTTGCTGCTGTGGCTGGCCATGCTGCACGGCACCAACGGCATCCGCGTCATCATCGACGATTACGCCGAGAAGGACCGCCTGCGCGTGTGGCTGAAGGTTATCCTCTTCGCTGCCTCCGCATTTGTCCTGCTGGTTGGTACCCTCACCATCTTCGCGTTTGACCCCTGCCCCTCGGGCGCAGCGGCCAACCTGCTCCCCAGCTTCTGCGCGGCACACTAACGACGACGTAACCGGCAGACAAATTCAAACATCGAAAACACAGAAAGAACATCATGCAGGTACATAAGTACGATGTAGTGATCGTCGGCGCCGGCGGTGCCGGTATGCGTGCCGCTATTGAGGCAGGCCAGCGAGTCCGCACCGCGGTTTTGACCAAGCTTTACCCGACCCGTTCCCACACCGGTGCGGCGCAGGGCGGTATGTGTGCCGCTCTGGCCAACGTCGAGGAGGACAACTGGGAGTGGCACACCTTTGACACCGTCAAGGGTGGCGATTACCTGGTCGATCAGGACGCGGCAGAAATTATGGCTAAGGAAGCCATCGACGCCGTGCTCGACCTGGAGAAGATGGGTCTTCCCTTCAACCGAACCCCCGAGGGCCGCATCGACCAGCGCCGCTTCGGTGGCCACACCCGCGACCACGGTAAGGCTGCCGTGCGCCGCGCATGCTACGCAGCTGACCGTACCGGCCACATGATTCTGCAGACCCTGTACCAGAACTGCGTGCGTCACAACGTTGAGTTCTACAACGAGTTCTACGTGCTCGACCTGATTCTGGTCAAGGACGAAGAGGGTAAGCCCCGTCCCGCCGGCGTTGTCTCCTATGACCTGGCAACCGGCGAGGTGCACGTCTTCCAGGCCAAGTCCGTAATCTTCGCATCCGGCGGTTGCGGCAAGATCTTCAAGACCACTTCCAACGCCCACACCCTCACCGGTGACGGCATGGCCATCGCACTGCGCGCCGGCCTGCCCCTGGAGGACATGGAGTTCGTTCAGTTCCACCCGACCGGCCTGGCAGGCCTGGGCATCCTCGTGACCGAGGGTGCTCGCGGTGAGGGCGGTATTCTCCGTAACGCTGACGGTGAGCGCTTCATGGAGCGCTACGCACCGACCATTAAGGACCTCGCACCCCGCGATATCGTGGCACGAGCCATGGCAAACGAGGTGCGCGAGGGCCGCGGCTGTGGCCCCCACAAGGACTACGTGCTGCTGGACCTGACCCACCTGGAGCCCTCGCACATCGACGAGAAGCTGCCGGATATCACCGAGTTCGCTCGTACCTACCTGGCCGTGGAACCGCACCACCAGCCCATCCCGGTGTTCCCCACCGCGCACTACGCAATGGGTGGTATTCCCACCAACAACGAGACCGAGGTGTACCGCAACAGCGAAGAGACCGTCCCCGGCCTCTACGCAGCCGGTGAGGTTGCCTGCGTGTCCGTGCACGGTGCAAACCGCCTGGGCACCAACTCCCTGCTCGACATCAACGTCTTCGGTAAGCGTGCCGGCCGCAAGGCCGCCGAGTACGCCGCATCCGCCGACTTCGTTCCCGTTCCGGACGACGCAGCAGATCGCGTTCTCAACATGCTCAACGGCATCCTCGAAGGCAAGGGCACCGAGAAGGTCGGCGCTATCCGCGCAGACCTGCAGAAGGCCATGGAGGCCGACATGCAGGTGTTCCGCACCGAGGAGACCATCCGCGCCGCACTGGCCACCATCGAGAAGCTCGAAGAGCGTTACAAGAACATCTCGATTCAGGACAAGGGCAAGCGCTTCAACCTCGACCTGCTCGAGGCCGTCGAGCTGGGCTTCCTGCTCCAGCTGGCCAAGGTCATGTCCGTCGGTGCGCTGCACCGCAAGGAGTCCCGCGGCGGTCACTACCGCGAGGACTACCCCAAGCGCGATGACGTGAACTTCATGAAGCACTCTATGGTCTACCTCGACCCCGAATCCGAGTTTGAGGGTGTGAAGGGCCTGCGTTTCGACACCAAGCCCGTCGTCTACACCCGTTACGAGCCGAAGGAGCGTAAGTACTAAAATGGCTGAAAACGAACTTCCCGAACCGGAATCCGTCAAGCTATTTGAGGGCATGACCGGCGGCGATTCCGACTCCATCCCCACGTACGACGTGATTATCAAGGTGCGCCGCTACAACCCGGAGGTTTCCTCCGAGGCGTACTGGGACGAGTTCCCGCTGACCATGTACCGCACCGACCGCGTGCTCGACGCCCTGCACAAGATTAAGTGGGAGCTGGACGGTTCCGTCTCCTTCCGCCGTTCTTGTGCACACGGCATCTGCGGCTCGGACGCAATGCGCATCAACGGTCGTAACCGCCTGGCCTGCAAGACCCTGCTCAAGGACCTTGACCTGTCCAAGCCCATTACCGTGGAGCCCCTGAAGGGTCTGCCCTGCGAGAAGGACCTCATCGTTGACATGGAGCCCTTCTTCCAGGCATACCGCGAAATCATGCCGTTCTTCATTAACGACTCGAACGAGCCTGAGCGTGAGCGCCTGCAGACCATTGAGGACCGTGCACGTTTCGATGACACCACCAAGTGCATCCTGTGTGCAGCATGTACCTCGTCCTGCCCGGTCTTCTGGACCGACGGTCAGTACTTCGGCCCCTCCGCTATCGTGAACGCTCACCGCTTCATCTTCGACTCGCGCGATGATGCAGGCGACCTGCGTCTGGAGATCCTGAACGACAAGGAAGGCGTGTGGCGCTGCCGCACCACCTTCAACTGCACCGAGGCTTGCCCCCGTGGCATCCAGATCACCAAGGCTATTGCCGAGGTGAAGCAGGCCATCCTGAGCCGTTCGCTCTAGAACGTTCCTTCTCGGATTCTTGAAGGCCAAACGCTTTCTGCGACAAGCCGTCGCCCCTCACCGGGCGGCGGCTTGTCGCGTGTCCGGGGTAGGGGAGAGAAACCGGGGGAAGCCGGAGTGAGGGAGAGGCACGCCCCGGAACCCCGCAGCCCTCGCCGCCTGCACCTCCGACGAACCTCCGAGCGGTCTTCAAAATCCGTCACAAAGTCACAGACATTCTTAAAGGGCCGGTAACGGTCGGGATGGATAGGTAAACCGTCACCGGGAGGGTTATTCTACTGTGTATGGTTTTTGCTAATTCTCGCTACGATTTGTCCACCCCCGTCTTCGACGATTGGGTGGAGCGCATGATGGGCACCCTCGTGCAATTCCGCCGCGAAGTGCACGCCAACCCCGAGCTTTCCTTCCGCGAGGTCGTCACGACCGAGCGCCTCATGAACCGACTGCGAGAAGCCGGCATGAACCCCATCGCCTGCGAAGGCACCGGTTGCTATGTCGACATCGGAGACGGCCCCTTCGCCGCGGCTCTGCGCGCCGATATCGACGCACTGCCCATCGTCGAGCAGACCGAGCTGCCCTACTCCTCCACGGTTCCCGGCGTGATGCACGCCTGCGGCCACGATATTCATCAGACCGTCATGTTGGGCGTGGCGCTGGCGCTACACGAGCTCAACGAGAAGACCCCGTTGGGCCGTAGCATCCGTATCCTCTTCCAGCCCGCCGAGGAACAGCTACCCGGTGGTGCCGTACAGATGATTTCCCAGGGCCTGCTCAAGGACGTTCCGCGTGCTTTCGCCTTGCACTGTGACCCGAAGGTGGACCTCGGTCAAATCGGTACGCGCATCGGTGCGATTACCAGCGCCTCCGACACCGTGAAGATTCACCTGAGCGGCCACGGCGGCCATACCTCCCGACCCCACCTGACCGAGGACCTCATCTACGCGATGAGCCAGATTGCGGTGCAGGTTCCCGCCGTGCTGACCCGCCGCACCGACGTTCGTTCGGGCGTGCTGGTTGCTTGGGGCCAGGTCAGCGCCGGCGTCGCCCCCAACGCGATTCCCGCCGAGGGCTACCTGGCCGGCACTATGCGCTGCCTGGACGTTGAGGTGTGGCGCCAGGCGGGCAACCTGCTGGACGAGGTCATCGAACAGGTCGCCGTTCCCTTCGGCGTGGACGCCCGCGTGGAGCACATCCGCGGCGTGCCCCCGGTCGTGAACACCGACCTGGAAACCACCATGCTCGAGAACGCCGCCCGCGCCGAACTGGGCGAGGATTCCATCGTGCTCGTCGAGCAGTCCATGGGCGGCGAGGACTTCGCGTGGATGTTGCAGGAGGTGCCCGGCTCCATGTTCCGACTGGGCACCCGCGCCCCCGGCGACCCCACCTACGACCTGCACCAGGGCGACTACGCCCCGAGCGAGCAGGCCATCGGCATTGGCGTGCGCGTCATGGCCGCAACCGCCCTGCGCGCGGTGCGCTTCGAGCTGGCCAAGGCCGCAAAGGCCGCCAACCCGGTACGAGACGAGGCCCGCTAGGCCCCGGGGTACCGAGCCGCGCATCCCGCGTTCTGCCGGCGTGCGGGTGGCAAGTTGTGTCGTTTCATAGAGTTTCGCCTCGCTATCGGTCGGATAGCGGGGCGAAACTCTATGCACACGATAGAATTAAAGAGATTATGAGGACATCAGCGTTGTGCCCGTGAACCCGCGCGTGGTCGCGAGGGAGGTTCGGCGGGCACCGCGCGTATTCACGGCGCACGCCGAAGGAGGACGCCCAAATGAGCTTCTTTGGGATCGGTAAGAAGAAGTGGGATGAACAGGCGCGCGAGGCGGAGAGCACCGCGGCACAGGACGGGCACGAGGAAAGCAAGCCGTCCCGCGGCTCGGGGCTGAGCGACAAAATTATGGAGCAGCAGCAGTGGGAGGATTCCCTGCGCCGTTTCGTGAAGTCGGAGGGCACCCGCCAGAACCGCGACGAGGAACGTTCCGAAGAGTATCGCGCCGTGGAAGACCTGAAGCGCGCCCTCCTGCACGATGACGAAGAGACCCCCTCGTTCACCGAGGGCTCCCTCTCGAATACCGGCAATACCACCGACGAGGAAGAGCGTCGTAGCATCCTGGAGGCTCTGAACTCCTACCCGCACGAGGACTCCGAGGCCGCCGCGGCTCCCGAAGCCCGCGAGGAGAGCAACGACTCCGAGGCCGTCGAGGACGCCCCGGCTGCTCCGGAGACCCCCGCTTTCCTGCGCGACGATGAGGACGAAACCTCCGAGAAGACCGAGGGCGACTCCTCCGCGAAGGCCGAACCCTCAACCGACACCGCCGAGGATGCTCGCTCCCAGTTTGAAGAGCACCTGCGCGCCGTCCGTGCGGAGAGTTCCGCGGAGGAAAGCCCGGCTACCTCTGACGTCGACGACACCGACCGTAACGCTGCCGCCGAGGAATACCTCTCGGCTGAGCAGATTCGCGAGGCGCGTACCCGCGCCGCCATCATCGAAGCAAAGAACGCCGGCCTGGACGACCTGGCCGCCGTCTACGCGGCTCGCCTGGGCCTGAATCCGGAGAGCGAAGAGGGTAGCTTCGAGGAGGTCGAGCAGGCCGAGGAATCCGAGGCCGTTGCCGCTAAGCAGCCCGCCGCCGAGCACTCCGCTTCCGAGCGTTCTACCGAGCCCGAATCCCTCAGCGCCGAGCCTACCCGCTCAGGCGAAAAGACCGAACCTGCGGCGGAGGTACTTGTGAGCGAAACGGCCACGGTGGAGGAGCTTTCCGAGCCTGCCTCCGAGCCTGCCGAGCCTTCTAACGAGTCCGAGGAGAAGCTCGAGGCCGCTAAGGACGAGGCAAAGAAGGACACCGAGGACCCCGCATCCGAGCCGGGATCCGACGAAGCCGCCTCCGCCGAGCAGAAGCTGAGCGCCGATGACGCCGAGCTTGTGGCCGAATCCATTGTGCTCACCGCCCCCGCAGAGGGTGCCGCGGACCTCCCCGTCCTCGGCGAGCAGCGCGCCCTCCACTCGCTGACTGAGCTCATGCGCACCCGCGGTTCGGGAACCCTGAGCCTGGAGCTGCGCCAGGTGGATGAGGACATGCACTACCGCCTGCTGCACCGCGGTCGCGAGGTCGAGAACGGCATCGTGCTGCCCGGCGTTGACTGGTTTGCGCCCGTCGCAGCCCTGTACACCGAGGCCCAGGAAGCCGGCGCGACCTGGAACCGCGCGGCTGTGACCCTGAACCCGCGCCTGGGTGAGGGCCTGGAGGTGCACGCCTCCTACCTGGGTGCCGTAGATGGGCAGACCACCCACGAGAGCTTCCTGCTCGAAACCCCCGCCCGCGAGGAGACCTCGGTTGTGGCTACCGCTGAGGCGGCTGAGGCAGCCGAAGCTCACCAGGCTGAAGCACCCGAGGCTGAAGCACCCGAGGCTGAGGCATCCGAGTCCGGCGATTCCCCGAAGGTTGAGCCCGAGACCCCCGCAGCTGAGGCTCAGCCCTCCGAGGAAGTCCGCGAGGAACAGGCTCCCGAGCAGGTCGAGCGCCAGAGCGCTCCTGCGGGCCTCGCCGTTGCCGGCGCTGCCGTGACCGGTGCCGCCGCGCTCGCCGCCTCGGCCTCCGAATCGGGCGAAGCCTCGGTCGCCGAGCCCGAGTACGAGCACGACTACGATAATGACCCGATTTTCGGTACCGCCAACTCGCAGGACGCCGAGGCTACTTCCGCACAGCCGGAGCAGCCCGAGGTTTCTGAGGCTGACGAGGACACCGAGCCCGTGCACGCCCAGCCCGATGCCGCTGAGGCTGAGGATGCTGAGGCCGAGGCCGTCGACCACGGCGAAGAGATGGAAGCCGCCCTGGCCGCTATCGTCGCCAACGCCCAGGAGAAGCTGGACGATCCGCAGGAACCCGAGGAAACCTCCACCGAGGCTGCCGCGTTCGTCTCCGTCGAGGAGCCCGCGGCACCGGTCGAGGCTCCTGCCGCTGAGGCTTCCAACGCTGAGTCTTCCGCCGCGGAATCTTCCGCTCACGAGGCTCCCGCCGAAAAGGGTGAAAAGACCGCTGAGGAGGTAGCATCCACCGAGGCTGAGCCCGAACTGCCCACCTTCCTGAACGACCGCGAGTTGGTGCCCGCCGACGAGGCAGAGGAACCCTCGAAGACCGCGAAGGCAGAGGAACCCGAACCCGCCCAGGTCCGTTCCGAGGAACCTGCAAAGGCGGAGGCACCGGCGCCGGCCGTCACCGGTGCGCTCGCCGCGGCAGCAGCCGTGGCCGCCGGTGGCGCCGCAGCATCCGCTGCTCCCGTTGCTTCTTCGGCAGCATCCTCGGCGGTGCCCTCGGCACCCTCGACCCCGGTCCTGAGCGAGCTCAACGAGCTGCCCGCCGTCGCCGACGAGCCGGATACCCCCGCATCCCAGCCGGTGAGCCCGCTGGTTCCTTCCGAAACTCAGCTGGCAGCCGGCAACCTGGTTTTGACGGAGGCTCAGGTCGCTCAGCGTCTGGCGCCGGTCGTCGAGCACCTCTTCGGCGAGAACGGCACCGCAAAGGACGCCACCACCGTGCTGATTCGTGTACGTGCCCTCGGATCCTACTACGACGCCTTGACCCACGTGCGCCGCAACGGCTTCTGGGAGCAGGCACGCACCTTCGAGCTGATTCCCGAAACCCTGCTCGATATTCCCGCCCTGAAGACCGACTCGTACAGCGAGGGTGAGGGCTCGCCGCTGGCCATGAGCCTCACCTTCACCCCCGGCGTGCCGGTACAGGCTGCGTTTGACTATGCGAACGAGCAGGCCTTCGTCAGCTACCCGCGCCCGCTGGATGCTGAACGCTACGTGGAGGAGTTGCGCATGTTCCCGCGTCTGGGTTCGAAGATCCCGGCGCACATGACGAGCGCCCTGTCGCACTGGAACCTCTAAAACCATTTGAGCCGCGCCGGCTCCCCGTGTGGGGGTCGGCGCGGCGCGCTGTATTCACACTTTCGATGAGGAAGACCGCTATGACTGATACCCCCATCACTCCCGATTTGCCCGCCACCCGGAGCAGCGAAGACACCGCCCGTCGAGCCGGAGGGGCCTTCGAGACGCTCGTTGAGACGATGGCCCGCCTGCGCGCTCCCGGAGGTTGCCCCTGGGACGCCGAGCAGACCCACGCCTCCCTGATTCGCTACCTCGTGGAGGAATCCTACGAGGTCGTCGAGGCCGTAGAAACCGGCGGCGAGCCGAATATGCCGCTGCTGCGTGAGGAGCTGGGCGACGTGCTGCTGCAGGTCGTGTTCCACTCTGATATTGCTGCGGCAAACCCGCAGGGCTTCGACATTGTGCAGGTGGTTGAGGGCCTGGTGCAGAAGCTTCGTTCCCGCCACCCCGACGTGTTCGCGGCTGAGTCTGAGGGCTCTTCGGAGGCACCCCGCACCGCCGCCGAACAGCAGGCGGCGTGGGATGCGTTGAAGAAGAAGGAGAAGAGCGACCGTGGCGCTCTGGACGGTATTCCGCCGCACCTGCCGGCGCTCGCTATGGCTGAGAAGACTGCTGTGAAGGCACGTAAGGCGGGTATTATTCTGCCGCCGGAGCCCACGAGCATGGACGACGACCTGCGTTATATGCACAACGAGGAGGATTTCGGCGAGCTTTTGTTCGCGCTGGTCTGCCGTGCTCAGCGCAATGGCCTGGACGCCGAACGCGCCCTGCGTTCGTACATCCGCCGCTATGTTGCGCAGCATACGAATGACGAGCCGCGCTATTAACCGTGGGTGATGCCCCGCCGGTTGGGGTCGTGTTGTGCTTTGGGATACATCCCACACGCGCGGTCGGCGGGGGAGTGGGGGCTCTCTGCGCGTCGATTGCCGCGTCCTGTAGGGCTACTAAGGGTTCCATACACCTTCACTAAGGGGTCTAAAAAAGCGGTGGCTACTAGTGTGTTTGTGTGGGAATTTTGCTAGAATTTAGGGGACGCGACGCGCCACGATCGGGTGCGTCGTTCACATCCTTGACGTCTCATAAGGAGAACAATCCATGGCTGTTATTACCGCAGTTCACGCACGCCAGATCCTGGATTCCCGCGGCAACCCGACCGTTGAGGTCGAGGTTCTGCTCGAAGACGGTGCATTCGCCCGCGCAGCTGTGCCCTCGGGCGCATCCACCGGTGAGTGGGAGGCTGTTGAGCGCCGCGACGGCGACAAGTCCGTATACCTGGGCAAGGGTGTTCTGGGCGCAGTGAAGTCTGTTATCGAAGAAATCGCTGAAGAGGTCATCGGCATCGAGGCTTCCGACCAGCGCGCTGTTGACGCAGCCATGATTGCTCTGGACGGCACCAACAACAAGGGCAAGCTGGGCGCCAACGCTATCCTGGGCGTCTCCCTGGCCGTGGCCAAGGCTGCTGCTGAGTCTGCAGACCTGCCCCTGTACAAGTACCTCGGCGGCCCGAACGCCCACGTTCTGCCCGTCCCCATGATGAACATCCTCAACGGTGGTTCTCACGCAGACTCCAACGTTGACATCCAGGAGTTCATGATTGCTCCCATCGGCTTCGAGACCTACTCCGAGGCTCTGCGTGCAGGTGTTGAGGTTTACCACTCCCTGAAGTCCGTGCTGCACGACCGCGGTCTGGCAACCGGCCTGGGCGACGAGGGCGGCTTCGCACCCAACCTGGAGTCCAACGCAGCTGCACTGGACCTGATCGTTGAGGCAATCGAGAAGGCCGGCTACAAGCCGGGTGAGCAGGTTGCACTGGCTCTGGACGTTGCTTCCTCCGAGTTCTACAACGACGGCGCATACGACTTCGAGGGTCAGAAGAAGTCCGCAGCCGAGATGAGCGCATACTACGCTGACCTGGTTGCTAAGTACCCGCTGGTTTCCATCGAGGACCCGCTGGACGAGAACGACTGGGAGGGCTACAAGACCCTGACCGAGCAGATCGGTGACAAGGTCCAGATCGTCGGTGACGACCTGTTCGTGACCAACCCCGAGCGCCTGGCTCGCGGCATCAAGGAGGGCGCTGCTAACGCTCTGCTGGTGAAGGTGAACCAGATCGGTTCGCTGACCGAGACCCTGGACGCAATGGAGCTGGCTCAGCGCCACGAGTACCGTTGCATGGTTTCTCACCGTTCCGGTGAGACCGAGGACGTCACCATCGCCGACCTGGCTGTTGCAACCAACGCAGGCCAGATCAAGACCGGTGCTCCCGCACGTTCCGAGCGCGTTGCTAAGTACAACCAGCTGCTGCGCATCGAGGAAGAGCTGGGCGACGCAGCTGTCTACGCTGGCAAGTCCGCATTCCCCCGCTTCAAGGCATAATGACGCCTGAAGACTTATAAGGGATGTTCTGCTGAACTTCCCTGAATAGACCGGGTCGGCCCCGATACATCGTGAGGCAATTCATCACGTCATGTATTGTGGTTCGGCCCGGTTTTTCCTTATCAGAGGCATATAATCTTGGGTATATACTCACTCACACTTCGTACTTTCAGCTGGTTTAAGGCGTTATTGACTACTTAAACCTATGCACCCACTTGGTGCTTTTCGGCTACTCGGGTCGTACCTGACTATATCGTGATGTGATTCATGACAGATAGTTACGGTGCGGCCTTATTTTTATGCCGATAGAACATCCAGGCTTATTTCACTCACACTTCAGATAAGGAAATCATGACTGTCTGCTATCTCATCCTCGCCCATAAGTACCCGGAGCAGTTCAAGAAAATTGCTCAGCATATTTTGAATTCTGGTGGGGTATGCGTTGCCCACATTGATAAGAAGGCCAATCTTGACGATTTCTACGTCGAGGGTGTGTCTTACGTTCGTGAGCGTGAGAATGTGCGTTGGGCCGGTTACTCTGCGGTGAAGGCAACTCAAAAAATGCTTGCCCAGGCTTTGAAGGAGTATCCGGAGGCAACTCATTACGCATCTATTACGGGGCAGTGCTATCCTGTGCGTCCTCTTCGCGAATACGCTGATTTTCTTGCCCGACCCGAAAATCTGGAGCGCTCCTGGGTAAGCTTCTACGCTCTGGCTCCCGGAATGCGTAACTACAAGCTGGTGCTGTACCGGGAATATAAGGACTTTGAAGGCCTGCTGCCTGAAGGGATTATCCGCAGGGGCGTACGCAAAGTGTATTACAAGATTTCACGAATGTTCCCCCGCAAGAATTTGCCCGTCCAGTTTTATCAGGGCTCGGCCTATTGGACGATTTCTCGTTCGGCTGCACTTCAGGTGATGGACTTTTTGAAGACCCCGAAGGGCCGAGAGGTCACCAAGATTTTCCGTTCTGCCCCTATGCCTGACGAGTTGTGGATGCAGAGTGTGCTCCTCAATATTCCCGCTCGTGAGAGCGTTGAGGCATGGGCAACCGATGGTCAGCTGGCACCGGGCACAAAGCACTCTGAGAACCATGCAAATCACCATTACATTGACTGGAGCGGGAATGGCGCCCACCCTGAGGTACTTGTCGAGGAGGACCTCCCCGCTATTCTCGAATCAGGAAAGTGGTTTACCCGTAAGGTCGACCCCGAAATTTCTGCAGAACTTATCAAAGCGTTGGATGCTATTCAGGCTGGATAGTCAGAGTCTAGGCTTTGGATAAGACAGAATATACCGGAGGCGGCGCTACCCCAATCGGGGTGGCGCCGCCTCCGGCTGTACCCGGGAGAGCACCCGTTACCCGGGTAGCGCAGAAAGCCCTGGAGCCCCTCGAAATAGGCCAGGAAACAGTCCCGGAAGGAACGCTCAGGCGGGTACACAAACCCGGGTAGAATAGGTAGAAGCGCACCGCTGTAGGAACAACGATGGGGGAGAGAACTAATGAGCCAGCGAGCAGACGAGCAGACCCGGCGTAACGCAACGGGTCGCACCTCGACTGAGGACCGCGGCACCGCTCAAACCTCCACCGATTCCCAGAAGCCCTCGGCGGCCCGCCAGGCCGGCACCTCCCTGTTGAAGAAGGCCAGCGCGCTCTTCTTCGGCGTGGGCCTCAACCGCCGTCACCCCGAACGCGAACGCGCGGAGCAGGCCCGCCGGCAGGAACGCGCGCGGCGCCGTGCCCGTCGACAGAACGGTGAAGATGAAGGCTACGCCACGCCCGTGGCCGCCCACATGTTTTCCGGGCGAAGCTTCCTGATGACCGTTATGGTGGGCGTGATTGCCCTTGGCACCGCATACCCGGTGGTCACCTACATGGATCAGGACCGGGAAATGAACCGAATCCACACCCACATCTCGCAGCTGCAGCAGGAGAACGCCCAGCTGAAGGCCGAACAGACCTGGTGGAACGACGATAACTACGTGCGCCAGCAGGCCCGCAGCCGCCTCTACTATGTGAACCCCGGCGACACCCCCTACGTGGTCACCGGCATTACCGAGGACTCCACGAAGGCGGACGGTACTTCTGCGAACGCGAAGAACGCCCCCGAGGAAGCCTGGACTACCAAGGTTTGGAATTCTCTCGAGAAGAACTAAAACCGCGCCGAGCGGCTGGCCGAGAGGCTCGCCGCGCAGACCGGCGACCCGCCACGAACCCACGACCCTAACGTTCCCGGACCGCACGAGCGGACGGGACAGGAATAAAGGACTATGAGCACCGAAAACACCATTGAGGACCTGAAGAACCGTACCCCCGGCGGTTTCGGCGTGACCGTTGAAACCCTGAAGCCCACCGAGCAGGACATCCGTGTTCTCTCCGCACAGCTGGGCCGCAAGGTGCGTGACGTGGTCGAGATTCCCGCCCGCTGCGTGTGCGGCAACCCGCTGGTCGCCGCCACCGCACCTCGCCTGAGCAACGGCACCCCCTTCCCGACCGTGTTCTACCTGGCGCACCCGGTCATCACCGCCGCCGCATCCCGCCTGGAGGCTGGCGGCCTCATGTACGAGATGACCGACGCCCTCGCCGAGGATGCCGAACTGGCCGCTGCCTACGCCGCAGCCCACGAGAACTACCTGGCCGAGCGTGAGCGCATCCGCCTGATCAGCGGTACCGACGAGGTTCCCGAGATTGACGGCATCTCGGCCGGCGGCATGCCCACCCGCGTGAAGTGCCTGCACGCCGTCATCGGCCACACCCTCTCGGTGGGTCGCGGCGTGAACCCCATGGGTGACCGCGGCCTGGACGCTATCGCAGAATGGTGGACCCCCGAGGTATGCTCCTGCGACCCCGCCTGGCGCGAGGAAGCCTAAATACTGATTTCGATGCGCCCGCACCGTCGCCCGTGACGGCGCGGGCGCATAATAGATAGAAAGAGCGCCGAGAAGCGAAAACAGCTTCGCCTGCGGCGCTCGCGTTGCCTTGGGCAGCGAACGATGATGACGATAGTCCTGAAAGGAACCCACCGTGCGCGTTGGAGCGATTGACTGCGGTACGAACTCTATCCGTCTGCTGATTGCCGATTCCACCACTGAGGTGGTGGACGGGGTCGAGAAGACCGTCCTGAAGGACGTTGTGCGCGAGATGCGCATCGTGCGTCTGGGCCAGGGCGTGGATGCGACCGGCTGGCTGGCGCAGGAGGCCCTGGACCGCACCTTCGCGGCGGCTCGCGAGTACGCCGTACTGCTGCGTGACCACGACGTGGACTCGGTGCGTTTCGTGGCGACCAGCGCAACCCGCGATGCGGGCAACCGCAACGTCTTCGTGAACGGCATCCGCGACATCCTGGGCATTGAGCCCGAGGTGATTAGCGGCGACGAGGAAGCCGCGCTCTCCTTCGCGGGTGCCGTGCGCGCCGTGGGTGCGGGCGACGGCGACACCCTGGTGTTCGACCTGGGCGGTGGCTCCACCGAATTCGTGCTGGGGGATGAGTCGGGCGTGAAGGCTTCCCGTAGCGTCAACATCGGTTGCGTGCGCCTGACCGAGCGTCACATGGTGAACGCGCCGGCGACCGAATCGCAGATTGCCCGCGTTGAGGCAGACACCGACGAAGCTCTTGACGTGGCCCGCAAGACCGTCCCCCTGCAGAACGCCCGCCGCGTGGTGGCCGTGGCCGGTACCGCGACGACGATTGCGGCGGCCGCCCTGGGCCTGGACCGCTACGATTCCGAGGCCATTAACGCGCAGACCTTCTCCATCGAGACCGTTCAGAAGACTTCTCGCTGGCTGGCTTCTCTGAACCGTGCCGAGCGCGAGGCCTTGGGCTACATGCACCCGGGCCGGGTGGATGTGATTGGTGCCGGCGCAACGATTTACGCCCGCATCCTGACTCGCCTGAACGAGCTGACCGACGGGGCGGTGGATTCGGTGACGGTGAGCGAGCACGACATTCTGGACGGCATCGCGCTGTCTCAGCTGTAGCCCGTTACTTCGGCAAAATCCGCCCCGATTCCGGGCCGGAAATCCTAACGGCCGACCCGCGCGGTGCGGGTCGGCCGGCCTGTATTGTCTAGTTGAGCTTGCCTCACCATGTGAGTTTGCGTCGTTCAGTTGAGGAGAAACGAATGGATCGGTTTGCGCGTGCCGCGCGGTGCATCCGCCGCCCCCTGGGTGTTCTGCGTTCGGCGGGCTCGAACCCGGTGCGCTCGCGTGCGGCCGGGTCGCTGGCCTCTGCCGCCCTGCTGGCCCTGTTGCCGCTGGGGCCGGCCTCGTGGCTGACCGCGGCCAACGCGACCGATCCCAGCTCCTCTGCCACGGCCTCTCCGAGCCCGAAGAGGGAGGTGACGGCCACCCCCTCGCCGTCGGGCACGGCGGTGCCGAAGAGCACGGCCGCCCCGAGCCAGGGTGCGGATACCGCCAACGGCGACGATGTGCGCCACCGCGAGTACTGGCTGAACGAGTACGGCATTACCTCGCTGTGGTCGCAGGCCACGGGTAAGGGCGTGACGGTTGCCGTGATTGACACGGGTGTGGACGGGAACCACCCGGATTTGGCGGGCAACGTGCTGCGCGGTACCGATGTCTCGGGTGTGGGCAGCGAGGACGGCTGGCAGGGCCTGGGCGCGGAGCCGATGCACGGCACGGAGGTCGCCTCGCTGATTGCCGGCCACGGCCATGATACTCAAGGGTACTCCGCGATTGCGGGTCAGCCGGGTAAGCCGACCGGCATGATTGGCGTGGCCCCGGATGCGAAGATCCTGCCGATTTCGCTGAACATGGGTACGACCGGCGGTAAGAGCATCGACGAGCAGATTCCTGCCGCGGTGCGCTACGCGGTCGACCACGGCGCACAGATTATCAACATGTCGATTGGCTCGAATAAGACGAGCTGGCCGCAGAGCTGGGATGACGCTTTCGCCTACGCCGAGCAGAAGGGCGTGCTGATTGTGGCGGCGGCGGGTAACCGCGGTAGCGGCCTGACTCAGGTGGGTGCTCCCGCGACGATTCCGGGCGTGCTGACGGTCGGCGGCGTGGACCGAAAGAAGCAGGTTTCTGAAGGCTCGTCGACGCAGGGTATTTCGATTGCCGTGGTTGCTCCGAGCACCGACATGATTGCGGCGGCCCCGGGCAACGGGTACATGCTGTGGTCGGGCTCTTCTGCGGCGGCCCCCCTGGTGACGGGCGTGGCGGCGCTGTTAAAGCAGAAGTACCCGCAGGAGTCTGCGGCTCAGCTGGCCCAGCGTTTGATTGCCTCAGCCGATGACGAGGGCGCTACGGGTCGTGACCCGCTGTACGGGTACGGCGTGTTCAACCCACAGGACGCTATGGCTCTGCCCGCGCCCACGGTGACGGCGAATCCGCTGGGTTCGATGTCGGAGTGGATTGCGGTGCACCGCAAGCACCAGGTGAGCGCACCGTCGCCCAGCGATGCCGCGCCCGTGCACGAAGAGGGCGAGAACATCGTGAAGCAGGCGGCCCCGGACGCGAGCCGCCCGCCGGAGGACCGCGGCTGGTTGCCGCCGGTCATTGTGGGTGCGCTCCTGGTGTGGGTCACGATTATTACCGCCGGTGCGGTGCATCGTCTGCACCGGATGCACGTGCGGGCAGGCGACGCGGCCCGTCAGGTGGGGACCGCGGTGCGCGAGCAGGCGCATCACGCGGCGGAGCACGTGCCGCATCCGCATCACCAGCCTCACCGGCGCGGCGGTTCGTCGTCGTAGCGGTGGGCGGCCCCGCGGGATTGCACTTTTTGCGGGGTGGGGGAGCGGCTAATGCCGGTCCGTTATATTTCTTGCCTTAGCCCGTTCGCGAACGGCTGAGTTTTTGCGGGCCGCGGTGATTCTCTCTCATGGCGGTACCTGATGGGTTCAAACGCGCCCAATCGTAACGAAAAATTCGAACGTTGAACGAAAAAATGGAAAGGGTTCGCCTAACCGTAAGTGCCTTATCTTGTGTGAACCTCGTTCAAGCCTCGAAACTTTTGGCTTAGGTGTGCCTTCAAGGGGGCATAAATGCGATTTCACCTAAACAAAAGGCGTAAAATATATGGTGAACCGGGTATGTAACAGACAGGCTCGTGCCGCTAGCCACTTCGCGTTGCGTAAGGACTTCCAGGGCGAGCCGCTTCGTTTGTTAGGAAAGCTTTCGGAACGAGCCGGAGGCTGCGCATACCACCCTACCGGGATGAGAACTCCCGGTACCTGAGACTAGGAAGTAACTAACATGGCATTCACTAAGGTGGCACAGGACCGTCCCCGCGTCCTGATTGTCGGTGGTGGCTACGTCGGCTTCACCGTTGCTAAGAAGATTCAGAAGGCTATCAAGGAGACCGGTGGCGTCGTCACCATCGTCGAGCCGAACCCCTACATGACCTACCAGCCCTTCCTCCCCGAGGTTGCGGCAGGTTCCATGGAAGGCCGTAACGCAACCGTGCCGCTGCGTCAGCACCTGCGCGACACCGAGCTGATTCCCGGCCGTGTTGTCTCCATCGACCATGCAAACCGCACTGCCGTCGTTGAGCCCACCGATAATGGTGAGCCCTTCGAACTGAAGTACGACGAGATCGTGCTGGGCGCCGGTGCCGTGACCCGTGCCTTCCCGATTCCGGGTCTGGCAGACGTCGCCATCGGCATGAAGACCATCGAAGAGGCCGTCTCGGTTCGTAACTGGGTTCTGGACCGCATCGAGGTCGCATCCCTGCTGACCGACGCTGAGGCTCGTCGTCGCGCCCTGACCTTCGTGATCGTGGGCGGTGGCTTCGCCGGTATCGAGACCATCTCCGAGCTCGAGGACATGGCACGCGTGGCTGTCGAGCGTAATGAGCGCCTGTCTGTCTCCGATCTGCACTTCGTGCTGATTGAGGCCGCACCGCGCATCATGCCCGAGGTCCCCGCAGGCCGCGCCGAGAAGGTTGTCGCAGAGCTGCGCGCCCGCGGCATCGAGGTTCTGCTCAACACCTCCCTGGCTGACGCAACCGACGGCAACCTGCAACTGATCAACATGGCTGACAAGTCCCCCGCCGGCGAGATCTCCACCGACACTCTGGTCTGGACCGCAGGTGTGGCAGCGTCCCCGATGCTGAAGAAAACCGACTTCCCGATTGACGAGCGCGGCCGCGTGCGCGTGAGCGCCGACCTGCGCGTCACCGGTGATGACGGCGTGGTTGAGGGCGCATGGGCTGCAGGCGATAACGCTGCTGTTCCGGACCTCTCCGGCGGCGGCGTGGGCGGCTTCTGCGTCCCCAACGCTCAGCACGCTTCCCGTCAGGCTGTTGTTCTGGCTAAGAACCTGCTGGCTGCTCGCCGCGGCGAGCCCCTGACCGACTACTACCACGAGACTATCGGTGTTGTGGCAGGTCTGGGCCTGTGGAAGGGCGTTGCAAACTTCAAGGGCAAGACCATTGGTGGCCCGCTGGCTTGGATGATGCACCGCGGCTACCACGGTTCCGCAATCCCCACCGCCGAGCGTACCGTTCGCGTTATGACCACCTGGGCTCTGAACCAGATCTTCGGTCGCGACACCTCCTCGATTCGCCACCAGCGCTCCCCGCGCCTGGCATTCCAGGAAGCAACCGGTACCGCTCCCGCACCGCACAAGGCAAAGCTCTAAACCGAGCTGGCCGATAGCCGGTGAGGCCGCTTAGGCCTTGGATGTGAAACGGGCGGCGCCGAGGACTTCGGTCTTCGGTGCCGCCCTTCGCTGTATTCACGGTGTTTCCCAGGGGTGGCATTTCGTCATCCAACCTGCCCCGCCTCGGGCGAGAGCCGGTGCGGGCTATTGGGTACCGAGGAGCGGATATGCGTTACCCGGGATTCGTGGAATAATGGTGTTCTATGTTTGGTGTGCACCAAACGAGCCCCCATAGTCCAATTGGCAGAGACAGAGGACTTAAAATCCTTGTGTTCTGGGTTCGAGTCCCAGTGGGGGCACTCGTCGGCCGTCAAACGGTGACGCATACAGGGCGGCGGTCCATTCCCCGAGGGGAAATGGACCGCCGCCCTTCGCCGTAGCACTGCCGCTATAGCCTCGATGCGGAGGCAGAACAACGTTCCGGATAAAGAGACGATGCCCCCGACCCATACTATCGGGGGCATCGTCGAGCACGCGGCGGTGCTCTCTTCACCGCGGGTAGATAAGGGCCGCGCGCTGCCGGAATCAGCGCGGCCCGGCGGTGAAGCCTGGCTCGACTACCGGTGATTGGTTGCCCGTGCGGGGCACCGAGCCGGAGGTCGAAAGTCTATCTGTGGACGCTACTTGCGGCGTGCGAAGAGCGCGTCGATGGAGAACTTGCCGGCGCCGGTGAAGAAGAAGGCTGCTGCGATTGCGGCAAGGGTGAGAACGTATTCGTAGCCGCCCTTGGAAGCGGAGAAACCTGCCGCGAGGTGGACGAAGATGAGGGCGCCGCTCATGGATACTACAGATGCTGCTGCCGCGATGCGGGTGCCCGCACCCAGGATAATCATGGTGCCGCCGAGTAGTTCGGTTGCCATGGCGAAGTATGCCGCTGCGGCTGCCATGGGGATGCCCATCTGCTCGAAGGAGGCGACGGTACCCGCGGGGGTCCATTCGAATGCCTTCTGGATGCCGTGCATAATCATGACGAAACCGAAGACGAGGCGGAGGATAAGTAGGCCGGCGGATTTCATGGTGTCGTTGTTCATGCCTTTAAGTTTGACAAGTAAAGTTTTACACTTCGAGTAAATTCAGTCTATAGCGGAAAAGAGTGCAAAAAGTGGTGAAAAATAGGCTAAAAAGTGACCCACATCCCAAAAATTGGAGTTTTAGATGACGTTTTGTGACGGCGCTCAATACATAAAACCTCCTCTCGGCGGCTTCCGGAACCCCAAAAACATGAGACCCTTAAAGGAGCACAGCCGTAGGCGCACCCGCCCTGAACGGGATAGCAGAGCCAGAAAGGCATAACATGCAGACTCAGCCCTCTCTCATCGCCGTCGATATGGATGGCACCTTCCTCACCGACGCGAAGACCTTCGATACCGAACGCTTCTCCGCGATTCTCGATCGCCTGGATGCGCGCGGTATTCGATTCGTGGTGGCCAGCGGCAACACCTACGCCAAGTTGCAGGATTACATGCGCGGCTTTGAGAACCGAGGCCTCATCTACATTGCCGAGAACGGCGCTTACCTGGCAGACGATAGCGGCCAGCTGGCGGTGCACCCCTTCCGAGAGGAAGACGTTCCCGCCATCTACGAAGTGCTGGATGGGCTAAGGCAGATTGGCTTACTCGTATGCACCACCGAAGGAATCTTCCTACCGAAGGATCGCCGCGAACAGATTGTGCACGTCATCCGTAATTACTTTGAGGACACGGGCCAGAGTATTCCCGATACCCTGACCCTGGAGGACTTCGCGGGGTTCTTCTTTCCCGGTGCGATTCTGGTTGACTCCATTGAGGAGGTTCGCGGGGCACCCATTAAGTTCCCGCTGCTGACCCCTCCGGCGCAGACCCAAAGCATTAACGCGCACCTGCGCGAGGTGCTGCCCGAGGGTGTGACCCCGCTGGTTAGCGGCTTCGGGGCAATCGACCTGGTTCGCACGGGCGTGAATAAGGCGACGGGTCTGCAGGATCTCTGTGAGCGATTCGGCTACAGCCCCGAAGGAATCCTCGCCTTCGGCGACGGCGAGAATGATAGCCGGATGCTTAGCTTCGCCGGACACGGCGTGGCCACGGGGAATGCCGCGCCGAGTGTGAAGGAGCTGGCCGATGAGGTGATTGGCACGAACGAGGAGCAGGCCGTTCTGAGCTATCTGGAAGACTTGCTGGATGCGCTGGATGTGCGTGACGCCTCCTAGCATCTCTCGCCGGCCTCTTACGAAAGTCTGGTGTCTGCGCGGAGTCGCGCTATGTGAGACTATGCCGTGCTCAGAACGAACAGAAGCGTGAGCTGGGCAACCATCGGTTATAATTAAACGCATTAGTAGTACTTATCTATTCAAGGAGAGAAAGATGGCGGGAAACCCGCTTATTAATTCAATGACGAAGAAGCAGGGGCAGGGCGATCCTCGCTTCGGTCGCTTCGGCGCCGGTGGCCAGGCTCAGCAGAGCCAGCAGCAGGCTTACGGTCAGCCGCAGTACGGCCAGCAGTCTTACGGTCAGCAGAGCCAGCCCCAGTACGGCCAGGCTCAGTATGGCCAGCAGGGCTACGGTCAGCCGCAGTACACCGATTACAGTGCTCCGACCTCCTCCGAGCCGACCTACTCCGAGCCGATTCCGGCCGGTGAGCGTCTGACCATGAACGACGTGCTGGTCAAGACCGCCATTAACCTGGGCCTGGTCGTGGTGGGCGCCGTGGTCGCATGGTACGTGCCCGTGCTGATGCTCCTGGGTCTGCTGGGCGGCCTGGTGCTGGGCCTCGTGAACTCCTTCAAGCAGAAGGTTTCCCCGGTTTTGGTCATGGCCTACGCGCTCATGGAGGGCATGATGCTGGGCGGTCTGTCCGCCATCGTCAACCTGCGCTACCCGGGCACCGCCATCCAGGCGGTTCTGGCAACCATCGTGGTTGCGGGTGTGACCCTGGCTCTCTTCGCCAACGGCAAGATTCGCACCACCCCCAAGCTGAATAAGATTTTCATGATTGGTGCGCTCAGCTACCTGGGTTACGGCCTGGTGTCCATGCTGACCGCGGGCCTCTTCGGTTTCTCGCTGAACAGCATGAGCATCGGTGGTATCCCGCTGGGTCTGCCGATTGCTCTGATCGCGGTTGCGATGGCAACCTACTCGCTGCTGATTGACTACACCACGACCGCCGAGGCTGTGGATGCGGGTCTGCCGCAGAGCGAGTCCTGGCGCCTGGCTTTCGGCCTGACCGCATCGCTGGTGTGGCTGTACGTTGAGATTCTGCGCGTACTCATGTACCTGGCAAGCATCTTCAGCAACGACTAAAAATTCGTACGAAGCGGCGGTACCGTAGCGGTGCCGCCGCTTTCGCGGCTTTGGCGGGGTTTAGCGCCCCACGAATACCGGCTCGCCCAGCAACCTGGCGGGCTTGAGAAAGAGAGACAGCGTGAAGCATACATCGAGTGCCGAAGAACGTCGGGCGGGGGAGGGCTACCGGGTTCCCTTCGCCGTGGACGTGGCCGGCGCGTGGTCCTGGCGCCTCATCGTGATTGCCGGCGCGGGCTGGGTCGTGTGGAAGGGCTTGGGGCACGTCTCCCTGCTGGTCATCGCGATGATGGTGGCCATGCTCCTGGCGGCTCTGCTGAGCCCGACCGTCATGCTCCTGCGGAAGAAGGGCGTGCGGGCCGGCGGCGCGGCTGCTATCGCCGAGCTGGGTCTGCTGCTGCTTCTCGCTGTGATTATTTCGCTGACCGGTCAGCAGCTGGTGCGCGGTTTCGCCACGATGGCTAATAAGGCGGTGCAGGGCTATCAGCAGCTCGTGGACTGGTGGCTGAAGAGCCTCGGGTACGATTTGGGTGCTGACCAGCTGAACCAGCTCCTGCACCAGATTGAGAACACTTTTAAGGACAATCCGAACACCGTGCTGAACGGCGTGTCTCGGGTCGGTTCGACCGCTGCCGATGTCGCAACCGGTGTGCTCCTAACCCTGTTCACGCTGCTTTTCTTCCTGATGGAGGGCGAACGCATCTGGCTGTTCGTCGTTGGTCTCTTCCCCAAGGATGCGCGCGAGGCCGTGAACGGTGCGGGCCGCGCGGGCTGGAAGTCCCTGGGCGCCTACGTCCGCGTGCAGATTCTGGTGGCCGCGATTGATGCCATCGGTATCGGCCTGGGCGCCGCCATCCTGGGTGTGCCCCTGGCGATTCCGCTGGGCGTGCTGGTGTTCCTGGGTTCCTTTATCCCGGTGATTGGTGCGCTGTTCTCCGGTGCCGTGGCGGTGCTTCTGGCGCTCGTGGCCCTGGGGCCGGTGCAGGCGCTGATTATGCTGGGCATCGTGCTACTGGTGCAGCAGGTGGAGTCGCATATTCTGCAGCCGCTCATCATGGGTAAGGCTGTGTCCCTGCACCCGCTGGCCGTGATTTTCTCGGTGGCCGGCGGCTCCATGATTTTCGGTGCCGTGGGCGCGCTGTTCGCGGTGCCGACGCTGGCCGTGGTGAACTCGGTGGTGCGCTACCTGGCGGATCGCGGTTGGGAACACGACCCCAGCCTGCGCGATGAGGAGTTCCTCTTCCCGCACGAGGTGGCTCGCCGCGAGCATGCTGAGGAGAAGGCCCAGGAACGGCAGGAGAGCGTCAAGAAGCTGGCCTCCCGAGTGCCGCGCCATCAGAAGGCTGAGGAGCCTGAGAATCGGGCTTCCGAGGTTTCGGACTCCTCCGAAGACTAGGGGCCTGCATCGAGCGGGAGGTTTTGGCGTATGGCACCCCGCCATCCTCGATAACGCTCCGCTATCTCCTCCCGGCGATACCGCCGGCCGCGATGCCGTCTACGGCGGTGTCTCGCTAGGGGGCTACTCGCGACCGAGTAGCCCCCTTCACTGTACCCATCCTCTAAAATGGGATGAGCAATACATCACCGCCCCGCGCCCGCGGGGCAACGCACTGTCAGAATGGAAAACCTGTGAGCGTAGATCTCGACTCCCTGCCCGTGACCATTACCGATATTGAACGTGCCGCAGAGCTGCTCGAAGGCGTTATTGAACGCACCCCGGTCGCCCATTCGCGTGCCCTGAGCCAGCGCCTGGGTTCCGAGGTGTTCTTCAAGTGTGAGAACCTGCAACGCGCCGGTTCGTTCAAGGTGCGCGGCGCGTATGTGCGCATGGCAAAGCTCTCCGAGGAGGAGAAGAATCGCGGCGTGGTGGCCGCGAGCGCGGGTAACCACGCGCAGGGTGTGGCCCTGGCGGCTGACCGCCTGGGCATTAAGGCCCGTATCTACATGCCGCTGGGCGCGGCGCTGCCGAAGATTACCGCAACCCGCGATCACGGTGCCGAGGTTGAGCTGTACGGCGTGACCGTGGACGAGGCCCTGGCGGAGGCGAAGCGCTACGCCGAAGAGACCGGCGCGGTCTTCGTGCACCCCTTCGATAACGAAGACATTATCGCGGGCCAGGGCACGATTGGCCTGGAGATTCTGGAGCAGGTGCCCGATGTGGATACCGTCATCGTGGGTGTTGGCGGCGGCGGTCTGCTGGCCGGCCTGTCCGCGGCGATTCGCGCGAAGGAGCAGGAGCTCGGCAAGAAGATCAAGATTATCGGTGTTCAGGCTGAGCACGCCGCGGCCTACCCGCTGTCCCTCGCTGCGGACGCTCTGGTGCCCCTGAAGAAGGTCTCCACCATCGCCGACGGTATCGCCGTGGGTCGCCCCGGCCAGATGCCCTTCTCCATCATCAAGGAGCTGGTGGATGACGTGGCGACCGTGAGCGAAGACGATATTGCCCGCGCCCTCATTTTCCTCATGGAACGCAACAAGCTCGTGGTGGAGCCCGCCGGTTCGGTGCCCGTGGCGGCGCTGATGAACGGCAAGCTGAAGGAAGAGTACGGCGACCTAGGCACCGTCGTGTGCGTGCTCTCGGGCGGCAATATCGACCCGATGCTGATGCTGAAGGTGATTCAGCGCGGTCTTTCTGCTGCCGGCCGCTACATGACCATTAAGATGATGCTCTCTGACCGCCCGGGTGAGCTGGCAACCATCTCACGCATCATCTCCGAGAACGACGCGAACGTTACCGGTGTGGATCACACCCGCGTGGGTGGCTCGCTCTCCATGGGCGATGTGTCCATCACCATCGACATGGAAACCAAGGGTGTGGAGCACTGCCGCCAGGTCATTTCTGCCTTGGAGGACGAGGGCTTCAAGCCGATTATCGTCTACTAAGCCGACCTTACATTTTGTGGGTTGCCGCTCGCTCGTGAATCTTCACGCGGTGAAGCGGAAGACATAAAAAGTGCGGGGTGCCGATTCCGAAGAATCGGCACCCCGCACTTTTAGCGTGTTGGCGCTGGGGCCGTGGACCTCGACAGCCGCAAATCTATGAGCCTCGACTTAGGCGTGGTAGGGGGTCACAGAGACAATCTTGGCGCTCAGCTCTTTGCCGTTCGGAGCGGTGTAGGAAACCTCGTCGCCCTGCTTAGCGCCCAGGATTGCGGCACCCAGCGGGGACTTCTCCGAGAAGACCTTCAGATCGGTACCGGCGGGGAGGGTGTCCTCAATCTCGCGGGATCCGAGCAGGAACTTCAGGTGGCGGCCCGCAACCTCGGCCTCAATGACCATGCCCAGGGCCACAACGCCGTCGTCGACGGGAGCGTCGCCAATCTGTGCGGTCTCCAGCAGGTGCTTGAGCTGCTTGATGCGTGCCTCGTTCTTGGCCTGCTCGTCGCGGGCGGCGTGGTAGCCGCCGTTCTCACGGAGGTCGCCCTCGTCGCGTGCCTGCGCGATGCGGTCGACGATTTCCTGACGGTACGGGCCGGAGAGGTACTCCAGCTCCTGGGTGAGACGGTCGAAGGCGTCCTGAGTGAGCCATGCACCGGTGTTGTCAGCCATGCGTATCCTTTGCTTGTGCGCCGGCGTTGCCGGTGCGAAACGAATAAACCCGCTACCGTGTGCCGCGTTCAATGCGCGGCGGCGCCGGTAACGGAATGAATCAACAGACCTATTTTAGAGCACCGGAGGGTTTTCGGCTGGTAGCTCGGTCGCTTCTTCCCCTCTGAGCGCACCTTTGAGCGTATCCTCGACGATGCGCGGGCCGACGGCAGAAAAGCCGGGCGGACGGTGGCTGCCGCATACTTGAGATTCCCCAGCGCTTCTCCGGATACACCCCCGGATGTGACCTTACGTTTCACGATGTCACACGGCGTCATCTGCGCTAGTGAACCTTCCCGACCCCGGGTATCATACGAGGAGTTACACCGGCGTTGTTTCGTAATGCTTTCGTCGTGGCCTTCGGATAATCACCGGAAGGCGCCGACGCATCCCGCACCTAATACGCCACCCACCGCACCGCCAGGCACGAACCCAAAGGACACCACCGTGAGCGAAGCCATCGAACAGCTGAAGGCGAACCTGCCGACTCACCCTCCCGTCGAGGCTATTAAGCCGCTGGAGGAGGACTACACCGGTCTGCGCATCCTGGCCGTGCACGCACACCCGGACGACGAGTCCTCCAAGGGCGCAGGTACCGCATCCGCGTATATCGCCCGTGGCGCGCGCTTCATGGTGGCGACGATGACCGGCGGCGAGCGCGGCGACATTCTGAATGAGGAGGTCGATAAGAGCCCGCGTGCGCACCGTGACCTGCCGGGTCTGCGCCGCGCTGAGATGGCGGCTGCCCGCGAGATTATGGGTATTGAGCACCGCTGGATTGGCTTCTTCGACTCGGGCCTGCCCGAGGGCGACCCCATGCCGCCGCTTCCCTTCGGTAGCTTTGGCACCATGCCCCTGGACCGTGCCGCCGCGCCGCTCGTGCGTCTGGTGCGTGAGTACCGCCCGCACATCATCATCACCTATGACGAAATTGGCGGCTACCCGCACCCCGACCACATCATGACTCACAAGGTTGCCGTGGAAGCATTCGAGAAGGCAGGCGACCCGGAAGCCTACGTGGGTGAGGGCGAGCCCTGGACCCCGCTGAAGCTCTACTACGACCGCGCATTCAACCCCGAACGCACCCTCGCCCTGCACGAGCATCTGCTCGATACGCACGGTGAGAGCCTGCTGAGCGGCTGGATTGAGAACCTCGCGCACCGCGCCTCCTCAGGGGAGGCACCTCGCCACGAGACTACGACCCGCATCCTGGTGACCGATCACTTTGAGCAGCGCGATCAGGCTTTGCGCGCGCACGCCTCGCAGGTGGACCCGAACGGCGTGTTCTTCGCCGTTCCCAGCGAACAGCTGAAGGACATTTGGCCCTGGGAGGACTACACGCTGGCCGCCTCGCATACTGAGGTTCAGCTGCCCGAATCTAGCCTGGACGAGGGCCTGAGCGATTACTACGTCATCTAGAGCTCAGCCACGATGCTTCTTCAGCGCCCCCGGTTCCGCCCCGTGATGCATACGGAGAGCGGGGCCGGGGCCTTCGCATGAGTACCCACTCCGGGTCCGGGCCCCGTCTGAGCCCCCGGAAGCTCAAACTTTGAGCCGATTCTCAGCCCTTCCGCACCCGCGGGGAGCCCCGCGGCGCGCGCCCGGGGCGTAGAATTAGAGCTTGGGCTCTCACACCGTAGAGCCCGTGATGCATCCGCTTCGACAGCCGAATGAGGTACGAGCCATGAGCGCTAACGCCCTGCCCGTGATTACCGTGCACGGTCATGCCAGCAACCCCGGTACTGTCACGGAGCTGACCGTCTACGAGCGGGCCCTGGAGCGCTCGCTGAGCCCTGAAATCCTGCCCGCCCACATTGGAGTGCTGGTGGACGGCAACCGCCGCTGGGCGGCTCAGCGCGGCTTGAGCACCCGTGAGGGCCACGCCGCCGGTGCGGAGCGAATTATTGATTTTCTGGCCTGGTGCACCGAGCTGTCGATTCCGCAGGTGAGCCTGTACATGCTCTCGGTTGAGAACCTCAAGCGCCCCGAGCAGGAACTGACCGGCCTGGTGGCGGTCATCGATAACTTCCTGGTACGGCTGGTGGAGTCTGCGTGCGGTCCTGTGCGCGCCATCGGCAATATTGACCTGATTCCCCGCCAGCTGCACGAGCGCCTGGACTGGGCGATTGCGCAGACCGCGCACCTATCCGGCGTGCGGGTAAACATTGCGGTCGGTTACGGCGGCCGCCAGGAGATT
Source organism: Rothia sp. HMSC072B03 (assembly GCF_001809565.1). NCBI lineage: Bacteria > Bacillati > Actinomycetota > Actinomycetes > Micrococcales > Micrococcaceae > Rothia > Rothia sp. HMSC072B03. Next base: position 70,983 of record NZ_KV797964.1, read on the forward strand.
GTGGATGCGGTCCGCTCAGTTCTGCTCGAAGCCGCCGCTGAGGGCACATCCTTGGAATCGCTTGCCGAACAGCTGAGCGTGGAGGATATTTCTTCGCACCTGTACACCGCCGATATGCCTGACCCGGACCTGCTGATTCGCACTTCGGGTGAGCAGCGCCTGTCCGGTTTTATGACCTGGCAGAGCGCGTATTCTGAGTTTTATTTCTGCCGTGCCCTGTGGCCGGATTTCACGCGCGTTGATTTTCTGCGTGCCCTGCGGGACTACGCGAACCGTTCCCGCCGCTTCGGTTCCTAGAAGCTTCCTAGAGGCTAAGGGTCTAGCGCCGTTGGCTCGTGTTTCTTGGCTGGCTGTTCCTGACTAGTAGCCTCCGGTAGTACAGCCTCCAGCAATACAGAATGGACGTTCTATGCTCGCTGAGCTTTCCCGCCTCTACAACACAGGCGGTGCCTCCGTTATTGCCGCTCTGGTGCTCGGCAGCTACCTGCTGTATTTTCTGTGGTGTGCCCTGCGGCTGTGGCGTATTGACGTGCGGGAGCACCGCCTGCCGCACCGCATCCTGATTCCTTTGGCTATTGCCACCTATACGGCGCTGCCGGTGTCTTTGCTTTTTGCGGGCCGCCCCGCCGATATTTGGCGCGTGATTGGTGCCGGTCTGGCGCTCTGGTTCTGCTACGGGCTTCTGCGTATTCTGTCCTTTGGCGCGCTGGGCCGCGGGGATGTGAAGCTCGCCGGCATCCTGGGCGGCGTGCTCGGGTACCTGTCCTGGGCGAACCTGGGCTGGGCGTCGCTGGTAACGTTCCTTGCCGGTGGTCTGGTGTCTTTGGCTCTGGTGCTGTTCACGAAGGCGCGCGGTAGCACCCGTATTGCGTTCGGTCCGTTTATGCTTCTGGGTGCGCTGGTGGCGTTGGCGGCTCCTGCGTATTCTCTGTGGTAGATTCCGAAGTAGGGTGACCGTCCGGCTAAGTGGCGGGCTTGTTCTGTGTGCGGCTCGCGGCTGTTCGCTCTGCTCTCTAGCACCTATTCCCCGGTAGACTTTCCGGGAGCTTTTGAAAGGTTGATGTTATGCCTACTCCTCCCTATATCCGTAAGCTGCGTGAGCGGATCGGTTCGGATTACCTGTGGCTGTCCGGTGCGACGGCTGTGGTGTACCGTGAGCAGGATTCTAAGGTGCTGCTGGTGCGCCGTAGCGATAACGGGGCGTGGACCCCGATTACGGGCATTGTGGACCCGGGGGAGAGCCCCGCACTGACCTGCCTGCGTGAGGCGCAGGAGGAAGCGAACGTGCAGATTGAGGTGCTGGAGCTGGCGCAGGTGAAGGCTGACCCTGCCATGCAGTTCGGTAATGGTGACCGCTGCCAGTTCTTGGATCATACGTTCTTGTGCCGCTGGGTTTCTGGTGAGGCGAAGGTGAATGATGAGGAGTCTTCGCAGGTGCGTTGGGTGGATGTGTCTGACCCGGCGGAGCGTGCGTTGCTTTCGGAGCGGATGCTGGACCGTATTGATGCGGCGCTGAACTATGACGGCCACTGCCGTTTTGGTTTGGAATCGGTGCCGCCGGAAGAGCTCTAGACCGGTTACTGGGACTGAGTAAAAGCCGCTGAACTAAACCTGCACATACAGAGGGAGGGGCGACCCGCCGTCATGGCGAGTCGCCCCTCCCAGTATTTTTATGACAGTTTATTACATGTTATTGGGTGGTTCTTCCTGTTTTCCTGTGGGAGTGGGGGGCTGGAAACCTAAAAGTTGCCGTGGTTTTATTTTGTTTTTGTCTTTTTTACTTTAAGTTGCGCCTGTGTGTCGAGTTATGAGTGGTGCGCATGAGATGCTTTATATATGACACGGGTTACATTGGGAGTGACGGCCCCGTATTAGTCAGTAACCCGAGAAAGATTCGTTCACGTGATGTTCTGGTGAGCGTAGTCGCTTTCCTTTTACTCTGCCTATAAATCTTTAAGGCATGCCATTTTTCTGTGAACTAGGCTCATTGTGTTCATCGCAATTCTTGGTCGCTATTTTGATGCGTCCTGGAAGGAGCAAAGCATGACAACACATAAAATACCCTGGAGAATCTACGTAGCCCTTATCGGCTCTCTGGTAGGTACAGGAATATATTCCTTCGCCCTACCCATCGCGATTCTCGCTAGTACAGGCGAAATTGGGTTGGCTGGCGTAATGGCGGTAGCCATGCAAATCCCCAATATCGCCTTGGCATATCCGCTAGCAACCCTATCGGATAGTCTGCCTCGAAAACCTATGATTGTGATTGCCGGGGCAGTAAACATCCTCAGTATCCTTACCTTGGCGTTGATGATTGAGCAGCATATGCTGTCATGGTTCACCATCGCCGCACTAGGATTTGTGAGTGGTGTCTTCTCCGAACTGGCTGCTGCCTCAGAAGCAGGATATATTCCGCAGCTTCTCGGACGAGAAAACCTTCTTTCGTACAACGCACGTCGTGAAATTTGCGAGGGAATATCCGCAATCATTGCGCCCCCTACAGCAGGATTTATTGTTCTTGTCGCGGGTGCAACGGTCGGTCTTATCGTCCCGGTGCTCCTTTTCGGAGCGGCAACTATTTCATACGCAACGTTGCCATCCGTAGAGATGGAAACTAAAACTGAGCAACGCGAAACCGCACAACATGGGTTTATTCACCGCATGTTTGACGGTATCCAATACATGTTCTCCGGCGCCCCGCAGAGACTTATCCTTGTCTACACGTTCTTCTTGGCGGCAGCTACAGCATCGTATTCGCTCATTATTATTTACCGTCTGTATGAGGAGCTCACTTTTGAAGCCTCAGTGGTAGGTATGATTATGGCCTGCAGCGGTATCGGTGGTATCGTCGCGGCGCTCATCATCGATCGTTTCCTCTCTTTCGAGAACACACGAGGAATGCTGCTGGTCGCCAATGTCGTATCCCTGCTCGGAATACCGCTGGTCACCATCAGCAATAATCCTGTAGTGCTCGGAGCCTTGCTCTTCATCCTGGACGTAGGATGGGCATCAGCTTTCATCTTCTCCAACAATCTGCGTGACTGCATTACGCCGAATGAGCTACTGGGGCGTGCCAGCTCCCTTGACGGTGCCGTGTTTGGGCTAGGAACGCTGTACTCCATGGGCGCGGTAGCACTGATGCTTGACCATCTCGGCTCCTTCAACGCTGCGCTTGTCGTGAGTATCCCGGCTGTACTCTGCCTCATCTACACGCTGGTCCACTATAAACAATTCAAAGTGTTCAATATCGTTGAACAATAGTGAGGATCTGTTGCCGACTCAATGACGGGGCAGAGAACACATACAGAAGGAGGGTCGACCCGCCGTCATGGCGAGTCGCCCCTCCCTCTATGGTTAAGCCGCGAACATCAGGTGAGGTTCAGGCAGGTGAGATTAGAAGTTGCCCAGCATCTTGGTGACGTCCAGAGCCGCATCCAGCTGCTCCTCGGTCACTTCGCCGCGCTCCACGTAGCCCAGAGCCACAACTGCCTCACGGACAGTCACCTTGTGAGCCACCGAGTACTTAGCGATCTTCGCAGCAGCCTCGTAACCAATCAGCTTGTTCAGCGGGGTCACGGTCGAGGGCGAAGCCTCAGCCAGGAAGCGGCAACGCTCAACGTTAGCGGTCAGACCGTCAACCATCTTCTCGGCGGCAACGCGAGAGACGTTAGCGAGCAGGCGGATCGACTGCAGCAGGTTAGCGGCCATCACCGGAATACCCACGTTCAGCTCAAACGCGCCGTTGGTGGAAGACAGAGCAATGGTTGCGTCGTTACCGATGACCTGAGCGGCAACCTGAATGGTAGCCTCACAAATCACGGGGTTGACCTTACCGGGCATAATCGAGGAGCCGGGCTGCAGGTCGGGGATGTGCAACTCGCCCAGGCCGGTGTTCGGGCCCGAACCCATCCAGCGGATGTCGTTGCTGATCTTCATCAGGCCGTACGCCAGGGTGCGCAACTGGCCGGAAACCTCAATCAGGCCGTCACGGTTAGCCTGAGCCTCGAAGTGGTTACGAGCCTCGGTCAGGGGCAGGCCGGTCTCCTCAGCCAGCAACTCAATCACGCGAGCGGAGAAACCAGCCGGGGTGTTAATGCCGGTACCCACAGCGGTACCGCCCAGGGGAACCTCAGCCACGCGGGGCAGGGAAGCGTTCACACGCTCAATGCCGTAACGCACGGTTGCGGCGTAGCCGGAGAACTCCTGACCCAGGGTGATGGGGGTTGCGTCCATCAGGTGGGTACGGCCCGACTTCACAACGTCCTTGAACTCTGCGGACTTGCGCTCCAGGGACTCAGCGAGCACCTCCAGAGCGGGAATCAGGTCCTTCACCAGAGCCTCGGTCACAGCAACGTGCACGGAGGTGGGGAAGACGTCGTTGGAGGACTGGGAAGCGTTCACGTGGTCGTTGGGGTGAACCTCAATGCCCTTGGACTCCAGGGAACGGGTTGCCAGGGTTGCCAGGACCTCGTTTGCGTTCATGTTCGATGAGGTACCGGAACCGGTCTGGAAGACGTCAATGGGGAAGTGGGCGTCGTACTTACCGGTTGCTACCAGATCCGCTGCGTCGCGGATAGCCTGGGCGCGCTCAGCGTCGAGCACCTTGAGTTCCTCATTGGCGGTCGCGGCTGCCTTCTTCACGAGGGCAAGCGCACGAATATGGGCGGATTCGAGAGTCTGACCCGAAATCGGGAAGTTCTCGACTGCGCGCTGGGTCTGTGCACGGTAGAGTGCATCAGCCGGAACGCGAACTTCGCCCATGGTGTCATGTTCAATGCGGTATTCAATGTTTTCAGCCATATCTCTAGCATAGGCGTTCAAAGTGGCCCCCGTCGCCAAAATCCGGTGCCAGAAAAGGAAAAACGCTCATAAATTTTGCAGGATTCAGAGCACGGAAAAAGCCCCACCCCCGCGAATGTGGGAACACACCGTAGGGGAGGGGCTTACCCATGAAAAAACATGGTCTTGCGTGTGAACGAGTGGGTTCTCGCGGTGGGCCGTTTTATCGTCCCTCCGGAGAAATAAATCCGGGCTCTAGTCCAGGTTCTCGGCAATCACGACGCGCGGGGGAGTCTTCACGACCACGGGGAGCGTCTGGGTCGGCGGGTTCTGTTCATCGTTCTTCTCCTCCTGCAGAGCGAGGTCCTGCGAGCTGAACACGAGCTCGGCCTTACCCTCCTTCAGGTGGTAGAAGACGCCGATCACGGCGACCTTACCCGCAAGCACCGCATCCGAAATGATGTGGGACTGCTCGATAATGCGGATAGCGGTCTGGCGGGTGTGCTCACGAACCATATCGTTGACGACCGGGTTTTCGGGTAGCTTCGGGGACATTACCGAAGGCAGGATGTGCTGCACCAGGTTACGGATGAAGCCGTGCGGCATCTCGCCGGACTCCAGAGACTTGCTGGCCGCAGTCACGGCGCCGCAGGAGTCGTGACCGAGAACCATCACAATGGGGGTCTCAAACTCATCAACCGCGTACTCCAGCGAACCGAGCGCCGCGTTCTCCAGGACGTGGCCGGCGGTACGCACCACGAACGCGTCGCCCAGGCCCAGGTCAAAAATAATCTCTGCCGCGAGGCGAGAGTCGCCGCAACCGAAAATCGAGGCGAACGGGAACTGGCCCGCAGCCAGGTCGGTGCGGCGAATCGTGTCCTGGTTGGGGTGCTCATTGCTACCCTCAACAAAACGGCGGTTACCGTCCTTCAGACGCTTCCATGCTTCTGCGGGAGTCGGTTGGATGCCAGCCATGTGATGCTCCTTAGCGGACAAATACAGATAACGCGTGCCGTCGGAGCCAGCGAATCTGCGAACGGGTATGTGGGGCTTCAGGCGCTCGCGCTGAAGCTCAGCTCCTTGCCGGGAGCCTCCCGGAGAAAGAACCTACCTCAAATATGCCTTAAATATGCGAAAAATAGCTAGTTTGGCGCGCCTTCACAACATCCAAAATCAGTGCCTCAGAGCGTATGAAGCGCCGAAGAGAGACGAAACCCTCACAGATTTGTCGCATCTGCTCACCGTAAAGTCAACACGCACGCAAACTCGTTCAGAATAAGAAAACGAAGCGCCCGCGCGCTATCCTGAAAGGAGCACTACTGCGTCGGCGACTTCGTGCTGGAAAGAACCAGCCAGCCGACGGTGTATTCAGACATCTCGAAGGTGAGTCTATGACTACGAACAATAACCACGGCGACCGTAACCTGGCAATGGAACTGGTGCGCGCTACCGAAGCCGCAGCCATCGCAGCGGGTCCCTGGGTTGGCGCGGGCGAAAAGAATCTTGCGGACGGCGCAGCTGTCGACGCTATGCGCTACCGCCTCTCCACCGTCAACTTCAACGGCACCGTTGTCATCGGTGAAGGCGAGAAGGACAAGGCTCCCATGCTGTACAACGGCGAGAATGTCGGCGACGGCTCCGGTCCCTCCCTCGACGTGGCGGTTGACCCCATCGACGGTACCCGCCTGACCGCACTCGGCATGGACAACGCCCTCTCCGTGATTGCTGTGGCAGACGGCGGCACCATGTTCGACCCCTCCGCAGTGTTCTACATGGAGAAGCTGGTCACCGGCCCCGACGCCGCAGAGTTCGTCGACCTGCGCCTGCCCGTCAAGCAGAACCTGCACCTGGTCGCTAAGGCTAAGGGCAAGAAGGTCAGCGAGCTGACCGTATGCGTGCTGGACCGCCCCCGTCACGCCAAGCTGATTCAGGAGATTCGCGAGGCAGGTGCCCGTACCCGCATCATCCTCGACGGTGACGTCGCCGGCGCTATCGCAGCCTGCCGCGAAAACACCGGCGTGGACCTCATGCTCGGCACTGGCGGCACCCCCGAAGGCGTTGTCGCAGCATGCGCTATCAAGGCAACCGGCGGCGTTATCCAGGGCCGCCTGGCACCGACCGACGAGGCAGAGCGTGAAAAGGCACTGGAAGCCGGCCACGACCTCGACCGCGTGCTGACCACCAACGACCTGGTCACCAGCGACAACTGCTTCTTCGCCGCAACCGGTATCACCGACGGCAAGCTGCTGCGCGGCGTGCGTTACAGCAAGAACGTTGTGACCACCCAGTCGCTGGTTATGCGTTCCTCCTCGGGCACCGTGCGTACCGTTGAGGCAGAGCACCGCCTCTCCCGCCTGCGCGAGATTCTCTCGCACACCAAGAGCCCCGGCGAAGCCTAAGCCTTTGAGGTAGCCCCCAAGCATAAGGAGCCGCCCCCGACCGAATCACTCGGTCGGGGGCGGCTCCTTATGCTTATCGCCGTTACCGGCACACGTTAGCGCGAACGCAGGGAACGCAGCTTATCCTTCGCCTTCGACACTGCATCGCGAACCGCCGGGCGTGCCTTGTACGCCAGGGTATAGGCGCGGTAACCCAGCGAGGTCACCGGAACATCCCAGGTACCCGGGTACTCCACAGACTCGCCGCCGAAGGACTTCTTGAACTTCGTGAAACCGGCCCACTCGTGATCCGGCTGATCCTCCGGCGCGATGCCGAAGAGGTCAACGTACTTCAGGCCCTTACGCTTAGCGTCCAGGATGAAGTTCGTCACCACCACAACACCTGCACTAAGGTTGCGGTGCTCGAAGGAAGCCGCAGCGTGCGCGTAGGTGCGGGTATCGTCCGAATCGTACACGAACGCCGCCGCAATCGGGGTGCTCTCACCGTTCTCGCCCGCCAGCTTCGCAATGTAGAGCGATGCCGCACCGGCGGGCATCAGCACGCGAGCAACCTGCATCAGGTAATCGTCATGCTGACGGTTAAAACCGTTACGCTCCGCGGTCTCCTCGAGGAAGCCGAAGAGAATCGTCATATCCGAGGGATTGGTCGACACCTCAATGGTCACGCCCTTTTTGTGGATATTACGATGACGATTACGGTAACTGGAGCTCATTCCCTTGAGGATTTCGTCCTCGGTGCCCGAGAGGTCAATAATCTGCGTGTGCGAGGGCTGCACCTGGCGAGGAGCTAGAACCGCACCGCGACGAGCTAGGAATGTAACGGCATCCTGGTCACCCCAGATTGCCGATTCGGTAGGCTCGATACGCACGAACAGACAACGGTGCTTCGCGGCCTCTTCCTTCAATGACGCGAGAGCCTCGTCGAAGGCCACAGCGCTGGAGGCGACCGGTCCGTACGGGCTGTACAGGTAGCGGCCGGTGGCGCCGCCCTCAACGGTTGCAAGGTACGACCAGCCGTTACCGCTCTTGCGGATTACGGTGTGACCATTAGATTCCTGAAAACGTGCCCAAATATCGGACTGAAGAATATTGCTCATCCTTCTAGTGTATCCGAGCTTAGGGAACGTAAGCCTGGGGCTCCGAGGAGGCTTCGGGGGCAGAGTTCGGACGGGTTGAAGAGACGTTCTCCTCAGCCTCGCGCTCGGCGGCTGCCTTGGCCTTGGCCTCGGCCACGCGGGTGCGCAGGGCGGCGCCCTTGTCGATAGCCGACTGGCGCAGGTTAGCCGAGAACTCGTGCAGGTCGTCGTGCACCTGGCGGGCGAAAGCATCGGTGCCCGAACCCAGGATGCGCAGGGCCAGCAGGCCCGCGTTGCGAGCACCGTTAATGGAGACGGTAGCTACCGGAACGCCGGCGGGCATCTGAACAATCGACAGCAGCGAATCCATGCCTTCGAGGTTCTTCAGGCGCACCGGAACACCAATCACCGGCAGAGCGGTGACCGAGGCGAGCATGCCCGGCAGGTGAGCGGCACCGCCGGCACCGGCAATAATCACGCGGATGCCGCGGCTGTGAGCCTTCTTGCCGTACTCAATCATGTCCTCGGGCATGCGGTGCGCCGAGACGACGTCAGCCTCGTAGGGGATGCCGAACTCTTCCAGCACCTCGGCGGCGGCCTCCATGACCGACCAGTCCGAATCGGAACCCATCACAATGCCGACAATGGGTTGGGAGGAATCATAGGGAGACTGAGACATAATCCTCATATCCTTTCACAATGCGGTGGAATACCACCATCACTAGGGGCGTCGAGCGCGGGTTCTCAGCGGAGAGAACCCGCGCTCGACCTATATTTGAGTGGCCCGTCGCCTACAGGGGGCGGCCATCGCGCAAAATGGATGCGGCGTTGGCGGCGCTGTGGCGCAGGTTCTCAAGCTCATCGACCCGGCCCGAAATGTTCACGTGGCCAATCTTGCGGCCGGGTCGGGTTTCCTTACCGTAGAAGTGAATCTTGGCGCGAGGCTCGGCCGAGAGGGCCAGCGGGTAGACGCCGAAGATGTCCTCGTTCTCGCCGCCCAGGTAGTTCTTCATGACGGCGACCTCGTCCAGCACGGAGGTATCGCCCAGCGGCAGATCCAGCACGGCCCGCAGATGCTGCTCGAACTGGCTGGTCACCGAACCGTTCTGGGTCCAGTGGCCGGTGTTGTGCGGGCGCATGGCTAGCTCGTTGATGTAGAAGCCTGCGGGGGAGCCGGGCACCTCGAAGAGCTCGGCGGCCATCACGCCGGTCACGCCCAGCTCGGAGGCGATGGTCACGGCTGCGGCCGCGGCGGCCTCGGCAATCTCGGGGGCCAGGTTCTGCGCGGGGGCAATCACCTCGTCACAGATGGAGTTCACCTGGATGGTCTCAACGACCTGCCAGGGGCGCACCTCGCCGCTCTCACGACGAGCCACCAGTGCGGAAAGCTCGCGGGTGAAGGGAACCTTCTCCTCGGCCAGCAGGGCGGAGAAATCGGTGCGCGAGGGCAGCTGCTCGAACCATTCGGAGCTACGCTCGCGGGCCTCGGCGGGGGAATCCAGCACAAGCACGCCCTTGCCGTCGTAGCCGCCGCGCGGGGTCTTCAACACCACGGGCCAGCCAATCTCATCGCCGAAGGCAAGAAGCTCGTCCAGGGTAGAAACCTTGGCCCAGCGAGGGTTCGGCAGACCCAGGCGCTCGATGGCCTGGCGCATCAGGAGCTTATCCTGCGCGTACTGCAGAGCGTCGGGCTGAGGCTGCACGTTCACACCCTCGGCCATGAGGGTGCGCAAAAATTCGGTGGGCACGTGCTCGTGATCGAAGGTGATGACATCCTTGCCGCGGGCAAACTCGCGGAGGGTATCGAGATCCTTGTAATCGCCAACGGGGGCGGTGCGTACCGCCGCCACGGCGCCGACGGTGGGCGCCTCCGCGAGAATCTGCAGGTTGATGCCAAGGTTAGTTGCTGCGGGGGCCATCATGCGGGCCAGCTGGCCTCCGCCGATGACGCCAATTACGGGTCCAGTCACAGGGTAAGTCACATCACCTAAGTGTACTCGCTTCGGGGCGTACACGTTAGATGAACCGTATCGTGAACTGTGGGCGGGCGATTGCCTGTGGCGGGGGAAAAGCTGCCGCTACCGGCTGGGTATTGACTGAAAAATCTGGCGCGGCTAGGGATAACCCGGCCGGTCTGTACTACCATATGAAGAGCTTGAAAAGTCCCCGGCGCCCGGTCTCTGCCTCGCGGCCCCGCTCTGGCGGACCCGGAAGCTATCCACCGACACCACCTGTTAGATAGGCCCCGCATGAGCGCACAGACTAAACCCACCATGACCGAACGACTGAAATCCCTGTGGGACAGCTACGGCATCGAGGTGCTTAAGTTCGGAACCGTCGGTGGCGCTGCGTTTGTGGTGAATTCCATTACCGTGTGGGTTCTCATGATGACCGTCATGTCGCAGTCCCACACGAAGGCAAAGGTCGTCGCAAGTATCGTGGCCACCATCTTCTCGTGGCTTATGAACCGCCTGTGGACCTTCCGCGAATCCCGCTCCGAAAACTGGAAGCGCGAGGCCGTCGAATTCGGCATCGTCAACCTGCTGGGCATCATGGTTGAGGCCGGCTGCGTGGCCTTTAGCACCTACGTGCTGAACCTGCGCACCGCGGAGGCCTCGTTCATCTCCGGTACGATCATCGGTACCATCCTGGGCACCATCCTGCGTTACTTCCTCTACCGCTTCTGGGTGTACGGCTCGCACCGTAACCAGGTCTCCAAGGGTGAGGGCACCGACCATGAGGAACTCGGCCGCATGTTTGATGACGCGGCCGCCATCCTGGACGGCGGAGCCTCGGAAGGCTCCAAGGCTCAGGACGGCGGGGCGAACGCGTCCGGTACCGAGCGCGGCCGCTAAACGGCACCGCTCAGAGCCCACCAGCTCTATAAAAGATAAAGCACCGGCCCCGATACTTCGTGTATCGGGGCCGGTGCTTTATCTTCACGCTCTTATCGTATCGGGGGCCTAACTACAGGGCAGTTCCTTGGCGCGTTCGGCCTCCAGGAGGGATGCAAGCCGCTCTTCGCTCCACTCAACGGCCGGATCGGCCAGGAACACGGCGCGCCCCGAAGCCATGATGGCCAAGGCCTGCATCAGGGTGCTCAGCGTCGCCTCCGAGGAATCAAAACCGTAGCTGGGGCTCAGCATGAGGGCCAACGCCCGCTGACCGCCGGAAAGCGTCTCGCCACGGTACGAGTCCGCTAGCTGGCGAATCTGCGCGTAGGCCTCGGAGTAGGTGAAGCCCTCGACCACTTCGGCAGACTCGTCGGGCAGCAGACCCTCGTAGTGGTCGCCCATGCTGGGCACCAGGGCACAGAAATCGAGCACTTCATCGGCGTAGGTTTGCAGAGCAGTCAAATCCCCAGAGTAGGCGAGGGCCAGGGGAGCGCGGTCTACCGCCAGAAGATAGGCTGGGCCGTTGACGAAGCGCGCGTCCTGCTCGGTGCATACCGCGGCGGCCAGGGGCTCGTCCCGGTCGAGAGTTGCGCCCACGCGCAGGGCGGCTAGGCCGACCACCAGAGGACGCCAGTGCAGGGGCGCCTGCAGATCGAAGGCCTCTTCAGTGGCGAGGTCACATTCCTCGATGAGCAGGTTGGCGGTCTTGTTGACCCAGTTCATGAGGACGCGCCCGGAGAGCTCGATGCGCTCGCCGTTGTCGGAGTACCAGATGAGTGCGGGGGTCTGCACGGAGCTGAGGGCCTCAAAGAATCGGTTGAGGGAGGCGGGAACCGCGGGACCGGTGGGGGATAGGGTAACCATGGTTTCACTCTACCGCACCGCAGGCATTGCGCCGGGCACGGGGGGGGGG
>NZ_KV797964.1:83143-91360 GCF_001809565.1 Rothia sp. HMSC072B03
GGGGGGGGGGGGGAGAGAGCCGGGGGTTATCTCGGCCACGCGGCCGAGGGGAGAGATCGTCATAGAACGGTAAGGAGAAAATTTTCAGGGAACGAGAAGAAAAAAACACGCGGCGCGGAGCGATATTTTCAAATAGTGCTTGTCATAAAACCGCTTAATGTAAAGTTTTCTTGTTACGGGTGTGAAATTTTTGTCCGTAAGGGCCTATATGCACAACTGCATAAATTGGGAAACGTGCGGACGAAAAATAGCTGAGGTATGGCTACTCTTAATTTATTGGCGGGTTTCTAAAATTAGGGCCGGAGCCCCGAAATGTAGCCGATTGCCCGGAACCGCCCCGGAAACCAGGTACGTGATGACGAACCCGACGAGGGGTTTCGTGCCGTTCGCGAGACGATATTTTTGTTCCCAAACCAAATAAAAGTCGCAATTACAATAAATAATCGTCACGTTATATACATCTAAATAATCATTAAGTCTAGTTTGACGAAACGGCGTGTCGCACGTCTAATAGATATATAAGCGTGTTTGCTTTGGGGGACCGTAGAGGCTGAAGCGAACCATGCCACACCATACACACTAAGATTCCGTCCACGACGGATCCGCAGACTCATTATCCTCACAATGAGAACACGGAAGGAAAACCCATGGGCTCCTACCTAGCCGCTGACCGCATGACCGCGGCACGCACATCAGGCGCTCAGCACCGTAGCATGAACCCTGCACCATCACTCGAACAGGCCGCCGATGCCTTTCTAACCGACGCCGAGCGGCGACAGTCCGCCCCCGTCGATATTTGGGCTGCCGCCGCTGGACTCTACGGAACCGAAGGAGACGACGGAGAGCTCGCCTGGCAAGCCGAAGCGCTCTGCGCCCAGACCGACCCCGAAGCCTTCTTCCCCGAAAAGGGCGGCTCCACCCGGGACGCCAAAAGGGTGTGCGGTGTATGCCCCGTACGCGAAGAGTGTCTACAATATGCAATGGACAATGACGAGCGCTTCGGCATCTGGGGCGGTCTGTCAGAACGAGAACGCCGCCGACTACGCAAGCAGGCGAGCTAAGCCAGGAAGGTACAACCCACATGCAGACTGCGCGACTGTGCTCCCGCCAAACCTGCCGACGAGAGGCGACCGTCACCCTCCACTACTCTTACGCGGACTCCACCGCAACCATCGATGAGCTCTCGGAGTTTCGTGACCCTCACGCCTACGACCTCTGCGACGAGCACGCCGCCCGACTCACCGCACCGCAGGGCTGGCACGTAGTCTACAAGGTACCTGTCCAGGCTGTGGACACCGAAAGCTAAGCTTTAAAGCACTAGAATGTAAAGAACCTTCCGCGAATTGCCGTGGAAGGTTCTTTGCGTGTGAGAAACTGGCAGGTAGTATTCACCCGCCCGAACACACTCAACGGACACTCACTCACGATAGAACGCGAGACCATGACCAAAGAAACACCTCGAGGCATGTGGGGAGCCCTGCGCCCGGCCATCCGTCGAACCAACGCAGAGGAGCTCCTGCAGGCCCGCCAAGCCGAACGACAGACCAACCGTCAGGCTGTTGAACCGGCACCGAACACCGGCGCCTTCGGACGCATCGCCGCCGACGTTCCGAACGTTGCCGAAGAACCCGACCTGCCCACCGGTTCCGTTCCCGTCGTTCCGGCCCGCAGCAAGTTGCGCGAGCAGGGTGTTGGTTCGCGCGTGCGCACCCGAACCAACGTTTCCACCGGTTTCGTGCCCCTGGTCCGTGACTCTCAGAGCACCCCCAAGAACCCCACGCTCAGCGATCTCAACCGTGAGACCATGCAGCGTGCCGCCGAAGCTGAAGCGACAGCTACAACCCCCGCGAGCGCCTCCAGCGCACCCGCCGCGGATGCACCCGCTCAGGCGGCGAGCGTCGCCACCGCCGAGGCCGCAACCACCACGGGTAGCAGCCGCAAGTACCGCACCGAAACCACCCGCACGGGCCAGAACCGGACCGTCGCCGACCCCAACGCGCCGCTCTCTTCGCTCGCCTCCTCACCAGAGGCTGCGGAACGCGCCGCGGCACGCCAGGACGCCATGCAGGATCAGCCGCGCCTGCTGAGGCTGCGTTCCACGCTCATCGCCCTCGCCGTGCCGCTGAGCGTGCTGATGATTGCGATTCGCGTCGTCGCCTCCGCACCCTTCCTCTGGTTCGAGTACCACCGACCCGGGTTCCCCGAGGATAGCTACGGCTACTACCTCATCGAACGCATGCGCCTGGGTTCCTACGGCCTGGACTACATCAACAACTTTGCCCCGCGAGAGTACCTCGCGCGCATCACCACCGGTGCCGACAACGCTCTTGCCTTCACCGACGCAGAGGTCAACCACATGCACGATGTGAAGTGGGTTCTGCTAATCGCCACGATGGCCGTCGCCGTATTTGTGCTGATCACGCTCTTCAGCAGCCTCTCGCTGCGCGAGCGCGCCCCCGGGGTGATTCGCCGTAGCCTCTTCACCGGCACCTGGATTACCCTCGGCCTCATCGTGGTGTTGGGCGTCGTGGGAGCCTTCGGCTGGGAATGGCTCTTCACGACCTTCCACCAGGTGTTCTTCCCGCAGGGTAACTGGGAATTCTCGGTGCGAAGCACCCTGATTCGCCTCTACCCGCCGCAGTTCTGGATTGACGCGGCCATCGCCGTGGCGGTTATCGTGGCCGTGCAGATCGTGATTCTGCTGGTGGGCACCTGGCCCACGACCTATCGCAAGCTTAAGGCGGAGCGTCGCCGCCAGGAACGCCAGGAACTGCGCGTCAAGCTGGCCTCGGCCCGCGTGGGCGAGAACTAGCATCGCGCACCAGAACGCATAGCGAGGGGGCCGGAACTATAAGTTCCGGCCCCCTCGCGTATTTGGGGCGTCGGCAGACTAAGCCTCATGGACTAAGCCTCGTGGACTAAGCCCCGCAGACTAAGCCTCGTGGACTAAGCCCGAGATTCTAAATCCAAGACTTAAACCACATGTGCGAGTACCACTGCTCGTAGGGGATGACCTGAGCTGTCCACAGCGGCATGAAGTACGCGCTCAGCACGAGCACACCCACCAGGTACAGCACAACCACTGTCACGCCGACGCGCGCCCTCACCACCGAACCGCGAGCCCCCGAGAGGCACAGGCCCAGGGCACCGGCCAGCAGCAGAACCAGGAACGGCTCGAAGGACAGCGCGTAGAAATAGAACATCGTGCGGGTCGGGTACATAAACCACGGGAAATAGCCGGCACCGAACACCAGCAGCAGCGCGCCAAAACGCCAGTCCCGCTTGAGCAGGAACACGAATAGGCCCACCAAGATCGCGGGAATAAACGCCCACCAGATTGCCGGGTTACCAATGTTCAAGATGGCCTCGGAGCATGACTTTACCGTGCATCCGGCAGAACCCAGCTTCGGCGACTCGTAGAAGTACGAGGTCGGGCGGCCCAGAATCAGCCACTGCCATGCCTGCGAGGAATAGGTGTGCGGGGTGCTCAGACCCGAGTGGAACTTGAAAGCGGAGGCGTGGTACTCCCACAGGGAACGCAAATCCTCCGGGAGCCACAAAAGGCCCTTGCCCGGGTTCTCCTGAGCCCAGTGACGGAAGTACGCATTCGAAGACTGGAACCAGCCGGCCCAGGTGCTCAGGTACACCAGCAGACCCACGCCAATCATCTGCACGAAGGCCGGGATGCCATCGCGCACCAGAGCAATCAGCCCCCACTTCGGCAGGCCAACGATGCGGCGGGCATTCATATCCCAGAAAACCGTCAGCAGACCCATCGCGGCGATAAAGAAGAGAGAGTTCCACTTCACGCCCACGGCGGCACCGGCGCACACACCGGCCGCCACACGCCACAGCCGCAGGCCCATACCCGGACCCCAAGACATCGGAGGGAGCTCCCCCCGGTACTGCCGGGCAGCCTCCGCAATATTGCGGGCCAATACGCGCCGGGCGTGGATGCGGTCCAAGAGCAGGCACACGAAGGTCGCCAGAATCCAGAACATCTGGAAGATATCGAGTAGCGCCAGGCGCGACTCAACCAGCATGAGGCCGTCCACAGCGGCCAGCAGTGCCGCGATGGTCGAAACCGTTACGGAACGGAAGAGCAACCACGCTGCGTAGGCAATCAGCGCCACCGAAAGCGTACCGATGACGGCCGCCGAGACGCGCCAACCGAAGGGATTATTATCGCCAAAGATCGCCATGCCGGCGGCAATCATCCATTTGCCCAGCGGCGGATGCACCACGTACTCCGGCGAGTCCGGCAGGATACCCGAGGGGTGCCCCGCTACGAAGGAGGCGTTCGCGTCCTTCGTCCAGCTCAGTTCGTAGCCGTAGTGAACGTAGGAGTAGGCATCTTTCGCGTAGTAGGTTTCGTCGAAGACGATGGCGTTCGGGTGGGCCAAGTTGTAGAAGCGCAGCACGCCGGCCAGCAACACAATCAGCGTGGGAGCCACCCAGCCCCAGCGCGGGGCACGGATGTAGGCGACAGCGAGGGCATCGAGCAGGGAATCCAGGCCGTAGCGTCCTGCGCGGACGGCGGCCTGGCTCGACTCGGTCGAGGCCTCGGGGGAGGAGAGCTTAGGTATCTTCACCCATCCATCCTAAATGGTTAGACAGTACGATGCACCATTTCCGCCCGGTGACGAGGGTATATGACGCCATGAGGGTCCGCCGCGGGGGAAGCACCGCCCTCACCCGCCGCCCAAAAAACGAGCGTTACACTTAGGTGGTAAGCGAAGACCAGACACAGACACGAGGCCTGCCATGACCGCACCCGCCGCCGAATACCCCGAAGAATCCGCCGAGCTCTCCGAACCCTCAACGGCCGATGCGCCCAACTCCGACGTGCCCGTCACCTCCGAGGAAAGCGGCGTGCTCATCCTCGGCGGCACCCCCATCGGTAACCTGGCCGACGCCTCCGACCGCCTGCGCTCGGCCCTCGCCACCGCAGACCTCATCGCCGTTGAGGACACCCGCAAGCTGCGGACCCTCGCCTCCGGGCTCGGTGTGCGCACCCGCGGTCGCGTCATCGTCAACCATGACCACAACGAAGAAGGACGCAGCGCAACCATCGTGCAGGCGGTGCAGGATGGCCAGCGCGTGTTGCTTCTCTCGGACGCGGGCATGCCAACCATCTCCGACCCCGGCTACGTGGCTGCGGCCGCGGTTGCCGAGGCGGACCTGCCCGTCACCGTGGTGCCCGGCCCCTCCGCCGCGCTGACCGCGCTCGCGCTCTCCGGCCTGCCCACCGGCCGCTTCACCTTCGAAGGGTTCCTGGCCCGAAAGGGCTCCGAGCGTTCGCGTCGCCTCGCCTCGCTGGCGGGGGAGGAACGCACCATGATCTTCTACGAGTCCCCGCACCGCACCGCCGCGACCCTCGCTGACTTTGTGCAGACCTTCGGCGCGGACCGTCGAGGCACCGTCAGCCGTGAGCTGACCAAGCTCCACGAGGAGGTTCGCCGCGGCACCCTGGCCGAGCTCGCCGAGTGGGCTGAGTCAGAACGTATTCGCGGCGAGATCGTCATTATCGTCGAGGGCGCGCAGGCCCCCGAAACCCCCGAAGCGCAGGACGTCGTGCAGCTGGTCCTCGACCGTGTGGCCGCCGGCGAGCGACTCAAGGCCGCCTGCGCCGCCGTGGCCGCCGAGACCGGCACCTCCAAGCGCGAGCTGTACGAGGCAGCCCTGGCCGCCCGCTCGGAATAATGAACCGCCCGGAATAGTTATTACTGTGACGCCGTGACCCCGCGGGGCGTGCCCCCCCCGGGTTGTCCTGCGCGGACTATCCCGCGGTATCGCAAACACACAGAAGGATTCCCCATGTGCCAGAACCACACCGGTAACACCATCACCCAGGAGGACCTGAACGCCCTCGCCTCCCTGGCGGGGTACACCCTGCCCACCCCCGCGCAGCTGGAGGGAACCGTGCTGCCGCAGGGCTGGAGTGTCGTGCCCGGCGAAATCCCAGCCCCCTACGAGGCGGAGCTCTACGTGGGTATTAGCGACGCCGAGGGCGGGGAGGGCACCCGCCGCCGCTCCACGACCGGTGAGAACGGACGCAGTCGCAACCTGCTTTTTCCGCCTGCCCCCGAGCCGCTGCCCTACCCCATCGTGGACAACCACACTCACATGGACCTGCTCGACGGTGAGGTAGAAATCAGCGCCCGCGATGCGCTCGACACCGGTGAGAAGCTCGGCATCGGCGCCATCGTGCAGGTCGGATGCGATATTCCCTCCTCCCTCTACGCCGTAGCCGCCGCCCAGGCCGATGAGCGTGTGCTCGCAGCCGTCGCGATTCACCCGAACACCGCGCCCGAACTGGCTGCAGCCGGTCAGCTGGAGGCGGCGCTCGCCACCCTTGACGAGCTTGCCGCTACCGACCGTGTGCGCGCTATCGGTGAGACCGGCCTGGACTACTTCCGCACCGGCGAGGAGGGCAAGGAGGCGCAGCACTATAGCTTCCGCGAGCATATCCGCCTGGCGAAGAAGCATAACCTGGCGCTGCAGATTCACGACCGCGATGCCCACGAGGACGTCGTGCGCATCCTGGACGAGGAGGGCGCGCCGGAGCGGACCGTGTTTCACTGCTACTCGGGTGGGCCCGAGCTGGCCGAAATCTGTAACGAGCGCGGCTGGTACATGAGCTTTGCCGGCACGGTGACGTTCAAGAACTCGAAGGGTATTCAGGAATCGTTGGCGATGGCTCGCCCCGAGCTGATTCTGGCTGAGACGGATGCACCGTTCTTGACCCCGCATCCTTTCCGCGGTCGCCCGAACGCGTCGTACATGACAAATTACACGGTGCGTTTTATGGCTGCTCACCGCGGTGAGGAGCTGGAAGCACTATGTCGCCTCATCCGCGAAAATTCGGAGCGCGTGTATGGCCAGTGGTAGGCAACCTATCTCTGCTATACATGAGGGGACGTGTCATTCCGATATCGCGTTTATGGCGGCAAGAACTGAACATTAGCTTTGTTAGGTTGTCCGTCTAGATTTGTGATAGTTTCATATTATTCACTCTCATGTTATTCACTCTCATGTAAATTATTCCTTTCCGGGATGTCGTAGATAAGAGACGGCCCATCCGCATTACGTTTGCACGACGTGCGCCATGCCCGGTTCCCCTGCTGGGCACTATGTGCCCCTTATACGACATCATTATGAAATCGGAGGATTCTTTCGGTGAGAATTACTAAGTATGTTCTGGGCCTGGATGGTGCGAACCGTTTCGACTCGTTTTATTCGGTGGGCGCACCCGCGCGGGATTTTGTGCCTTACTCTGCGGTCGATAACCGCGACAACCACGTCACGGATAAAGAGTTTGACGTCGAGCTTTTCCGGAGGCGTTGGCACCGCGAACCCACCCCGGCGGAGCGCGGTTGCATGCTGAGCCACGTGAATATGTGGCGTGATTTTCTGGCTACCGATACCGACTGGGCTCTGATCGCTGAGGATGACATCCTGATTTCGCCTGACGCTGAGGCAGTGGTGAACGCAATCATCACCAAGTATCCGCAGGTACAGCTGGTGAACCTGTGCGATGCGTACTCGTTCAAGGCCGGCACCATGAACCCCCGCGTGGAGTACATCCGCCTGTCTCTACTCTCTCCTTTTGTGTGCGGTAAGTACCGTATGGGTAAGCTGTACGGTTCGACCCGTCTGGGTTGCACCGGTCTGTACCTGATTTCCCGTTCGGGCGCTGAGCTGCTGCTCAAGCAGCTTGAGGGTAAGGCTCCGGGCACTGTTGCTGATGACTACACGCTGTACCAGCAGTGGGGCGTGGATGTGCGTTTCGTGCAGCCCGGCCTGTGCGATTGGGAAGGCAGTAGCGTCATCCTGGATTCCGGTAAGAGCCACCTGGAGATGCTGACCGAGAACCAGAAGGGTGCGAGCGCGCTGGATCGTCTGCGTATTGCCTTGGCGCCGAGGGTACGTCTGAAGAATATAAAAAATGCTCTGAATGCAACCCTCGATGAGGTGAAGCAGCGCCTGGGTAAGGCGAAGTAAGTAAGTCTCTTCGCGCAGGTCCCTCCCCATCACACGCGTGGTGGGGAGGGATTTTTTACGGGTGTTTTCAGGCCTCGCGGGTGAGGCTATATATAAAGTGCGAGACATAACAGGAAGCCGTACGCCAAATATTGGGGGCTATCTTGGCTTGAATGATAGGGTATTTTATACATACCATTCACTCATCGACTAGGTGATATTCCATGGTACGCG
>NZ_KV797964.1:91460-184635 GCF_001809565.1 Rothia sp. HMSC072B03
GCCATCGAAAAGGGAACATCATGGCAAAAGTCCTGAAATACGTCCTGGGCTTGGACGCGGCTAATCGTTTTGACTCTTTTTTCTCCGTTGGGGCTCCCGCTCGGGATTTTCAACGATTCTCCGCGGTGGATAACCGAGATGACCACCTGGCTGATTCAGACTTTGATACCGAGTCTTTCCGTAAACGCTGGGACCGTGATCCTTCGGCAGCCGAGAAGGGATGCATGCTCAGTCACCTGAATATGTGGCGTGATTTTCTGGAAAGCGACGCTGACTGGGGCGTTTTTGCTGAGGATGACGCCCTCGTCTCCGCTGATGCCGATAAGGTAGTGCAGCGGATTATCGAGCGCCACCCCGAGGTACAGCTTGTTAACCTCTGCGACGGTTACTCTTCCCACGCTGGCGTGATGAATCCGCGCGTGGATTACATTCGTCTCTCTCTTCTCTCCCCGTTCGTGTACGGCAAGTACCGTATGGGTAAAATGTACGGCCCCCACCGTCTGGGGTGTGCTGGCCTGTACCTGCTGTCCCGCTTGGGCGCGGAGCAGCTCGTGAAACATTTTGAGGGTAAGGCTCCGGGTACTGTGGCTGATGATTACCCCCTGTACGAGGAGTGGGGCTTGGATGTGCGCTTTGTGCAGCCCGGCCTGTGCAGCTGGGAAGGAAGTAGCACTCTGCTGGAATCGGGAATGAGTCATCTAGAGTCTCTCAACGCCAACCAGCGTGGAACGTGCGCGTTGGACCGACTGCGCATCGCCCTCGCGCCGAAGATGCGCCTTGCGAACGCCAAGAACGCTTTGCTGTCTACCGTTGAAGATGTGAAGCAGCGCCTGGGTAAGGCGAAGTAAGTAAGTCTCTTCGCGCAGGTCCCTCCCCATCACACGCGTGGTGGGGAGGGATTTTTTACGGGTGTTTTCAGGCCTCGCGGGTGAGGCTATATATAAAAGTGCGAGATATAACAGGAAGCCGTACGCCAATAATTGGGGCTATCTTGGCTTGAATGATAGGGTGTTCTATACATACCATTCACACTCATCGACTAGGTGATATTCCATGGTACGCGTGCGCTTTGGAGCGCCTCGTACATGTTGTTGCCCGGTCCACACATCGGCAACTCATGCAGGGCTCATGTCGTATCGCATAAAGGCTGTATGAGCGTGCCATCGAAAAGGGAACATCATGGCAAAAGTCCTAAAATACGTTCTGGGACTGGACGGCGCTAACCGGTTTGATTCTTTCTTCTCGGTGGGGGCACCCGCTCGGGATTTTCAACGATTCTCCGCGGTGGATAACCGTGATGATCACCTCACTGATGCACAATTCGATAGCAAGCTGTTCTTGACTCGTTACGGTAAAGAGCCGAGGCCTGCCGAAAAGGGTTGCGCTTTGAGCCACTACCACATGTGGAAGGACTTCCTCGCTTCAGATGCCGACTGGGCTTTGCTGGCAGAGGACGATGTCCTCATATCCCCTGACCTGCAGCCTGTAGTGGAGAGGATTATCGAAAAGTATCCTCACGTGCAGATGGTTAACCTGGGTGATATCTACGCTTCTGAAGCTGGCAAGCTCAACCCGCGGGTTGATTACCCCCGTCTTTCGTTGCTTTCTCCTTTTGTGTACGGCAAGTACCGTATGGGTAGTGCCTATGGTTCAAAGCCTCTGTATGGTGCTGCCTTGTATCTTCTTTCGCGTTCTGGGGCTGAACGACTCGTAGAATGTTTTGGCGAGACGGTTCCCGGTGTTGTTGCTGATGATTATTCTCTCTACCGTGAATGGGGAGTGGACGTATATTTGGTGCAGCCCGGCCTGTGCGGTTGGGAAGGCACCAGCCTCATTCAAACTTCTGGCGTTCGTCACTTGGAAAGTCTCAAGAGCACGCAGCATGGCACCGGTTTTCTCGACCGGTTGCGCATCGCCCTGGCGCCGAAGAAGCGTATTGCGAACGCGAAGAACATTCTGGATGCCACTCTCGAAGATGTGAAGCAGCGTCTGGGACGATAATCCAGAGACGGTAACCCAGCGATAGATTGGGGTACTGTCATCACATGAAAATGTAAATACGTGGGTCTTCTGCCCTGTCATTTATCCCCTCCCTATCGTGTGTATGCGGTAGGGCGGGGATTGTTTTTGCTGTGCACCGGTACACGCGTGCCGTACCGCGTTTTAACCTGCGGACACCTGAGATTGGTGCATGGTGAATGATAGAATTCTTTCTACATTGCACAGTAGTGTGTGTATTTATCACACGCTCAATATTCAGATTTCATGCCATTTACGCATTACGCACTGATTTTTAAGATTGACGAGCCCTTCTGTTGTGCAGGTGGTCTGATGTTCTGAAAACTCATCATTAACCTTTGCGATCTTCTATTGCTTAGGTTTTCTGGATGAGCTATTGAAGGGAAAAGATGGCAAAGATTCTGAAGTATGTTCTGGGCCTGGATGGCGCGAACCGTTTCGACTCGTTCTATTCTGTGGGTGCGCCGGCGCAGGGCTTTATCCGTTATTCTGCGGTGGATAACCGCGATAATCACGTCGCTGATGAAGAATTTGACGTTGAGTTTTTCCGTAGCCGTTGGCATCGTGACCCTAGCCCCGCGGAGAAGGGTTGCATGCTCAGCCATGTGAAGATGTGGCGTGACTTTGTTGCAAGTGACGCCGATTGGGCGCTGATTGCCGAAGACGACATCCTTCTTTCTCCGGATGCTGAGGCGGTCGTGAACGCGATTATCACGAAGTACCCGCAGGTGCACCTGGTAAACCTCAGCGATTCTTTTGCGAATGAAGCCGGCAAGCTGAACCCGCAGGTGGAATACATCCGCCTGTCCCTGCTGTCTCCTTTTGTGCACGGTAAGTACCGTATGGGTAAGCCCTACGGTGGCTGGCCCCTGATTTGCACCGGCTTGTATTTGATTTCCCGTTCGGGTGCTGAGCTGCTGCTCAAGCAGTTTGAGGACAAGGTGCCGGGTACTGTGGCTGATGATTACAAGCTGTACCAGCAGTGGGGTGTGGATGTGCGTTTTGTGCAGCCGGGCCTGTGCGGCTGGGAGGGCAGTAGCGTCATCCTGGAGTCCGGTAAGCGTCATCTGGATAAGGTGAATAGCCTCCAGCACGGTACTGGTCCTCTGGATCGAGTGCGTATTGCTTTGGCTCCGAAGAAGCGTATTACAAACGCTAAGAACGCTCTGGAAGCCACTCTTGATGAGGTAAAGCAGCGTTTCTCGCGGTAATCTAAACTGTAACCTCCCCACCATCCACCCATGTGAAGGAACGCTGTGAACGATCTGCCCCTGCTCGGCCCTGCTGAGATTCGCGAGCTTGCCGAGACGCTCGGTATTCGCCCCACGAAGACTCTTGGGCAGAACTTTGTGATTGACCCCAATACGATTCGTCGTATTGTCAACGCGGCAGAGATTTCACCGGAGGAGACGGTGCTGGAGGTCGGCCCGGGCCTGGGCTCGTTGACCCTCGGCATCCTGGATGCTGCGAAGGACATGGTGGCGGTCGAGATTGACCCGCCGCTGGCGCAGCAGCTTCCGCACACGATTGAGAAGTTCCGCCCCGAGAAGGCGGGCGATATTGACGTGGTGCTCATGGATGCACTGAAGGTCACCGAGCTGCCTCGCACTCCGGACGCTCTGGTGGCGAACCTGCCCTATAACGTTGCGGTTCCGGTGCTTCTGCACCTGTTTGCGCAGTTCCCGAGCATCCGTCACGCCCTGGTGATGGTTCAGGACGAGGTTGCCGACCGTCTTTCGGCCACCCCGGGTTCGAAGATTTACGGTGTGCCCTCGGTGAAGGCTAATTGGTATGCCGAGGTGTATAAGGCGGGCGTGATTGGCAAGAACGTGTTCTGGCCTGCGCCGAAGATTAACTCTGGCCTGGTCGGCTTCCGTATGCGCGAGGAGCCTCTCTCTACCGTTGACCGCGACCTGGTGTTCACGATCGTGGACGCGGCCTTCGCTCAGCGCCGTAAGACTCTGCGCGCTGCGTTGAGCTCCTGGGCGGGCTCGGGTGCGCGTGCGGAGCAGATTTTGGTGGCTGCCGGTATCGCTCCGACGGAGCGCGGCGAGAAGCTGGATATTCACGGTTTTATCCGCATTGCGGAGGCTTCGCTGACTATTCCGGCTGAGCCTGTAGCGGAGTAGCTTCTTCCCGCTCTAAATTTTTCACTGACGTTCTCACGCGAGTTTCCGCGCGAAAGGTGTATGCGCTGATGAGTACCGCCTCCCAGACCGCTATTTCGGTTGATGCTCCCGGCAAGGTCAATCTGTACCTTGCTGTGGGGGACGTCCGCCCGGACGGCTACCACCCGCTGACTACGCTTTTTGCGGCGGTCTCTCTGACGGAGACCATCACGGTTTCTGAAGGGGCTGCACCCGGGCTGAGCCTGAGCATGGACATTGTGCCCGGCTCCCTGGTAAATCAGCAGATGCAGGCGGGGCAATTCGACCCAGCCGATGTGCCGATGGATGAGCGGAACCTCGTGTACCGTGCCGCGGAGCTAATCCTTGCGGAGCACGGTATTGATTCTGCCCTGGCACTGCACCTGCATATTGCGAAGGCTGTGCCCGTGGCAGGCGGCATGGCGGGCGGCTCAGCAGACGCCGCAGCGGCACTGATCGCCACGGACCGCTACCTGTACGCAACCGGCCGCACCGGCGCGCTACTGACCCAGACGGAATATGAACGTCTTGCCGCGCAGCTGGGCGCAGATATTCCCTTCAGCGTGCGTGCCGCGCTGGGTCAGACCCTCGCCCTGGGACAGGGGACAGGCACCGAGCTTCAGAACGTTGCTGCGCCTCGGGAGCCCCTGCACCTGGTGATTGTTGCCGCACAGTTTGGCCTCTCAACCCCCAGCGTGTTCAAGCAGCTGGATGCCGGCCGCGCCGCAGGTGAGTACCCCGCCTCCGGTGAGCTGCTAGAACCCGCAGAGCTTCTGGAAGCACTGAACTCATACGACGGTTCGGAGGCGGCGCTCGCCTCCTTGGCGCCTCTGCTGCGTAATGACCTGCAGGCTCCCGCTCTTTCGTGCGCACCGCAGCTGGAGCCGACCCTGAACCTGCGCGAGAGCGAGGGCGTGTACGCCTCCCTGGTATCGGGCTCCGGACCGACGGTGCTTCTGCTGACCTCTTCACAGGCTCATGCGGAGTCTCTTGCTGCCTCTCTCCGTGCCGCGGGCCACCACGCCGTGAGCGCGCTGAGTGCCTGAATACCACGCCTATATCTGGCACTATAGATAACAGTTCTATCACTCACTGACTTCTACCGTTCTCTGGCTGAAAGGGAGAATACGATGAAGGTTAAAAATATTGTTATCGCCCAGGACCGTTTTAGCCTTCTGGGCGGTATTACGACCGTGAATAAGCTGCTGGGCCGCGCGTTTAAAGAGGCTGGCTACAACGTCAGCTATATGGCGCTTTTCGACAATACGGGTAATAACCCGGATGCTGTGACCCCTGATTTTGTGGTGCATTCTGGCGACCTCGTTTCGAAGACTACACACAATAAGATGGCGTTTGATAACCCTGGTCCCCTGGGCACCGTGCTGGCGGCTAAGAAGGGTTTTACGGCTCTGTGGGATCGCTACAACGCGGCACGTACCCGCCGTTACCTGCAATCTCTGGGTGAGGAAACCGTCATTTTGACTACGATGACCGGCATCGCGGCGTACCTGGTGGATTTTGCGCGCAGTGCGCAGAAGCAGGGTATCGGTTACCTGTACGAGTTCCACAGTAGCTATGACAGCTCATATCGTCTGGACGCGGAGAAGGAACTGCGTCAGATCTCCGAGACTTTTGACTCTTTTGTCGCGCTTTCTGAGGGCGATGCGCAGCTCTTCGCTGAATGGCTGAACCGCCCGGTGGATGCTGTGTCGAATTTGAACGCTTCGCTGGACCCTGCCGTTGAGCAGAAGGTCCTGGCTCTGGCGCAGCAGAAGAAGCCGGTGGTGCAGTTTATCGGTCGTTACTCTGAAGAGAAGGGCCTGATGCGTATTCTGGAGAGCTTTATTGCGTGCGCGCCGGAGTTCCCGGAATGGGTTTTGAAGCTCAACGGTAGTGGTGATGAAACGATTGAGCGTCAGATGAAGGAGCGTATCGCTTCCCTGGATTCTGCGCTGGCTGAGCGTATCGTGGTGGGTGGTCCTCTGAACTCCGAGCAGGTGCTCGAGGCCTATGCCGATGCGTCATTGACCATTGGCGCCTCTGATTTTGAGGGCGCGCCGATGTCCCTGCAGGAGGCGATGCGTGTGGGTACCCCCATGGTCTCGTACCCCTCGTGCTGGGTTCTGCGCGATGTGCTTCCGCAGGTGGGTTACCTGGCGCAGGAGCGCAGTGTGGAGGCGCTGACCGAGCAGCTGCGTGTGGCGATGAGCGATGATGCGCAGCGTGCGGAGAAGTCTGAGCGTTGCTTCCAGAAGGCGAAGGAATACACTCCGGAGCATATTGTTCGCCGCTGGGAAGAGGTTTTTGCTTCGATTCAGCGCTAATCTATAGCACAAATATAGACACCGAATATAAAAGAATGCCGGTTCTAGTTTATTGCTAGAACCGGCATTCTTTTATGAGTGATTAGCGATTGTTCATGAGCTGACGCTCGGGAACCGCACGGAAACGGTACTGGAACATACCTTCAAGAGCGCCCAGGTTCGCACCGGCTTCTCGTGCACCCACCAAGCGAGTAGCGGGGGAGAGTAGAAGTGGCAGGGACTTCGCCAGGGCAATGACCGAGTACTTGATGCTGGGGCCGTTCATACCCTGATCTTTGAAACGCGTCCACAGGAGTATGCGGTAGTGCTGGTAATTGCGCTGCTGACGGAAGATTTTCTTCGGGGTGGAGCGAAGACGGTAGTGCACCAGCGATGCGTAGGTCTTGTAGAAGGGGATGCCGCTCTGGCTGACTCGCCAGGAGAAGTCGGTCTCTTCGGAGCCCGCGATGTAGCTGCAGTCCATGCCGCCGTTGCGCAGGTACACATCGCGGGGAACAGAGAAATTGCAGCCGGTAATTGAGGGCCGGAAACCAGCGAAGGGCGGGATTTCTTCTTCGGTCTCGAGGAGGGTGCTGTTCGCCAGGACCTTCTCGTCAGAGTCGAGGGGAACACCGTAGGCCTTGAGCACCTCGACGGGGTTGTTGTTATGCAGGTTGGCGCCCGAAACGAGTGCCGGACCGTGCTCATCCTGGACTGCCAGGTGGCCGTCTAGCCACCCGGTTTCTACGTAGTCGTCGGAGTCGCAGTAGACGAGAATCTTGCCACGAGCCTCGCGCGCGCCGACGTTACGGGCGTTGGCGGGGCCCTTAATGTTGCTGGAGTCCACGCAGCGCAGGGGGTAGGGGGCGTTAAAAGCTTCTACCAGCGCGACGGTGTTGTCGGTGCTGCCGTTATCGCTGACCAGCACTTCAAAGGAGCGGTTGGTCTGCTGCGCCGCGATTGCCTGCAACTGCTTTTCGATGAAAGCGGCACCGTTGTAGACGGGAATAATGACGGTAGCGTCGTACTCGTACTTTTCGCTCATGCTATTCACCCAGATCCTTAATTCGTCGGGCGGGAACACCGGCGTAGAGGCCGTTCGGCTCGCAGTCGGAGACCACCACGGCACCCGCAGCAATCATGCATCCGGCACCGATGGTCACACCGGCAATGACGGATACATTCTGGCCGAGCCAGGAACCATCGCCAATCACGATGGGGGCCTCAATATTCTCGCCTGCACGCTGACGGGAGGGACCCATTTCGTGGCTTGCGGTGCACAGCGTGACGCGCGGACCCAGGTAGACGCGGTCGCCAATCTGGGCAGCGCGGTCGATAAAGATATCGCGGTTGACCCAGCAACCGGAACCAATCTGGGCACCGGGAAGAATTTCGGAGCTGGGGTGCACATAGGTGCCGTCACCAATGGTGACGCCGGAGGTGCGGAACTTTTCGATGCGTGCCGCGCGGCGCTTAGCCTTCTGCTTCAGAAAATGCTGATGCTTGAGCTGTTTGAGAGTGCTGAGCATGGATACCTTCATCAGGGTGGGCGGGAAAATTGCTCCCTAAGAGTATTAAAAGCTACTACCTAATAGTAGCGGGACGCCGCCTCAAAAGGAGGTAGCATCCCGCGTGTGCGGAGTAGAAATCCGCTGTTATATGTGGCACGTGAAGTTGGCGTTACCCCAGCAGCTCGGAGAGTTCGAGCCAGCGCATTTCTAGCTCGTCAATCTCATCCTGAAGTGCCTGCTGCTGCTCGCCGAGTGCCGCCAAACCGGCGTAGTCTGAGGCGTCGTGCGCGCTCATCTGCTCGGAGAGCTTCTCCTGTTCCGCCGCCAGCTTGGCGAGGCGACGCTCAATCGCTCCCGATTCCTTCTGCGCCGCGCGCTGCTCGGCGCCGGAAACCTTCGGCTTGGCGGATGCCTCAGCCTCCTGCGTCGAAGCCTTCTGGGTCGGGGCGGTGGAACGGGCCTGCGCGCTACCTGCCGCAGAGCCGCCAGCACCGGCCGCCGAGAGTGCCAGGTACTCGTCCACGCCGCCGGGCAGATGGCGGAACGAACCGTCAATGACCGCGTACTGCTGATCGGTCACGCGTTCCATGAGGTAGCGGTCGTGGCTGACCACCAGCAGGGTGCCCGGCCAGGTATCCAGCAGATCCTCCATGGCCGCGAGCATATCGGTATCCAGGTCGTTGGAGGGCTCGTCGAGAATCAGCACGTTCGGCTCGTCCAGCAGAATCAGCATCAGCTGCAGGCGACGCTTCTGACCACCCGAAAGGTCCTTGACGGGGGTGGAGAGCTGAGCGCTGGTGAAGCCTAGACGCTCGAGCATCTGCGAGGGGGAGAGCTCCTTGCCGTCGGCAATGTAGCTGCGCTTCTTACGGCCGATCACGTCGGAGACGCGGTCGTTCTCGACCTCCTTCAGCTCGTCCAGCTGCTGGGTGAGGGTCGCAATCTTCACGGTCTTGCCGTGCTTGACGCGTCCCTCGGTCGGCTTCAGGTCGCCGGTCACCAGCGAAAGCAGGGTGGACTTGCCCGCACCGTTCACGCCCAGGATACCGGTGCGCTCACCGGGGGCAATACGCCAGGTGACCTTCTTCAGAACGGGGCGCTTGCCGCCGGGTAGGGAGGGGTCGTCGTAGGTGACCGAGACGTTCTCGAGGTCCACCACGTCCTTGCCGAGGCGGGAGACCGCCATCTTCTTCAGCTCCACGGTGTCGCGCACGGGCGGAACGTCCGCAATCAGGGCGTTGGCCGCATCGATGCGGAACTTCGGCTTGGAGGTACGCGCGGGGGCGCCACGGCGCAGCCACGCGAGCTCCTTGCGCATCAGGTTCTGGCGCTTAGCCTCAGCCGCGGCTGCCTGACGGTCACGCTCAACGCGCTGCAGGATGTACGCAGCGTAGCCGCCCTCGAAGGGCTCGACGATGCGGTCGTGCACCTCCCAGGTGTCGGTACAGATTTCATCGAGGAACCAGCGGTCGTGGGTAACGACCATGAGGCCTCCGGCGTTCTTCGACCAGCGGGACTTCAGGTGGCCGGCGAGCCAGGTGATGGCCTCGACGTCCAGGTGGTTGGTGGGCTCGTCGAGCATGAGCACGTCCCACTCCTGCGCGAGCAGGGAGGCCAGGGCCACGCGGCGGCGCTGGCCGCCGGAGAGGGACGAGACCGGCGCATCCCAGGGCAGGTCGGAGACCAGGCCCGAGATGACGTCGCGGATGCGAGCCTGCGAGGCCCACTCGTATTCGGGGGTGTCGCCCACAATCGCGTAGCCGACGGTGTGGTCGTCGTCGAGAACATCGGACTGGTCAAGGTAGCCGATGCGGGTGCCGCCGCGCACGGTAACGCGGCCGGAGTCCGGTTCGAGCCGGCCGGCAAGGATCTTCATGAGGGTGGATTTGCCGTCGCCGTTACGGCCGACAATGCCGATGCGGTCGCCCTCGTTCAGGCCGACCGTGATGCCCTCGAAAATGGTTCGGGTAGGAAACTCAAGATGCAGCGATTCGCCGCCAAGTAGATGTGCCACGCCTTCTAGGGTACAGGGTGAGGATATTTTCAGGTGCCGGTGATGTAATCGATGGGGGAACGGTTGAAGGTTTGAAAAGATAGCTGAAGTACCCGTCGAAAGCCCGCGTTTGCGCCGTGCGTGGGGCGAGCCCACGGCGGATATTTGATAAACTGAGGGAAGCATTTCCTGCACGGCGCTGTTCTCTGCCCAAAATTAGGGTAGCGAATGGCGACTGCCACCAGAGGCGGTACCCGCACCGGCACGGGAATAATCCGCCATGGTGTAATGGCAGCACAGCGGCCTTTGGAGCCGTTTGTCTAGGTTCGAGTCCTAGTGGCGGAGCGTAAGCACTCAACGGAATCGTTGAATGAGAGTCGGCGGTTCCGCGCTCACCTCTCACTCTTACAACCTCGTATAAGGAGTCTTCTCAGTGAACACTGAACTGGCACCCTCCGCGGTGATTGTTCTCGCCGCCGGCGCTGGCACGCGCATGAAGTCCGCAACCCCCAAAGTCATGCACGGTATTGGTGGCCGCTCCATGGTGGAGCACGCCGTTGCCGCGGCCCGTGACTTGAACCCTGAACGCCTCGCTGTAGTGGTGCGCCACCAGCGCGACAAGGTCGCCGAGCACGTGCTCGCTTTCGACCCCGACGTGACCATCGTTGACCAGGACGAAGTCCCCGGCACCGGTCGCGCCGTTGAGGTCGGCCTGAATGCTCTGGATGCGCAGGCCCCTGTCTCGGGTACCGTGCTGGTGACCTATGGCGATGTGCCCCTGCTGCGTCCTGAGACTCTGCGCGAGCTTATCGCTTTCCACGAGCAGGACAAGAACTCCGTCACCGTGCTGACCACCCACGTGGACGAGCCCGGCTCCTACGGCCGTATCGTGCGTAACCAGGCTGGCGAGGTGACCGCCATCGTCGAGGCGAAGGACGCCTCCCCCGAAGAGCTCGAGATTACCGAGATCAACTCCGGTATCTACGCCTTTGACGCCGACGTGCTGCGCGAAGCCCTGCTTGAGGTGACCACCGATAACGCTCAGGGCGAGAAGTACATTACCGATGTGCTGTCCATCGCCCGTTCGAAGGGCCACCGTACCTCCGCCCTGGCCATTGAGGACCGTTGGGAAGTTGAGGGCGCTAACGACCGTGTGCAGCTGGCTCAGCTGGGCCGCATGCTCAACAACCGCATCCTCGAGGCTCACATGCGTAACGGCGTGACCATTGTCGACCCGCAGAACACCTGGATTGACGTGACCGTGCGCATCGAGAATGACGTGACCCTCCTGCCCGGCGTGCAGCTGCACGGCTCCACCACCGTTGCCACCGGCGCAACCATTGGCCCCGACACCACCCTGACCGATATGACCGTTGAGGCAGACGCTACCGTCATCCGCGCCCACGGCTTTGGCGCCGTGATTGGCGAGGGCGCAACCGTCGGTCCCTTCGCCTACCTGCGCCCCGGTACGACCCTGGGTAAGGGGTCGAAGCTCGGCACCTTCTGCGAGGCCAAGAACTCGCAGATTGGTGACGGCGCGAAGGTTCCGCACCTGTCCTACGTTGGCGACGCCACCATCGGTGAGGGCGCCAACATTGGTGCGGGTTCCATTTTCGCCAACTACAACGGTCTGGTGAAGAACCGTTCCGTTATTGGCGCACATGCCCGCATGGGATCCGCGGGCATCTACGTTGCACCGGTCACCGTGGGTGACGGTGCCTACTCCGGCGCGGGCGCGCTGATCCGCAAGGATGTTCCTGCGGGCGCCCTCGCCTACTCTGAGACTTCCCAGCGCACCATCGAGGGCTGGGTTCTGAAGAACCGTGCCGGTACCGAACCCGCTGAGGCTGCAAAGGCCGCGGGCGCACAGGAACCGGCAGAATCCTAATCCGAGGAAAGAACAACACCATGAGTAGCGAGATTACCAACCCCGGTGAGCGCAAGCTTGTAGTGGTCTCCGGTCGAGCACACCCCAAGCTCGCCGAGGAGATTGCGCAGGCCCTTGACCACGACCTGTTGCCCACCTCCGCATACACCTTCGCCAACGGCGAGACCTACGTCCGTTTTGAGGAGTCTGTGCGCGGTGCGGACGCATTCGTGATTCAGTCGCACCCGGCACCGATTAACGAGTGGCTCATGGAGCAGCTCATCATGATTGATGCGCTCAAGCGTGCCTCCGCTCGCTCCATTACCGTGGTGTCCCCGTTCTACCCCTACGCTCGTCAGGACAAGAAGCACAAGGGCCGCGAACCCATCTCGGCTCGCCTGATTTCTGACCTGTACAAGACCGCCGGCGCGGATCGCCTGATGTGCGTCGATCTGCACACCTCGCAGATTCAGGGCTTCTTCGACGGCCCGCTGGACCACCTCTTCGCAATTCCGGTGCTGGCTAAGCACATCCGCGAGCGCGTTGAGGACCTGTCGAACGTGACCGTGGTGTCCCCGGACACCGGTCGTGTGCGCGTGGCCGAGCACTGGGCCACCCTGCTGAACGGCGCACCCCTGGCCTTCGTGCACAAGACCCGAGACATCAACGTTCCGAACCACGCGGTCTCCAAGACCGTTGTGGGTAACGTTGAGGGCCGCACCTGCGTGCTGATTGACGACATGATTGACACCGGCGGAACCATCGCCGGCGCCGTGAAGGTCCTCATGGATAAGGGCGCGAAGGAAGTTATCATCGCGGCAACCCACCCGGTTCTCTCCGATCCCGCCGTTGAGCGTCTGTCCGAGTGCGGCGCGGTCGAGGTCGTGGTGACCAACACCCTGCCCGTCCCGGAGGAAAAGCGCTTCGAGAACCTGACCGTTCTCTCCATCGCGCCCCTCATCGCTCGCGCTATTCGTGAGGTCTTTGACGAGGGCTCCGTGACCGAGATTTTCGATCACTAGGGCTTGAATAGGCTGTAGAAAATCCCCCGCTACCACGGTTGTGGTAGCGGGGGATTTTCTACGTTTCTGAGGGGGGCAGACCCCTGCAGATTCTGTATTGCGGAGATTTAGCGGTGGGCTCGCGCCAGCCACGGCAGAATCACGCGTAGCGACTCTTCAACCTCGTCTACGGCCTTCTTCGCGGCGGCCGGGCCTCGACGGTAGGGGTCCTCGAGCTTATCGCTCGCGAGGGGAGTGCCACCGTAGGAGTAGAGGTAGGAGAGCGGCTCGGCACGGCGCGCTTCCTCACGAAGGCGAGCAGCCTGCTTGAGTAGCATGATCTTGGAGTGGTACTGGGGCCACTCGCGCACGATCCAGTCGGCGTGCACCTTCTCCGCGACCAGGATGATGGTCGCGTTCTTAATGATCTCCTCGGTCAGCTGACGGGAGGCGAAACCCTCGGGGTTGTAGCCACGCTCGATGAGCTCGTTGGCGATGAGTTCGTACACGCCCTGACCGACCAGCGCGCCGGTACCGGCGCTGGCGAAGGTCCACTTGTCCTCCAGCCCGTACTCTGCGGCCAGGTGCTTGGAAATAACCTCGCCGGAGGCGCTGCGGGCAATGTTGCCGGTGCACACGAAGAGCGCCTGGAAGGGGCCGTCGGTGTCGTGTGCGCCGCTACGGGTGAAGGTGCCGGGGGAGAGCTTGAAGAGCGGGGTGCGTTCGCGTTCACCCTGCGGGGCGCTTGCGGTCTCCTCACGTGCCGCGAGGGCTGTCGGAGCGGGTTCTTCTGCGGTGTCGGCCAGAACACCCGAGGCGACGGTGGGTGCGTGGTGTTCCTCGACGTGAACGGAGCGTGAGGAGGAGCCCTCTGCAGACGGTTCGTCCAGGGGGAGGATATCGGCGGCGGTACCCGAGGTTTCGGTGAGGTTCAGCGGCTGCGCATCAATGGTGACGGTGCCGTCCTCAGAGATTTCTTCGGCGTGGGAAGGCTCGGATGCTTTGGGAAGGGGCGTCTGGGCGGCGACCTCGGCGGGGGAGTGAGCCTCATACTCGCCCATGACTTCGCGGAGCGAACCCGAAGGGACCATGGAGCGCTGGGCGGCCCCGCGGCGGTTCTTGCCTGCCAGGTCGGGGTTGTTCTGGATCAGCGAGCGGACCCCTTCCGCAATGGAGGGGGCGGATGCCGGCGCAGTGGTCGCGGTGGTTTCGGGGGCCTTGGAGGAGTCGGTGATCTCCTCTGCGGAGCCCCGGGTGTACTTGTCCTTCAAGGACTTGATGTTGAAGATGCCCATCAAAAGCCTTTTCTCTTGACGTACCCAACGGTGAACAGGGAAGCCGGAAGTGTCGGGTGAAGTTGAACGAATAGTATCTATCATACCGAGTTGCTTGACTCTTCAAAGGTCTCTGAATCTCGAGTGTGGCGAATTCCCTAAGGCCTCGTCCGATACATCTTCAATGTAGGTCGCTCTGAAAGTTTCAACTTGGGGACGTGATGATGACCTAAAGTACAAACTTTATAGTGAAAGGGTTTAGAGGTCACATGCTAGAATTGGCGTGAAATGCTGGGCTTCTTCTCACTCGGAAGCCAGTGCAAACACTCACCAACGAGGACCAATGAAGAGTATTTACACTAAGCTTCGTATCTTTTTCCCAGGACGGAGCTTTACGCTACTAATTGTGAATCTAATCGGCCTATTCCTTCTTTCGCTAATGGAAATGGTCGGTGTTGCTGCTGTTCTTCCCATCGTGAATATTGCGATGGGCGCTGAAATTACCGGCTACCTGGCTGTAATTTCTGATATCTTCGGCAACCCTCAGCGTTCTGATTTGGTGCTCTACCTGGGTACCGTTCTGGTGCTTGCCTTCGTCATTAAGGGCATTGCATCGCTCGCTTTTAAACGTTGGAGCCTGAAGTTCACCGGTTATCAGCAGCTGGCGACGTCGACGACTATCCTTAACCACTACATGAAGGATAGCTACTTCAATCACAGGAAGTCTCAGCCCGAAGACACCGTGTACCTGATTGGTACCTACGTGGTGTTCGCTTACCGCGGCTTTGTTGGCTCAATTATCAACTTCGTCGGTGATATGCTCTCAATTCTTGTGCTGCTGGCGATGATTCTGTTCGTTATGCCCGTTCCTGCGTTGATTGCCTTCGTGTACTTCGGTGTCACGATCTCTGTGATGCAGCTCTTCCTGCGTCGAGGAAACGCTAAGTACGGTGAGATTTCTGCCCGCGCCGGTCGTGACGCCCTCCGCTCTCTCTTCGATAACGTCAAGGGCTTCCGCGAGATTCGTATTTCTAACTCGCGCGAATTGACTGTTGAAGAGTACCGCCAGCATGCGCTGCGTAGCGTCAATAGTGACGTCAATATTTCCTTCTTCGCTGATTTCCCTAAGTATGCTCTGGAAATTATCTTCATCGTCGGTATTGCGGGTCTTCTGGGTCTGATGACCTCTACCCAGGGCGCCGATAGCTTGCCTGCCCTGATGCTTTTCGCAACCGCATGTATCCGTATTCTGCCGAACGCTACCCGTATGGTTGCTTCCCTAGGTGGCATTCGCGCGAATGAATTTGCTAGTGAAGAAGTCGCTAAGGTTATCCGCTCGATGAGCCCTGAAGAGCAGCGCCTACGGATGATTGAATTCAAGGGTGATATTGATCCGGCAACCATTATTAACCCGACTAATGAGCCCGTGGATGTTCTGGTCGATAACCTGGTCTACCGCTACCCGGATGGCGATAAGGATGTTCTGCGCGATATCCAGCTTGATGTGCCCGCAGGCACTTCGGTGGCTTTCGTGGGCGGTTCCGGTTCGGGTAAGACGACCCTTGTGGACCTCATCCTCGGCCTGCTCACCCCGACTCGAGGCGTTATCTCCAGCCAGGGTAAGGACGTCAATACGGACCTGCCCTCCTGGTACCAGAAGATTGGTTATGTTCCTCAGGACCCCTACCTGGGTAACGGCACTCTGCGCGAGGCTGTCGCCTTCGGCATTCCCAATCAGTACATCGATGATGAGCGAGTGCTCTACTGCCTCGAGCTGGCGGAGCTGATGCCCGTTGTCGAGACTCTGGAAAACGGCATCAACACCCCGATTGGTGAGAACGGTAACCGTCTTTCGGGTGGTCAGCGTCAGCGCGTGGGTATTGCGCGTGCGATGTACCGCAACCCGAGCCTGCTGATTATGGATGAGGCAACCAGTGCGCTGGACAACGAGACCGAGCACAAGATTACTCAGACCATTAACCGCATCTCTCAGGAGATTACCGTGATTATCGTGGCACACCGCCTTTCCACGGTGCGCAACGTTGATCAGCTGGTGTACCTCTCTCAGGGCCGCATCGCTAATAAGGGCACCTTCAAGGAAGTTCAGGCGGCCAACGAAGAATTTGCGAACCTCGTTCGCCTGGGCCAGCTGCCGGACTAGCAGACGCGGGGCGGTTGTGGCGACGCAGTGGTACGAATAGTACAGACGCGTTGGCGCAATCGCCCCTCTCCACGCCTCAGCTTCTTTTCTTACCGCCGGGCCCCATCCGCTGATGCGGCCCGCCCCCCTCGCTCAAAGGACATGTTATGACCCACTCACCCCGCATCTCTGCGGTTATCCCGTTTTACGGCGAGCCGGAACCGGTTCTCTCCATCATTGACACCCTCCGCGCGCAGAAGGGGATTGACCCCTCCGATGTCGAGATCGTCGTTTCGGACGACGTCTCGCCCGTTCCCTTCCCCGAGGTTGAGGGCGTGACCGTCGTGCGCCGTGCCGTCAACGGCGGCTTCGGTAAGGCCGTGAACTCCGGCGTCGCTGCTGCGACCGGCGAATGGGTGTTCATCCTCAACAGCGACCTGGAGCTGGATGACACCTTCATCTCCCGCATGCTCGCCGCAACCGAGGCACACGGCCAGGTTCTGGCCAGCCCGCAGGTCATCGGCCACGACGGCCAGCAGCAGTGGGTGGCCCGCAAGTTCCCCACCGCCGGACATATCGCCTGGGAATGGTTCACCCCCTTGGCTCGCTTCAAGCCGACGAAGTGGTGGCACCGCGGCGTTGGACACGATGTTGAGGCATGCACCGGAACCTCCGACGCGAAGGTCGACTGGGTTATGGGTGCCTGCATGGTCGTGCCTCGCGCCGTATTCAACCGCCTCGGCGGCATGGACGAGCGCTTCTACATGAACAGCGAAGAGGTGGACTTCCAATACCGCCTCTCGCAGGCCGGCGTGGACCGCTACCTGATTCCCTCGGTGACCGTTACCCACGAGGGCGGCGGGTCTTCCCCCTCGGAGCGTCGCATCCAGTGGCTGACCACCGCACGCTTCATCTACGCCGACAAGTGGGGCTGGGAAAAGAAGCTGGCCGTAGCCCTGCGTGCGACCAGCTACGCGAACTTCCTCGTGAACTCTGTGCGTGCGCTGCGCAATAAGGATGTAGACGCTCGCGGGTTCCTCGCCGCCGACCTGGAGCGCATCGCCAAGGCCGAGCGCCGCGAAAACTAGCTCTAGTGTCCGCACCCGGTGCGGAGCGCCCCATAGCTAAACGTTGGAGGTGACACACTGCGTAAGCATGTGTCATCTTCTGCTTTCGTTGTAAAATTTTAGTAGGTATGTTTGAGCGCAAGCTCTGCTTGAAACGTGCCTCTCTGCTTCACTCCAACACATAGCACCGCACGGTTTTGCCCTGCGGGTTCTTATAGCAAACGCCGACAGGATCCAATCCTCATATGACTCAGCCCAAACTTCTACTACTCTCACCCGCATTCCACGGGTACTGGAAGGCGATTCAGGCATCCCTGGAAGTGCACGGATACGATGTGCGCACCCACATCTATGATGCTCCGGGTACCCTCTCCGAGCGCATCCTCAACAAGCTCGCCCACGAGCTACCCGAGAAGTACCGCCCCGAAAGCTTCGCGGCTCAGGCAACTCGAAAGGCTATCGATGCTTTCAACGAGTTCCACCCCGATATTGTGCTGGTCATTAAGGGCGATATGCTCTCCCGCGAATGGTGGGACCTGCTGGAGACCTCCGGCGTTCGCTACGGCACCTGGCTCTACGACGAAATGCGACGCATGAGCTACACCGAAGAGGACCTGCACCACCTGGGCTCGCTGGCAAGCTACAGCCCGCTGGATGCGCAGCACCTGCGTGAACAGGGATTCGAGGTGCTCGACATGCCGAACGCCTACGACACCCACTGCCCGATTGTTCCCGTCCGCGAGGACTCCATTAACTTTGTGGGCGCCAAGTACCCCAACCGCGAGGAGACCCTGCAGGCCCTCGTCGCCGCCGGTCTGCCGGTGCGTGCTTACGGTCGTGCTTGGTCGCGTCACCCCTACGATATTCTGCGCACCAAGCAGTTCAAGGACTCCGGCGTTCCCGCCGGCCGCGACATCGACCGCTCCGAGGCCTACGGCATCATGGCGTCTTCCCCTGCTACCCTGAACATCCACAACAACCAGGACGGCTTCACCATGCGTACCTTCGAGGCGCCCGGCGTGGGCGCCCTGCAGGTGATTGACCGCCCCGACGTGGACCGCTACTACATTCCGGGTGAAGAGGTTCTGGTGTACGAGAGCATCGATGAGCTCATCGAGATTTGTACCCGCATTTTCCGTGACCCGAAGTGGGCGCGAAAGATTCGTGAAGCCGGTCAGAAGCGAACCCTGGCCGAGCACACCTTTGATCAGCGCGTCAAGATTTTGGAGCAACTATGGGCCTAACCTACCCCCTCGACATTGATGCATGGGCCGCCTGGCAGAAGCGCCAGAACACCCTGCGTTGGGCTAAGGGCGAGGCCCGCAGCCTTATCGGACGTCTGCGCGGGGGCGCGGCGGAACAGGAAGCCCCTGTTGGCGGTGTTCTCTACACCCGCGGCGCCGTACCCCGCGTGCTCATCGTGCTCGATTCTTTCTCTCCGACGAGCCGTAACTCCCTGCTGGAGCCGCTCAAGTACCTCGAGAACGTGGGCGTGGCCCTGTGGGTCCCCGAGGATGCCTCGGAGTACCTCAACGGCCAGTACGCCACCGAGCGTTACGGCCGTGATGCCTGGACCGAACAGGAAGTGACGGGCGACCAGCTGCAGGGGCTCCTGCCCGGTGTGCGCGTGGTCCTTTCCCTCGGCCACTACCTGGCCCGCGGCGCGGCCGCCTACGAGTACTCTCGCGCGATTGGTGCTGAGTACTGGGTCGTACAGCACGGTCTGCTCGTGCCGCAGGCACCGCCCCTGCCGGTTGGCGCAACTCTGTTGGCGTTCAGCGAAGCCGACGCAGAGTTCTGGGCGTCGGGTCGCCGCGACGTGACCACCCACGCGGTGGGTTCCCAGCTGCTCTACCTGGCCGCTCAGAAAGCCGCCGGTGCCGAGGCGCAGAAGCAGAACGATTTGGAACCCATCTTCCTGGGCCAGATGCACGGCGCCGAGCTGCCGCGAGCATCCTTCGCTTTCGCCGCGCACTCCTTCCTGAAGAAGTACGGCGGTATCTACCGCCCGCACCCGAGCGAGAAGGACAAGCTGTCGGTGCTGACCCACAAGCTGTGGGAGAAGGAAGGCATCCGCATTGATCGTTCCGGAACCCCTCTGAACGAGGTACCGAACCCCGTCGTGTCGATTTTCTCCACCGGTGTGCTGGAGGCGGCTATCCGCGGCATCCCGGCCTGGGTGTACCACCCGGCACCGCCCGCATGGCTTGTGGAATTCTGGGACCGCTACGGCATGAACCGGTGGGGGAGCGAACCCACCCCCGCCCCGGTTCAGCCCGAGAAGGAACCGGCACGCCGCATCGCAGAACTCATCATCGAAACTCTGGAGGCATAATGCGTATTCTCTGCGTCATTCCCGTACGCGGCGGCTCGAAGGGCATTCCGCGCAAGAACCTGCGCCCCATCGCGGGTAAGCCGCTGGTCGCATGGACCATCGAGCAGGCCCTGGCCGCGAAGGAAGAGCTTGCCGGTGAGCACGAGCTGCGCGTTGTCGTCTCCACCGATGATGCCGAGCTGGCCGATATCGCCCGCGAGTACGGTGCCGAGGTGCCGTTCATTCGCCCGGCCCACCTGGCGGAGGACACCACCGCAACCGAGCCGGTCGTCGAGCACGCCATCGAGTTCTACACCGAGAACGACTGGGCACCCGAAGCCGTCATGCTGCTGCAGGCAACCAGCCCCGTGCGTCTGCCCGGTACCCTGGCACGCGCGGTCCGCCAGTTCGTCGAGAACGACAAGGACTCCATGGTCGGCGTGATTCCGATCGGTCCGTTCATTTGGACCTGGCACGCCGATGGGGAACCCACCGCAGCCTTCGAGATTATGCATCGTCCGCGCCGTCAGGAGCTGACTAAGGAAACCTTCCGCTACCGCGAGAACGGCTCCATGTACATCACGAAGACTCCTGTGTACACTGAGCACCACAACCGCCTGGCCGGCTACCCCGGCGGTACGATTGACTTGTTCATGCTCAACGAGGTTGAGGGCGTCGACATCGACGCGCCGATTGACTTCTCCGTGGCGGAACATCAGCTCACTCAGATTCTGAACGAGAGCAAGTAACCCTCGTCCCGGCGACATTCTCGTCGCCGTCCCGGATTGACCGGCACTCAGTCATTCAATAGAACACTCACGAAAAGGTTCAAACCTATGATTATTGAACGTAATATCGCCCCGTATGTGGTCTTCGCTGAAGACCCGATTCTTACCGCACTGCAGAAGATTTCTGCCAACGGCCAGCGCATCATCTTCCTGGTCAACGAGTCCGGTATTCTGCGCGGTTCTCTCTCCGACGGCGATTTCCGCCGCTGGCTGATTGCCAACCCGACCGCATCCCTGGAGACCAGCGCCCTGGATGCCGCTAACACCAACCCGCAGACCGCTCCGGCAGATGCCGACCCCGAGACCCTGCGCGCATACTTTGCCAAGGGCATCAACCACGTTCCGCTGACCGACGAGCGCGGCCACCTCGTGGCGCTCGCCATGGACGAGCAGGACGTCCTGCGCATCGGTAAGCACACCATCAGCGAGGACTCCCCGGCCTTCATCATCGCCGAGATCGGCAACAACCACCAGGGTAGCGTTGATTTCGCTAAGGAACTGGTGGACCTGGCCGTTGAGTCCGGTGCCGACGCCGTGAAGTTCCAGCTGCGTGACATGGACGCCCTCTACCGTCAGCGCGGTGCCGCCACCGCTGGCGAGGACCTGGGCGTGCAGTACACCCTGGACCTGCTCTCCCGCTTCTCCCTGAGCGTGGACCAGATGTACGAGGTCTTCGACCACGTCAAGCAGCACAACATGGATATCATGTGCACCCCCTGGGATGCCCCCTCGGTGCAGGCACTGGTCGACTACGGTATTCAGGGCATGAAGATTGCTTCTGCCGACCTGACCAACCACGAGCTGCTGCGCGACGTCGCATCCCGCGGTCTGCCCATGCTGGTTTCCACCGGTATGAGCCGCGAGGAAGAGATTCGCGAGTCCGTGGCCCTGCTGCGTAACGCCGGCGCATCCTACGCCCTGCTGCAGTGCCAGTCGGCCTACCCCGCACCCTTCAAGGACGTGAACCTGGCCTACATGGACCGCCTGGCCGAGATTGGCCAGTGCCTGGTCGGTTACTCGGGCCACGAGCGTGGCTACCACGTGCCGATTGCCGCCGTTGCTCGCGGTGCAAAGATCATCGAGAAGCACTTCACCACCGACAAGACCCTCGAGGGTAACGACCACACCGTCTCTCTGCTGCCCGAGGAATTCAAGGCCATGGTCCAGCAGATTCGCGAGGTTGAGGCAGCTATCGGTTCTGCCGCTCCCCGCGAGGTGTCCACCGGTGAGCTGATGAACCGCGTGAACCTGGCCAAGTCCCTGGTCGCTACCCGCCACATCGCTAAGGGCGAGGTCGTGACCGAGGCCGACGTGGCCGTGAAGTCCCCCGGCCGCGGCCTGCAGCCGAACCACCTGCCGCAGCTGGTCGGCCGTACCATGCAGCGCGACGTTGAAGAAGGCTCGTTCTTCTTCGAGGGCGACCTGAAGGATGACCTGGTCACCCGCCGCGACTTCAAGTTCGATCGCCCCTGGGGTCTGCCCGTCCGCTACCACGACTACAAGCCGCTGATTGAAGAGGCTAAGCCGGACTTCCTGGAGTTCCACTTCTCCTACAAGGACCTGGACATCAACATCGACGATGTCTTCGACTCCAAGCTGGACATGGGCTTCACCACCCACCTGCCCGACCTCTTCGCCGGCGACTTCCTCGTGGACCTCGCCTCGAAGGACCCCGAGGTGTGGGAACGCTCCATCGCCGAGGTGCAGCGCACCATCGACATCACCCGTGACCTGACCCGCTACTTCACCGTGGACGAGGACCCGATCATGGTTGTGACCATGGGCGGCTTCACCAAGGACAAGCACATCCCCGTCTCCGAGCGTGCCGAAAAGTACGAGCGTATCGGCGAGGCTCTGAAGCACCTGGACGCATCTGGCGTGCGCCTGGCCGCTCAGACCCTGCCCCCGTACCCCTGGCTGATGGGTGGTCAGCAGTACCACAACCTGTTCCTGGATCCGAAGGACACCGCGGAGTTCTCGCGTGCCTACGACACCGCGCTCTGCCTGGACATCTCCCACACCATGCTGGCTTCTAACTTCCTGAACATTCCGCTGTCGGAGGCTGTTGAGCAGCTGGCACCGCTGTCGATTCACCTGCACCTGGTGGACGGCGTTGGTGTTGACGGTGAGGGCGTTCAGGTTGGCGAAGGCGACGTGGACTGGGCCGCGCTGGGCAAGCAGCTGCGTGAGCTGGCCCCGAAGGCATCCTTCATTCCCGAAATCTGGCAGGGCCACATCAACAACGGTGAAGGCTTCTTCACCGCCCTGGACCGCCTCGAGAAGTGGCTGTAGAAAGTAGACACTCACTCATGAATTCAAACGGAGTTCCCACGGCCCTGTGGGTCGTTCCGGTTCCCGATTTTGGTGGAGTAGCTCGGCACGTTGTCGATATGGCACGTGCCGGGCTCCCCGGCTTTAACCTGGTGGTTCTCGCACCCGAGGGTAAGCTGACCGAGCGTCTTGAGGAACTGGGCGTCACCGTCGTGAAGGCCGAGTTCGGCCCCAATTACGGTTTTAAGACTTCCTTTGCTTCTTTGAAGAAGGCTATTGAGCAGCTTCGCCCGGAGATTGTGCACAGCCACCTGGCGTATGCGGATGTTGTGGCTGCTGCCGTGGTGAATGCCCTGCGCATCCGTAGCGTTATCAAGCGTGGTACCTGCGTGCCGAAGCTTCTGACCACTGAGCACGGCATCGCCGGTAATGACTCGGTGTACCACGGTAGCTCCTGGCGTTCGAAGCTCATGGAGACCGTGCACCGCGTGCGCCTGTGGGGCACCAACCGCGCGATTGCCGTGTCCCGCTCGACCGCCGACCAGATGCGCTCCAAGTGGGGTGCTCGCGGCGTGGAGCTGGTATACAACGGCGTGGACATCCCCGTAGTGGCCGCCGCCGTCGCCGAGAAGCGCGTGCCCGCCGAGGGCGGCCCGCGCATTCTCTCACTCTCGCGTCTGTCGCCTGAGAAGGGCATCGACGTGTTGCTGGACGCCTTCGCGCGCCTGCGCGAGGAGTACCCGCAGGCTCACCTCGAGATTGCCGGTTCGGGCGATTTGGGGGAGGAGCTGAAAGCCCACGCTAAGCGTCTGAACCTGGGCGATTCGGTGACCTTTAGCGGCTTCGTTAACCCCATTGAGGCGATGGGCCGCAGCGATATGATCGTTCAGCTTTCGGTGTGGGAGAACTGCTCCTACACCCTGTTGGACGCCAAAGCAGCCGGGCTGAAGACCGTGGCAACCGCCGTGGGCGGTAACCCGGAGATTCTGAACGCCGACGAACTGGTGGACCGTCAGAGCCTCAAGCTCACCGAAGAGGTTCTGCAGGCGATGCGCCGGCAGCTACAGAAGGGCGATAAGGAGCCTTTCACCTGGATTTCGAACGAGCAG
Source organism: Rothia sp. HMSC072B03 (assembly GCF_001809565.1). NCBI lineage: Bacteria > Bacillati > Actinomycetota > Actinomycetes > Micrococcales > Micrococcaceae > Rothia > Rothia sp. HMSC072B03. The sequence continues at coordinate 115,265 of NZ_KV797964.1, forward strand.
ATGGCTGCTCAAACGGTTGATATTTACGCACGTGTACTTCGAGGAGGCCGACGATGAGCCAGACTTCGCAGGTTTCCGCGCACTTGAATGAGCCCGCTGAGAAGCCCGAGGTTTCGCGCTTCTCTGAAACCGTGTCCCGCGGTAGCGAATACGTGCGTCGCCAGAGCGGTCAGATTCGCATGCCTGAATTCATCATGGCGTTTCTTCTGCTGTTTGGTGACGCTGTGCCGGGTGTCGGTCTGCCCTTTAACCAGGTGGTTGTTATTGTCTTGGCGGCATACGGTTTGACCCGTAAACCGACTTTTGACGTGAGCCGCTACGCAACCCTGCGGACCATCATGTTTATCGCGATGGGTTACCTCGCAATTGTCTCGCTTAACGGCGTGCACTCCGAAGACGCATCAGACTGGACGAGACGTCTGCTCCGCCTGGTTGCGGCGACAGTCCTCATCTGGGTCATCGCGGATGGGCGTCTGCATATTCGTTCCATTGTTTTGGGATATTCTGCAGCAATCATTTTCAACGCGGTAGCTTATTTTGCTGGTTTTGCTCCGGTGACTGGTTACTACGGCTACCTGACCGGTTGGCTGAACGATAAGAACTTCTCGGGTCTGGTGTACTGTCTCTTTGGCCTGCTGATTTTGAGCTTTGCCCGCAACAAGATTGAAGTCATCCTTGCCGTGGTGGTTTTCTCCGGTCTGCTGTGGGCTACGGGTTCGCGTACCTCGATTGCGGCGTATGTAGCGGGCCTGATTTGGATTGTCATTGCGAACCGCCTGAAGACTTTTGGTCGTATTGCGCTGGGCGTTGCCCTGTACTGGCTGATTGATATTTTGACCAGCGACTACGCGCAGTCCGGCGTCTTCGCGGACCGTACCGGTACCGATGCGTTGCGCTCGCTGATTGACCAGGCTGCGGAGGTCAAGGTGCAGAACACCGGCTTCTTCGGCCAGGGCTTGGGTGAAGCGTATGTTTACCTGACCCATACCGGGTCCAAGACGTGGTTCTTCCACAACTCGTACTGGTCTGCTCTGGTGGAGGGCGGCTGGCTCTGGATGATTCTGGTCGTAGCCATTACCGTGCTCTACATCGTGAACGTATTTAGCGGTAAGAAGACCCTGCCGGCTAAGTTCTACGTTGTCCAGGGCGCCGGAGTTGCCATCATGATTTGTGCATCGCGTCTGGGCGAGGTGTTCTACACCTGGCCGTGGGCTGTGGCCTGCGGTTTGGCAATTCGCGTGTTGGTACTGGAACGCGAACAGAGTCTGGGCACCGGCCATGATGAGTCGAGCGTCGAAGGCTTCGACGAGCGAATTGAGGTTCGTGATGCTGAAGAAGCCGATAACCACGTAATAGCTGCCCAGAATGCCCATAAGGCGTAGAGGATATCCACTTTGTATCCTCTGCCTCGACAGGCAGTTTCTCTAAGTCTTGAGCATAGCGCGCAACGCTTATTGGAGCGCCTTGTTCTGGCGTATCCGGGGAACCTAGATGGTTCTGTAGAAGAACAATATCCCCTTCCCTGGTGAATTGCTCTAGGAGTAGAACAATGAAAAAAGAACTGTATATTGCTACCAATAACGGTGACATGGGCGGCGGCGAGGTCATGCTCCTGAACGTGGCCCGCGCGGCCCGGAGCCTTGGCTATAAGGTCACCATCGTCGGTCCCTCCGAGCCCAATCAGCTCGTGGAGGCGGCCGCCGATGAGGGCTTCGCCCGCGTCGTGCTTCCGGCGAAAAACCGAGCCCAGTACATGCTGGCACTGCGCGCCTGGCACGCTCGCCACAAGGACGTTCTGCTCTGGTGCAACGGCCTGGTTCCTGCAGCGGCCACTGGCGGTCGTAAGAACCGCATTGTGCACCTGCACCAGCTACCGGCCGGATTGAACGCCAAGCTGGTGCCTTTCGCCCGCCGCAAGGCTTCCGTGACTCTGGTTCCCAGCCGCTATGTGGAGCACTCCTGCCCCGGCAGCGAAGTCTTTGCAAACTGGGTGAGCGGCGTGTCCACCGCCCTGGACCACAGCGTGGGCGACCGCCGCCTGCGCGTGGGGTACCTGGGTCGTCTGACCCCCTCGAAGGGTATTGCGACCCTCTGCTCGGCCATGAGCGCCTTGAACTCTGATGAGGTCGCCTACGACCTGGTCATTGGCGGTGAACCCGTGTTCGCCTCGGATGAGGAGCGCACCGAGGTGGAGGAAGCGCTGAAGCAGGTGTCGTCTTTCAGTACCCGACTCGGCTGGACCACCCCGGACCAGCTTTTTGGTTCCATCGATATGCTGGTGGTTCCCTCCATCGCCCCCGAGTCCTTCGGTCTTGTGGTTGCTGAAGCGATGAGCGCCCGCATCCCCGTGATTGTGAGCGATGCCGGTGCCCTGGCCGAGGTCGTGGGTGGTGAATCCTACCCCTATATCGTCTCGGCCGGTCAGCCTCTGGATTTGGCCGCCGCCATCAAGAGCCTGGGGGAGGAGCTGCGCGAGAACTCCTCCGACCTGGCAGAACGTACCTCCGAACTGTTCTGGCGTTGGCAGGAGAACTACTCTCCCGAGGCGGGCAAGGTTCGCGTGGGCGAGGTTCTGGAACGCTTCGCTCGCTAATCCCTATGTCTGATCCCTCCCCACGGGATACTTCACTCAAACTCTCATCTCACCTCAACCCGAAGGAAAAGCATGACGACTCACCGTTACAAGGCTGCGGTCATTATCCCCTCTCGCGGTGGCGCGGAGATTCTGCACTACCCGCTGGATGCGCTTGCCGAGCAGACGGAGAAGGACTTCCAGGTCATCGTGGTCCTCGATGGCGATATCGATAACAGCGAGGCCGTGGTTGATCGCTACATCGCCGAGGGCAAGCTGAACCTGACCAAGATTGTCTTTGAGGAGAACCGCGGCCGAGTGGCGGCGCTGAACGCCGGCCACCGCGCGGCTGATGCCGATATCCTCATCCGTTGCGATGACGACCTGCAGCCGGCTCCCGATTACGTCGCTAACCAGATTCGTCTGCACCGCGACTACGACGGCGTGATTGGTACCCTCAAGAACGTGTACCCGGACACCCCGTACTCCCGTGTGTACGGTAACTTCCGCGATGCGCGCTTTAAGCAAGGTGCCCTGAGCGTGGCCGAAGAGGGACGCTGGCTGTACTGGAACGGAAACTCGTCGATTTCCGCTGAGTTCTACGAGCGTACCGGAGGCTATGATCCGGCTTACCGCCTCTACGGTTGGGAAGACGTAGACATGGGCAAGATGGTGCACGATGCCGGTGGCCGCATCATTATTTCTGACGATGTTGAGGTCAAGCACTATGCTGAGGCCACCACCACCGCGGTGCGTGCCCTGCGCGCCCTGCACTCGGGATCTGCCCGCACGATTTTCGTCCGTAAGCACGGAGATGCTGCACATCCGGCCCCGAACCCGAGCGGCCCGTGGGGTTTCTTGGTCAAGACCCTGGCCCGGTTCACGACCGAGAAGACCATCAAGACCCTGGGCGATGCGAGCGATAAGATTCTGCTCAAACTGCCGGCGAAGCTGGCCGAGAAGCTGGTGGCTCTGCAGGTTGAGGCTGCATCCTACGCAGGTATTCACTATCCCGAACGCGCACAGAAAGTTTTCTAGGAGGGAAAAGAAAATGTCACTCGCTCAGCTCTTGACCTCCGCTCCGTTTACCGGGCCGAAGAATCCCGACGCGGTGCTGGCAGATATTCCGAAGGGCTTGAAGAAGGTGGCGCACCTGGTGCGTCGCTACGTACCCTTTGTGAAGCCGGAGGCAACAGAGGAAATCGCAATTGCTCACGACTACCTGACTCAGCGTGGAGGCGCCGAGCGCGTGGTCTTGGCTATGCATCGCGCGTTCCCGGACGCCCCGATTTACACGACCCTGTACGATCCGGAGGGAACGTTCCCCGAGTTCAAGGACGCTAAAATCATCACGAGTCCTCTGAACAAGATTGGCTACCTGCGCCGTAACCACCGCATGGCCCTGCCGATTCTTCCGCTGGCTTCCTCCCTTCTGAAGGTTCCCGCGGAGCGTGCCGTGGTATCGACGACGGGTTGGGCGCACGGCTTCAACTACGCGGGTCGCAAGTTTATCTACTGCCACTCGCCGGCTCGCTGGCTCTACCTGAGCGATCAGTACCTGGGCGAGAAGAGCACCGGTCCCGTGCCGCTGCTGCTGAAGACGCTACGTCCGGCGCTGATGCTGTGGGATCACTGGGCTGCGCACCGCTCGGCGGTTTACGTGGCGAACGCCAGCGTCATTAAGAAGCGCATCGAGAACGTGTACGGCAAGAAGGACGTTCCGATCTTCTTCCCTCCGCACTCGGTGGACCCTAAAGCTCCGACGGAGCCGATTCCGGGTCTTGAAGAGTTCATGAGCGGGGAGGATTACTTCCTGATTGTTTCGCGTCTGCTGCCCTACAAGAACGTGGACAAGGCCGTGGAAGCCTGCAATAACCTGGGCAAGAAACTGCTGGTGATTGGTCACGGTCCCGAGAAGGAACACCTGCAGCAAATTGCGGGTGACACGATTCGGATTGCCTCGGGTGTGACGGATGCGCAGCTGCGCTACGCCTACCGCCACTGCCTGGCGCTGCTGGCAATTTCCTACGAGGACTTCGGCATCACTCCGCTGGAGGCCGGAGCGAGCGGCAAGGCGGTCATCGCCTACCGCGCGGGTGGCTTCCTGGATACGATTCAGGAAGGTAAGACGGGCGTGTTCATCGAGCAGCCCACGGTGGAGCAGCTGCAGGCAGCTCTGGAGGTCTTCAACCCGAAGGACTGGGACGCCGACTACATCCGTGAGCACGTGGATAGTTTCTCGGAGGCACGGTTCATCAGCCGACTGAAGTCCTACATCCAGGCGCTTCCCGAAGACCAGTAAAGGCGCTTCTCTCGCTTGTCCGTGCTCTCCGATCGTTCATGGAGACAAAGAAGGCGGGGCGGTCAGACTAAAAGTCTGACCGCCCCGGCCTTCTTTACGTTATACCCGCTTTCGAGCTACAGAGAGGCCCTAGAGAGTCTCCAAGAGGTTCTTGGAGAGCAGCTCGGGAATGAAATCCTCAATCTGCGGCGCGATAACCTCTGCGGGCTGTTCGTAGAGCTCACAGATGGTCTCAATCGCTTCCTCCTCGCTCGTGGGTTCCTCGAAAAGACCCCAGATGATGGAGGCCGAGCCCTGCAGGATAGAGTGCTCCCCGGTGTCTAGATTCGCGATATACGTGGCGGTGGGGGAGTACTTGGCGAACTCCTCGGAATGTACGTAGGCGATATTTTCCGGGATACCATACACGGGCTGAGGGGATTCTGCGGTCATTTTTTCACCTCGATTCCAAAGCGTTCAAAGAACTTGGCACGCACCTCGGCACGCGTGGGGGTACGGCCAAGCTGCATGGCCAGGTGGTCCTTATTGACGAAGAAGATATTCTTCAGGGTGCGTAGCTTATCGCGCAGGGTGGTTGCCGACCGAAGCCGACCAATCCACTGAACGTAGTGGGGGACATCCTGCGAAACGGAAAGCCACAGCAGATAGTCGCGATCGCCTCGGTACTGTTCAAGCCCGCCCATGGCCGCGCTGTAGGCCAGGTTTGAATCGAGCTCGTTGGCACGTTCCTTAAGCCGCTGCCAGTCTGCGTAGGACATGCGGTTCACCAGATAGTTGATATCCGCGCTGTAACGGGACGCAGCTCGGGCGCGGTGTAGCACCACGATAAGGCGCGCATCCAGGTCTGAGGGGACCGTACAGGGCCGGTGAGCGATGAATCGGGTACGGTGGGCTGTCCACACACGGTCAAAGGTCTTCTCGTAGTCACCGTGGCGGCCGAGGCCGGGGAAGAATCGATGAATATCGGTCAGGCCCCAGGAGGCATGGTAGAGGGTCATGGCGTGCTCGAACACTGAGCCCGTCTCAAAGTGGGCCTGGATACGCCAGCCATCCGCCAGGAGAATCTGCACAAAGCGGTCCACCTGCGATGGACGGACCAACAGGTCAGCGTCGGAGCTGTACCTACCCTTGCGGTAAATTTCCTGCGAGAACGCATAGCCCTTGATATGCAGAACGTCGATGGAATGCTTATCGGCTATGTGCTGGAAGTAGGCGTGCGCAAGCCGAATCCGTGCCGCGAGCGGAGTGGTGAGCGGCTCCGGGGTATTGGTGGAGTGAGTGGTCACAATAACCTTTCGGTGCACCGGTCTATACCAAATAAGTATACGGCGGGAGGGACAGAAACACTGCCCTTCCCGCCGTATGTTGCTCCCCGTGGGGAGAGGGTCGAAAGGTTATGCCTTGGGGGCTGAGGACTTCGACTTCGAGGACTTCTTATCGCCGTCCTTACCGTAGCCGTAGTAGGTTGCGTAGCCCACGTAGGTGCTTGCGTAACCGAAGCCGTAGTAGGAGTTACCCAGGCCCTTACGGGGTGCACGGTTCAGAACAAGACCGAAGAGGTTTGCGTTGACCTTCTTCAGGATGCTGGAAGCCTCGGTCATCTGCTCGCGGTGGCTGCGGCCAATCGAACCGACCAGAATCACGCCGTCCACGGAGTGGGAGAGCAACGACGCGTCGGTCACGGGCAGCAGCGGCGGAACGTCGACGACCACGATGAACTCTTCGGAGAGTTCCTTGATGAGCTGGCGCATCTTGTCCGAGCCCAGAAGCTCAGAGGGGTTCGGGGGGATGCGGCCCGCGGGAAGCACGAAGAGGTTCGAATCGCCCAGCTGGTGCACGGCGTTTGCAATCTCCACCTGACCGGCCAGAACCTGGGTCAGACCGACCTTGGCGTCGAGCTTCAGCTTCTTAGCCACGGTCGGGCGGCGGAGGTCGGCGTCAATGAGGATGACGGGTGAACCGGCGTCGGCCAGGGAGCGAGCCAGCGAGAGCGACACGGTCGACTTACCTTCACCGGGTACAGCGGAGGTGACGATGAATGAGCGCGGGGGAGTATCAACATTCACGAAGCGCAGGTTGGTACGCAGCTGACGAATCGATTCCTGCGCGATGTGGTCGTCGGTGTCACCGTTCACGATGTTCTCTTCGTTCAGGTCCTCACTGACGGGCAGCACACCCAGGATGCTTGCGCCGGTTGCCTTGGTGGCGTCGTCACGGGTGCGGATGCGCTGATCCAGTGCGCGGCGCAGGAAGATGGCGGTGTACACCACGACCAGGCCGATAACGGCGCCAATCAGAGTGTTCTGCTGGTAGTTCGGGGAAACCAGCGGCGGGTTGACGCTTGCGTTGTTCAGCGGAATCACACGGACGGTATTGCTGTTTGCCGGGGGGGTTGCCGCAGCGTTGCTATCGCCGTTAACCAGGGCCTGAGCGTTACCGGGGTTCTGCTCAATTTCCTTGATGTAGTCAGCGGTAGCCTGCAGAGCGCTGTTGGCGAGCAGCTGTGCGTTCTTCGGGGAAGAAGCCTGGGCGCTCACGGTAATCAGCGCAGCATTGTCACCTGCAGTTGCGGTGAGGCTAGAACGAATCTGACCGGTGGTTAGGGAGAGCTCAGGGGTGTTCTGCTTAATCTTCTGTGCCACGGCCTCAGAGGAGACGATAGCTGCGTAGGAGCGAGCACGCTCCTTAGCGGCTGTAGAGCCCGAGAGAACATCCACCGTACCGGACTCGCCCACGGTCACGTAGCCCGAGGACGAGGCGGCGTACACCTTCGGCTGCAGGGATGCATAGCCGAAGCCCACCGCGGCACCAATGATGATGCCAATAATCAGCAACCAGAGGTTAGCCCTCGTGGTGCGGAAGAATTCCAAAATGGTCATAGTAGTGAGAATACTCCAGAAAGTTTGAGTTAGTGTGTGCCCGTGACGTGGAGTACTGCCGCGGGCGGTGAAGGGATACGGTATATCCCCTGGGTTGCGGTGTGAAGCTTAGCGGAGCAATCCGAGCAGGTAGCTACCGTAACCGCTCTTGGTAAGCGGGGTAGCAATCTCGCGGAGCTGCTCGTCGGAAAGCCAACCGTGACGCCACGCAATTTCCTCCGGGCAACCGACGGACAGACCCTGACGGCTCTGGACGGTGCGGATGAAGTTAGTGGCATCAGCGAGTGAATCAAAGGTTCCGGTATCGAGCCATGCGGTGCCGCGCGGCAAAACCTCAACCTTCAGTTTACCCTGTTCCAGGTAGACGCGGTTAAGGTCAGTGATTTCCAACTCACCGCGGGGCGAAGGCTTAATCTGTCGGGCGTACTCTACGACCTTCGAATCGTAGAAGTACAGACCCGGAATCGCGTAATCGCTCTTGGGGTTCTCGGGCTTCTCCTCAATAGAGAGGGCATTGAAGTCCTCATCAAATTCCACCACACCGTAGGCGCGGGGATCAGCCACGCGATATGCAAAGACGGTCGCGCCGTCCTTCTGCTCGTAAGTGGCCAGCTGGGTGCCGAGACCGGGGCCGTAGAAAATATTGTCACCGAGCACGAGCGCTACGGGATCATTGCCAATAAAATCGGCGCCCAGAATAAATGCCTGAGCCAGGCCGTCCGGGGAAGGCTGAACTTTATATTCGAGATTAATACCAAAACGAGAACCGTCGCCGAGCAAACGCTTAAACTGCTCCTGATCGGCCGGAGTGGTAATAATCAAAATATCGCGAATACCCGCAAGCATCAGAGTGGACAGCGGGTAGTAAATCATCGGCTTGTCATAGACCGGAGTGAGCTGCTTGCTAATACCCTGAGTGATGGGGTGCAAACGACTACCGGTACCGCCGGCAAGAATAATTCCCTTCATAACTTCTTATTGTGTCATGTTTATCTCTTTGTTGAGGCGTAAAAATCGCTCTTTAGCCGGGTAAAATCTACCGTATGGCTCACATTCTTGTTACCGGCGGTGCCGGTTTTATTGGTTCGAACTTTGTTCACCACCTCATCGATAACACTGATCACACGATTACCGTGCTGGATAAGATGACCTACGCCGCAAATGCTGCGTCTTTGGAAGGTCTTCCCGAATCTCGTTTCAAGCTCGTCGTCGGCGACATTGCGGATCGCGAGCTGGCAGACGAACTGGTCGGCAAGGCTGACGCCGTTGTTCACTACGCAGCGGAGTCTCACAACGACAACTCGCTGGCCAACCCCGAACCCTTTATTCACACCAACCTGGTGGGTACCTTCAGCCTGCTGGAGGCGGTCCGTAAGCACGGTACCCGCTACCACCACATCTCCACCGACGAGGTCTTCGGCGACCTCGAGCTGGACGATCCCGCTAAGTTCACTGAAACCACCCCCTATAACCCCTCCTCCCCGTACTCCTCCACCAAGGCAGGCTCCGACCTGCTTGTGCGCGCCTGGGTTCGTTCCTTCGGCATCGAGGCCACCATCTCGAACTGCTCGAACAACTACGGCCCCTACCAGCACATCGAGAAGTTCATTCCTCGCCAGATCACCAACATCCTCTCGGGCCTGACCCCGAAGCTGTACGGCGAGGGCCTGAACGTTCGTGACTGGATTCACGCATCCGACCACTCCTCGGCCGTGCTGCGCATCCTGGAGCAGGGTAAGATTGGCGAAACCTACCTCATTGGTGCGGACGGCGAAGAGAACAACATCACCGTTCTGCGCACCATCCTGCGCCTGATGGGCAAGGACGAGAACGACTTCGAGCACGTTGTCGACCGCCCCGGTCACGACCTGCGCTACGCCATCGACGGTAGCCGCCTGCGTGCAGAGCTCGGCTGGGAGCCGAAGTTCACCGACTTCGAGTCCGGCCTGGCAGACACCATCAAGTGGTACACCGACAACCGCGGCTGGTGGGAGCCCCTGAAGGCTGAGGTCGAGGCTAAGTACGCGAAGGCTGGTCAGTAATGACCAAGGAGCTGAAGGTTACCGAGACCGAGATTCCCGGCCTGCTCATCATCGACCTGCCGGTGCACGGCGATAACCGCGGCTGGTTTAAGGAGAACTGGCAGCGCGAAAAGATGGTCGCCGCCGGCCTGCCCGACTTCAACCCGGTGCAGAACAACATTTCGTTCAACGCTTCGGTGGGTACCACCCGCGGTATCCACGCCGAGCCCTGGGACAAGTACGTGTCGGTTGCGACCGGCCGCATCTTCGGCGCATGGGTTGACCTGCGTGCCGGCGAGTCCTTCGGCAAGGTCGTCACCGTTGAGCTGGGCCCGGACACCGCAATCTTCGTGCCCCGCGGCGTGGGCAACTCCTTCCAGACCCTGGAAGAGAACACCGCCTACACCTACCTGGTCAACGACCACTGGTCGGCGGATGCGGTATCCGGCTACAGCTTCCTGAACCTGGCCGATGAGACCGTCGCCATCGACTGGCCTATCGACCTGGCAAAGGCTGAGCTCTCCGAGAAGGACCGCAACCACCCGCGCCTGAGCGAGATTAAGCCCCTCGAAGCCGACCCGATCCTGATTATTGGCGCGGGCGGTCAGCTCGGCACCGAGCTGGTTCGCCAGCTGACCGAGCAGAAGGTGCCCTTCCTGGCCGTCGACCGCGACCGCCTGGACCTGGGTAAGCCCGAGCAGTGGCGCGACGCCTTCCGCTGGCGCTCCTTCCGCGCGGTCATCAACGCTGCGGCCTACACCGCCGTGGATCAGGCCGAGACCCCCGAGGGTCGTCGTGAAGCCTGGGCAGCCAACGCCCTGGGCGTGAGCGCGCTCGCCTCCATCTGCGAGGAAGCCAACCTGCCGCTGGTGCACGTGTCCACCGACTACGTCTTCGACGGCTCCCTGCCCCTGGGCGAGGAGTACCCGGAGGATTACCCCCTGGCACCGCTGAGTGTTTACGGCGCGTCCAAGGCAGCCGGTGAGGTTGCCGCCGCCGCATGGCGTAAGCACTACACCCTGCGCACCAGCTGGGTTGTTGGTGCCGGTAAGAACTTCGTGGGCACCATGGCCTCCCTGGCAGAGCGCGGCATCGACCCGTCCGTGGTTGCCGACCAGTGGGGTCGCCCGACCTTCACCCAGGATTTGGCAGCTGCTGCTCTGCACCTGCTCTTCTCGGGCGCGGAATACGGCACCTACAACGTGTCGAACACCGGTGAGGTCATCAACTGGGCCCAGTTCGCCCGCGCGGTGTACGAGGGTACCGGCCACGACCCGGCACGCGTCAGCGACACCACCACCGAGGCCTACTTCGCCAACGTTGAGCTTTTCGCTCACCGTCCGACGAACTCGGCGATGGACCTGTCCAAGCTGATTGCCGCGGGCTTCACCCCGCGCGATCACCGCGAGGCGCTCGCCGCCTACCTTGCAGAAATGGGCTCCTAATCCCTTAAGGATTCGGACTCATACCGCTGACAACAGCATAAAAGGCGTGAAAATCGCCATATCACAGGTTCCCGGCTCTTGAAGAAGAGCCGGGAACCTGTACAATATTGTCTTGGCCAAGGCGGTGGAATACACGAAACGTGTAGGTCCGTAACTGACGGTGGCTGGTTGGAAAGAGATTTCTGGCGCCAGTCCCTATTCCACTTGGCGCATAACTTCTAACCAAGAAAGGGTGGACAACTCATGTCAGATACCATCAAAATTTCAGCTACCGTACGTAGCGACTTCGGCAAGGGCTACGCGCGCCGCATCCGCATGGCAGGCGACATCCCCGCCGTCATCTACGGCCACGGCGAAGAGCCCAAGCACGTAGTACTCCCCGGCCACGCAACCACCCTGGCTGCCCGCGTCCCCAACGCTATCCTCGACCTCGACATCGAAGGTGAATCACACCTCGCAATGATCAAGGACATCCAGCGTCACGCAATCCGCCCCGAACTGCAGCACATCGACCTGCTGACCGTTAAGCGCGGCGAGCGCGTTGAGATTGAGGTTCCTGTACACGTTGAAGGCGAGCCTGCTGTTGGCGCCGTTGCTAACCAGGAAGAAACCGTTCTTCTGGTTGAAGCTGACGCACTGAAGGCACCCGAAGCTTTGACCGTGAGCATCGAAGGCCGCGAAGCTGGCGCTCACGTTCTGGCATCAGACGTTGAACTGCCCTCAGGCGTAACCCTGGTTGCAGACGCTGAACTGCTGATCGTTAACGTTTCTGAGCCCGAGGAACTCGACGTTCCCGAGCCCGGTGAAGAAGGCGAAAACGCACCCGAGGGTGACATCGTTGAAGCTTCCGAGGAATCAGATCAGGCTGGCGAAGCTCACGACTCAGATAACTCAAAGCACTAGACCGCGCCCTGCGCCTAGCGCAAGCGCAACAATGATTTGTGGATGGCCCGCCGCTACCTCTCTTCTGAGGTGGTAGCGGGCCATACTCATAGAATGGTGTAGTCCATGAATTTTCTAAAAACCTTTTACAGCGCCGTGGAAAGGGCGAAGATATGTCTGATGCGTGGCTCATTGTTGGTCTGGGGAACCCGGGCCCGGAGTACGAGAAAACCCGCCACAATATCGGCCAGATGGTCCTGGACGAGCTCGCCAAGGAAGTTGGCGGCAGCTTCAAGAAGCATTCCAAGGCATCCGCGGTCGTGGTGGAGGGGCGCCTGGGCTTCGGCGGCCCCAAGGTGGTGCTCATGAAGTCCCTCGGCTACATGAACACCTCGGGCGGCCCCGTTAGCGCCATCGCCAAGTTCTACGATATTAACCCCGACCGTATCATCGCGGTCCACGACGAGCTCGACATCCCCTTCGACACCATCAAGCTTAAGATTGGCGGGGGAGAGGGCGGCCATAACGGTCTGCGCGACATCACCAAGGCTCTGGGCACCAAGGACTACTACCGTGTGCGTACCGGCATCGGTCGTCCGCCCGGACGCATGGACACCGCGGACTTCGTGCTCAAACCCTTCAGCAGTACCGAGGCGAAGGCTCTGCCGTTCCTCATCTCGAACGCCGCGGATGCAACCGTCATGCTCATCAAGGAGGGCCTACAGGCTACCCAGCAGCGCTACCACGGGGCCGCATCCTAGCCGATTGCCTCGCCGCTGTGCGCCCCGCGAACTAGGCTCTACCTAACTATGCAAGAGCCACTCAAGGGAATAAGCTAGAAAAGAATGACGTTATACGCTCCACGACGGGAAAATACCCGCCCCGTGGAGCGTATGAGCGAGAGAAGAAGGTCCCCGTGGCTGAATACTCCACCCCCGCCAATATCCCCCTGAGCGACGACGTTGTGCGTCAGCTCCGCCGGGACTTCCCGATCCTCAACACCGAGGTCAACGGGCACCCCCTGGTCTACCTGGATTCCGGGGCTACGAGCCAGAAACCCCTGCAGGTTCTCGACGCAGAACGCGACTTCTACCTGCGCGCCAACTCCGCCGTACACCGCGGCGCGCACACCCTTGCCGTCGAGGCGACCGACCTCTTCGAGGACGCTCGCCGCACCGTGGCCGGCTTCGTGGGTGCCACGGAGGAGGAGCTGGTGTGGACCTCCAACGCCACCGAGGCGCTGAACCTCATCGCCTACAGCATCGGTAACGCCTCCCAGGGCATCGGCGGCAAGCCTGCCGAGCGTTTTGCGCTGGGCCCCGGCGACGAAATCGTCACCACCGAGATTGAGCACCACGCGAACCTGATTCCCTGGCAGATTCTTGCCCAGCGCACCGGCGCAACCCTGCGCCACATCCCCGCCACCGAGGACGGCCGCATCGACTACGAGGCCGCCGAGGGCATCGTCAATGAGAAGACCCGCATCCTGGCCTTCACCCATGTCTCCAACGTGACCGGCGCGATTACCGACGTGCCGCGCCTGGTGTCTCTGGCCCGCAAGCACGGCGCACTCGTCGTGCTGGACGCCTGCCAGTCCGTACCGCACATGCCCGTGGACTTCCATGCCCTGGACGTCGACTTCGCCGCCTTCTCCGGTCACAAGATGCTGGCTCCCACCGGCATCGGTGCCCTCTACGGCCGCGCGGAACTGCTGAACGCCCTGCCGCCCTTCCTGACCGGCGGCTCCATGATCACCCGCGTCGGGCTGCAGGACGCCGAGTACATGCCCGCCCCCATCAAGTTTGAGGCCGGCACCCAGCGCGTCTCGCAGGCGGTCGCCTTCGCCGCCGCCGTGCGCTACCTGCAGCACCTGGGCATGGAGAACGTTGAAGCGTGGGAACACGAGCTGGGCGCTCGCCTGGTTGAGGGCGTGCAGAAGATCGAGGGCGTGCGCCTGCTGGGCCCGACCGATCCCGCCCAGCGCGCGGGCCTGGTGGCCCTCGCCATTGACGGTGTGCACCCGCACGACGTGGGCCAGCTGCTCGATACGCAGGGTATCGCCGTGCGCGTGGGTCACCACTGCGCGCAGCCGCTGCACCGCTGCGCCGGCGTGACCGCCTCGACCCGCGCCTCCACCTACATCTACAACACGACCGAGGACGTGGACGCGTTCCTGAAGGCTCTCGCCGAGGTGCGCCCCTACTTCGGCCTCTAACCTCTACGGCGCGCACGGCGGGCATACCCGGGCCGCCGTGCGCGGCCGCGTTATCCTCACTAGACGATTCAACACACGGAAGAAGACCAAAATGTCTCTCGAAGCTCTCTACCAGGACATCATCCTGGAGCATTCTAAGGAGCGCATCGGCGAGCACCTCGTGGAGGTTCCCGCCGGCCATGCGAGCGCTGATAACCACCAGTACAACCCCACCTGCGGCGACGAGATCAACCTGCGCGTGGTGCTCTCTGACGAGCTGAAGGACGGGGAGAAGACCATTGAGTCGGTCTCCTGGGAGGGCGACGGCTGCTCCATCTCGATGGCGGCTGCTTCCGTGCTCTCGGATATGGCTCCGGGCATGACCCTCTCTGAGCTGCAGCGCCACGTGGATGCGTTCCGCGAGATGCTGCGTTCCCGCGGCCAGGTGACCCTGGACGAGGAGGAGTACGGCGATATGGCTGCCTTCGCGGGCGTTTCGAAGTTTGTGGCTCGCGTGAAGTGCGCGATGCTCTCCTGGGTAGCCGTCGAGGAGGCCGCCAAGGAAGCCGCTCTGGAGGACTAGCACAGCCCGCGCGGCTCCCACCAGCTCCTTGCTGGGCGGCCCAAAGATGATCGCAACGGAATGAGGCGGACGCTACAGCGCGTCCGCCTCATTCCGCGTTTTATCCGAGCCCCGCGGGAAAAGATGACTGGTAAAATAATAGGTGCGGTTCGCCTAACCAGCGCCCCGCGAGGAACCTTTTTCGGACCAGCCCCGCCCGCATGAACGGGGCGGATGCGTTCCTCACCCTCCGACTCCTTCGGGGCGCCGGAGTGACCATCGCCGCTACCAACCACAAGGAACCCCTCATGATTATTGGCTACGCCGCAGGTGCCTACGACCTCTTCCACTACGGTCACCTCGAGATTCTCCGCAAGGCCAAGGAGAACTGCGACTACCTGATCGCAGGCGTCGTGCACGACGATGTCCTCGAAGTCACCAAGGGCCGCCGCCCCGTCATCCCCATTGAGGAGCGCGCCGCCATCGTCAGCCACATCGATTACGTGGACGAAGTGCACATCGAAACCACCCCCGACAAGCTCGAAACCTGGAAGCAGAAGCCCTTTAACGTCTTCTTCAAGGGCGACGACTGGAAGGGCACCGAGAAGGGCCTCGCCCTCGAGGAACGCTTCGCCGAGGTGTGCGTGGAGGTGCACTACTTCCCCTACACCGAGCACACCTCCAGCACCAAGCTGCGCAAGGTCGTCGACCTGCTCGAGGCCGAGCACGACCTGCGCGCGGAGATGCACCGCTTCGCTGAGCTGCTGGGGGACCGCGAGTACTCCGAGGCGATTATCGCCTCCTAAAACCCTGCCGCTCTCGTGACCCCCAAGACGCATAAATCCCCGCCACCCAATCGGGTGGCGGGGATTCTTTAACCCTCGTGAGGACTAGCGGTACGCCGGCCTACTGGGCGGGAAAGATTAGCGCTGAAACGATTAGCGCTGAGCAATCCACTTCTCGGCGGAGGTGCCCAGAACCTTCAGCACGCGGCCAACCTGCGGCTCGGCAGCGGCGGCAATCTTCTTGCCCACCAGCGGGATGGAGCAGGAAACCTCGCCGTTGACGTCCAGACGGGTCTTGTCGCCCTCGGGAATCAGGTGCTGGGTGGCGCTGGCCGAAACGGGAATACCGTTGACCTTCACCTCGGTTGCGACGGTGCGCGCACCGTCAGCCGCGGGGGCGCTCACGTTGTCCACCTGGGTCATGGAGACGCCGTTGCCCACGAACTTGCGGGCGATATCCGGAACGCGGTCGGCCGGGATGGTGCGCTCGGTGGTTGCGGTGAACTCGGCGGAGGTGTCACCGGAGACCGAGAAGCTACCGAACTCAACGCCCACCTCGGAGCAGACGAAGCGTGCGAAATCCTCGCTGGAGAAAGCCTCGACGACCTGGTCGACGCTAGCATTGATGACGGTCGATTCCTGAACTGCCATGAAATTTTCCTTTCGTAGTGCGCGATAAACCCCGCGCATCATTCCTCTCTAGGATACGGTGCGCGGGGTTTCGCAACCTAATAATACGATGCGAATTCTGCCGAGAATACGCCGTGGGCAGATAGCGGCAACGGGCCTATACCCGCAGGTCACCGCGTTCTCGGTCGGAGGTTCGCGTGCCGGTCTAAGATGCAAGACTCAGGGGCGTCTTGCACGAATAGGGGAGCGGACCGAAATATTCAGCCCGTGCTGCTAGGCGCCGGTACAGGGCGCTTACTAGGCGCTGGGAGCCATGGCGTCGATGCGTGCCATCTCGGCCTTACCCGCACGGTGCGCGCGGACGGCCTGCTTGCAACGGCCCCAGAAGGAATCGCGGCGGTGAATCTTACCGGCCAGTAGGTCGTGCAGCTCCTCACCCAGCTGGGCCGCGGAGATTTCCGGAGTGGAGACGTAGGGCTCGGCGGTGCGGAAGAGAGAGGGGTTCGACAGCGCCAGATCCAGCTTGTGGAAGAGGTCCTCGCGGCTCTCCACCACAACGGCGTGGCCGCGCTTCTCCATCAGAGCGGTGAAGGGGACCTGATGGTTATCGACAACCTCGTCAAACTCCGCGCGGCGCGGAACGGCCAGGGGCAGGGCACCGGTGCGGCGCGCATCCTGGATGGAACCGGGGCCGCCCTGAACCAGCACAACGCTTGCGTTGGCGTAGTAGTCCAGCAGCTCGGCCGCGGGAAGAAGCTTCAGATTATCCGCGTGCTTAATGGGTGCGGTGTGGCCATGCTGCACGAGGCAGGTGACCTGCGGGTGAGCCTCAAGGTAGGCCTCGACCCAGCGCAGAAGACGGTCAAAAGTGTGAACGTCGGTGCCAAGAGAAACCACCAGATCGTATGTCTTCGTCGGGATGCGAACCGGTGCGACAGCGGGGGTAAATACAGGCAGGTCGAACTTGGCGGTATCGACACTGACCTGGGGGAAGTTCTGAATAGACATCGCCTATTCCTCTCTATGTATTTATCGGTAGTAACCCCGCATATCCGATGCAAAAATCCGGAGGGCATCGTATGGATATACGTGGTGGCGTCGTGCCGGAGAGAATGGTGAGTAATCCCCGCATACGCTTCTCTGACGAGTGGTTAGTTCGTGTGGATGGTGAGTCCTCAGCGGAGCGCACGACCTTTATGTATCTGTATGTTTAATAAATACTATACCCCGAAAATAATACCCTCTATGCACTGGAAGGTATTATTTTCGGGATAGGTTAATCACTCTTAAAAAATGGGGTGAATTACGCGAGAATCGGGGAAATTCTTCTGCTGTTCATCGCTCTGAACAATGATGCGATCAGCAATGGTGTACAGCATTTTACCCGTCATCGTCGGCAGAGTCGGGCGGTCAAAACACTCGATGTACAGGGTCTTTACCCGGAAAAGCTTCGCCGCAATAAAGAACGGGACCGCGACACCCGCACCGGCGGAAACCACCGCATCCGGACGTTCCTTCGGAAAAATTCGAAACGCCAAGAAAAGGTTGCGAATAGCATTCTTAATATTGCGCGTCGTCGGATAGTACGCCCAATAAGTCTTCTCATCGGCCAGCGAGGATTCCACGTCGGGCTGCTTAAAGCTAACCCACACGCGATCGTAATCCTGCCAGGCGGCGGCGGTAGCCGTCAGGTGCTTCAAATGGCCACCGCTGCTGGAAACCAACAGGAGTTTGGGCCGAGCCTGGGCGGAGGTTGCCTCAGTCATAAGTATTCTCCTAATACCCCACAAAGGGAGAAACAAAAATGTGATGAGCGGTCGGGGCTCGACAAACCGGAATCGCCGAGCCCCGCACCATAGAGTGAATACCCGCGCGGGTGCGCCCCGACGCTACTCGCGGTCCAGGAAGACCGCCAGGGAGGTGACGCCCTCCAACTGCTCCAGCTGCTGGAACAGCTCACGCACCGACTTCAGCGAAGTAGCTGCGGTGACCGGAACCAGGGCCAGGCCGGCAGCCTGCACGAAACGCAGCTGGGTGGACAGGGGAGTGGCGGTGCTCAGGCTGATGACCAGCGGAGCCTCGCTCTTGGTCACCATCGATTCGGGAGTGTAACGGGTCAGGTCCTCGCGTACCGAAGCGTAATCGGTGAAGCGTGCGTACTCGCTGGGCAGGACGCGCTTCAGCATCTGGTACAGGTGCTCCACGCCGCGGTCGGTGCCCGGCAGAATCACCACGCCGGAGGCGCCGGCGCTCTTGATATCACCATCGGGAGCACCCACAGTGCGCAGCAGCATGAAGGCATCGTTCGCCTCCGAGGTCGAACCCAGCTCGTGCACGGGGATACCGGCATCCTGCAGGCGGTCAGCGTAGCCGACGTTGCGCATCATGCGGTCGCGGCCGTACGCCAGAACCAGGCCGATCAGCAGACCCGCCACGGCGCCGACAATACCCAGCTTCACCGGGCCAAGAGCCGAGGAAGAAGAAGGAACCTGAGCCTGGCTCATCACGCGGCCACCGGTAGTAGAAGTCAGCTGAATCTGAGCGCGACGCTCCTGCAGCTGGGATACCAGGGCGTTGCGGTTCGCATCCCCCTCCGCGGCGGCAATCTGCTCGTCCAGCTGCTTGGTTGCCGAGTCCACGCTGCTCTTGAGCGCATCGGAACGGACCTGCAGGTAGGAGTTTGCCATCGCGTTCGCGTAACGTGCGGCGTCGTCCGGGTTGGAGCGGGTGACCTCGATATCCAGCACCGAGGTCTGGGAGGTGCCGGTCACCTTCACTGAGTTCATGAGGCGGCTGGTCAGCTGCGCCTCGGAGAGAGTATCGCCCTCGCTAATCAGGGTCTTAGCAGCCTGGGTAGCCACCTCACGAGAGGAAGCCACGCGAGACTCGGTGGCAATGTCGACCTTGGCGGAGTTGGCGCTACCGGTACCGGCCGGGTCCACCACCATCGGGTAGACCACCAGGGAAGCCTTGGCGGTGTACTTGCCGTTGGTCATGTAGCCGTAGGCCGCACCGGCCAGGGCGAACACCACGACCGATACCAGGATCAGCACGGGATGACGAAGAATACGGCGAACCTGGCTACCCAGCGTCACCGAGGAAGTGTGAGAGGTGTTATCCATGAGGACATCCTTGGAAGAGAAAACGGATACTAATATCGGAGAAAGTTTGGAAGGTTAGGAGGCGGCGGACTTCGCGCGGCGGGCCGACAGGAATCGCTCGATGCCCAGCGCCTTGCGGAAGCGGAAGAGCACACCGCCGTACACCGGCACCAGAAGCACCACGTACACAATCACGCCCAGCACGCTCTGCCCCAGCAGAAGCAGCGCCACCAGCGCACACGCCGTGGGTACCGCGGCCCCCAGGAACAGCGAGGGAGCCATCTCACGCCACGAGGCGCGGATACCCACCAGGCGGAACACCTGATAGCTGGCCAGGAACGTATCGATGAGCAGAGCCGAAGACCAGGCCGTTACCGCACCGTACAGCCCCCACACGGGAACCAGGGTGAAGTTCAGGACCACGGCCACAACCAGCGAGGACAGCTTATTCAGCAGCTGCCAGCGGCTCTTACCGCTCATTAGCAGCACCGACTGCACGCCACCGGCACTCATCGAGAGCATCGCCGCCGGGCAAATTACCCAGAGGATGCCCGCGCCGGACTCGAAGCCCTTACCGAAGAAATGCAAGAGCACGGGTCCGAAGAACGCCAGGGACAGGTAGAAGGGCCACGACAGAGCCGTCAGCACACGAGTGGTGGACAGGAAGATATCCCGAGCTCGATCCAGCTGGCGGGTCGCCAGCGCCGCGCTAATCGACGGACCGGTCACCACGCGACCGGTGTGCTCAATCATGGTGCCCACGCGGACGCAACGGTTGACCGCGCCGTAGACGCCGCCGGCGGCCGCGCCCAGGAAGGCCGTCACCACCAGCACGTCAATCCACTCCAGGATTGTTTCGACCACGGTGGCCACGCCTCGGGCTGAGCTGAAGCTCCAGAAAGAACGGAAAGTCTCCTCCGGGGAATCCTCGGAAGGCAAGACCTCCACGTGTTCCTCATTCGGGAAGGCACGTTCCAACAGCCACAACGCCACAATAGCGGTAATCGCCACCGGAACGGTCCAGGCATACACCAGGTCCATCAGCTGACCCGAGAAGAGCACCACCAGCCCCACCGCGCCAAAGCGCAGCGTCGGCAGCAACACGTTCTGGAGCATCGTAAAGGTCACCACGCGGTGCAGACCGCGCAACGCCCCGAAGAAAACCGTCATGAGCGCCGCAACCAGCACAAAGGCCGAACTGACGCGCATGGCCGCTTGATACTCGGGAGCCATCGGCACCAGGGACGAGTACACGTACACGCCCACAACGAGGAAAACCGACGTCACCAGCGAGGGCACGAGGCCGTAGCGGATGAGCTGCGGAAGTAGCCCGTAGCGCCCCAGGGCACGCTGCGCCGAGATGGTGCGCACCAGACCGGTATCCGCACCGAAGGTTACGAGCGAAATCGCGATGGCGAAGAGAGCCATAAGGCGGAAGAACTCACCCGAACCTGCCGCGCCAATACCGTTGGAAACCACCATTGTGGTCACGAACGCGATGCCGGCACCGTAGATTACGCACAGCGAAGCTAGCGAACCGCTCTTGGCGAGGCTGGGCTGCTTTTTGCCCTGCGCCGGCTTTGCCGTCTGAACCGCGCTCGCGGGGGTAGCCTCGCTTGTGGTTCCCTCCTGCACCATGCGGTGAGGCCCGCCGCGATGTGCACCACCCGGGCGCGCATCTGCGGCTGCGGCCGAAGCAACGGCGGGGGAGGACCCGAGGAGAACCGAATCGTCCCCGGCAGGCGCGAAGCCCTGAGCGGGAGGCACAATCGACAGGGCCGTAGTGGCCGGGAAACGACCCGAACGGATATCGTCCACGGTGGGGGCGAAATCGTACCCGTACTCTTCGGCTAGCGCGACATCCTCGGCCTGGGTTTCCGCCTCCTCACGCAGGCGGGCCCGGCGGCGGGGGTGCTCGCCTCCCGAGGTTATCTCAGCGGGATTCGTCATAGGCCCTCACCCTCCC
This sequence comes from Rothia sp. HMSC072B03, assembly GCF_001809565.1. NCBI lineage: Bacteria > Bacillati > Actinomycetota > Actinomycetes > Micrococcales > Micrococcaceae > Rothia > Rothia sp. HMSC072B03. The sequence continues at coordinate 136,604 of NZ_KV797964.1, forward strand.
GAATCGAGCGGAGGCAAGCCATCGAGGCGAGCAGCAGGATACTCAGCTGCGCGATATCGAAGCTGTAGAAGATGAAGACGACGCAACTAGCCACCGGCAGACTGTGCAGCCAGTACCCCGCTGCGGTCTTCACTCGGGCCCCCGCCACCACCGTGCTCAAGATGAAGAGCAGGAACAGTGCCAGACCCACAAAACCGAAGCAGAACATGAGGGTCCACAGGTAGCCCTGGGTACCCATCGACACACCGATGCTCGGCTCCATGCGAGGGGTTCCATAACCGATGATGGGGGACTCGAGCGTAGCCTTCCACGTGGCCCGGTATAGGGCAGCACGTCCACCCGTCGAATCGGAGTAATCCTGTCGACCCAGAATGTGGTCCACAGTACCGGAGGCGAAGAGAGCCACCACCACAGCCATAATCGCCGCAACACCGATACCCACGGCGCGCCAATTGGCAGCCAGGAATTGACGTAGCAGCACGTAGGCGGCGCTGATGCCCAGGCCAATGAACATGCCTCGGTTACTGGTAGCAATCGCGGGGACCGTGGAGAGGGCCATCGCGATGAGCAGCGCGATACGCGTCCAGATGGAGCGCAGACGCAACAGGCAAGCGAGCATCACCGGGGTGAGTAGCGTGTAGGCCAGACCCCAACTATTGGCGTAGGGGAAAGGCGCGGAGGGGCGCACATACGCTTCGGGGGCACCCCAGGGGCGCTGCACCTCCGCCAGGGGAGGCAGCATGTAGTCGCGTACGAGCGGGTTCTGCATGAAGCCCGAGGGCATGATGAAGCTCATGGGGGTGCGCAGACGGAACTCGGGGAAGAACACGCCGCCGTAACCGAGCACAATGAGCGTGCCCCACAGGGTCGCCAGGCCGCCCAGCAGCTTGTTGAGGCTGATGGAAGTCCGAGCGTTGTAGTAGTAGAGGGCGTAGACTCCGGCGCTGAGGATGTTCACGAAGCGCAGACCCCAGCCGATAATGTCGGTGGAGCGGGTCAGCGCGAGCGCCGCAACCACAACCCACAGGCTAAATGCGGCCCACACCCACATCGGGCCGGGCACCCGCACATTACCTCGGATGATGAGGTAAAAGAGCATGATGGCGGCCAGCACAATCGGAGCGATCTGCAGGACGCCCAGCGCCCACAGCGCGGGGAAACCGTAGAGCAGCGTCATGAGCGGCCAAGCCGGCAGCTTCTTCTGCGCGACCGGCTCCGGATGCAGCCGCACCCGGGCGCGCGCAATCGCGCTGGGAAGCCCCGTCGAGGAGTCCTTCAGCGCGAGTGGCGAGGTACCCGGATAGGAGGGAACGGATGAAGTAACCATGTCTGTGCGGTATCCGGGTTAGAGGCCTCGGCCAGTCTTCTGGACGAGCTCGAGCAGGGTCGCGGGCTTAATAATGCCGGTGGAGACCACGTAGGCGGCCCAGGCACGCAGCTGCTTGGGGTCGCGGCGCAACGCGGCGCGTGCGTAGGCGCGCGCCTCCTTATTGTTGCCCAGGGATGCCTGAGCGTACGCGACCTGACCGGCAATGCGGGCAAGGCCCTTGGGATCCTGCTCGAACTCGGGGAACTTACGCAGGATGTAGGTCAGCCCGTCCACCATGGACTGCCACTTGCCCGAGAAGAAGGAGGGACGATCCCAGAGCACCAGAATCAGCGGCTCGGGCACGCTCAGGATATCGCCGGTGCGGGTCGCGCGCAGCAGCAGGTCGTAGTCCTCGCCGTAGGCGGCGGGCAGTTCCTCATCGACTAGGCCGATGCGGGCGGGCGCACCGTCGACACCGAGCAGATCCTCGCGGGAGTACAGCATGGCGGAGGGGTGAATCTCGGTGATGCGAGAGCGCAGGAAATCCGCGAAGGTTGCGCGCTCGGGTGCCAGGCGCACGATGTCCTGGCCGCCGGAGCGCACGGTGATGCCCGAGGAGATACCCGCGGCCTCGGGGTTTTCGCGCCAGAGGGCAACCTGCTGGGTGAGCTTGGAAGGCACCCAGTAATCGTCGTCGTCGCAGAAGCCAATCATGGCGCCGGTCGAGGCGAGGATACCGCTGTTGCGGCCGCCGGCCAGGCCGCCGGTGCGGGTGTTGGAGACGATCTTCAGGGCACGGTTTTCGCCGACCTCGATGTCTTCGAGGCGGTCGGGCTCAACGCGGTCGAACACGACGATGACCTCGACGAAGCCGCGGTAGCTCTGGTCCAGGATGGAGCGCACGGCCACGCGCAGCAGCTCGGGGCGCTTGCCGTTGGTCGCGATGACTGCGGAGACGGCGGGGTTGCGAGAGGTGAAGTGCATCATTGGTCTTTCTCCTTACTCGGCGGGGGTGGACAGGCTGACGTACTTGCGGCGCATAGACACCAGAATCGTGGCGGCGTTGGCGAGCAGCAGCAGGGCGTACACGACCACGAAGAGCGGACCAAAGCCGAGGAAGATGTAAATCCAGCAGAGGGTTCCGGCGTCCATGTGCAGGTTGACGAAGGAACGCAGGGGGCCACCGGTCGGGGGAGCGGCGGTCTTGCGGTTATTGCGCAGCTGCTCGGCAAGAATCTGGCTCATGAAGTGGCCCGCGGTGAGAGCGGTGAAAATCATGGGCATGGCGATAAGCCAGCCGTTGAAGGCGTGGGACCCGCTGAAGGAGTAGTGCGCGGGGTACAGGAAGAAGGAGAGCAGGGTGGCCATGTGCACGGAGGGCACTCGAATCGAGTCGACCACGTGGTCGAGCCATTCGCCGGCGGGGGAGGATGCGCCGGTCACGCGGGCTACCTGGCCGTCGGCGGAGTCCAGGCCGTAACCGAGCGCGAAGAGCAGGGCTACGCAGATGCCCACACCCACGGAGGGCGGGCAGGCGATGAGCACGATAAGACCGGCTGCGGAGCAGGCGGCGGAGATGGCGGTGACTCCGTTGGGAGTGATGCCCAGGGCCACGGCGGAGGCAGCAAAGTAGCGGGCGACGCGACGGTTGACCCAGCGGGTGTAGGCGGGCACGCCAATACCGGGCTTTTGAGCGGCCTCCAGGGAACGCAGGGTGCTGGAGAAGGTGGCGGCGAATCCCGATGAGGGGGTTGAATTCGGGGTGTGAGGTGCCTCGGAGGTGGACATGCACAATTCCTTTGAATCGGTGAGAGGAGTGAAGGAGAGCGAATTACTCCCTTTCGGGATGGGCGCGAGAAAGTCCGGAAGTCTCGCCTAAGAAATGAGTGGTTAGCTCCTTTTCTCAGTACACCACTATATCGATATTTTACAACGAGATAAAGCGGAAACCTTCTCGCAGGATAGGTGTCTAGCAATATGTCTTAAAACTCACTGACTAAGCCCTTTGGTGTATTTTCCCTTGTGTGAAGAGGGATATGCGCCGGTCTATTTGAGCGGTACGAATCCCGTTCTGGAGTGCGACTAACACCCCCGGTATATCGCTGGGGCTCGAATAATTAGATGCCTCTAATCATTTGAGAATAATTCACTCTCACGAACACGAAAAAGTATTTTATTCGCACAAATGGGGTTTGATTTTCCGAAATCATTCGGAAAATCAAACCCCATGGCGGAATCCGCAGAATGTGCCCCGCGCTAGACGGAGTGCTTAGCCTCGGCGTGTGGAAAGAGGAACGTGGGTGCCCACGCCCTCACGCACGGTGCGGACGCTGCGGCCCTGCTGAGCATTCTCAGCGGTGGCGGCTCGCTCACCGTTCTCATTGTTCTGGGCGGCAGGCTTTTCCTGGTTCTGCGCGGCCGCGGTGACGATGGCCTGCAGATCGAAGCTGACACCCGTGCGGGTGAACCAACCGCCTCGAGCGCCGTGCACCTCAACGGCGATGAGGTTCGTACCCGCCTTCAGCTGAGAAGCCGGAACCGTGAAGGTCACCGGGGCCTTCTGGGCCTGCTCGGCAGACACGCTGCGCGTCGCAACGGCGGTGTTCCAGAGGGGCAGCTTGGTACCGAAACCTGCGCGACCCACTTCCTGACCGTTGACCGCCACCGCAACGGCATCGTCCGCGTAGGTGGTCAGCTTCAGGTCGCGGCTTGCCTGATCGCGGGTGAGGGTAATCGTGGTGTAGGCGTAGATGTTGTTGTACACGCGGCTGTAACGAATCGGAACGCGGGTGTTGAAGTTACCCGCGCCCAGGCCGATGGGGGCGCGGCCCTTGTTCCAGCTGGTGGTGGCCAGATCCTCGAGGGAGAAGTGGAAGTCGTACTTCCACGCCTTCGCGCGGTTCGGTGTCCTATCGGATACAACGTAATTCCAGGTGGAGCCGTAGGGCAGGACAACCTGCTCCTTGGGTGCAGGGTCAGGCTGCGGTTCCTCGGTCTTCGGGTTCTCAACCGTGGGGCTTGCCGTGGGAGTCTCCGCGGGGCTCTCCGAGGCGGTGGCCTCAGCGGTGGGGCTCTCCGAAGGGCTGGCGGTGGGAGTCTCGATGGGGCTCTCCGAGGCGGTGGCCTCGGGGGTCGGGCGGACGGGCGAAATCTGGACTCCGGTCGAAGCCGAGAAGTTATTCGAGGCATCCACGGCACGCACAAAGTAGTGCGCGCCATCGCGGTGCTCCACCTCGTAGGAGGTGCCCGAGACGGTAGCAATCGGACGGTCGTCGCGTAGAACCTGGTAGCGCACGGTGCCGCTATCGGCCACGGAATTCCAGGTCAGAGCGTCCTTATCGTCCTTGAGCTCCACCTTCAGGTTCTGAGGCGTAGCCGGCGGAGTCACGTCACGCTGCTCGAAACGCGCAAAACCAACGGTGTTCTGGACACCGTTGACGCCCAGGGTGCGGTGAATATCGCCACCGACCCACAGGGTGCCGGTGGAGTCCACGAAGGACTCCCAGATGCCGAAGCCGTGATCGCCCTTAATGGCGGGGGCGAATTCGGGCAGCATCTTACCGGTCTCCGGGTCGAAGGCAGCCACAAGCTTCACCGAATGAATCACGGTGGATTCGGTGAGCGGCGCACGCTTGGTGTGCGAATTCTGGTACAGGAAATCGCCGCAGTGGCAAGCACCGTAGAGAGTATTACGTTCCTTATCCAGGTGCAGATCCTGGAAGTCGCCGCCATTACGGGTAATCGCGGTGTAGGTAGGACGCATATCGCTCTTGTCGTAGCGAGAGATGAGGTGCTCCGTACCACCAACCCAGACTCCGGATCCAGCATCCTGAACGTCGAACTGGAAGCCCCAGACCTTCGTTTCGTGCATCAGGTCGTTCACGTTCGCACCGGCGGGAATCTCGGAGTTCTGGTAAGACCAGTTACCGCCCTTCTGAAGGTTCTCGGTAATATCCGCCACGCGGTACGCCAGGGCACCGTTCAGCCAGGTAAAGTAACCGACTACGTACACGTGCGAGTTATCTTTGGAAGCACTGATGCCGTTCACGGTGCCGTTAAACACCTGGCGCCAGTCGCGGTCGATGCTCACGATACCGGGCACACCATTGGAGGGGGCGCCCAACTTAAAGCGCGCGATATTGCGGGAGTATGCGACGCCCGAGTTATCGCTCTCCTTGACGTGGGTGAAGGAGCCACCGATGTACACGTAGTCGCCTTGGCGGTGAATGGTCTTCACCACGAGCTCATTGCCCTTAATGCGGTTGGAGATGCTCACGTTTTCCCACTCGGGGGCAACCTCACCGGTGGAGGCGTCTACGACCACGAAACCCGAGAAGGGGCGGCCGTTTACCGTGGTGAAGTAGCCGCCGATTGCCAGACGGTTATTCGGCAGGGCCTCAACCGCCTTGACCTGGCCGTTGAGCGTCAGGTGGAAGTCACGGCGCAGCTCGCCGGTCTTCGGATCGAAGCCCGCGATGTTGGACTGGTTCACGACCTCGCCCGTGGAAGACTCCAGGTACTTGAAATCACCGCCGATGAACACGGTAGAGGAGTTCTCGTCGTGCTTGACCTCGGTGATGGCCTCAACGTAGGTGTGCATCTCGTCGGTCTTGCCGCTGGAAGTCGCGGAACTCGTGCGCCAGCGCCAGGTAGCCGAACGGCTATTGGGCAGCTTACGACGCTGGCTGGCCTCGGTGCCCTTCACGCCAATTTGGGTCAGCTTCAGGTCGCTCTGGGTCAGCTTGGGGCGCAGGAACATCTGGGTGTAGCCCAAAGCGCTCTGGGTCGTACCCTCGTTGGTGTAGATGTAGGAGTTGCGCGAATCACTCATGGAGGGTTCGGAACCGTCCTGAGAGATGGGGGAATTCTTACCGTAGCGGAAGCCAATGCGGTAATCCTGCTTGGGCATCTCCTCAAAGAGCAGAGCCTTGAAACCGTTATCCTGGCCACGCAACAGGTGATCCTGCCAGGTGCCGTTGGCCCAATCCCGGCGACCGTTCTCGTTGTACGCGGAGAATTCGTCGGGGTTCTGGATCACGGTGTTGGACCAGATAGCGTCGGCACGCAGGGCCCAGGTCCACTCGGAGGTCTGACGGCGCTGCACGGTTACCTCCTGCCACTTGGTGCCGGAGGTGTTCAGCACGCGGCGGAAGCGGTAACCATCGGTGAGATCCTGAGGAGAGGTGCCGTTGAGCAGCTCGCTAATGGTGGTGCCCGAAAGCTGCACCGGGGTCGTGGCCGCGGGCAGCGAAGAGTAGGGACGAACCTGGTCCTGGCTGAGCGTCAGGCCGGAGGAAGCGGGCGCCGCGGAGCTATACAGCTGAGCCGGGTCGCCCTGACCCTCGTAGCCTTCGGTCCAACCGTCGCGACCCTCAGCAATCTTGACCCAGCCGCCGCCGTCGGTCTCCTGATCGCAGTAGAACTGGGTCGGTGCACTCATAGCCGGGGTGTACAGCCAGTAGGCGCCGCTCTTTGCCTCGGGGTTGGCCTGCTTAGCCTCCCAACAGCTGGCAGCGGCACGCTCGGAGGTGGTGCCGTTGTAGAAGGACGAATCTTTCTGAACGTTCGTCTGCTCGGCGGTCTTCTCGACCGCGGCACCCGGTGTCAGTGTGGGAAGAGCCGCGGGCATTGCCAACGCGGTTGCAATGCTGAGGCACAGAGTCGAACGAGTTATTGCGGAACGAGAAAAGCCGGACCCCGTTATCTCAAAAAGGGCTTTCATAATATCTCCAGGTGAATGCCAAAAATTGTATGAAAACGCAGCATCATTAATGCGTTGTGTACGATACCGGCCCGAACTAAACCGCGCAGACCGGCACCTCAATTAGTCCCTAGCAATCAGGGTTATTCGGGAAATCGTGGGTTGCAATCTTCCACTGACCGTTAACCTGAACGAGGGTATAGATATTGAGTGAACGCTTGGGAGAACTATCATCCTTGACGGGCTGATTGTTCTCATCGTAAATCTTGACCGAGGAAGAGTCCATGCACACTTCCAGCAGGCGTGCGGGCTGACCCTTGTACTCGGTATCGGCCATGCGGGGCGTGCCCACCACGGTGGAGGAACCCTCATAGTGCCAACCAGCCAAAGCATATTCGGAGGCCTGCACCGCAAACTCGGAGGCGGCGGAATCCACGGCAATGTTTTCGATGGCACGAATCGTGTCCTCATCGAGGACCGCGCGAGCCTTCTCCGTGTTCTGCGCCTGAGCGTCCTCATCGCTGGTGGGCTCGCTAGTTGCCTCCGGCGAAGCGGCGGCGGAGGGAGCCGGCTTAACCTTGGAGAGGATGTCCTCGTAGGAGTTTACGAGCTCGGTGGTCTTCTTGACCTCGGCATTATCGGTGGGCACCGGAGAGGCCTTCTTCATGTCTTCAGAGCCGGTGTAAATCTCCTCCAGCTTCTGGCCGTCAGAGGAGGTAGCCTCAGTGCTTGCGGAGGGGTTAGCCTCCGAGGAGCCCTGATCGGGGATGCGGCTGGACGAGGCCGAAGCCTGCGCGTCGGTAGCCGAGGAAGACGGAGCTGCGGAGGCGCTGGTGGAAGCGCTCGCCGAGGGCGTGGCCGACGAAGAGCTCTGCGCGGTGGAGTTCTCGGAAGCGCAGGCGCTGAACAGAAGCGCAGACACCGCGAGGGTGCTCAGAGCGCCGAGGCGACGGGCTTTTGAAGAACCCGCAGAGAAAAGGTTAGACATGGGAAGCCTCTTTGGTGGTTGGAGTGAGACGGTCAATATTCCGGAAGGATAATACCGCGCCCGGAGGCTCGGCCCCCTAAAGGCTATCACGCCAAGCTGGGAAAATACCCGGACTTTAAAGATTGCATTTTCATAACATTTGAGAATAAAGAACAGGTATTGCTGGGCATAAACCTGCATATGAAGGAAATGTATATCTTTAGGTGAGAAAACTGTGATGCATCCGAGGGAAATGCATACACTATGTGCAAAATGCCCCGGGTTAGTTTTACAACTAACCCGGGGCATTAGGGCGAATATCACGTTGAATTAAACGTTATATTACTCGATATCCGCTCTGAAAAGGGGTTATGCTGCCCGCACGGCCTGGGTACTCGCGGAATAATTGCCCGAGGTATCCACCGCACGCACGTAATACTTGGCGCCATCGCGATGATCAACCGAGTAGTGCGTGTCCGTCACCGTCGCAATCGGACGGTCATCGCGCAACACCTGGTAGGTCACTCGCTTCTCCGGCACAGCGGACCAGCTCAGCTGATCCTTCGCACCGTTATGCTTCACCTGCAGGTTCTGCGGGGTCTCCGGGGGAGTCACGTCGCGAGCAGCGTAGCGAGCGAAGCCCACGGTGTCCTGCACGCCGTTAGCACCCAGAGACTTGCTGATGTCGCCGCCGACCCACAGGGTACCGGTCGAATCCACGAAGGACTCCCACACGCCGTAGCCGTGCGCGCCGTTCATAATCGGGGCCCACTCCGGCAGCACCTGGCCGGTGTCCTTATCGAAGGCCGCGACCAAACGAATCGTCTGGGCATCCGTAGCGTTCTTCCACTCCGCATCAATCTTGGTTGCGCCCTGGTAGATGAAGTCACCGCAGTGGCAGGCACCGTAGATAGTCTTACCGCTCAGATGCAGATCCTGGAAATCGCCGCCCTCGCGAGTAATCGCGCTGTAGGTACGCTGCATGCTCGACTTATCGTAGCGGCTAATCATGTGCTCGGTACCGCCCAGCCAGACGGAGGAGCCGGCGTCCTGAACGTCGAACTGGAAGCCCCACATCCTACGCTCGTTCTTCAGGTCCCAGGTCTGGGCGCGGGAAGGAACGTACGAGGGCTCGTGGGTCCAGTCGCCGCCGCTCTGGCGGGGATTGGTGATGTTGGCGAGGCGGAAAGCCTCACCGCCGTTAAGCTGCGTGAAATAGCCGGCCACGTACACGTGGCTGTTGCCCTCGGAAGCGCTCACACCGTTCACCGTGCCGTTGAAGACCGGACGCCAGTTCCAGTCCACCTCGCCGTTGCTCAGCTTGATGCGGGCCAGGTTCCTGGAGTAGGCGTACGTGGGGGAGGTGTTACCCTTCAGGTGCGTGAAGGAGCCACCGAGGTACAGGTACCCGTCGCGGACGTGCAGGGTCTTCACCTGCACCGGCAGGGAAGAGATGCGGCTCTGAACGTGAATATCCCACTGCTTCGCCACCTGACCGGTCTTCGGATCCAGCAGCACGAAGCCGTTGTGGTTCTCACCGTTCACCGTGTCGAAGGTGCCGCCCACAGCCAACAGACCGTTCGGAAGCGCCTCAACCGACTTCACCTGACCGTTGATGCTCGGGCGGAAGGAACGGCGCAACTCGCCGGTACCCACCTCGTAAGCCGCGAGGAAAGCCTGGTCGACCTTCTCGCCGCTGGCCGATTCGACGTAGGCAAAGTCGCCGCCGGTGAAGACAGCGCCGCCCACCTCGGTAATGGCCTCAACCTGGGTGTTCATCTCACCGTTCTTACCGGTACCGGTCGTCTTACTCGTACGCCACTTCCACTTCTCGGAGTAGCTATTGGGTAGCGCGCGGCGGTTGCTTGCCTCGGCACCCTGCTGGCCGTAGTCGTGCAGACCCTTAGCCGCCAGATCGTTCTGCGTCAGCTTCGGGCGCAGGAAAATCTGGGTAAAGACCAGGGGAGTGGAATGGTCGTTCGCCGGACGGTAGATATACGAAGAAGTCCTGTTCAGCAGGTAATTCTGGAACCAACCCGTAATCCTAGCGTTCGGGCCGTAGGTAAAGCCCAGCTTGTAACCCTGCGAGGGCTTCTCCACGAAGTACAGGGAACGGTAATCGTCCGAATAGCCGTAACGGAAGATATTGCCCTCAGTTTTATCCTGGCTGTAGTAGTTGTAGCCACGGTACTGTCGCGGATGAGTAATCGAAATGTTCGACCAGTACATCGTTGCGCGGAAGGTCCAGGACCACTCGGTGCTTGCGGCACGCGTCGCCTTGAAATCCTGCCACGCGGTACCGTTCACGTTCATGGCGCGGTGGAAGCGCACGCCATCGGGCAGATCCTGCGGACGGGTACCGTTCAGCAGCGCGTTCACCGTCTGACCCGGCAACTGCACCGCGTCAAAACCGGTGGGGTTCTGGTACAGCTGCTTGGCATCGCCACGACCGTTGTAGTTCTCGGTCCAGCTCTCGCGGCCTCGACCAATCATGACCCAGCCGCCGCCGTCGGTCTCCTGATCGCAGTAGAACTGCTCCGGGGCACTCATCTGCGGGGTGTACAGCCAGTATGCGCCGCTCTTGGCGTTCGACTTGTTCTGCTTAACCTCCCAGCAGCTGGCCGCGGCTCGCTCGCTCGAGGAACCATCATAGTAGCCGGCGTCGGCAGCCTGTGCACCCGAAGCAATCGGGCCCAGCGAAGCAACCACCATCGCGGCGGAAGCCACCGCGGCGCCCCAAGCCCGGGACCTCGAACGGGACGCTACGCCAGAACTGGGGGGAACGGCGTCGCCGCCGGAGGTCAGGGAACGAGAACGTCCCCGACGCATCAACGGAAGAAAATTCATTGTCTCTCCTCAGAGACCTCAACCGGTAGCGGGCGCGTTTCTCATGCTCGGCCTCTTGCGCATCGGTGCTGCGAGCGCCTTAAAGAAAGCCACTCAACCCGAGCTAACAGCGTGTCCACCATCGGAATCAGTGAGTGTAGTTATCGGAAATTGAATGAATACGTTCAGAACCTGTCAGCGGGTGACCCGCCGGCTGCCCCTGAACGCGTTCAACCGCATCACCTGACGTCGCCGGAACGGCCGTCAAGAAGATGCGGAACGGGTCTGACCGCCGATGCGAACCCTGCGGGCCGCGTCGAGCTCGGAAAGAACCAAAACTAGGGGGGGGTAGCGATACCCCGGGTGCGCCGCCGCCTGCGAGAGTTCCGCGGGGAACCTCTCGCAGGCGACAGCCGGGAAAGATGCGGGCTCATTTAACCCGCGACGGGGGTGCTAGGCCTGAACCGCACCCGTGGAGGCCGAGTAATTCTCGGAACCATCGATGGCGCGCACGTAGTAGCGGGCGCCGTCGGTGTGCTCCACCTCGTAGCTGGTGCCGCTCACCGTGGCAATCACGCGGTCATCGCGCAACACCTGGTAGCGCACGCCACCCTCACGAACGCCGGACCACGAGAGCTTATCGGTCGAACCATCTCGACGGGCCGAGAGGTTCGAGGGAGTAGCCGGGGGAGTCACGTCGCGAGCCGCGAAGCGGGCAAAGCCCACGGTACGCTGCTCACCGTTAGCACCCAGCGAGCGGTTAATGTCGCCGCCCACCCACAGGTTGCCGCGCGAATCCACGAAGGACTCCCACACGCCGTAGCCGCTGGCGCCCTTGAGCACCGGGCTGAACTCGCCGATGACCTCGCCGCTGTCCTTATCGAAAGCGGCCACCAGGCGCATGCGGTGAACGGCCTTCGACTCCTTCCAGTACGTGTGGTAGCCGGTCGAGCCCTCGAAGAGGACGTCGCCGCAGTGGCAAGCACCGTAAATCGTGTTACCGCTCAGGTGCAGGTCCTGCCAGTCGCCACCGTACTTAGAGATGGACGAAGAAATACGGCCGTAACCGTTCTTCGAGTAGTTAGCGATCAGGTGGTCGGCACCGCCGGTCCACACGGTCGAGCCGGCATCCTGAACATCGAACTGGAACGCGTACACAATGCGGTCAGTAATGTTCAGCTTCAGCGAGGGTTCCCACTCCCACTTAATGTTCGAAGCGTCGGAGCCCTTCAACGCGGCCAGACGGAAAGCGCGCTGATTGTTCAGCTCGGTAAAGTAACCGGCGGCGTGAACCGTCGAATTATCGGAAGCGGCGGTAATGCCATTGACCGTGCCGTTGAAGTTCGGGCGCCAATTCCAGTCCACCGCACCGTTGGAAAGCTTAATACGAGCGGCACCACGTGAATATGCGTAAGCCTTAGAAGTGTTGCCCTTCACGTGGGTGAAGTTACCGCCGATGTAGAGGTAACCGTCCTGCACCAGCAGGGTCTTCACCTGAGCCGCATCGCCGTTACGGCGCTGCACCTGAACATCCCAGGTACGGTCAATCTGGCCGGTAGTCGCATCCAGAATCACGAAGTGGTTGGCCTTCTCGCCGTTGACCTCGGTGAACTCGCCACCAACCGCCAGGCGGTTATTCGGCAGGGCCTCAAGCGCCTTAATCTGACCGTTGAAGGTCGGGCGGAAGGAACGAACCAGCTCGCCCGAATCCACGTTGTAACCGGCCAGGAAGGACTGGTTCACGCGCTCGCCACCGGCCGACTCGACGTACTTGAAGTCGCCGCCGGTGAAGACCGTATCGCCCACCTGGGTGATGGCCTGAACGTAGGTGTTCATCTCGTTCTTCTTGCCGGTACCGGTCTGCTCGCTCGTACGCCAACGCACGGGCATCGTGTAGCTATTGGGCAGGGCGCGACGGTTGCTTGCCGCGGAACCCGAACCGATCGAGGAGAAGTGCAGGTCGTTCTGCGTCAGCTTCGGGCGCAGGAACACCTGGGTGAAGGGGATGGAGTAACCGGCCGAGCCACGCTTCTGGTAGATGTACGAATCCGGGTTTTCGCTACCGAAGTTCACCAGCGCACCGTACGCAAAACCAATCTGGTAACCCTGGTTCGGGTTCGCGAAGAACTTCACGGAGCTGGTCGTGATGCCCGGCGCCATCTGCGAGGCGAAAAGACCCATGCGGGCGGTGCGGTTAATGCCCGCGCCCGAGAAGCGCACGGTACCCCAGCGCTGGGCGTAGCTCATGGCCCAGGTCCACTGATCCGTCTGGGGGCGCTGAACGTACACGTCCTGCCACTGGGTGCCCTTCGCATTGTGTGCGCGGTGCAGACGCATGCCGTCGGGGAGGTCCTGCGGCTTAATACCGTTCAGCAGGGCATCCACGGTGGTGCCCGAGAGCTGGACCGGGGTGAACGCGGCCGGTCCGGTCGGGTTCTGGTGCAGCTGGTTCGGGTCGCCCGTGCCGTTGTAGGACTCGGTCCAGCCCTCTCGGCCGCGGCCAACCATGACCCAGCCGCCGCCGTCGGTCTCCTGATCGCAGTAGAACTGCGCGGGACCGCTCATGGCCGGGGTGTACAGCCAGTAGGTGCCAGAAGAGGCCGAGGGGTTGACCTGCTTGACCTCGTAACATGAAGCAGCCGCCTTATCGCTGCTGGAGCCATCGTGGGTTCCGATCGCGGCGGAGGCGGGCGTAGAGGGAATCAAAGGCGCCGCGGCAAACGCGGTGCCCATAGCGAGTGCGAATGCGGCCCACTTTTTCGCCGCCCGCTTGCGGGGCGCGGCGTCGGGACGCTGTGTGTATGTGGTTGTCATATGTGTCTTTCTGATGCGACGTTCCGGAAGAAACATCGAAAGAAACGGTGATATTGAGACCTCAAAGAAGCACAGCGCATCACGAAATGCATATAAAAGGTGGTAATTCTTTAAAACACTTCGTTTCGGAAGAATGCGTGAGAGTGCTCTCGTCGGTGTATTGACTAGCGTACAGGATGAAGCTGAGAATTCGGGGCCCGGAGGCTCTGCGCGCATACCGGAAAAATGTGATTTGTGCCCTAAATGTTGAGGAGAGAGAAAGACTTCAAAAATCACGCAGACCGGGCACCCTCGAAATATAAGAAACTGGCACGCAGAATATTTAAGAAATATTCGCCGCCCTGCGAAACGAAGAAAGCGAAATACCCGCGCAGGGTGGAGCCGCTCTAGAATAAAAAAGCTGTTCACACGAGCGGCGGGAAGAGCGGGAATACCTCCCGTTCGACTCGTCCCACTCACTCAGCTCGTACCGTACACACCATGATTCAGGAGAAGCCTTGAGCCCCACCCGCGCGACACAGAAGAGCCCCGCCGCACCGCTGTACCCCCTCCTGAAGCTGCTCAACCGGCAGGAACGCTGGGCTGCCATCCGCGCCGCGGCCGCCGTACCCGCCGCCGAGCGTAGCGCCCGCACCCTCATCGGGGCCGTCGCCGGAACCCACGCGGCCCTGCTGGCCGACCTCTCCACCGCGGTGCGCGAAGGCACCCCGGAGGCGCTCAGCTTCGTCATCGCCCCCACCGACCGCCAGGCCGAAGACCTGGCCCACGCCCTGCGCTCCTACTTGCCCGCAGAAGACATTGCCATGATGCCGGCCTGGGAAACCCTGCCGCACGAGCGCCTCTCGCCCCGATCCGACACCATCGGCCGCCGCCTGCAGGTGCTACGAGCCATCACCGGGCCCGCCGCGAGCCGGCCCCGCATCGTGGTCGCCCCCGTGCGCGCCGTCATCCAGCCCATCGTCTCCGGCATCGAAAAGCTCGAACCCGTGCACCTGGTCCGCGGCGAGGAATACCCCTTCAAGGACGTGGTGCGCGGCCTGAACGACGCCGCCTACTCCCGGGTGGATCTGGTCGCCAAGCGCGGCGAGTACGCGGTGCGCGGCGGCATCATCGACGTCTTCCCGCCCACCGCCACCACCCCCGTGCGCCTCGAATTCTTCGGTGACGAGCTCGACGAGATGCGCCACTTCTCCGTGGCCGACCAGCGCACCCTCAGCGGGGGAGGAGAACTCACCGAACTCACCCTGCTACCCTGCCGCGAGCTACTCATCACCCCCGAGGTTATGAGCCGCGCCGCGCGCCTGAAGGCCGACTACCCGGCCGCCGCGTCCATGCTCGAAAAGATCGCCGGCGGCATCTACGTTGAGGGCATGGAATCGCTCACGCCCCTACTCGTCGACTCCATGACCACCCTCACCGCGCTACTGCCCGCCGGATCCCTGGTGGTCAGCGTCGAACCCGAGCGAGTGCGCGCCCGCGCCGAAGACCTCGTCGCCACCAACGAGGAATTCCTCGCCGCCGCCTGGGACACCGCCGCCGAGGCCGACGCGGTCTCGCCCATCGACCTGGGCCAGCTACGCCTGAGCGACAGCGGATTCCGCACCATCGACAGCACCCGCGCCGAGGCCCTCGCCGCCCACCTGAGCTGGTGGGACATCACCGAGCTCACCACCGACGACAGCCTGCTCGAAGACGCCGCCGAGGCCATCGAATCCGTCGAAAACCTGCAGAACGGTGCCCTGGCCGACGCCATCGAAGAGGGCATCGACACCTACACCCTAACCGCCCGACCCGCCACCGCATTCAACGGCTCCGTGCACCGGATGCTCGAAAACCTCGGCGACCTCATCCAGCAACAGTGGACCGTCCTGGCCCTCACCAACGGCCGCGGCTCGACCGACCGGCTCATCGCCCTGCTCCACTCCGGGGAGGAGGGGGCCGCCTCCGTGCCCGCCGCCCGCCGAGCAAGCCTCGAGGAGGACCCCGCCGGGGATCTCGAACACGGCATCGTCGAGGTGTGCGAGGCACCCGCATCCGCGGGCTTCCTGCTCGAGGACGCCAAGCTCGCCGTCTTCACCGAGGCCGAACTGCTCGGCCGCCGCGGCACCTACGCGCCGCGCTCCGCATCGGGCCAGAAGTTTAAGACGCGTCGCCGCCGCAACGCCGTCGACCCGCTCGCCCTGAACCCCGGCGACTATGTGGTGCACGAGCGCCACGGCATCGGCCGCTTCGTTGAAATGACCTCCCGCCCCGTGGCCGGCGCCGCACCCGTCAACGGGGTGCAGCCCATGAAGGAATACCTGGTCATCGAGTACGCCCCCTCCAAGCGCGGCGGCGCACCCGACCGACTCTTCGTGCCCTCGGACCAGCTGGACCTCATCTCCAACTACGTGGGCGGGGAGAACCCCTCCCTGTCGAAGATGGGCGGTAGCGACTGGGCTAAGACCAAGTCCCGCGCTCGCAAGGCCGTCAAGGAAATCGCCGCCGACCTGGTGAAACTCTACTCGGCGCGCCAGGCTTCGCGAGGCCACGCCTTCGCGCCCGACACCCCCTGGCAGCGCGAACTCGAAGAGTCCTTCCCCTACAACGAGACCCCCGACCAGCTCACCGCCATCCACGAGGTGAAGGAGGACATGGAGAAGGAAATCCCCATGGACCGCCTCATCTCGGGCGACGTGGGGTTCGGTAAAACCGAGGTCGCCGTGCGTGCCGCGTTCAAGGCCGTGCAGGACGGCAAGCAGGTCGCCGTGCTCGTGCCCACGACCCTGCTCGCCCAGCAGCACTACGAAACCTTCACCGAGCGTTTCTCCGGTTTCCCCGTGAAGATTCGCGTCCTCTCCCGCTTCCAGAAGGCCAAGGAAACCCGCCAGATTACCGAGGAAATCGCCTCCGGCGCGGTGGACGTGGTGATCGGTACGCACCGCATCCTCTCGGAGAGCATCGTGTTCAAGGACCTGGGCTTGGTCATCATCGACGAGGAGCAGCGCTTCGGCGTGGAGCACAAGGAGAAGCTCAAGCAGATGCGTACCAACGTGGACGTTCTGGCCATGAGCGCAACCCCGATCCCGCGCACCCTCGAAATGTCGCTGACCGGTATTCGCGAAACCTCGACGCTGGCCACCGCCCCCGAGGAGCGCCACCCCGTGCTCACCTTCGTCGGCCCGCGCACCGACAGCCAGATTACCGCCGCGATTCGCCGCGAGCTCATGCGCGAGGGCCAGGTGTTCTTCGTGCACAACCGCGTGGCCGATATTGACAACGTGGCCGCCGAAATCGGCAAGCTCGTGCCGGAGGCGCGCATCGCCACCGCGCACGGCCGCATGAGTGAGTCGCGCCTGGAGCAGATTATCGTGGACTTCTGGGAGCGCCGCTTCGACGTGCTGGTGTGCACGACCATCGTGGAGACCGGCCTGGACATCTCGAACGCGAACACGCTCATCGTGGACAACGCCCAGAACTACGGTCTGAGCCAGCTGCACCAGCTGCGCGGACGCGTGGGTCGTGGACGCGAGCGCGCCTACGCGTACTTCCTGTACCCGGTGGACAAGACCCTCGGCGAGATTGCCCACGAGCGTCTGAAGGCCGTGGCGACCCACAACGAGCTCGGCGCGGGCCTGCAGCTGGCCATGAAGGACCTGGAGATTCGCGGTGCCGGCAACCTGCTCGGCGGCGAGCAGTCCGGTCACATCGCGGGCGTGGGCTTTGACCTGTACCTGCGCCTGGTTGGTGAGGCCGTGGCGAACTACCGCGGCGAGAGGGAGGAGCGCGAGGTCGAGACGAAGATCGACCTGCCCGTCAACGCGCATATCCCGCACACCTACATTGACTCGGAGCGCCTGCGTCTGCAGGCCTACCGCCAGATCGCGGCGGCCGACACCGAAGAGAAGATTGCGGAGGCCCGCGAGGAGCTGGCCGACCGCTACGGTGAGCTGCCCGAGGCCGTGGAGAACCTGCTGGCCGTGGCCACGCTCAGGATGCACGCCCGCGCCGCCGGTATTCACGAGATGGTGGTGCTGGGGCCGAAGGTACGCGTGGTGAGCGCCCAGCCCCTGCCGGAGTCACGCCAGATGCGCCTGAAGCGCGTATACCCCGGCTCCACGCACGCCCAGCCGAAGGGCATGGACACCTGGCTGACCCTGGTTCCCCGCCCGAAGACCATGCCGGTTGGCGGCAAGGAGCTGGTGGACCGCCCCATGCTGGAGTGGGCCGAGAAGTTCATCAACTCGATTTACGCGGAGAAGCCGCAGGCCCTCGAAGAGTAACAGGGCTGAGCAATAGCGAGGTAGGGAAGCAGCGGGCCGGGGGAGCACCCGGCCCGCACGACCCGCGCCCTCGGGGGAAGCACACCGTGGATGAAGCTTGCCGTTCGGAGTGTCATAATATGGCACATCTGCACGGCGAGTGCGTTTGCCCCGCACAGGCGGCATAGCTCACAATTAAGGCATGACTTCAACGGTGAACTACGCATCCCAGCGCATTGTAATTATTGGCGGCGGACCCGGCGGCTACGAGGCCGCGATGGTGGCCGCATCCTCGCAGGCAGACGTGACGCTTATCGAGCGCAAGGCCATCGGCGGCTCGGCCGTGCTAACGGACGTCGTGCCCTCCAAGACGCTTATCGCCACGGCGGATATGATGACCCGCTTTTCCGAAGCCGGAAGCCTGGGCATTGAGAATACCAAGGGCAAGGCCCCGCAGCTTCGGGTAGACATGGACCGCGTGAACCGCCGAGTGCGCGACCTGGCCCAGCAGCAGTCTGCAGACATCAAGCGCGCCCTGGCCTCGGCGGGCGTGAAGATTATTCACGGCACCGGCAAGCTCCTGGACCGCCACACGGTGCAGGTGACCGACGAGGCCGGCCTCGTCTACCCGCTACATGCCGACTTCGTGCTGCTTTCGGTGGGCACGCATCCGCGCGAGATGCCCACGGGCATGCCCGACGGCGAGCGCATCCTGACCTGGACCCAGCTGTACAACCTCAGCGAGGTGCCCGAGGAGCTCATCGTGATCGGTTCGGGCGTGACCGGCGCCGAGTTCGCCTCGGCCTATAACGGTCTGGGCTCGAAGGTGACCCTGGTATCCTCCCGCGACCGCGTGCTTCCCGGCGAGGACGAGGACGCCGCCCGCGTGCTGGAAGACGTCTTCGAGCGTCGTGGCGTGCGCGTCATGCCCCGCTCCCGCGCCTCCGCAGTGGAGCGCACCGAGGACGGCTCGGGTGTCATCGTGACCCTCTCGGACGGCCGCAAGGTCTCGGGGACGCACTGCCTCGTGGCTATCGGTTCGATTCCCAACACCGAAGATTTGGGCCTGGACGCGGCGGGCGTGGAGCACGCCCCGAGCGGCCACATTACGGTGGACGGCGTGTCCCGCACGAGCGTGAACAATATCTACGCGGCCGGCGACTGTACGGGCGTGTACCCGCTGGCCTCCGTGGCCGCCATGCAGGGCCGCATCGCGATGGCGCATATCCTGGGTGACGCCGTGCGCCCCCTGCGCACCGACAAGGTTGCGGCGAACATCTTCACCTCGCCCGAAATCGCGACCGTCGGCATCAGCGAGAACGACCTGCACGAGGGCTCCTACCGCGGCGAGGCCGTGACCCTGCAGCTGAGCACCAACCCCCGCGCCAAGATGATGGCAATGCGTGACGGCTTCGTGAAGGTTTTCGCCCGCCGCCACTCGGGTACCGTCATCGGCGGCGTGGTCGTGGGCCAGCGCGCCTCCGAGCTGATTTACCCAATCGCCCTGGCCGTGGAGAAGAAGCTCACGGTGGACGATCTGGCCGAGACCTTCACGGTGTACCCCTCGCTGTCCGGCTCGATTGCCGAGGCGGCACGCAAGCTGCACACCCGCGGTAAGTTCTAACCGCATCCGGGAACAGACACAAAAGCGGTGGGGGCCGCCTTCCATGAGATATGGAAGGCGGCCCCCACCGCTTATTGCGTCCGGCTACTTCGTAGAACTTTACTTCTTGGTGCTGACAGCGTTCATGTCCACGTCACGGGTTTCGTGAGTGAGCAGGATGAAGACAACGCTCAGGATCGAGGCGAAGGCCAGATAGCCGCCCACCGCAGCCACACCGTAGGAGGAGTTCAGCCACACAGCCACAAACGGGGTCAGGGCCGCACCGAGGATGGAAGCCACGTTGTAGGCGATACCGCTGGCGGTGTAACGCACGTTGGTGGGGTACAGCTCCGGCAGGTAGGCCGACATGGAACCGAAGGACAGACCCATCAGGCACATGCCGATGAAGATGAAGACAGTCACGGCGACGGTGTCCACGTTCGCACCGGTGCCGACGACGGCGGGGGAGATGAGCGGGCCGAAGCACAGGCCGAAGACTGCCATGGCGATGGTGGTCCACAGCTGCTGGGTGCGGCGGCCGTACTTATCAGCCAGCCAACCCGAGATCGGGATGAAGATGGCGAAGCCGATAATCGAGACCAGCTGAATGATGAGGAACTCGTGGTACGGAATGGCCAGACCACCCTTCTCTGCCTTGGCGATACCGTAGGAGAGAACCCACGCGGTCATCAGGTAGAACAGCACGTAGCAGGCAACCATGATGAAGGTACCCTGAATCATGGGCCACCAGGCAACCTTGAACGCCTCAACGAGCGGGGTCTTAACCTTCTCGTTGTTAGCGGCAGCCTTGGCGAAGACGGGGGTCTCCTCCAGGCGGAAACGCACGTAGAGGCCGACGGCGACCATCACGATGGAGAGCAGGAACGGGATACGCCAACCCCAGACGAGGAAGGGGTGTTCGAGGTTCTTCGCGTCGGTGGTGGAGTTAAAAGCGATGAAGCTGGTCAGAATCAGCATGAAGCCGTTGGCGAGAACGAAGCCGATGGGTGCACCCAGCTGAGGCCACATGGCGGCGCGGGCGCGCTTGCCGTCCTTCGCGTACTCGCTGGCGAGCAGAGCCGCGCCGGACCATTCGCCGCCCAGGCCCAGGCCCTGGCAGAAGCGCATGATGGTCAGCATGGTCGGTGCCCAGAGGCCAATCTGGTGGTAGGTGGGCAGCAGGCCGATGATGAAGGTTGCCAGACCCATGGTGAGCAGTGCACCGACGAGGGTTGCCTTACGACCAATCTTGTCGCCGAAGTGGCCAAAAATAATGGAACCGAGGGGACGCGCGACGAAGGCGACACCGAAGGTTGCGAAGGAGGCCAGTAGCTCGGTCGTGGCGTCCTTCGCGGGGAAGAACAGCACGGGGAAGACGGCCACGGCGGCGGTGGCGTAGATATAGAAATCGTAGAACTCAATGGTGGTACCAATGAGCGATGCGAGAATCACGCGGCTGCGAGGCGTCGTGTTCTCGACCGGCGCGGCGGAGGCCCTGGTGCCGGATAAGGTGGTGCTCATGAGAGATGCTCCCGAGGATGGACTGACTGTGCGTACAAAAGGGAACCCGTGGCGTAGGTGACGCTGCTCTCGGCGTGCTAGGCGGCGGGGATAGTGCCGCGGCGTGACACCGGAGAATTGAACCGGGTGTGCGGGTTCGGAACGAAAGGTTCCCCTAAAGTGCATTATTATAAACCGTTCAGAAAAGTTAGCGCAGGCCCCGTCACTATCTGGACGGCGGCCCTCCGAACGGTAATTTTTAGGGGCGGCGCATCCCCGGATAATCCTCGGTGGGGGAACGGGGGTGGCGGTGCGCCGCGCGCGTGATGAGCCAATACGCAAGCATCCCCGCCGCGAGAGGAACTCGCTACGGGGATGCTTCGCAAACGCTACTTGATGGTCGCTACTTGATGGTCGCCAGGACCGCACCGGAGGTGACGGTGTCGCCCGGCTTAGCCGACAGACCCGAAACCTTACCGGCCTTGTGCGCGGTAATGGGCTGCTCCATCTTCATGGCCTCCAGGACCAGAACGAGGTCACCCTCGGCCACGGTATCTCCGTCGGAGACGGCCACCTTCACGATGGTGCCCTGCATGGGGCTGGTCAGCTCGTCGCCGCCGGCCTTCGCCGATGCGCGGGAGGAGCGGGACTTGCGGCTCTTCGAAGCCGGCTTGGCGGCGGGCTTGGCGGCGCCGCCCATCTCGGGCAGGGACACCTCCATGCGCTTGCCGTTGACCTCAACCACCACGGTGGTGCGCTCATCCTCATCGGAATCCACGCTACCGGGGGCGCCATCGTACATGGGAATCGTGTTGTTGAACTCGGTCTCAATCCAGCGGGTGTGCACCTTGAAGTCCTCACCCTCGGCCGGAACGAACGCCGGGTCCTCCAGAACCACGCGGTGGAACGGGATGACGGTGGGCATGCCCTCGATGCTCAGCTCGGACAGGGCGCGGCGGGCACGCTGCAGGGCCTGCTCGCGATCCGCGCCGGTCACAATCAGCTTGGCCAGCATGGAGTCGAAGTTGCCACCGATGACGTCGCCGGCCACGAAACCGGAATCCCAGCGCACGCCGGGGCCGGTGGGGACGTTCAGCTTCTCGATGGTGCCGGGGGCCGGCATGAAGGAGCGGCCCGGGTCCTCGCCGTTGATGCGGAACTCGAAGGAGTGGCCGCGCAGCACGGGGTCCTTCTCCTCAATCTTCTCGCCGCGGGCGATGCGGAACTGCTCGCGCACCAGGTCGAGACCCGAAATCTCCTCGGAGACGGGGTGCTCCACCTGCAGGCGGGTGTTGACCTCGAGGAAGGAGATGGTACCGTCGGTGCCGACCAGGAACTCGCAGGTACCTGCGCCCTGATAGCCGGCCTCGCGCAGAATCGCGCGGGAGGCCTCGTAGAGGCGCTTGGTCTGCTCTTCGCTCAGGTAGGGGGCGGGTGCCTCCTCGACGAGCTTCTGGTTGCGGCGCTGCAGGGAACAGTCGCGGGTGGAAACCACCACGACGTTGCCGTGCGCATCGGCCAGGCACTGGGTCTCAACGTGACGCGGGGAATCCAGGAAACGCTCGATGAAGCACTCGCCGCGACCGAACGCCGCGGTTGCCTCGCGCACGGCGGACTCGTACATCTCGACAATGCTCTCGCGGTCGCGGGCCACCTTGATGCCGCGGCCACCGCCACCGAAGGCGGCCTTCACGGCAATCGGCAGGCCGTGCTCGTCGGCGAAGGCAACAACCTCGTCGGCGGACTTGACCGGATCCTTGGTACCCGGAACCAGGGGAGCGCCCACCTTCTGGGCGATGTGGCGCGCGGCCACCTTATCGCCCAGCTGGGTAATGGACTGGGGGGAGGGACCGATCCAGGTCAGGCCGGCGTCGATGCACTTCTGAGCGAACTGCGCGTTCTCGGAGAGGAAGCCGTAGCCGGGGTGCACGGCGTCGGCACCGGAACGGATGGCCACCTCGATGAGCTTATCCATCACCAGGTAGGACTGTGCCGCGGTGGAACCGCCCAGGGCGTACGCCTCATCGGCCAGCTTCACGTGCAGGGAGTCGCGGTCGGGATCAGCGTAGACGGCGACGGTCTGCAGGCCCTCGTCGCGGGCCGCGCGAATCACGCGGACGGCGATTTCGCCGCGGTTGGCGATGAGAATCTTGCTGACCGGGCCGGTGTGTCGGCCGGGGACCGCGGTAAATTTTTTGGCGGCTTCTGCCTGGTTCTGAGTCACTTAAAGCTCTCCTTTATCTCCTGCCGAAAGCATATCGAGAAACGGCAAGAATGGCGAATGTATCGCGCATTGTACTGTTCCATGATATCGATTAGTGTTCAAATACGTGTGTTGGAGGTGCGGGGCGCGGTCCGGCGTGCGCGTCCGCGCGGGTGTTTTGTCCTCGGGACTGGTCCGCTGGGTTAGTCCTCGGGCGGTAACCACAGGTCCGTGACGGCCACGCCGCGGCGGCGCAGCAGCTCGCGCAGGGCGTGGATGGACAGACCAACCACCGTGTGGAACTCGCCCTCGATACCGCGGATAAACGCCGAACCGTAGCCGTCCAGGGTGAAGGAGCCCGCCACCCACAGCGGCTCGCCCGTGGCGATGTACGCTTCGACCTCGGCGGGGCTTAGCTCATCGAAGTGCACGACGGCGCTGCGCAGCTCGGCAACGGCGGGCGCCTCCGCATGCTTCTCGGGGTCGAACTCCCGCAGATCCACGAGCGCGTGACCCGTGTGGAGCGTGCCGTGGTGCCCGCTCATGGCGGTGATGCGTTCGCGGGCGTTCTCTGCGGTGTGCGGCTTGCCGTAGGCCCGACCCTCGAACTCGAAGACGGAATCGCAGCCCAGCACCAGGGCATCGCGCACGCCCTCGGCGGCCAGCTCCTCGGCAATCGCGCGGGCCTTGAGACTCGCCAGGAGGGAAGCGGTCTCGGCCGGGCTGAGCCCCTCGCGTCCTTCGGCTCGTGCCCGCTCGTTGGCGGCGGCGAGCGCGGCGTCCTCATCAACCGAGGAGACGCGCACCGTAAAGGCGATGCGGGAATCCTCCAGGAGCTTACGGCGCGCGGGGGATGCAGAGGCGAGCACCAATCGTGCCGGCGCGGCCTCGGCGGAAGGGACGGGGGAGGGGTCTACTGCAGTCATGCTCTCTATTTTAAGGCCGGGAGCGGGAAGTTTACCCTCACGTGCACCTTGAAGCTTGCCGCGCTCGCGACGGGCGTACAGGTAGCGCGCGAACGGACCGCGATAGGCCGAGCACAGGCCGCGGGCTAGGTTTGCAATTATGGGCTTGCTGTCTAGGCCTGCGATTCGTGCGGCACCCCCGGCGGGTACGCAAACGGCGTATCCCAATCCCCACAACCGCGGGGAGCGAGATACGCCGTAAACATGACGTCGTAAACATGGTGACGGTCGCTTAGCGTGCCGGCGGCCTCAAAACCGTCCGCGCGGAGCTGCGGGAACACCCGACTTGGCCGACCTAACGGGTCTAGCGAGTCTCGGCCACCTGCAGGCGCTTCGGCTCGTCGGCCACCTGCTCCTCGTACAGCGCCTCCGGCACGAAGCCACCCGGGGCGCGCGGCGGCGAGAGAGCAGGCCACGCGAACGAGGCTGCGAAGCCTTCGGAACGCCGAAAAGCAAACAACAGGCAAACTCGAATGGAACGCGGGCATAACGAGACCGGCACAACGCGTGAAACCTCGTGAGACGGCTCCCCGAACTAAGGTGACTCCCAGACTCCCTTGCTATGCTGGATGTGCGTCCGGGATAGGCCCCGGACCAGCGCCGTTTTCGCTCTTCCGGCCCGTGCAACGGCCCGGTGGTCCCCCTCCGAGGCCGTCCTCGGCAGGTACTCACCGGCCGGCCGCGCATCCGGCGAGAACGCCCCCGCACGACACCTTCAAGGAGAGATGCATGAGTTCTGCACCCCAACGCCCGGGCGGAACCCACCGGGTTGATCAGCCCAAGACCTCGCGAGGCCCCCTCAACTCCATTGCCGATTTCGCGAGCCGCGCCGCCCGCTCCACCTCGCAGAACGCCGTGAATCTGGGCGCCACCCGCCCCGGCGTGACCAAGATGATCGCGGTGGCCGGCGCCGGCGTGCTGCTCATCGGTGGCGGCATCTTCGCCTACAACAGCATGCATCAGGAAGAGAACGCCTTCCTCGCCACCGGCGATGAGTACGCCCGCGTCTGCCAGGACGCCACGACCGGTCAGCGCGTGGACGACTCCGAATGTGAGAAGGCAGGTGCGCAAGAAACGACCGCCAGCCCCTCGGAGTCGGCCAGCTCGGATTCCTCGAACTCCTCGAGCTCTTCGGGTTCCTCGGGTTCTTCCGGTTCTTCGGGCACCTCGAACTCCTCCACCACGACCCACCACAGCGGCTCCAACGCCTTCCTGTGGTACTACCTGGGCCGTCAGAGCGCCGCCAACTCGAACGGAGCGTCGAGCAACTACATTCCGCGCGTGGGCGAGAAGCTCTCGGGCGGCTCCACGACCCGTCCCTCGAACGGCACGGTGTACAGCGGCGTGCCCTCGAGCGGCGGTGGATTCGAGGACTCCTACCGCAGCGCCAAGAAGTCCTCGACGATTTCGTCGGGTAAGGAAACCTCGACCAAGAACACCGGCAAGACCTCCTCGGTGCGCGATAACACGACCGGCACCGTCTCGAACTCCCGCCGCAACGGCAGCAGCGGTAGCAATTCTGGTTCCTCCGGCTCCTCCAACTCCTCTAAGTCGGGCACCAGCTCCAGCAACAAGTCGGGTAGCAAGTCGGGTTCGTCCAGCTCGAACAAGTCGGGTAGCAAGTCCAGCGGCAGCAAGGGCGGCTTCGGTGGCGGCTCCAAGTCCGGCGGCGGCCGCTCCGGCGGCTAAGCCCTCCCGCATCCGCACCCGTACATCACCCCCGCTACCGGCAAGGAAACCACTATGCGCCGTGAAGAATTCCCCCTGGGCCGCCCCGAGTGGGAGAAGGTCATCGTCGAAGAAGGCCTCACCTACAGCGTGGACGGCCCCGACGACCCCGACCACTACTGGAACGAGTACGCAGCCTACATCTTCAGCCCGGAGGAGATGAATTCCATCCGCGCCCAGGCCGAAGAAATGCACCGCATGTGCCTGAGCGCCGTGGACTACCTGGCCTCCGGAGCCTTTGGCACCCTGGGCCTGCCGCACGGCGCGTTCAACCTGGCCGTCGAGTCCTGGAACCGCCGCGACCCCGACTTCTACGGACGCTTCGACTTCATCTACTCCGGCGTGCCCGGCGAACCCCTCAAGCTGCTGGAGTACAACGCCGACACCCCCACCGGTATTGTGGAGGCGGCCGTCTGCCAGAAGACCTGGGCCAAGGATCAGCGCCTCGACATGCAGGGCTACGCGCACTGGGGCGAAATCGGCGAGGCCTTCGTGGACCGCTGGCGACAGATTTTTGCGCCCGAGCTCACGAGCGGCCAGAGACCCGTCCTACACCTGGCCCACGTGCCCGAGGACATCGATGAGAACCGGGAGGACTACAACAACCTGTGGCTCATCGCCTACGCCGCCCAGCAGGCCGGCGTCGAAACCATCCTCGTGCCCATTGACGAGATTATCTTTGACGAGCCGACCAAGAGCTGGAAGGACGCCGAGGGCCGGCCCATCAGCAACCTCTTCAAGCTCTACCCCTGGGAGGACCTGGCCACCGACAGCGACTCGGGCTACGACCAGCTGCTCTTCGCCTACCACGGCGCGGTGCAGCGCTGGATTGAGCCTGCCTGGAAGATGTTCCTGTCCAATAAGCTGCTGCTGGCCGCTCTCTGGGATAAGTATCCGGGCCACCCGAACCTGGTACCCACCTACGCCGGGCATCGCGGCGACCTGCGCAACTGGGTGCGCAAGCCCATCTTCGGGCGCGAGGGCGACGGCGTGGAGATTTACGCCCCCGACTACAACGTCTTCGTCAAGCCGGAGGAGGACGACTTCTTCTCCACCGCCCCCGAGAGCGAGTTCGTCTACCAGGAGTACATCCCGGCACCCCGCTACGAGGGTATCATCCAGCCGGTGAGCCACCCCGTTCTGGGCGTGTGGGTCGTCGGCGGACGCTGCGTGGGCGTGGGCATCCGCGAGTCCAACGGCGCGCTGACCGACTACTGGTGCCGCTTCGCGCCGCACCTGGTTGACCTGAACGCCCCCGGCTCGCTGGGCTCCGCCTCGCAGGATCCCGGCACGGCAAACTTCGGCTACTAGGCACGCACGCCGGGTTCGGCCGAGGCTGAACCACCGAGCCCGCTAACGCCGAAGGCCCCCACCTCACTAGCTGAGGCGGGGGCCTTCGGCGTTAAGCCAGCCGTTGCGGCGGGGACGTGACGAAAAACCGGTGCGGCGCTACGGTCTAGTCGTCGTCATCGTCGTCTTCGGCCTCGAGCGGAAGCATCATCTCGTCGGTGAGCGCACGACGCAGGGTGTCCAGACCCACCGAGCCGAGCATCAGGGCTCGAGTGTGGAACTGGCGCATATCCTCGCCGCGGGCCAGGGCCTGCTCGCGCAGCTGCAGCCACAGGCGCTCGCCGATCTTGTAGCTGGGGGCCTGGCCCGGCCAGCCCAGGTAGCGCAGGAACTCGAAACGCACCTGACCCTCGGACTCGTCCAGGTTCTGCTTCAGGAATTCGTAGCCCAGCTCGGAGGTCCAGATGGTGCCGGGCTCAACGCCGAGGCGCTCGGTCCACTCATCGGGCACCGGCAGCTCGCAGTGAACGCCGATATCGAAGACCACGCGGGCCGCGCGCATCCGCTGGGCGTTCAGCATGCCCATGCGGTCGCCCGGATCCTTCAGGTAGCCCAGCTCCTCCATGAGGCGCTCGGCGTACAGAGCCCAGCCCTCGCCGTGACCCGAAACCCACAGCATATTGGTACGCCAGGAGTTCATGGTGCCGGCCAGTGCTGTGGCGATGGAAATCTGCAGATGGTGTCCCGGAACGCCCTCGTGGTATACGGTGGAGGTTTCGCGCCAGGTCGTGAACCGGTCCTCGCCCTCGGGAACCGACCACCACATGCGGCCCGGACGCGAGAAATCGGGGGAGGGGCCGGTGTAGTAGATGCCGCCCTCGTGGGTGGGCGCGATGCAGCACTCGATGCGGCGCATGGGGCCGCCAATCGCGAAGTGCTCGGCGGAGAGGTCCTCCACCGCCGCGTCGGCGAGCTTCTGCATCCACGCCTTCAGCTCGTCGGTGCCGTTCAGCTGTCGGTTCGGGTCTTCGTCGAGCAGCTGCTTGGCGCGCTCGATGCTGGCGCCGGGTTCAATCTCTTCGGCCACTTCGCGCTGACGGGCGATGATGCTCTCCAGCTCCTTCACGCCCCAGACGTAGGTTTCGTCCAGGTCGACGGTGGTGCCCAGGAAGGAGCGCGAGTGCAGACTGTACGCCTCGCGGCCCACCGCATCGCGGGCGGGTGCGGCGGGCTGCAGAACCGTCACGAGGTAGTCATTGAGGTGGCGGTAGCCGTCCTTGGCGCGCTCGGCACCCTCTGCGGCGGCCTCGGCCAGCTCGGGCTCGGCGGCGGCAACCTCGGCGGCCAGCTCGTCAAAGAAACCGCCGGGCGCGTAGTACGCGGCGGTCTGCTCGATGACGATGTCCACCTGGCGGCGCGGGGAAATCTTGCCGTCCGCACGGGCCGCCTCGAGGCTCAGCACAAGCCCGTCCAGCGCCTCGGGCACGCGGTGCATGCGGCCGATAATGTGCTCCCAGTCCTCGCGGGAGTTGCGCTTCATGAGGTCGAAGACGGAGCGCACCTCCTGCGGCACAGAGGTGATGTTGTTGAGCTGCCAATAGCCGAAGCCCGCCTTGCGCTGGGCACGGTACAGGGTCAAGCGCTCCTGAAGGGCGTCCAGGGTAACCAGGTCGACGTCGTCGATGGGCAGAACGCTGTCAATCTTCTTGAGGGTTTTCTTGGCCAGGCGGTGTAGCGCCTTCTCACCGGCGGGGGAGTAATCGGGGTAGAGGGTTTCGACGCCCTTGCGGCCCAGCTCTGTAGCCAGCACGGGGTTAAGGTCGAGGACCTTTTCGAAGTAATCGTTGGCCAGCTGATCGACGTCGCTCAACTGGCGCTTCACACGGTAAATGCTCGGAAGTTCCTGGTAGGTGCTCATGTTCATATCCTAACCCAGCAGTGTGCCTTCTGCCACGATATGCCCCTCTTGTGGCGGTATTATTACACACCGCGACGGGGCGGACCGGGTGGGGGCCCGGGAGAGCACGGGGCCCGCGCGCACGGATGATTCTCGTGTGCACGGGCCTCTCGATAGTGGCTCTTTCGTCCGGATGCGGACCTCCCGGCTCCGCCCGGCCACCCCGCGGGCCGTTAGCTCGTGAAGTACTCGCCCTTCATCTCGAGCAGACCGCCGGCTCCTTCGGCCACGCCCAGGCGGTGCGCGATAAGGCGATCCTGTAGCTCATTACCCGAAACCAGATCCACCAGAATCTGCGGGTACTTGGTCGAGCAGCGAATGAACTCGTCGTAGGCCTCATCGCTGAACGCGGTGTTCGTGATGAAGGTGCCGAGCTGACCGCCTCGGGCGTGTACGGCCAGGAAGAATTGGGTGACCTCCCGCGGGGAAACCGTTCCGGAATCCAGACGTAGGGCCCGAATGTAGAACGCGCGTTCTGCATCGCCGCTGGCGGGGGTCGCCACGCCGTCCACGCCCTGAGCATCCAACGGCTCAACGCTGTAGCCGCGCATGAGGAACAGATCGAACCCGATGCGGCGGAACCGCTCGTCGCTCACGCCCGCCAGCGCCGGGACCAGGGCCTCGCGGCGGAAGACCGCGCGGTAGCGCTTGAGAGCCTCACGCACCTGGGATGCGGCGACCTCAAGGGCTGCGGAGGGCTCGACGCTCACGGTTGCGGCGGGTGCCTCGGAAACGGCGGGGGCCGTTGCTTGTGCGGGGGCCGGAACCGAGACGGGTACCGCGGGGCTTCCGAGGCCGAGGGGGTAGCGGGCGCGGCGGCACCCGGGCGGGCCAGCATCGCGGGGGATGCGCCCGGCACCGGCTCGGCACGATGCGACTGCTCACGAGCGGCCAGGCGGGCCTGACGCTCGGCAGCGCGCGCCTCCTTGGCTGCCTGCACCGCCTGCTCGCGGGCGGCAAGCTCCTCGGCAATATCCTGCGGCAGCTTGTGCTTGAGCGATTGCGGCGGCAGGGGCGCCATGCGGGCGGTCACCGCCTCCGGGGCGCCCTCGGGGAATCGCTCCAGCAGCTCGCGACCCGACTCGCTCAGCTCGTAGCGTTCCGGGTTCTTGCGGGAGGTGCGGCCCGTACCCTCGCGCAGGGCGTTCAAGAGCCGCTCACCCTTGAGCACGTGCATGGCCACCGAGAAGCGGTTGCGCAGGCGCGGGGTCAGCTTGTAGCGGTGCGGCGCGATTTCCCCCTGCAGGTAGGGGATGTTGAGGGAAGCCTTCAGCTCGTCGTACACGTCGTAGTACGAGATGCGCGGGCTCTCGCTCACAATCTTCAGGATCGGGTAGAGCAGCTGGTGCGGGTAGGGCAGCGCATCCACCGCGGCGGGGTCGAGCAGGGCCGCGGTCACCAGGCGTTCAACCTTCGGCTCCTGAGCCTGCGCGAGCGCGGGGGCAAAATCCGGTCCCAGCGAGTACACGGTGTCGCGCTCGGAGAGGTAACGGTGCGCGGTCAGCACGTCGTAGAGGTAGTCCTGCGCCTCAATCCGCTGGAAGTAGGGGTTCTCCGCGGCGGCCTTGAGACGTTCGTCCCGCTCGAAGACCTGCTCCAGGCTGGGCAGGCTCAGCTCGACGTCCGCGCCGCCATCGTTGAGCACGCCGAAGAGCAGGGCGCCCATGTGCACCAGCAGCTTCTCGGTCGCGAGAATATCCTCTGCGGTTACGGCGGCGGCATCGTCCTCGGGGACCTCCTTCAGCACCGAGGACAGCTCGGCGGCGGGTACCGCCTGCTCGGGGTAGCGTGCCACGAGTTCCTTCGCCTCGGGCGAGAGTGAGTACAGGGTCACCGGCGAATCGGTGTGCTCGTGGATGGTCTTCGTGCGCAGGTATCCGGCGCGGGTCAGCAGACTCAGCGCCCGGGCGATGGCGGGCTCGACGATGCGCTGCTCCAGGTAGGACAGGCCGTACCAGCCCTGCACGAAACCGCACTCGCGCAGCACCAGTTCGCGAATCTTAACGGGGGCGGTCGCGGGGTAGGAGGGGGTGACGCTCAGCACGATCGGCAGCAGCTCGCAGACCGTTAGATGCGAGAGCAGCTCGGGGTAGAAGCGCTGCAGGTAGTACAGGTAGACGCCGGTCTGCAGGGGCAGAATCTTCGCGAGGTCGCGGGCCTGGCTCTCCTTGGGGGCGGCGAGTAGCTCGCGCCCGGCCTCGCTGAGCGCGTAGTTCAGGTTGCCGGGGTGCAGCTGGCTGAGGGAAACCTCCAGGTAGTCGCTGTTGACGAGGGCGGTGATGAGTTTATTGACGGCCTCGCGGAAGAGCACGGTGTCATCGACGGCGATAAAACGCTGAGTCATGGTGAAGCCCAGGTCCACACCGACCGGGGTGTACGTATCGGGGAAGAAAACCTTCTCGCCCCGCTCGGATGCACGCTCAAAGTGGTGCAGGAGCGAGAAAACGGCCGCGAGGCTGAGGGTGTGAGCCTGCTCGGGCAGCGCCTCCCAGGAAGTCTGTTCCTGCAGCTGACGCAGGTCGGAGTGATCGAGGTGAAGCATCGTTTTATTCACAAAAGCCACTGGGGGGATTCCTTATCGTGATTTAAATGTATGAATTTATGGTGGTGCGACGCGCCGCGAACGACGCTCGGGCCGAGTAAGGGCGGCCCCCGAGTGAATATTGCGGGGCTTATCTCCCTAACCCGGAGCTGTCCTCTGCTCTGAGAACGCGAGGAATATGCGTCGCATAACATTCTTTATTCTAGCCGTACAAGGCGGCGCTCCCCATTTTGGGGTAAGCCGAGAAATACGCGGAAGAAAATATGCGGAAGATAGGTGCCGGAATTAATGACGAGAAATACCGAGAAATCTACCGAGACATCAACGGGCGCCGCGGGGAAATGGGGGCCGAAAGAATTTGCCGCAGCGCATATCGTGGCCGGCAAATATCCGGCGAATATACATACGTATATCGCAAGCTCGTGTCGCAGGCGTAAATCCCCGTGCGAGCGGCCGCGGTAGCTGCGCCACCAGCACGGGGTAGGTTAGGGTTCTATGCCCTTCTCGAAGTACTCTTCGTCAATTGTGTAGCCACATTCGCCCTCGCCCTCGCGCACGCCCACGCGATGGCGAATCATGAGCTCCACCAGCTTGTGCTGATCGACCAGGGCTATATTGCGCGCGCCCGGAAGGCCCTGCAGGTACTCGGGAACCGGCTGGGCGAACGAACCGCAGGTCACGAGCACACCCTGCAGACCGCCGTGCAGAAGAACCGCCCCGGCCAGCTTCTGAATCTCATTGGGCGTAACCTTCATGGTTCCGCAATAGTGCTTAACCTGAATGTAAATGGGAGCGAAATCGAGACCGTCGGAATAGCGGGCAATAACGTCGACGCCCTTATCATCCACGCCGCCGGTCACCTCGGTGATAAAGCCGAGGGCCGTAAAAATATCGGCCACAATATGCTCAAAATATTCCGGGGTAACGGCGTAAATATGCTGAATTAAATCCCGCGTAAAATGCTCGGCAAATTCAGCCTGGGCGTGCATAATTGGCGATTCGCTGGCCTTGAGTATCACGTCGAGGGGAGTGCCCTGTGGTGACCCGTCACCGAAACCCGCCTCTCCGGGGGTGCCGGTCGCGGCGAGTTGCTCCTGCACGCTTTCAGCCTCTGCCGGGAGGAACGCATCCAGCCCCGAATCCTCGGAGGAATGAGAGAAGAGCGAGCGCCGCGTCTGCGCCTCCTGAAGGAGGGCGTTGGCCTGTTTCTTAAGCTTTTTGGCGCTCTTGGCGGTCAGGTTTTGCGCGCACAGCGACTGAACCTGCTTGACCACGCGCGGCGGCACGGTGCCGCGCAGATGCGGGGTGCAGGTGAGCTCCGCACCCAGGGGAGTGAGGAGGTACTTGCGCTTCTCCCACGGGGTAAGCCGGGGCATGAGCTGGGCGTAACGCAACGCCACCAAGATCTTAAGGGTGGTACGCACCGCAGCCGCAAAATCGGTGGATTCGAGGTCCGGAAGATCCTTCCGCGAGCCGAGGGCCTTTGTCTGCTGTCGTAGCTGTTCACAAATATAGGCGGCTGTGCGAGGTGAGGTTTTCGACAGGCGCCGTAGCGTCGGCAGGAGAAGTGTGATGTAGACATCCGGAGGGGGCTTGTGATTTTTAGTCATATTTTTAGACACGTTCCCTGTCGTATATCAACACTATTATGATTGTGTGTATATCGTATCACTAAAGCGCATCATTATGCCCTATCCGGGTGAATTATGACGGAACCACTCGGTTATCTGTATTCTGCGATGAATACGGTGCTATTTCGATAAAGAAGCCAGAAAATAAATGATTCCCGCCGTGTCTTTCGACAATCGGCGGGAACCAATCTAAATCGGAGAGAAAGCCTACATGGGGCGCGCGCGCCTCCACGAACCGGGGCCCGGACGCAACGAGGCGCCCAGACGCTGACGACGGTTCAAGATGCGCGAAGCCGCACCCACCAGCGTGTTCTGCTCCTGGTGCGCGGCGTTCGCCTGCATCGCGGCCACCACGGCGGTCAGAGCCGCGAGCTCCTCCTCGGTCGGGTTGCCCTTCGTGACCTTCAGGAACGGCTCGTGCTCCTCGGCCTCCTCGTGATGTGCCTCAGCCCGACCGCGGGGCGAAGGGGCGACCGCCTCGGAATGTGCCCGGGACGCGCCGCGCGAGGAAGCGTGCGCGCCCTCGCGGCCTCGACCCGACGGGGCGGGGGTCGCCGAGGTGCTCGTCGCATCCTTCTTCTTGCCGAACGAGAAGTAACTCAGCGGATTGTAGCCTGCCATCGGCACGCCTCCTTAGAACCTAAGAACCCGCACGGTTCGACCCTCCTGGTTTCGGAGGGAGCGAACCGTGCGGTACGGGGCGCGGGCGGCACCCCAATACATGGGAGTAGAAACGCTATTGTCGCGAGGTTTACAGCGGGATGTTGCCGTGCTTCTTCGCGGGGGTGGCCGCACGCTTATCGTGCAGGGCGCGCAGCGAGGAGATGATGCGCACGCGAGTCTCGCTCGGGGCGATCACCTCGTCGATGTAACCGAGCTCAGCCGCCTGGTAAGGGTTCAGCAGCTCCTCCTCGTACTTGGCGATCAGCTCGACGCGGCGTGCCTCAACGTCACCGCCCTCGGCGGCCAGCGCAGCCAGCTCGCGGCGGTACAGGATGTTAACGGCGCCCTGCGCACCCATCACACCAATCTGGGCGGTGGGCCAGGCCAGGTTGATGTCGGCGCCCAGCTTCTTCGAACCCATCACGATGTACGCGCCACCGTAGGCCTTGCGGGTAATGACGGTGACCAGCGGAACGGTCGCCTCCGCGTAGGCGTAGAGCAGCTTCGCGCCGCGGCGAATAATGCCGTTGAACTCCTGATCGGTGCCGGGCAGGAAGCCGGGCACATCCACGAAGGTCAGAATCGGAATGTTGAAGGCATCGCAATTGCGCACGAAGCGGGCGGCCTTCTCGGAAGCCGAAATGTCCAGGCAGCCGGCGAACTGCATCGGCTGGTTGGCGACGATACCGACCGTGCGGCCCTCAACGCGGGCGTAACCAATCATCACGTTCGGGGCGTACAGCGCCTGCATCTCGAGGAAGTGGCCGTCGTCCACGACCGACTCGATAACCTCGCGCATATCGTAGGGCTGGTTGGCCGAATCCGGAATCAGGGTATCCAGATCCAGGTCGTCCACGGTCACCTCGGGCTCCTGATCGTGCTCAAGCGGCAGGGACTCCGTGAGGTTATTCGAGGGCAGGAACTCCAGCAGCTCGCGCACGAAGTCGAAGGCGTCGTCCTCATCCTCGGCCAGGTAGGTGCTGGTGCCGGTCACGGAATTGTGCTGACGCGCGCCACCCAGGGTCTCCATGTCCACGTCCTCGCCGGTCACGGTCTTGATGACGTCCGGGCCGGTGATGAACATGTGGGAGGTCTTATCCACCATGACGATGTAATCGGTCAGGGCGGGGGAGTACGCCGCACCGCCGGCGCAGGGGCCCATAATGACCGAAATCTGCGGGATCACGCCGGAGGCGCGCACGTTCATACGGAAGATATCGGCGAACATCGCCAGCGAGGCCACACCCTCCTGGATGCGGGCGCCGCCGCCGTCGTTAATGCCGATGACGGGGCAGCCGTTCTTCAGCGCAAACTTCTGCACCTTCACGATCTTCTCGCCGTTGACCTGCGAGAGGGAACCGCCGTACACGGTGAAATCCTGAGAGTACACGGCGACCAGGCGGCCATCCACCGTGCCGTAGCCGGAGACCAGGCCGTCGCCGAGAGGCTTCTTCGACTCCATGCCGAAGGCCGTGGTGCGGTGGCGCGCCAGGGCGTCGAACTCAACAAAAGAGCCCTCGTCCAGGAGCATTTCGATGCGCTCGCGGGCGGTGTTCTTACCACGGGCATGCTGCTTTTCGATGGCTGCCTCACCGCTGGGCACGTAGCTACGCTCGCGGCGCGCGTAAAAATCGGCGAGCTTACCGGCGGTGGTGCTCAGATCGTATTCCTGCTGGAGGTTCTCGGACATTATTCCTCGTTCCTGCTCCTACCCGACGCGACGGGAGCCAGTGGTTGCGGTGATGGATGTTTGCCCTCCCCGACGACGGGACGGGCATAACAGTGCATATCCTTAAACTATAGTGCGAACTGGGGCACACATGCCAGACGAAGAGCGCACATCCCATCGTTAGATACACTCGCGTGCACGCAGAAATCCCCTCCGCGCGGGCCCTTATGAGCCGCGGGAGGGGAAGCGTCCGTATCGACGACGGAAAACGACTAGATGGTGCCCAGCACGGGGTTCCAGACGGTCACAGTGTGCGAAACCACGGCGCCGCCGACGTTCATGGGGTCGTTAGCCACAATCTTCTCGGCGTCCTCAGCGGAGTCGACCTTCGCAATCAGCAGGGCGCCGGTTGCGACCTCGCCGTCGAGCAGGGGGCCGGAAACAATCAGGTTGCCGGCCTCAATCTGAGAGGCCAGGTACTCGCGGTGAGCCGGACGGTACTTGGCCTGCTCCTCGGGTGCGGCGTAAACGTAGGTAATTGCGTAGTGAGCCATGGGGACTTCCTTCGGGCTAAAACTCGGGATGAGCGGGGCGGACCCCGCTTCTGCTTCGGTGCATTACACACCCGCACTGTCTAATGTACCGTCTCGTCGCCGCCGGGAACAGCGGGCACGCAAAGAAAGCGGCGGAAGGGGCGCGGTGGACGGCCGCTTGATGATATCGTGAGAACCCGCACCGTTTGGGCAGAACCGAACGGGCCGCAACGTGCCGACGGGTGCCGCGCGAAGCACGAAAACCAGAACAAACCAAAAACCAGAACAAACCGGGGGAGAACATGACCGAAAGCAACGAGAGCGAACGGACTCCGGCCACCGTGCTGGATACCACCGTGCTGGATGCACCCCGCGCCCGCACCGCCGCCCTGGATGCCGGCTACGCGAGCGTGCACCTCTTCGACAGCGTGGACTCCACCACCACCCGGGCCCGCGAACTGCTCATGAACGGAACCGACGCCGACCGCGAAAGCCTCGGCGAACTCTCCGTCTTCTCAACCCTCTACCAAAGCGACGGCCGAGGCCGGCTGGCTCGCCCCTGGACCGCGCCGCCCGGCGCGTGCCTGGCCACGAGCATCGTGGTGCGCCCGCACGCCTCGACCGAACCCGGTACCCGCGAACTGCCCGAAGACAGCTACCACTGGCTCACCCTCGTGGCCGGGCTGAGCGTCGTGGACATCTGGCGGCACTACGGCGCCGAGGCCCACCTCAAATGGCCCAACGACGTTATCGCCAACGGGGCGAAGGGCTGCGGCGTGCTCGCCCAGCTTGTACCCGAAAGCGGAGCCAACGAGGGGCTACGCAGTATTATCGTGGGCATCGGCCAGAACACCAACATGACCGCAGGGCAGCTCCCGGTCCCCACCGCCACGAGCCTGCTTCTGTGCACGGGACGCACCGTCGACTCGACCGAGGTGCTCGAGCGTCTGCTGATCGCCTTCGCCCGACGCTACCGCGCCTTCCTGCGCGCCGGGGGAGACCCCGAGGCCGCCGACCCCCTCACCGGCGCGCCCAGCCTGCTGGATGCGGCCCGCGCCGTGTGCTCCACCCTCGGCGCCGAGGTGGCCATGAGCCTGCCCGACGGCAGCGTCGTGCGCGGCGTGGCCGAGGACATGGACGCGCAGGGACGCATCCTGATTCGTCGCGAGGACGGCACGCTCGCCCCCTACGCGGTGGGCGATATTGAGCACCTGCGCCCGGCCAACGGTAGCTACGGGGACTTCCGACCGGCACACTAGAGGTACGAGAAGACCCCGGCGACCGACTCGCCAACACCAGACCCACCACCAATCGAGGAGTGCCATGCGCCTGCGCGGACAACTCAACCCCGGCGAATACGTCATCGTCGCGACCCGCCAGCACCCGGGGGCGCTGCTGCCCAGCCTCACCTGCCTGCTGCTCGGCATCGCGGCGGCGGCCTTCGCATCCACGGCGCGTTCCTCCGCGATCCTCTGGTGGGTCGGCACAATTGCGGCGGTCGCTTTCTTCATCGGCGCACTGCGCATCGGGTGGCGCTGGCTGACCACCGGGTACCTCATCACCACGCACCGCCTGGTGGTGCGGCGGGGGCTCGTGACCTGCACGGGCGACGAGTCTCTCTACCTGGATTCGCTCGGGCGGCGCTGGGTGCGTGAGAGCGTTCCGGGGTCCTGGCTGGGGTACGGTTCGGTCTACGTGGTATGCCGCGGAGTGCACCACCGTCTGCGCTACGTTCCCGCCCCCGAACGCTTCGACGCGGAGCTGGAGTCGGCCTACCGCGAGCACTACCCCCTGCGCGCCGGCTACATCTAAACTTCACCGTTTCGCCGCGCCAAAGCGGACTCGTGGGACAGACCCTCGGCTGAACCCCGCCGGAAAAACGCTGACTGGAGTATCCTTAACTGTGAAATACTCCACTACCGAGCCCTCTCATGGGGGTAGAGGTGAGCCCGGAACCACACGCCGGGTGGGGTGCAGGGCACGATTCGCCGCGGCGGAAGGCGCCCTAACCGGCGGGAAGCGTTCGCGCGGCAGGCATTTAATGCCCCGGCGGATGGCGCAAGCCCGGGCAGAACAACGAACTATTCATCCGGCAGAGAAGAAAGGACCGGTAACGGTTATGAGCACGGCGAACCACTACCGACCCGAACCCTCTCCGCGGGAATCGGGCGACGCCGCTCCGGCGGGTTCCTCCGGCGGGAGCATGGGCCCCGAAACCCAGATGCTCAACCTCAAGATTCTGCAGAACCTCGCCCAAAACAACATCTACCGGGACGAACGCTCCAAGGAGGGCGTGCGCGCCCTCGAGAAGTCCCTGCTCGGCGAAGGCAGTCGCTACACCCCCTCGCAGGCCTCGGAGCTTGCCGGGATTCCGCTGGAAGCGGCCCGCCGCATCTGGCGCAACATGGGGTTCCCCGATATCGCCCCGAACGTTCCCTACTTCACCGATACCGATGTGCGCATGCTCGCCGACCTGCGGGCCCTGGACGACGAGGGCACGATTCGTATGGAGTACGTGGTGTCCCTGGTTCGCGCCGAGGGCCAGCTGACCGATCGCACGGTCGCCTGGCAGATTGAGGCCCTGGTGCACAACATCATGGTCACCGAGGACGTGGACGACAACGAGGCCCGCCGCAAGCTACTTCTGGATTTCCCCCGCTACCTCGAGACGCTCGAGCACCTGGCCGTCTACGCCTACCGCCGTCAGATGTACGCCGGAATCCTGCGCCTGGGCCTGCGCGAGAACAGCGCCACCAGCTCGGGCATCGCCCACCTGCCGCTCGTGCGCGGCGTGGGCTTCGTGGACCTGGTCTCGTACACCTCCCTGGTGCGTAACCTGGACGCGGCGGCCCTCTCGCAGCTCATTAACCACTTCGAGCAGAGCTGCCTGGACGTCATCGCGCCTCTGGGCGGACGCATCATTAAGACTCTTGGCGACGAGGTGTTCTTCCTCACCGAAACCCCGGATGCGATAGCCGAGATCAGCCTGCAGCTCTCCGAAAAGATTGGCGCAGACCCGCAGTTGCCGGATGTGCGCGTCGCCTTCATCTGGGGCGAGGTTCTGGCCAACCGCGGCGACGTGTACGGCTCCAGCGTGAACCTGGCCTCGCGCCTGGTTTCCCTGGCCGAACCGGGAACCGTGCTCACCGATAATGAGACGGCAAACACACTCCGACAGGTGGGAAATCATTACACCCTCACATCCCAGGGAACGCGAAACGTCCGAAGCTTTGGTAACGTAGACCCCGTGGCGGTGACCCGTCGCGCACACTACACTATGGAGATCAACCTCTCATGACTGAACTGAAACTACGTACCGGCGGTGCCACTCACCGCGGCGCACATCGAGAAAACAACGAAGATTCGATGGTCGTCGCCGGTTCCCTCTGCGTGGTCGCGGACGGCATGGGCGGCCACGAAGCCGGCGAGGTCGCCTCACGCCTGTGCGTGCGTCAGCTCGCCTACTCGCCTTTCTTCACGATGCCCGGCGGCCGCAGCGAAAGCGAGCAGGCGGCCTACACCGAACGCATCGCCGCCATTGACGAGAGCGACCCGGTCAAGCGTCGCCGCCGCATCAACGCCGAGCTGAACAAGGAAATCGTGCAGGCACTCGACCGTCTGCACGACATCCTCGGCGAAACCAACGAGGAGATCAAGGAAGCTCTCTCGCGTTCCGGCGGCACCACCGTGACCGGTGCATGGCTGACCCGCATCGGCCGGCAGAACCTGTGGGTCGTCTTCAACATCGGCGATTCCCGTACCTACCGCCTGATGCGCGAGGACGACGGCATCCACCACTCCAGCATGGAGAAGCTGCCCGGGTCCGAGGGCGCCGCATCGCTGGAGCAGATTACGACGGACCACTCCGAGGTGCAGTACCTGGTCGACGAGGGCCAGATTACGCCCATGGAGGCGCTAACCCACCCGCGCCGCAACGTGATTACCCGCGCGCTGGGCACCGGCAACTACTGGGAACCGGACTTCTGGGTTCTGCCCGCACGCCCCGGCGACCGCCTGATGCTCTGCTCCGACGGCCTCTCCGGCGAGCTGTCGCACGAGTACATGGCCCGCGTGCTCACCTCGATTCGTCACCCGCAGGACGCCGCGGACGTGCTGCAGCACGAGGCGCTGCGCTCGGGCGGCCGTGATAACATCACCGTCATCGTGGCGGATGCCGTCGAGGCCTAAACCCATAGTTCTGATGCACCCCCCCCCGCCTTCAGCGGGTACTCGCTCGAGTGCCGGCAGGATGCGGGGGTGAACTCTACCCGCGGGAAACCGGCCGGGAAGGAGCCGCCGTGACGGCGGCGGGGGAGGAGCGCGCCCCAACACGTTAAACTGGACGGGTGACTGAGAACAACGCCCCCACCACCGCACCCGCTGAGACTCGAGCAGAGAGCCCCGCAGAAAACTCCGAGAAGATTACGGATGCCTTGCGCGCCGAATACGCGGAGCTGACAGATAAGATTCGCGCCGCCCGCCGCGCCTACTACAACGAGGACGCACCGTTCCTCTCCGACGCCGAGTACGATGCTCTCTACCGCCGCCTCGAAATCATCGAGGCCGAGCACCCGCTCATCATCGCCAACGACTCGCCCACCCAGGAGGTCGGCGGCGAAGCCATCGAAGCCTTCGCGCCCGTCACCCACCTGGAACGCATGTACTCCCTCGAGGACGTCTTCTCCTTCGAGGAGCTGCGCGCCTGGCTGACCAAGACCGAGGAGAGCGTCCGCAACCTTACCGGCGCCGCCCCGCGCTGGCTCACCGAGCTGAAGATCGACGGCCTGGCCGTGAACCTGCTTTACCGCAACGGCACCCTCGTGCGTGCGGCAACCCGCGGTGACGGCACCACCGGCGAGGACGTCACCCACAACGTGCGCACCATTGCGAGCATCCCGCAGCAGCTGAGTGGCGAGGGCCACCCCGAAGAAATCGAGATTCGCGGCGAGGTGTTCATCTCCTCCGCCGACTTCGAGAAGCTCAACGAGTCCATGATTGCCGCCGGCAAGAACCCCTTCGCGAACCCGCGTAACGCAGCGGCAGGTTCGCTGCGCCAGAAGGACCCGGCGGTGACCGCCTCCCGACCGCTGAGCATGTACGTGCACGGCATCGGCTCGCGTACCGGCCTGGAGATTGACACCCAGTTTGAGACCTACGACCTGCTCG
Organism: Rothia sp. HMSC072B03; assembly: GCF_001809565.1. Classification (NCBI taxonomy): domain Bacteria; kingdom Bacillati; phylum Actinomycetota; class Actinomycetes; order Micrococcales; family Micrococcaceae; genus Rothia; species Rothia sp. HMSC072B03. Next base: position 177,912 of record NZ_KV797964.1, read on the forward strand.
CCTCCTGGGGCCTGCCCGTGAGCCCCTACAGTGAGCTGACCGATTCGGTCGAGGGCATCTTCGACTTCATCAACCGCTACGGCGAGCAACGCCACTCCCTAGTGCACGAGATTGACGGCATCGTCATCAAGGTCAACGATTTCGCAACCCAGGCGCAGCTGGGCTACACCTCTCGCGTGCCGCGCTGGGCCGTGGCGTACAAGTACCCGCCCGAAGAGGTGAACACCAAGCTGCTGGACATCCGCGTGGACGTGGGACGCACCGGCCGCGTGACCCCCTACGGCGTCATGGAGCCCGTGTTTGTCTCGGGCTCGACCGTGGAGCGGGCCACCCTGCACAACCAGGACGTGGTCAAAGCTAAGGGCGTGCTCATCGGCGACACCGTGGTGCTGCGCAAGGCAGGCGACGTGATCCCCGAAATCGTCGCCCCCGTGGTCGCCCTGCGCGACGGCACCGAACGCGAGTTCGTCATGCCCAGCGAGTGCCCCTCCTGCGGCTCGCCCCTTGCCCCCGGCAAGGAAGGCGACGTGGACCTGCGCTGCACGAACCCCCGCTCCTGCCCGGCGCAGCTGACCGAGCGTGTGTACTACGCGGCAAGCCGCGGTGCCTTCGACATTGAGGCGCTGGGCTTCGAGGCCGCCAAGGCGCTCACCAGCCCCGCAACCCCGGACACCCCTCCGCTGACCACCGAGGCGCATCTCTTCGACCTGACCCCCGAGGACCTGCGCGAGGTGACCATCGAACGTGAGAAGAAGGTCAAGGGCGTGGGCACCGGGAAGATGGAGCGCGTGCCCTACTTCTACACCAAGCCGACCAAGGCGCGCCCCGAGCCGAAGCCCACGAAGAATACGCTGAACCTCTTCGCCGAGCTGGAGAAGGCTAAGCAGCAGCCGCTGTGGCGCGTGCTGGTTGCCCTCTCTATTCGCCACGTGGGCCCGACCGCCGCCCGTGCGCTTGCGACCGAGTTCGGTTCGATGCAGGCTATCCGCGAGGCGGATCGCGAGCGTCTGGCCTCGGTGGACGGCGTGGGCCCCACCATTGCGGACTCGATTATCGAGTGGTTCGCTGAGGATTGGCACGCCGAAATCGTGGACTCCTGGGCCGCCGCCGGCGTGCGCATGGAAGATACTCGTGACGAGTCCGTGGAACGCACCCTGGAGGGCTTGACCGTGGTTGTGACCGGCACGCTGAACGGTTACACCCGTGACGGCGCGAAGGAAGCCATTATTTCTCGCGGCGGCAAGGCCTCCGGCTCGGTCTCGAAGAAGACCCACTTTGTGGTGGCCGGCGCGAACGCCGGCTCGAAGCTGGATAAGGCCGAGGCCCTGGGCCTGCGGGTGCTGGATGAGGAAGGCTTCACCGCCCTGCTCGAGGGCGGCCCGGAGGCGCTTGATACCGGCTCCGAAAGCACCTCCGGAGAGTCGGAGGCGTAAGCCGTCGAGGTATTCCCCTGTCTCCGCGGGCCGCGGTACTGTGGGTCGCGGGGTATTTGAGGTATGTATGTACGCCATTCGGGCCCCGAAGAGTGTTCTTCGGGGCCCGAATACCAAAATTTGGCACTTGTAATTACCACAGTTTCTGGGGGTTGGAGAGCTTAAAACACTCCGAGAGCGTAGAAATATTTAAAATTTTTTTACACGCTGTTCGAATCCCCTATTAGGGCGGTGCGGGCACCCGTTAAAGGAGGCGGAGGGCGGGGGAGCGCATCCGGCTAAACCCCCTAGAAAACCCCGGAATATCGGGGAAAACGGGTCGAAAACCCCGGGATTCAATCGGGGGATTAACGTTTCCTGCACTCTTTACCTTAAAGAACCCTGGGAGAAGTCAGGACGTTCGCTGTGAACCTAAAACGGGGTTGGAAACCGCCACAACCTCGGCTATCTTGGAGACCAGAAAGATTCTCGTCAGGGAATCGCTTATGTGGTTTCAAGCTTGGAATGCTTGAAACGATGCCCGGTTCTACCGCACGTCCCCACCGAGGAAGTGCCACCGGATTCCGCGCACTAGCGCAGAATCGCTCACGGTGACATGAAATCGGTGGAGAGCCGCTCACATGGTAGAGCCAGAAAATGAGTAACCTACTTCGTTATCAAAGGGTGAGCGGCGCCGCGCCAGAGTTCCGGGGACGGAACGAGCGGGGACGGCCCCAAGGAGCATTATGAAGAACACTTCCATTCGTCGTACCGCAGCAGCTCTCGCCATCGGTGGCGTTGCAGCAGCTACCATGTCGATGCCCGCTGCAAACGCAGTAGACGGTGCTACCTGGGACGCACTGGCACAGTGCGAGTCCGGTGGTAACTGGTCCATCAACACCGGTAACGGCTTCTACGGCGGTCTGCAGTTCACCCAGCAGTCCTGGAACGGCGTCGGCATGTCCGGCTCCCCCGCGAACGCTACCCGTGCACAGCAGATCGAGGCAGGCGAGCGTCTGCTCGCTATCCAGGGCTGGGGCGCATGGCCCGCATGCTCCGCTAAGCTTGGCCTCTACGGCAAGACCGGCGCAGCTCCCACCTACACCGAGCCCACCACCTCGACCGCCGCAACCACCACCGTGGCTGCACAGTCGCAGACCCAGCAGACCTACACCGCTCCCGCGGCACAGGCTGCACCCGCAGCTCCTGCAGCTCAGGCTGCACCCGCAGCAGTTGAGGCTCCCGCAGCAGCACCGGCAGCTCAGGCAGCTCAGGCAGCTCCCGCAGCAGTTGAGGCTCCCGCAGCAGCACCGGCAGTTGAGGCTCCCGCAGCCGCACCCGTTGCAGCTCCCAAGGCTGCAGCAGGCACCTACACCGTGGTTCCCGGTGACTCCCTCTCGCTGATCGCTTCGAAGCTCGGCGTTGCAGGCGGCTACCAGGCAATCGCCGCTGCGAACACCGACATCATCTACAACGTTGACCTGATCTTCCCCGGCCAGGTCCTGAACATCCCCGCATAAGGTTCACCCCTGAAGCGGTCGTTCTGACGCTGTACCACAACGCCCCGCCCTTCACCGAAGGAGCGGGGCGTTGTGCGTTAACCTCCGGTAGCGGAGCCGAACGTACCCGGTGAAGGCCGTCGCCGCACACCCTCTCGGGCGGTACCCCGACCGATAGGTAGGCAGAACGCCTCCCGAAGAGACGAGAAACCCAACCTCCACTACACTAGAGAAGAAACAAAAAACAAAACTACGGGAGAACCATGTCTGCCATCACCTTTGAACAGGTCAAGCACCTGGCATCGCTGGCACTCATTGAGATGACCGATGAAGAACTCACCGCGATGGCGTCTGAACTCGACATCATCGTCGCATCCGTTGAGACCATGTCGCAGAAAGCAACTGCCGACATCCCCGCGACCAGCCACCCGATCCCCCTCGAGAACGTCTTCCGCGAAGACGTACCCGTCCCGACCCTCACCCAGGAAGAGGCGCTCTCCGGCGCCCCCGACGCACAGGACGGCAAGTTCCGCGTGCCGGCAATCCTCGACGAAGACTAAGAGGAGACACACCAAGTGAACGAACTGATTCAGCTCACCGCCGCCGAAGCCGCCGCCAAGCTGGCCGCCGGCGAGATTACCTCCGTCGAACTCACCCAGGCGCACCTGGACCGCATCGCCGCCACCGATGGCGCACCCCTGAGCGATAACCGCGCAGACGGCAAGAGCGGCCTCAACGCCTTCCTGCACGTCAACGCCGAAGAAGCACTCGCCACCGCGGCAGCAGTGGATGCAGACCGCGCAGCGGGCAAGGAACTGCCCCCGCTGGCCGGTGTGCCCATCGCCGTTAAGGACCTCATCGTCACCAAGGGTCAGCCCACCACCGCGGCATCCCGCATGCTTGAAGGCTGGATGAGCCCCTACGACGGCACCGTCACCCGCAAGGTTCGCGAGGCACGCATGCCAATCCTCGGCAAGACCAACCTCGACGAATTCGCCATGGGCTCCTCCAACGAGCACTCCGCGTTCGGCGTGGTCCGCAACCCCTGGGCACTCGACCGCGCCCCCGGCGGCTCCGGCGGCGGCTCCGCAGCGGCCGTCACCGCGTTCCAGGCGCCCCTGGCCCTGGGTACCGACACCGGTGGCTCCATCCGCCAGCCCGCAGCGCTGACCGGTAGCGTCGGCGTCAAGCCCACCTACGGCTCCGTCTCCCGATACGGCGTCATCGCCATGGCTTCCTCCCTCGACCAGGTTGGTCCCGTCGCACGCACCGTGCTCGACACCGCCATGCTGCACGAGGCCATCGCAGGTCACGACCCGCTCGACTCCACCTCTCTGCCCGATACGCCCGGCAACTTCGCCGAAGAGGCCAAGGCAGGCGCAGAAGCAGCCCGCAAGGGTGACCTCTCCGGCCTGCGCGTCGGCGTCATCAAGGAGCTCGGCGGCGGCGACGGCGAAGGCTTCGAGGCCGGCGTGCTCGCGCGCTTCCGCGAATCCGTCGAGGCTCTGCGCGCCGCGGGCGCCGAGATTGTTGAGGTCTCCCTGCCCTCCGTCACCGAGGCCATCAGCGCCTACTACATGATTATGTCCTCCGAGGTGTCCTCCAACCTGGCACGCTACGACGGCGTGCGCTACGGCCTGCGAGTCGTGCCCGAGGACGGCCCCGTCACCATCGAGCGAGTCATGGCCGCCACCCGCGCCGCCGGCTTCGGCCACGAGGTGAAGCGCCGTATCATCCTCGGCACCTACGCGCTGTCCGCAGGTAACTACGACGCCTACTACGGCGCCGCACTGCGCGTGCGCACCCTCATCCAGCGCGACTACGCAGCAGCCTTCGAAAAGTGCGACGTGCTGATCTCCCCGACCGCGCCCTCCACCGCGTTTAAGCTCGGTGAGAAGACCGAGGGCGACCCCATGGCCATGTACCTGGGCGACGTCGCCACCGTGCCCGTCAACCTGGCGGGCGTCCCGGCGCTCTCCCTGCCCGGCGGCCTCTCCGAGGAGAACAACCTGCCCGTCGGCATCCAGTTCACCGCACCCGCCCGCGAGGATGCTCGCCTCTACCGCGTCGGTGCAGCCCTGGAAGAACTGCTGACCGCAAAGTGGGGCGCACCGCTCTACAAGAGCCTGCCCGACACCGAAACCCTGATCCGCGACTTTGACTTTGGGGGAACCAAGTAATGAGTGAAGAAGTCCTCAGCTTCGAAGAAGCCATCGAGAAGTACGATCCCGTCCTCGGCTTCGAGGTGCACGTTGAGCTGAACACCAACACCAAGATGTTCGACTCCGCACCCAACGAGTTCGGCGATACGCCCAACACCAACATCACCCCCGTCTCGCTCGGCCTGCCCGGCGCGCTGCCCGTGGTGAACAAGACCGCCGTCGAGTCCGCCATCAAGCTCGGCCTGGCGCTGGGCTGCGATATCGCGGATAAGTCCTACTTCGCCCGTAAGAACTACTTCTACCCGGACTCGCCGAAGAACTTCCAGACCTCCCAGGCCGACGGCCCCATCGCCGAAAACGGCTCCCTGGACGTCGAGCTCGACGACGGCACCATCTTCACCGTCGAGATTGAGCGCGCCCACATGGAGGAGGACGCCGGTAAGCTCACCCACGTCGGCGGTGCCGACGGCCGCATCCAGGGTGCAACCTTCTCCCTGGTCGACTACAACCGTGCCGGCGTGCCGCTCATCGAAATCGTGACCCGACCCATCGTCGGTGCCGGCGAGCGAGCACCCGAGCTGGCCCGCGCCTACGTTGCCGCCATCCGCGACATCGTGCGCTCCCTCGGCATCTCCGACGCCCGCATGGAACGCGGTAACGTCCGCTGCGACGCCAACGTCTCCCTCATGCCCAAGGGCGCAGAGAAGTTCGGCACCCGCTCCGAGACCAAGAACGTGAACTCCCTGCGCTCGGTCGAACGCGCCGTCCGCTACGAGATTCGCCGCCACGCCGCAATCCTCGAGCGCGGCGAGAAGGTCACCCAGGAGACCCGCCACTGGCACGAAGACACCCGCGAAACCTCCTCGGGTCGCCCCAAGTCCGACGCCGACGACTACCGCTACTTCCCGGAGCCGGATCTGGTCCCGGTCGTCACCAACAGCGAATGGATTGAGCGTCTGCGCGCCGAGCTGCCCGAACCGCCGGCAGAGCGTCGCCGCCGCCTCAAGAACGAATGGGGCTACTCCGACGAAGAGTTCCGCGACGTCGTCAACGCCGGCGCACTCGACGTCATCGAAGAGACCGTCGCCGCGGGTGCAACCGCTGCGGCAGCCCGCAAGTGGTGGATGGGTGAAATCGCCCGCCGCGCAAAGCAGGCTGAGGTTGAGCTCACCGCCCTCGGCGTGGAGCCCGCAACCGTGGTCGCCCTCGAGGCTCTCATCGGCGAAGGCAAGATCAACGACAAGATTGCCCGCCAGGTGCTCGAGTTCGTCCTCGCCGGTGAAGGCACCCCCGCCGAAATCGTTGAGGCACGCGGCCTCGCCGTGGTCTCCGACGACGGCGCGCTCACCGCAGCCGTTCAGGAAGCACTGGCAGCAATGCCCGACGTTGCCGACAAGATCCGTGCCGGCAAGATTCAGGCAGCCGGCGCTATCGTCGGTCAGGTCATGAAGGCTACCCGCGGTCAGGCTGACGCCGCCCGCGTGCGTGAGCTGATTCTGGCTGAGTGCGGCGTGGAAGGCTAAACTTTTCTGCTGACCCGGCTCTAACGAAAGAGGCGCTGTCTCCTGTGTGGGAGGCGGCGCCTCTTTCGTTTGCCTTTGTTTCGCTTGGAACGGTGGTTATCGTCCTCGTTCCTACAGGGAACCCGCCC
>NZ_KV797964.1:184735-201926 GCF_001809565.1 Rothia sp. HMSC072B03
CTGGGGTACTGTGCGGGTGCGGCCGCGTTTTCCGAACATGTGCTTCGGATAACCGTGCGGAGACTCTCTCAGCCTCGCTACTGGAGCGTGCCGGTGCACACCTTCCTGCGCTCCTGCAGGGGAACCCACCCTCTCGGGTGCTCCGCTTCTCCTTGCTTCGCTGCGGAGAGCACCCGAGAGGGTACCCTGATGTCGCTTCCGGAAGGTGCACCGGCTCGCCCTGGCTGGGGCGTTAAGTTCGGGCACCCTGATGTCACTACGGACGACACCGCCCCTCTTGCCTCCCCCCCCCGGCGCATAGTAGGCTAGTGTTCAAAATATGTTCTCTCAAGGGCAAACAACGAAGAGCCCCTGAACGAGCGGACAAAGATGCAGCTATATTTCACGAGGAAGTGCCCACCTATGCGTCGACAGAACACCCTACGAACCCTCGCCGGGGCTCTACTCCCGCTGACCCTGCTGCTTAGCTCCTGCGCATCCGGGCAGCCCAGCGCCGACTCCTCAGCGTCCGCTAACGCTGAGAAGGCGTATAGCGCTTCCAAGAGCCCCGATAGTCAAGCTATCGAAAAAGTAGAGAACCTCGCCTCACTTTCTGACAATGTTGCTCGTGCCTACCAGCGCTCCCTGAGCCAGTGCATGACTGAACGAGGATTCCCGAACTACAAGGTTCCTGCCGGAGAAACTGAAATCCCGCTGCTACAGACCGCTGGTTTCGAACCTCTCACCGTCGCGGATGCCCGCACTCGCGGATACAAAGAGCGCTACTCTTTGGTAACTGCTGAGCTGGAAGAGCAGAGCCGTACTATGAGCGAAGCCGAAATGCAGGCTCTAAACGGCACCGAAGGAAAGGGCGGTTGCCAGCAAGAAGCCACCCGCGCAGTCTTCGGTTCAGAAGAATCCCGTGCGATCATAAAAAAGGTCAACGTCACTGCGGTTCACTACCTCAACAACGACGCAATCTTCAAAGACCTTGGGCCTGCCACCGAGAAGTGGGCACAGTGCATGAAAGAACGCTTCGGAGGCGACTACACCAGTCCGGATATGGCTCGCGAACAGTACCGCCAGAACAACCAAGACACCCACGAACTGGCAATCAACGATGCGACCTGCCGTGAAGCAACCGGGCTAGATGCAGAACAGCGAAAGATGGCTATCGCTTACCTGAGTTCCTTCCTCGAAAAGGAGCAGGGTCTCATCGAGCAGGTGACCACCGCCAAGAAAACTGCTGAAGAGAATGCCCGAAAGATTCTGAGTTAACCCTCCGGGCTAATCAGACCGGACTATCCAGAACAGGCGTACAGAGTAGCTGCAACAGCTACACCTCGTCACAGCGTATTGTGCCCGGCACGTATCCCCGTGCCGGGCACAAACTAACCCCACACGGCATCGCCGCCTAAGCCCAAACGGCACAGACAACAGCGTTCCCGTACGCGCACCCAAAGAAGGGACACCATGAGCGCCACCCCCACCCGCCAGAAGAAAACCCTCTGGCTCTACGGCATTATCGCCCTGCTCCTCATCATCACTGTCGGCACGCTCATCAGCGCCCAAAACATCAAAACCACCGCCCAGAAAGACGCGGAAGCGGCACCCCCGGACCCCTCCACCATCACCGCCACGGTCACCCGCGAGAAACTGCGCACCACCGTGCCCCTGACCTGCACCGCGAACTACGCCACCTCAACCCCGCTACGCTACAGCGGTGAAGGACAGTACACCGCAATCACCATCAAACACGGTGACACCGTCGGCAACGGCACCCTCATCGCAGAAGTCAACGGTGAACCTCTCATCACCCTCACCGGCGGCTTCGCGCTCTATCGCGACCTCAAACTCGACGACAGCGGCCCCGACGCCGCACTCCTCAACGAGGCACTGACCGCCATGGGACGCCAGGGTCCGCAGCCCGCGCGCATCACCGAAGACACCTACGAGGCTCTCAACAACCTCCTCGACAGCCTCGGCTACCCGCACATCAAGACTGACCAGCCTATTCCCGCCCGCTACTTCCTCATCATCAGCCGTGCCGGAGTCGTCACCGGCAACCCCCGCGCAACCGGCGCTATCGCAGATGGTCCCGTAGCCACCATCGCAGAAGGTAGCAAGACCCTCAGCTGCACCGGAACCACCGGTAGGCTCACCCCCGAAGCCCGTAGCGGTCAGAAGGTAACCGTGCCCTCCCTCGGTGATACTGAGTACGTCGCAACCCTCGGATACAAGAACACCTCCGAAGTCGCGGGTGCCGCAGGCAACAGCCAGGCCGGTCGCCAGGCCAATGGTGCAGACGGTGCGGCTGGCTCCAACCTCAACGGCGCAGCCGGTGCGGCAGGAAGCACCGAAGGGGAACGCATCCTCACCCTCGACGTAGGGGATAAGGCGGACAGCCTTCGAGGCGCCGTCAATGCGGAACTCACTCTCGAAGAAACCCCCGAAGCGCACCTGGTCGTGCCCTCATCGGCGCTCTACACCCGTGACGGACAGACCCGAGTCATCGTGCTCGGCCCCGAAAGCTCCAACGGATCGAAGGCCCGTGAAGAACGCGAGGTAACCGTTACCGTCATCAGCAACGCCAACGGCAAGAACGCCGTCACCGGTGACCTGCACGAAGGCGACAGCGTCAAAATCATGCGCGAGAAAAAGTAGGGAGTAGCCATGACTGACTCCCGCGCCGCTCACGCGCACCCACCAGCCTATAGCGTCGATATTCAGGGAGTGTCCCAGCACTTTATGCAGGGTGACACTCGAATTGACGTGCTCAAAAATATTGACCTGAAAGTCCGCTACGGAGAAGTCGTCGCAATCCTGGGACCGTCCGGCAGCGGCAAATCAACCCTGCTGAACATCCTCGGTCTGCTCAGCACGCCCGCCTCCGGCAGCTACCTGCTGGACGGTACAGACACCGCAACCTTCAACGCGGCACAGCGAGCTGAAGCGCGCCTGGACAGCATCGGTTTCGTCTTCCAGGCGTTCCACCTCATCGAGCATAAGAACGTGTACCGCAACGTTGAGCTACCGCTCATCTACCGTGGCGTGCCCAAAGCGGAACGAGCACAACGGGTTGCGGATACTCTCGCCCTGCTGGGGTTGAGCCACCGGACGGATGCGCCCATCACCACTCTCTCCGGCGGTGAAAAGCAGCGTGTGGCTATTGCTCGTGCGCTCATTGGGGAACCGGCGTTGCTGCTTTGTGATGAGCCGACCGGCTCGCTGGATGAAGAGCTCACCCGCGAAGTCATTGACCTGCTCCGTGAATGTACGGGTGACCAGCAAAGCACGATTGTGATTACTCACGACCCGCTCGTGGCGGAGCACTGCGACCGGGTGCTACGTATGCACGAGGGGCAACTCATCGAGCAGGATGCACCGCGGCAGGAAGAAACGACCGCCCGCGCGTCTCTGAACCTGCCTAGCTTTGCTGAGGAACAAGTTTCTAAGCCGCAGGGGCGTGGTCGTGCACCTTGGGCGCTCGCCTCCCTCAAAGAAGCCTGGGACGCTACCGTGCACCGGGTGAGGCGCAATATCTTCACCATGCTTGGTGTGGTTCTGGGTATCGCTTCGCTTGTGCTGACCGTTGGTCTGACCGCCACCATTTCTGGGCAGCTGGCAGACAGCTTCGACATTTTTAGGGCTAAGCACCTGACGATTAGCTCTACCCGCACCGAATCCATGAGCCGGGCTGAACTCTTGAGCCTGGCGGCAAGCGAAAATTATCGGCGCGTTAGTCAGCTGAACGGAGTGACCGGTACCGCGCTGGTGGATCAGCTGGATGAATCCGCGGATATTCAGCGCGGCCCAGACAACTTTGGCGAGCGCGGTGCTAACGTGACGGCTGCCGTCCTTGCGGCAACGCCCAGTATCTTTAGCGTGCAGGGTCACGAACTGGTGTGGGGTCGCACCTTCGATGAGGGGCATGTGGAGCGGAACGATAAGGTCGTGGTGCTTAGCGAAAGCGTGATGCGCCAGCTCGCGCTGCCCTATAGCCCCGGGGTCACGGTTTATATTCACGATGAGCCGTACACCGTTATCGGTGTGGTGCGGGAGAATCCCTCGCTGACTCTGTCGTACGGTTCGGTCTACTTGCCGCTTGGCGCGAAGCCTGGTGCCGATGTTGAAGAAGCGCAGCCCGCTGCCGGTGGCGGTGCCGCTGCGGCGCAGACCGGTAAGCGTTCCACTCAGATTGTGGTGAGTACTGTTGCAGGTGCCGCAAACCAGATTGCGGAGGAAGCACCGTACGCGCTCTCGCCGGAACGTCCCACCCTGTATAGCGTGAGTGTTCCGCCGGAGCCGAAGACCCTTCGTGAGGCTGTCGACCAGCAGCAACGCGCCATGCTTCTAGCAATGAGCGTTATTACCCTCGTAATTGGTGCGATGGGCATTATGAATACGTTCCTGGTTGCGGTGATGGAGCGTCGCCGTGAGGTGGGTTTGCGTCTGGCTATTGGTATGCGCCCTTCGGGTATTCTGCTGCAGTTCTCGGCGGAGGCGTTGCTGACCGGCATCCTGGGTGCTGTGGCTGGTATTGTGCTGGCGGTTAACGGCATCTCGATTGTGTCTTTGATGAACCGTTGGACGCCGATTATTAGTGCCGACACTATTCTGCTGGGCCTGGGTGCTGGTGCGCTGGTTGGTGTGTTGGCTGGTCTGTACCCGGCGGCGAAGGCTTCGCGTATTGATCCGGCACAGACCCTGGCGGCAGGCTAGTCGTTGAGGAAGGCGTGGAGGGGCGGTGTCGTCCGTAAGTGACATCAGGGCGTTCTCCGTAGCCTATGCGGACCAGGCGGTGAGGCTACACCTTCCGGAAGCGCCCTCAGGGTGTCACACGGGTGCTCTCCGCAGCGAAGCGAGGAAGGGCGGAGCGCCCGTGTGACGGGTGCCCCTGCGTAGGCGCGGAGGAAGTGTGTAGCGAACCGCCACAGGAGCAGAGATAAGCAAAGAACGCCCCGTCCGTATCACTCAGATACAGACGGAGCGTTCTTTATAAAGCGTGGCTTGCTTGGTTATAGCCTACTCAGTAACGCCGAGGTTGCTCATCAGGAACGCGTAATCCCATGCGATTTCACGCCAACGCACTGGAGCATGCAGATTCCGAGCGCGCGAGGCACCAAATCTGCATGCGGAAGGGTATACGCGGTTGGCGTGTCTACAGCCTACTTGGTAATGCCGAGGTTGCTCATGAGGAACGCGTAATCCCACGCGATCTCACGCCAACGCGTATACCGGCCCGAACCACCACCGTGACCGCCCGACATGTCAATCTTCAGCAGCGGTACCGGCGAGGACGGGTCAATCTGCTCGCGCAGCGCCGCAATCCACTTGGCGGGTTCCACGTAGAGCACGCGGGTGTCGTGCAGGCTCGTCACCGCAGCAATTGCCGGGTAGCGGACCGGGCGGATGTTCTCGTACGGGGTGTAGGACTTCATGTAGGCGTAGACCTCGGGGTCCTCAATCGGGTTGCCCCACTCCTCCCACTCCATCGCCGACAGCGGCAACTCCGGGTCGAGGATGGTGGTCAGCGCATCCACGAACGGTACGGCGGCCAGGCAGGCGGCGTACTTTTCGGGGGCGAGGTTCACGACGGCGCCCATGAGCAGGCCGCCCGCGCTACCGCCGTAGCAGCCGATACGCGCCTCATCCGCCCAGGGTTTAGCCGCAATGTAGCTGGTGACGTCCACGAAGTCGGTGAAGGTGTTCTTCTTCGCGAGCTTCTTGCCGTTCTGGTACCAGGAGCGTCCCATCTCGCCGCCGCCGCGAATGTGCGCGATGACGTAGATGACGCCGCGGTCCAGGATTGACAGCATCGGGATGGAGAACATCGGGTCCATGGACGACTCGTACGAGCCGTAACCGTACTGGATGACGGGGTGCGGCTTGCTCATGTCCAGGTCGGCGCGGTGAATCACCGAGATCGGGATGAGCGTGCCGTCCGCCGCCGGTGCCCAGTCGCGGTAAGCGCGGTAGTCCTCGCGGTTGTAGCCGCCGAGCACAGGGGTTTCGCGGCGCAACAGCAGGGTCTGCGACATGGGGAAGTAGTCGTAGACACGGCGCGGGGTCAGGTACGAGGTGTAGGCGATGCGCAGCACGGGGGAGTAGTTCTCGGCGCGCAGCACGGATGCGGTGTACAGCTCCTCGTCGAAACCGGCCGGTTCCATGAAGGTCACGCCCGCGGGTCGGCGGCGGCGCCACTGGATGGGCAGCTGCTCACGCGGTGCGAGGAAGATGCGGGTGGTCGTGTCCGCGCGGGCGGTGACGACCAGGTGCGTTGCAGTGAAGGTGAAGCCCTCCAGGCGCACGTGCTCGCTGTGGCGGATGACCGGCACCCAACGCTGCGCGTACTCTTCGAGGCTTTCACCTTCGCGCGGCATGTCTGCGAGGACCAGCTCGGAGTTCAACGCATTGTAGTCGTGCTGAATCAGCAGGTGCTGCTCGCCGGCAATGTTGAGCGGCTCGGCGTAGTATTCGATGCCTGCGCTCTTGGGGATGAGCAGGGTCGGCTCGCCCTTGGGTTCGCGGGTGGGGATGAGGCGCACCTCCGTGTATTCGGAGTTGGAGCTGGTGAGCACTACGGAGGAACGGTCGGAGCTCATGGCGGCGCCGAGCCACATGGTGTTGTCCGGTTCCTCGTAGATGAGGTGGTCTTCGGTGCCCTGGCCGACGTCGTGCACGTACACGCGCCAGGGGCGCCAGGAGTCGTCGGGGACGAGGTAGATGAGCTGCTCGGCGTGGTTGATGAAGAAGGAGCCCGCCGCAATGTTGGGGATGGTGTCCTCGAGGAAGGAGCCGGTTTCCATGTTGAGGAAGCGCTGCTCGTAGCGTTCGTCGCCCTTCTCGTCCACGGAGATGCTCAGCAACTTGCCGCTGCGGGAGGGCTGGAAGCTGCCGAGGGAGAAGAACTCCATATCCTTGGCGTACTCGTTGCAGTCCAGGATGACGATTTCGCCCTCGAGCGGCTCGCCGGGCTTGACGGTCGGCGGGGTGTAGCGCACCACCTCGTCGCCCTCGTTGAGGGCGGGGTAGCGGTAGAAGACGGGGTACTGGCCGCCGGGCACCATGCGGCTGTAGTACCACCAGGCGCCGATGCGGTTCGGAACGGTCAGATCGGCGAGGAGGGTGCGGTCCTTAATCTCGTTGAAGATGGACTCGCGGAGGGGCTGCTGGTCTGCGGTGACGGCTTCGGTGTACTCGGCTTCTGCCTTGAGGTAGTCGAGGACCTCTTCGCTTTCCTTGTCGCGGAGCCATTCGTAGGGGTCGATGAAGACGTCGCCGTGGTGTTCGCGGCGGTGCTCGACCTTCTTCGGTACGGGCGGGGTGAGGTTCTGTTCAGCCATGCTGCCACCTCTTTCATTGAGTTATGGGTTTGTGAATGGTGTGTGCCGTCTGTGCCCGCGTTCCTGTGCCGCCGGGTGGCGGTGAGGGTGCGCGGGGGGACTGTGGGCACGCCTAGTTCTAGTGTATCGAAGAGTGAGGCAGGCTACTATATTGCGGCTTGTGCGGGGTCGCCCGGCTCAGCCTGTGGAAGCCCCGCCGGAACGGGCGCGCCCAGCGGCTAGTTGGAGCGCCCCTTAATGGACATGAGGGTGCGGCGGCCCGCCTTGTTCGCCTTCGTGAAGGCGCGGTTGCTCTGCCGGTACTCGCGTTCCTGGGAGCGCAGGCGCAGGCGCGCGGATTCGGCCATCATCCTGCGGTAGCGTTCGAAGCGTTCGGGGTCGAGGATGCCGTCGGCGAGGGCCTGCTGCACCGCGCATCCGGGTTCGGAGCCGTGGGAACAGTCGCTGTACCGGCAGGTGGAAGCGTAACTGGAGACGTCCTCGAAGGTTTCGTCAATCGCGGCGCTATCGCTCGTGGCGGCTAGCGCTCGCACGCCCGGGGTGTCAATGAGCACCGTGCCTGCCGAAGATTCTGCACCGGAGTCTGCCTCACCGGGCAGAACAATCATCTGGCGGCTGGTGGTGGTGTGGCGCCCCTTGCCGTCAGTGCCGCGAACCGCGGAGGTGGCCTGCACCCGGTTTTCTGAGCTGGCCTCGCGGGGGTCGGCTCCCGGGTTGAGCAGGGCGTTGACCAGGGTTGATTTACCGGCACCGCTACGGCCCAGGAACGCGGCGGTGCGTCCGGCGACGAGCTCCGCCACTGGAGCGGGGTCGTAGCCGTTGTCCGTGCAGACGGCGAGCACCGCATCCACGCCGCCCGCGAGGGATTCCTCGTAGCCGGCGAGCTGTTCGGCCGTCACCAGGTCACCCTTGGTGAGAATCAGCGCGACCTGCACCCCGGAGGCGTGCGCCAGGGCGGTGTAGCGTTCAATGCGCCCGATGGACGGCTCGGGGAAGCACGGCTCAACGATGCAGAGCATATCCACGTTGGCGGCGACGGGCTGATCCGCGGATTCTCGGGTGGCGCTGGGGCGGGTGAGGTAGCTTCGCCGGGGCAGAATCGCGAGGGGCTTATGCTCTGCGGGGTGGGTTTCACCGCCGGTTCCGGGGATGGGCTGGGCGAGCACCCAGTCACCCACGACGGGGTATTCCTCTCCGCCGTAGTCGTTTTCGACCGGACGCAGGGGAGCGGAGAGCTTCACGAGCTCGCCCCGCTCGCAGGTCAGTAGCTCGCAGCGGGTGCGGTGCACGGCGCTGACGCGGGCGAGGGTGAAATCCTCGAGAGTACCGTCGAGGGTGAACGCGGCGCGAATTGCCGCGCCCTGCCAGGAGGGGTCGAAGCCGAGGGCCTCGAGCGTGTACACGGCGGGAGGAGTAGTCACGGGAGTGGTCTTTCTTGGTTGCGGCGCCCGGTTGTTTGCAGCACCCGGGTAGCGGGCACGGGCACTTAAAAGGTTCGTTCTTTTTATCTCGGGTACGCGCCTTATAGCAGCGAGGCGCGGGCACCGGCGCGGATGCGGCGGGCGGCGAGGAGCGTAAGCCCCAACCCCGCCGCGGCGTAGAGTCCCGCCAGTGCCGTGTCTACCGCCAGGAGCGCGAACAGATCCGGTGCGGCGCCGCTTACAATACCGCCAGAGGTATCTAGAGCCTGCACCAGCCGGGAGCCGGGAACCCAGGAACACAGCCACGCAAGCCATGCGGGGTAGGTGCTCACCGGAACGATCACGCCCGCGCTGACCGGCAGAATAATCGACAGAAAATTGGACCCCGTGTACGGATCCGACAGGTACAGGCCCAGCCCGGCGGCAAAAATGCCCAGGCAGACCCCGCCCAGAACCGCAACCGGCATCAGCGCGATGGCTCCAAGCAGAAGCCCGGAACCCGCCCCGGTAGAGGGTGCCGTGAGGGAGAGCAACCACACGATACCCACGTTGCTCAGGCCCGTCACGGATGCCAGCAACGCGGGCACCGCCGCCGCACCCAGCCAGTAGCCTGCATCCACCGCTCGTGCCGTGCACACGTACTCGAAGACGCCGATCCACCGGTCGGTGGCGACGCGCGCGACGATGCCGGCGGCCACCGAGCTGAGGGTGGCAATCAGGGCGGTCGCGCAGCCGATGCGCACCGTATCGTTCGCGGCGAGGTCGGCGCCCAAAAGCACCGTAAAAAGCACGTTGAGGCCCGGCACGAGCACCAGGGTAGTGATGGCCGTTCCGAGGGTTGCGAAGGTAATCGATGACGACCAGCCGATAGAGGCGGTAGACAGAGCCCGACGCACCACCCCGGGCAGGGAATCAGTAGAGAGAACACGCACGCTACATCGCCCCCAGGGTGCCGCGACGACGGGCGGAGGCGAGAGCCTTCCGGGCAAAGAGGAAGGCGCACAACGCCCAAGCGAGGCTCACGGCGAGCGTCTGCGCAACGGGCAGGAGCGCATCCGCCGGGGTGTTCATGGGGGTGCGCCCAAGTAGCAGGTGCACCGGCGCCTGCAGGGGAATGAGCGTGCCTACAGCATCCAGCCAGGCGGGCGCCTCAACCATCGTGAATAGAACCCCGGAGAGAATAAATACCGGCACGAGGAGCAGCTCCTCGTAGGCGATAGCGTTTGGCGTCGCCACGAAAAACACCGCAATCATGAACGTAACCGACAGGCAGGCAAGCCACAACAGGGGAACGCCCAGAACATAGCGCGGCCAGAGCGCAGAAAAGTCCGTGACCTGCGGGTTAAGCGTCACAAGAGCCCAAACCGCCCACGATAGGGGTAGGGCCGCCAGACCCACGATGGAGGCGCTCGAAACGATAGCCGCCAGCACCCGCACCGGAGAAATGGACCCGGAACACAGGTACACGAGGGTCCCGCGGAAGCGCTCAAAATTGATGATGCCCGCAGACACGATGCAGACCGACCACATACCCACGATGCCCGCGCGGGTCCACGCGAGGGTCGGGTCAACGGAGTGACCCTCGGAGCTCTGCGCCGCCGCGCGCACGGCGAGTGCCTGGAGGATGACCGACCCGAGCACCGTGCTGATAAGCAGCTGAATAAAGTACGGGACCGTCAGGAACTGGCGCAGGCTAAATCCCATGAGCCGCAGCTGGCGGGCGCACTCCTGCCACAGGTCGTACTGCCGGTCCTGCTGTTGGGACTCTTCCGAGCGTCGCGTCTTCACGTTCATCGCTTGAGCCCCTCCGCCATCGCCAGGTATGCCTCCTCCAGGGTTGCCGGGCGCGTGTACGGCTCGGTCCTCGCTCCAATGTTCGAGGCGGCGAGCCCCTCCGCCAGGATGCGGTGAGCCTCTCCCGCCTCGAACGTGGCGCGCTCGCCGTGCCAGTAGAGGGTCAGCTCCCAGCCGGAACCGCGCGGGGCGAAGAGCACCGCAGCCTTATCGCCGAGGAGCCCGCGGAGCGTATCAAGCCCCTCGGTGGCGGTGGCCTCGACCTGTACCACGGTCGTGGCGGCAATGCCGGCGTGCGCGGCGATGTCTTCGAGGCTGCCGCTCACGGCGACGGAACCGGCGCCTAACACGGTGATGGTGTGCGCCAGGTCCTCGATTTCGCCGAGCAGGTGGCTCGTCAGCAGAACGGCGGCGCCGTCTTCCGCGAGGGAGCGGATGAGGGTTCGCACGGTCAGGGCGATATCGGGGTCGAGCCCGTTGGTCGGCTCGTCCAGCAGGAGCAGGGCGGGGGAGCCGAGCAGCGCGCGAGCGATGTGCAGGCGCTGCTTCATGCCGCGGGAAAACTCTTGAAAGGGTCGCGCCGCCGCATCGGTGAGTTCCACGCGGGCTAGGGCGTGGTCCACCTCGCGCCGCCGGCTCCGCCCGGAAACCCCCGCAACATCGGCGAAGAAGAGCAGGTTGTCGCGGGCGCTGGCGCGCGGGTAGAAGCCGCTATCCCCGCCGAGTGCGAGACCCACGTGACGGCGTGCCCGCTGCGGGTGGGCGATGGCGTTGATGCCGTTCACGGTGAGGGTGCCGCTGGTGGGGGTGAGCAGGGTTGAGCACATCTGCACGGTGGTTGTTTTGCCCGCGCCGTTGGGGCCGAGGAGGGCGTGGATCTCGCCGGAGCTGATGCGAAGGGACACGCGGTCGACGGCGGTGAAGGCGCGTTCGCCTGTGCCAAAGATGCGGCTAAGCTGTGCCGCATCGAGAACGAGAGACATGGTAGGTAACCTTCGGGTATGGCCCTCTGGCCCCTGTACCGGAGGGATGCTGGGCAGGATAAACGGCGTAGTGAGCCGCGCCCTGCGTGAGTGTATGTGTAGTCCCAGTGTACCGAAAACCCCAGGTAAAAGTGATGGGAGTTACTATGTGGGGGCGCCTCCGCATCTCGATTGCCTAGCCCTCGGATTGCCCCGGCATCGTCACCAACGTTTTGTTGCAGGCAGGTTTTTGTTACAGACGTTAAAAAACGTCATGTTTGCAATGAAGCGTCTTAAAGTGCCGCGCACCCCTAAAACTCTTGACCCCGCGCAACCGATTATGACACCCTAATGACAGGTCAAGAGCGCCAGCGACAAGCCCCAGCTAGCTGGCCGGCAACCCTCCTCCGCGGTGGGGTGCCCTGGGTGAAGACCGGGCGGCACGCACAAGCGTGACGCAAGCGCGGGACCGATGTGACCGAATTCGGTACATCAATCGTGACAGGACAACTCAACGACGATTCCTGTACCAATCGGCATGCGGCCCCCTAACTATCCCCTTAGGAGAGCCACGCATGAGCAACAACACTACCGTCCCGACTCCCGCCAACCCCGCCGGTTGGAAGTTCGAAACCCGCCAGATTCACGCGGGACAGGCACCGGATGCCGCAACGGGAGCTCGGGCACTACCCATCTACCAGACCACTTCCTTCGTCTTTGACAGTGCAGAGCAGGCCGCAAACCGCTTCGCTCTCGCCGAGCTGGGACCCATTTACACCCGCATGAACAACCCCACCCAGGAAGCTATCGAAAACCGCATCGCTTCCCTGGAAGGTGGCGTTGGCGCGCTGCTGCTGGCCTCCGGTCAGGCAGCTATCACCTACGCAATCCTGAACATTGCCGGCGCCGGTGACCACGTGGTCGCCTCGCCCTCCATATACGGCGGCACCTACAACCTGCTCAAGTACACCCTCGCCGACCTCGGCATCGAAACCACCTTCGTTGAGGACCCGGACGACCTGGACGCATGGCGCGCCGCGGTTCGCCCCAACACCAAGCTGTTCTACGGCGAGTCCGTGCCTAACCCCCGCAACGACGTGCTCGACATTGAGCCCATCGCCAAGATTGCGCACGAAAACGGCGTGCCCCTGATCCTGGACAACACCGTACCCACCCCCTACCTGCTGCGCCCCATCGAGCACGGCGCAGACGTAGTCGTCCACTCCGCCACCAAGTACCTGGGCGGCCACGGCACCTCCATCGGTGGCGTAATCGTTGACTCCGGTAACTTCGACTACGGTGCAGACCCCGAGAAGTTCCCCAAGTTCAACCAGCCCGCCCCCGGCTACCACGGCCTAGTCTACGCACGCGATCTGGGTAAGGACTCCGCCTTCGGTGCGAACCTCTCCTACATTCTGAAGGCCCGCGTCTCCCTGCTGCGCGACACCGGCGCCGCAATCTCCCCGACCAACGCCTTCAACATCGGCATCGGCCTGGAGACCCTCTCCCTGCGCATCGAGCGCCACATCGAGAACGCCACCAAGGTCGCCCGTTGGCTCGAAGCCAACCCGCTGGTTGACCGCGTCATCTGGGCCGGCCTGGAATCCTCCCCCTGGTACGAGCGTGCCCAGAAGTACCTACCCAAGGGCCCCGGTGCGGTCGTCGGTTTCACCCTCAAGGACGCAACCCTGGAACAGACCCGCGACTTCGTGGACGCCCTGAAGCTGCACTCCAACGTGGCGAACATCGGTGACGTGCGCTCGCTCGTGATTCACCCGGCCTCCACCACCCACTCCCAGCTGTCCGCCGAGGAGCTGGAGAAGATTGGCGTGTACCCGAACTTCGTCCGCCTGGCAGTTGGTA
Source organism: Rothia sp. HMSC072B03 (assembly GCF_001809565.1). Taxonomy (NCBI): domain Bacteria; kingdom Bacillati; phylum Actinomycetota; class Actinomycetes; order Micrococcales; family Micrococcaceae; genus Rothia; species Rothia sp. HMSC072B03. The sequence continues at coordinate 198,101 of NZ_KV797964.1, forward strand.
TTGAGAACATCGACGATATTCTCGCCGACCTGCAGCTGGGCTTCGACACCCTCTCCTAAACGCGGCGGCCCGCCCTCGTGGACGAGCCGAGGAGGCGCCGCCCGGCACCCCTCAGCCCGTCCGCGGGGGAGTACCCCGCATCCGTTATCTTTGCCGTTTCTGACCCGCCGCCCCTAACTGGCCGACGCGTTCTTACCGCCGCGACGCGGACAGCTCTGCACAACCCACCGGAGGGACCCATGACCGCTCAGACCACCCCCGAAACCTGTACTACCCAGCCCGTGACCGCCCCCATTCCCGTGGCCGGCACCCGCACCGAGCATCCCGAGGCGCAGGGCTACCTGCGTCAGCTGGCCATCGGTGACTTTGAACTTGAATCCGGCATCACCCTGCCGCAGGTGACCATCGGTTACGAAACCTGGGGTACCCTCAACGAGACCGGCGATAACGCCATCCTCATCCTGCACGCACTCACCGGCGACACGCATGTCTCCCGCGGCGTGCCCACCCCGGACATGCCCGCGCCCCTCATCCGCGCTATCGAATCCGACGGCTGGTGGGAGGGCATCGTGGGCCCCGGCGCGGTCATCGACACCAACCGATACTTCGTCGTTGCCCCCAATATTCTGGGCGGCTGCTACGGTTCGACCGGTCCGGCCAGCATCATTCCCGAAGGCTACCCGGGCGCCGGCGAGCACTGGGGATCCCGATTCCCGCTCGTCACCATCCGCGACTCGGTGCGCGCCGAGGCGCGTCTGGCCCGGGCCCTGGGCATCACGAGCTTCCGCTACGTCATCGGCGGTTCCCTCGGGGGCGCACGCGCCGTAGAATGGGCCGCAACCAACCCCGAGCTGGTGCGCGGATGCGCGGTCATCGCCTCCGGTCCTTCGGCCACCGCCGAGCAGATTTCCTGGGCGCACACGCAGAACCTGGCGATTCGCTCCGACGCGAACTTTGCCGGCGGCGACTACTACAACGGCCCCGCGCCGGCCGCGGGCCTCGCCCTGGCCCGCCGCATCGCCCACACCACCTACCGCAGCCCCGCCGAGCTGGAGCACCGCTTCGGCCGCGAGGAGAACCGCGGAGAAAGCGTTGAGGGTGGCTTGCTGGGTCAGCATCGCGGACGCTACGCCATCGAGAGCTACCTGGATCACCACGGCAACAAGCTGGTGGAACGCTTCGACGCGAACAGCTACCTGGCCGTCAACGAGGCCCTCATCTCGCACGATGTGGCGCGCGGTCGCGGCTCGCTCTCGCAGGCGCTGGCCCGCACCGATTGCGAGTGGACGATTGCCGCGGTGAACACCGATCGCCTGTTCTTCCCGCACGAGTCGCATCGCCTGGCGGAGGCGTTGCCCAACCCGGTCGAGGTGAACATCATCGAGTCGAACCACGGCCACGATGGCTTCCTCATCGAGGCAAAGCAGGTGGAACGCATCCTGGCTTGCGCCCTGGGCACGGCCGAGGATGAGCCTCTGGACGAGAAGACTCGCGAGCGCGAGGCTCTCGAATCCATTACGAGCCTGTACCGCACTGTGGCATAGAACCCGCAGGGACGCCTCGGCGGGGGAGGATTTTCCGGAATTTCCGCGGTTGGTGGGGAACTCCGGGGGTACTCATAGTGTCGTCATAGGCTCTTCCACCAGGTGAGAACATCGGTAAAACACCGTTCATGACGGAGCGCGTGCCGCCGGTCCTTCTACGTGAGGGATCGGCGGCACGCGGTCGTTCCACCAAAAATAGTATTTGCACTAGTCAGGTAAATATATTCCGCTGGAAGGGGCGCGGTGCCCCGCCTCAAGATCCTCGGGAACATGCTTTTTGGGGCCCGAAAAGAGAAGACGGCTCAGTTTGCTTTAGACCCGCTCTAACCTCCTAGCATGTAATCCGTGGCAAGTATTCAAGAGGTAGCAGAGCAGTTGGGGGTGAGCACCCACGCACTGCGTTATTACGAAAAAGAGGGGTTAATCGCGGTGCCCCGAGACGCTCACGGAAATCGCGTATTTGACGAAGAGTCCATTTCTTCGGCTCGGTTTATTGCCACTTGCCGACAGGCTGGAATGAGTCTTGCTGACATTCGCACTATTCTGAGCAACCCGCACGACCACGCCCTCTCCATCGAGGTCATGGAACGTGCCCGAGTGAAGATTGAAAACGAAATTCTCGGATTGCAGCTGAATCTTGAGCACCTAGACCGCCGTATTCAGGAGCATCGCCGTCAACTGGGCGATGCGGCCTAGTACGAATACCGCTAGTAGCGACGGCCAACGCAGCGTGGAACGCCCGGTATTCCCCGAATGGGGGGATCCGGGCGTATTTTTATGCCCGGCTGCCTGCGCCTAGCTACCGGGCATCTTTTTCCCGAAGGCTTAACCCCAGGCTGCGTTCTCGGGGTCCACGCCGTGTGCTCGAGCGTTCTCGTAGATGACCTCTCGCAGCCACTCGGCCAGCCCGGTCGCAAGCTTCTCGTAGTGGGCCTTGAAACGTGGATCGGCAACGTAGCCGCGGGCCAGAATAGCGTGCTTGGCGGGGGTGACCTCAAAGAAGAACAGGGAGGCGCGGTGCCGCTCGGCGAGCGCGTTCGCCTCCTCACTGCCCGGCTTCACGCCGCGGGTGAACGCCTCGACGAGGGCTTGTTCCACCTCTTCGGCCTGCTGTTTGCCGTTCTGCCAGTCGGCACTGTTCATCGTCGCGGTACGGCGCTGATATTCGGCCCAGTCGGCTGTGTTTCCGTAACGCTCCTGCGCTTCCTGCTGGTGGGTGAGGCTGAACCCCTCGCCCATGATTTCTGCTTTCTCAGCAGCGCTGAGCTGCTTATTCTTAGGTGCCATGGCATCCTCCAAAGGTTTGGTTCTTCTATCACTGTAGAGCCACACATGAGGTGAGGGTCAAGCTAGCGGCGGAACCCGCGGTACAGGTTTGTGGGGGAGTCCTCGCTAAGATGGGTGCATGAGCGAAAACAAATACGTCGTCGAATACACCCGCCCCGAGAACGAACGCGCGGGCACCCACCTGGTGCTCATGCTACACGGCTACGGCTCCCAGGAGCACGACCTGCTGTCCCTGGCGGCGCACCTTCCGCAGGAGGACTTCACCTACGCCTCCATGCGTGCACCGCAGCCGGTCGGCACCCAGTTCTCCGCGGACTCGACCGGCGCCTACATTGCTGCGGACGCTATCGGCTACCAGTGGTACCCGCTGAACCAGCAGCTCGAATCCGACCAGCGCGCCATCGAGCAGGCGAGCGACTACGTGCTGGAGTGGGTGCGCGCGAACCGCGAGCCCTACGCCTCGGTGACCCTGCTGGGCTTCTCGCAGGGCATGGGTATCGCAACTTCGATGGTGCGTCACGCTCCCGGCGAGTTCGCCGCTGTGGTGGGACTGTCCGGCTACGTGGTAGATTCTGATTCGCCGTACTTCAAGGACGAGGAGCTCAAGGAAACCCAGCTGCCGGTGTTCTTCGGCCGTGACCAGGATGACCCGGTGATTCCGCAGGAGATGGTGAACTACACCTACGACTGGATCCGCAAGTACACCGACGGCATTAAGGTGCTGTACGCCGGTATCGGCCACGGCGTTGGCCCCATGGAGATTCGCCACGTGGGCGAGTTCCTGGAGGTGAAGGTGCAGGGTAAGGAGCCGCGTATTCGTGCGCAGAAGGTTGCGGAGACGACCGGCACCGCCGAGGGTTCTGACGCCTAAATCGACTAAACGTAAAGCCCCCGGGTCTGACGACTCGGGGGCTTACGCGTAGTTCCGTTTGGAAAGGCGGTTATCGTCCTCGTTCCTACAGGGCACCCGCCCTCGCTTCGCTTCGGGCACCCTG
>NZ_KV797965.1:0-928 GCF_001809565.1 Rothia sp. HMSC072B03
TTAGTAAGTGCGCTTTGCCAGTTCACGACGAACCGACTCACGCACACCCGCATCCTCAACCGACGCCAACACCGACGCCAGAGCACGCGAGAGAATATCTTCACGCATGAACGGCTCCACACGAGTTGCCTTGTACACCGGCACCAGTGCGCGTGAGAGCATCGGGATGAAGTTCGGTTCAGCCCAGGACGGCTCTAGGGCGATGACGCGTGCCAGGGCGGGGGAGTACTCTTCCATCCAGCGCTGGAAGTCGTCTTCGTTGGAGAAGTAGGAGCCGTCTTCCTTGAGTTCGAATGCTTGGGGGACTTCGGTGTTGGCGGCCTTGGCTTCGTCGAGTTCTTGTGCGAAGTCGGAGACGCGTTCACGCAAAGCTGCCATCTGCTTGAATTGTGCGGGAATGTCCTCATCCTGCAGGGCTGCTACGTAGTTTTCGACTTCGCGGTTATCGGGTTCGCGCAGGGTGGTGCCGGGTGCGGGGAGGGTGGGGAACTGGTAGCCGGTTTCGGTGAGGTGGTTTGCTTTCTCTTCACCCTTGACGGCTAGTTCGATGGCGGTGTTGAGTAGGTCCTGCTTTGTGTCGGCGTCGATGGGGTAGCGGCCGTATTGGCCGGGGGTGTACTTCTTGAAGAGGTTGTGTAGGGCGATGCAGCGTAGGCGTAGGTTGTAGAGGAAGGCTTGCCAGTTGCCGATGGTGGCGAATCCTTCGTTGATGAGGGTGATCATTTCGTCGATGGGTTCTTCGTCGGCTAGTTCGGTGGTGAGGCTGTCGAGGAGGTGGTTGATGCTTTGGGCGGTGGCGATGTCGGTGCGTAGTGCTTGGGTGAGGGCGAGGTCGTCGGGGTAGGTGATGTAGTGGCCGCCGTCGATTTGGATGAGGTCGGTGTGGGTGATCCATGCGGGGGCGGTGGGGTTGGTGTTGATCATTGGT
>NZ_KV797966.1:0-20720 GCF_001809565.1 Rothia sp. HMSC072B03
CCGAATACAGGTGAAGTAGAACACAAATAAGGCCACATTGCGCCCTTTGGGTGGCTTATCTCAATAAATAACCTAGTCAGAACGATATATTGATTCCAAAGAAGGCCAAAAAAATTTTAAGCAGGGGTAAAAGACCCCTTCGGGGCCCCTCATGGGCCTCGGAACCCAGACAAAGACAGGGAAAAGCAAGAACCCCCATATACCTTCGCCGCTCCATCCCCGCGCCCGTGCTTCCTCCCCTACGTCAGTTATCCCCGGAGAAATAAACAGTGGGTAGGCCAAAGCCCCTGCTCCCAGACGAAGCTCGAGCTACCGAGCACTCAGCAACGGGAACAGGGGCTTTCAAAGTCTAGTACTGCGGAGGAGCCTCATTGGCCATGTTATTGAAGCGTGAGTACTTACCGCTAAAAGCCAGGGGAATTGTACGGGTCGGGCCACCGCGGTGCTTCGCGATAATCATGTCAGCCTCGCCCACGCGATCGCTATCGGGGTTATACATATCTTCGCGGTGCAGCAGAATCACCATATCCGCGTCCTGCTCGATAGAACCCGACTCACGCAGATCCGAAACCATCGGACGCTTATCGGTGCGCTGCTCCGAACCACGGTTCAACTGCGACAGCGCAATCACCGGAACATCCAGCTCCTTAGCCAGAAGCTTCAGGCTACGGGAGAACTCCGAGACTTCCTGCTGACGGGACTCCACCTTCTTGCCCGAGCTCATCAGCTGCAGGTAGTCCAGCACCACAAGCTTCAAATCGTTACGCTGCTTGAGACGACGGCACTTCGCACGGATCTCCATCAGAGTCATATTTGGCGAATCATCAATAAAGAGAGGGGCAGAATCAATACGGCCCTGCAGAGTCGCCAGGTTCGTCCAGCCCTCGGTGTCCAGATCGCCCTTCTTCAGACGACCCATTGAAATCTTGCCCTCTGCGGAGAGAATACGCATGGCCAGCTCGGTACGGCTCATCTCCAGAGAGAAGAAAACCGTTGCCATGTGGTGGTGAATAGCCGCCGAACGCGCAATATCCAAGGCCAGGGTCGACTTGCCCCCACCCGGACGAGCCGCAATCACAATCATCTGGCCACCGTGCAGGCCGCCGGTCAGCTCATCAAGCTCGATGAAGTCAGTCGGCACGCCGTACACGCCATCGGGGCGGTTCGAGTTTGCGTCAATCTCGCGCATCGTCGCTTCCAAGGCCTCAGAGAAGGACACGTAATCTTCCTTCGCGTTGCCATCGGTCACCGCGTAAATCTCCGCCTGCGCCTGATCCACGAGTGCGTCCACCTCGGTCTCGTTGGCGTAACCCAGCTGCGCAATCTTAGTACCCGCCTCAATCAGGCGGCGCATAATCGCGTGCTCCTTCACGATTTCGGCATAGTACTGAGCATTCGCAGCGGTGGGCACCGAAGCAATCAGAGTGTGCAGATACGCTGCGCCACCCACACGAGTCAGCTCGCCGCGCTTCTTCAGCTCGTCGGCAACCGTAATCGCGTCCGCGGGGCTACCGTGACCGTAGAGAGAAAGAATCGCCTCATAAATCGTCTCGTGCGCCGGCTTATAGAAATCAGACGCACGCAGGCTCTCAACCACATCCGCAATAGCGTCCTTCGACAGTAGCATGCCACCGAGCACCGACTGCTCAGCCACATCATCATGAGGCATAGTGCGGGAACCATAATCAATGGCAGTTTCAGACATGCTTATCCTCGCGTTTCATTCCGATATCTACGACGTTCCAGAAACAATTTCTGCAGAACTCCTATGCTAGTTTCTCACGAAGGCACATGCGAAACCCATACACGCCTAACGGGGAGCGCGCAGATAATCCTCAATCTTCTCAACGGCGAGCGCTGCGCCATTCATAGTGCGCATTGCCTCACCCAGCTGCCGCGCCCTAGCGCGCATGCCCTCATCGCTGAGCAGACGGTCCAGAATATCGCGCATATTGCCGCGGCGCACATCATTCTTCGTGAAACGCAGGGCGTTACCGTAGCGCACGCACTCCTCAATATTCCAGCTTTGCTCAGCCTGCATCGCAATACCGGCAAACGGCACACCCGCCAGGCACGCCGTCTGTACCGTCCCCTCACCGCCGTGGGTCATCGAGGCGTCAATATGGCCGGCGAGCAGATGCGCCGGGACAGTCCCGGCGAAATGGATATTGCTGCCCAGCATACTGGTATCCGAGAGCTGCACCCCGCCGCCGACCAGCACATCCACAGGAGCGGCTGACAGTTGCTGCAGCACCTGCACCAAAATATCTGCAGAGCCAGATGAGCCCATTCCCACGTAAATCAGGGGTCGTTCTCTGGGCTCGCGAACAATCTGCGGCAACTCACCGGGCGCACGGTAATAAATAGGACCCACACCAACATCAGGATCCACCAAAGAATCCCCGCGCAGCTGCGTAAACAGAGAACAGATAAGATTTACATCGGCGCTGAGCATATCCACAGTACGGCGAGGAAGCCTCAGCCCATGCTCACGTGCCACACGAGTAAAAGAAGCCGGCTTATACGACAACACCCGCGCCACCGCACGCAACCACCCCGGTGCCGCAAGCTCGCCATCTACAGGCTTCTTCGAAAAATACGTCGACGAGTAAGCGTACGGGCGCGCATAGAAAATAGGGACACCCGCAATACGCGCAGACAGCAGCATCGTCAGATTAGAACCAATCACCACAGCATCCGCGCTAAAGTCACGAATAGCCTCAAGCTCAGCGTTGACCCGCCGACGCACTATATCGGTCGTGAAAGGATGCCGCACTCCCCTACCTTGATCCAGCGCCATAATCTGCTCCGCCTCAGCATCGCTCATAATTGGCTCGCGAAGATGCACAGGAAGCCCCGCATTTTCCAGCAGTCCCAAGTACTTAGGGGAATACACATGGAACAAGACCGTATGACCTCGCTCCCGAGCCACACACGCTATCTCAATACATCGCGTGGTTTCACCCATATTGAAGCTTTCGGGAGAGAAAAGAATACGGCTCATAACAAACTCCGGTAGGCGCACACGTGACTGAGCCGAATCTGCGACTCATAACCTCACCAGTGTAAAACGGAGCCCCAGTATTCCTCGTTATACGGGGGAATACTGGGGCTCCGTTTCGCTGTATAAGATTCTCCTACTTCTTACGCAGAATCAGACCGATAGCGCCAATGTGGTCGGCGTGGCGGCGGAATACACCGCGCATACCCAGCACACGCTCACGAATCTGCGGCTTACGAGCCAGGTTGAACGCAATCTTTGCGACGCCGGCGGGCCCCTCATCGGCCAGCAGGCGCTTGGGTTCCAGCAGAGCCATATCGGTCTGATACACGTCCAGCACCTCGAAGCCTGCCTCCTCGGCCAGGGCGGTCCATTCTGCACGGGTCAGCGGACGGGCGTTCACGCGGATGGTGCGGGCCAGGTCCTTCTGAATCTCTTCCTTCAGCTCGGGGCGCAGGTAATCGGGAATCAGCGACATCTCGTGAATAGCGTAGTAGCCACCCGGACGCAGCAGGCGGGCTGCCTCGCGCATGATCTCCAGCTTGTGCTTATCGGTCTGCATGGTCAGCATTGCCTCGCCCACCACGGCGTCGTAGCTCTCGGAAGGCAGGCCGGTCTCCTGTGCGCTGGCGTTCACCACGCGGTAGTTCGGCTTATTCGCCGCACCAATGCGCTCGGTAACAATTTCGGCGGCCTTGGGGTCGAGATCCACACCGGTGTAGCTCTTCGGGGAACGCTTCACAATCTCCTGGGCGGTGATACCCAGGCCCGGGGCAAACTCCACGACGTCAATGTCGCCGCCCAGAGCGCGAGCCAGCAGCCAGTTGGTGGTTTCACGGCCACCGGGACGCAGAACCTTCTTGCCCAGCTGTGCGAGCAGCCAGTGGCCCGCGGCCTTATCGGCAGGACGATCGGTGCCGGGGACTGAAGGGGTCTTAGACACGGTGATAACTCCTCAATATTTGTATCTAATATGCAAGATTAATATTTCCTAATTCTAGACCCGCGACACCCAAGAAAGGAAATGTGACGTTATGCGAGGGTATGGATACCCTTTGTTACGGCGTGCCGCGTGAGCGCAAAGGGTCACGCTCAATGCTGCGCCATTGAGTGATACACCATTGAGTAGTTAAACAGAAACTGGAGCCGAACCTCTCGGTTCAACCCCAGTCTCATCACACACACATACATACGAAAATCAGAGCCACTTCCGCAAGGAAAGTCCAACTTTCTGATGGCCCTCTCGAACCATCTATATAAAGTATTACACGTAAACCTTTATTCCCTGTAGGTTAAAGCTGGAAGAAAGCTGGGAATAGCTGAGAGACTCAAATGCTCCGTCGGCGCCAAAAGATCAAACGTACACAGGAGCGGGTCCCACAGGGGAAATCGAAATAAACGTCGCCTCCAAAGCGTCTTCCAGGGCGAGTCTTTGGGGGGGTAAGGAGACCCATCGGTACTTAACGAAACCGCCCGTAGAAACCGGTCGCGTTAAAAGAAGAAAGGCAAGGCGCTATTGCCTTGCCTTTCTTCTTTCGCGAGCGGGCCTCCCCGCTACACGAAACACACACATTCACATCGCAGTCCTCTCGAACCAACACTTATAGTAAACACCGCGAACCTTACGGGAGGGTTGATTTTAGCTGGAAAGCAACTGGGAGAAGACCCGTAGAACGCTGAGAGGCGCAGAGAGTCATCCGAGAGAAACCGTGTACGCCGCGCCCAGGGCTAGGAAGCGCTCACATACAGGGTGAGTACAAGCAACGGATTCGTCACGATAGACACCAGGAGCAGGAGGATATTAGCCCAGCGAAAGCGACGGAACTTCACCAAACCCACCAGGGCACATACCACCGCAATGCTGGACCCCAAACCACCAACAATCAGAAAAAGCAACAGCAGAGTCGTAGCAAGGTTAGCGTCCGCCATTGGAACAAGCGCCAGGGCGCACAGCAGTAGGTTCACACCCTCCAGAATGACGCCGGTCACCAGAAGCTGGGCGCTTGAGGACATACGCGATAAAGATTTAGCCATGTCTACCAGTCTACGGGGTCTGCCGACCTACGTCGCATCCATCGCTCCCACGGGTTAGAGTGTGCGCCCACAGGGTCAATGTTTCACGTGAAACATGCGCCGGAACGGGTACAGCAAACGGGGTGCTCCTCCCGAAGGAAGAACACCCCGTTACGGTTTTTCAGTGCCTCAGCACGAAAACCTCAAAACTACTTACGCAGCAGCAACGACGTCCAGGACAACGTTAGCAACAACGTCAGCGTGCAGGCGGACAGTCACCTTGTACTCACCGGTGCGCTTGATAGCGGAACCCAGGTGGATGGTGCGCTTGTCAACGGAGCCAATGCCGGCAGCCTCAATAGCCTCAGCAATAGCGTCAGCCTTGACGGTACCGAACAGGCGGCCGTCAGCGCCAGCCTTGTGTGCAACGACAACCGGCTTAGCAGCCAGGGACGCAGCAAGTGCCTGAGCCTCTTCCAGAGAAGCCTTGGCGCGAGCCGCACGAGCGGCGCGGATGGACTCAACCTGCTTCTCGCCACCCTGGGTCCAGGTCACGGCGAAACCGCGGGGCAGCAGGTAGTTACGTGCGTAGCCGTCCTTAACGGTGACAACATCGCCAGCTGCACCGAGGCCGGAAACTTCCTGAGTCAGAATGATCTTAGCCATGTTACTGTCTCTCCTTCTCTTTAGCGGCCAGCGCCGGAGTAGGGCAGCAGAGCAACTTCGCGGGCGTTCTTAATAGCCTGAGCGATCTTGCGCTGCTCCTGAACGGTCACGCCAGTCACGCGGCGAGCGCGGATCTTGCCGCGGTCGGAGATGAACTTGCGCAGAAGTGCGACGTCCTTGTAGTCAATAACGGTGACGTCAGCAGCCTTGAGGGGGTTCTGCTTCGGTTTGGGCTTACGGATTTCAGCCTTAGCCATCGTGGTGCTCCTTAGAGTTGGGAGCCCGCGGCGGATAACCGCGGGATGGATTGATAAATTACTATTCGGAAAACGAAACCGGCTTAGAACGGAGGTTCATCGTCGGCGCCGCTACCCCAATCATAGTTACCGCCGGACTGGGAACTCCACGGATCAGCAGCGGGAGCTGCCGGGGCTGCAGGAGCAGCCGGAGCGGAGTAACCGGTCTGACCGGAGTAACCATTACCCTGGGGAGCCGCGAAATTATTCTGCTGCGGAGCGGAGTAACCGCCCTGAGCAGGGGCGTTGTACCCGGCGCCGCCGCCAAAGCCACCCTGCGCACCTCCGCCGAAGTTACCTCCGGCAGAACGCTGTGCGCGAGTCACCTGTGCGGTAGCAAAACGCAGAGTCGGGCCGATTTCCTCGACCTCAAGCTCAAACGAGGTACGACGCTCGCCTTCCTTGGTCTCGTACGAGCGGGACTTCAGACGGCCCTGTGCGATAACCTGGGTACCCTTCTTCAGGGTCTCCGCAACGTTCTCAGCGTAACCACGCCACACCGACGCACGCAGGAACAGGGTCTCCCCGTCCTCCCACTGGTTGGTCTGACGGTTGAACGAACGCGGAGTCGACGCGATCGTGAAGTTAGCAACCGCAGCACCCGCGGGGGTGTAACGGAGCTCCGGATCGCTCGTCAGATTACCGATAACGGTAATAACGGTATCGCCTGCCATAAGATGCCTCCTCGATAAGAGTTACAAGTGTGTTGATTCCAGTACAGCGCAACCCCCTGACATTTTTAGAGGGTCGGCAACCGGAGGGCGCAACTACTTGCTGGAGATCTTCTGATCCTCCGGGCGGATGATCTTGGTACGCATGACGGACTCGTTCAGGTTCAGAACACGATCGAGCTCAGCTGCGGTCTCGGGGGTAGCGGTGAAGTTCACCACTGCGTAGATACCCTCGGACTTCTTCTGGATCTCGTATGCCAGACGGCGACGGCCCCAGATATCGACGTTGTCGATAGAACCGCCCTCGTTGGTGACGATCTCGAGGAACTTGGACAGCGACGGCTCAACCGCACGGTCCTCAACCTCGGGGCTGAGGATAACCATCAGTTCGTATGCACGCATGATTAAACCCCTCCTTTGGGCTAAACGGCTATGGGATTTCCATAGCAGGAGATTCATTGTGCCCTATACGTGAAGCACACCGGGTGGGGAACACGCATAGATTTCTTAACAATACACCACGCTGGGCGGATGCAACAGTACCGCACCGCGTGAGCTCAACCATGCGATGCGGTACCGAAACCTCAGAAGCTACGCCTCCCGGCGCTGCTCCCACCACCGCAGGAGACGCGCCTTCGCTTCTTCCTCGGGAAGCGAGCCCTCGTCCAGGCGCAGGTTCAGCAGGAATTTGTATGCCTCGCCCACCACCGGACCCGGCGCAATCCCCAGAATCTGCATAATCTGGCCGCCGTCCAGATCGGGACGGATCGAATCCAGCTCTTCCTGAGCCGCCAGCTCGGCAATACGCCGCTCCAAATCGTCGTACGCCGCAGCCAGCGAGCGCGACAGGCGACGATTACGGGTCGTCACATCGGAGCGGGAAACCCGGTGCAGGCGCTCCAGCTGATCCCCCGCATCGCGCACGTAGCGGCGCACCGCCGAATCGGTCCAGCCCGACTCGCGGTAGCCGTAGAAACGCATGTGCAGCTCCACCAGGCGGGCCACAGCCTTAATTGTGTCGTTATCAAAACGCAGGGCGCGCATACGCTTCTTCACCATCTTCGCGCCCACCACCTCGTGGTGCAGGAACGAGACGGAGCCGTCCTTCTCAAACTTGCGGGTCTTCGGTTTGCCGATATCGTGCATCAACGCCGCAAAACGCAGAATAAAGTCCGGGGCAGGGCACGGGCCATCCTCGTCCGTCTCCTTCTCCATCGCCTGCTCCAGCACCTTCAGCGAATGTTCGTACACATCCTTATGGTGATGCGCCGGATCCATCTCCATGCGCAGCGCGGGAAGCTCCGGCAACACATAATCCGCCAGGCCGGTATCCACCAGCAGGTTCAAACCCACCCGCGGGTAATCCGCATCAATCAGCTTCACCAGCTCATCGCGCACACGCTCCGCAGAAATGATCTCGATGCGGCCGGCCATCTCGCGCATCGCCTCGAAAACCTCCGGGGCCACGCGCAGATTAAAACGAGCCGCGAAACGAGCCGCACGCATCATGCGCAACGGATCCTCGGAAAAAGACTCCTGCGGCGAGCGCGGGGTACGCAGAACGCCCTCACGCAAATCCTCCACGCCGCCGAAAAGATCAACCACCTCGCCGCTCGGCAAAGCCGCGGCCATCGCGTTAATCGTGAAATCGCGACGCACCAGGTCGGCGCTCAAATCGGTACCGAACTGCACCGTCGGCTTCCGAGAATCGGACACGTACACCTCGGCACGGTAAGTCGTCACCTCGTACACCACGCCGTTCTTGCGGGCGCTAATCGTGCCGTACTCTTTGCCGATATCCCACGTGTGCTCACCCCACACGCGCAAAATCTGCTCGCTCTGCTCCGGGGTGGCGTCCGTCGTCAAATCAAAATCGGTGAAATGGCCGCCGTCATCCAGCAGGTTGTCGCGGACAATACCGCCCACCAGGTACAGCTCAAACCCCGCCGCACGGTACAGCTCTCCCAGCTCGGCGGCATCCGGGTACTTCGACTCAACATCAATAATCAGCGACATAATCCTTTAATCGTGCCAGATAAAACGCCTCCACGACCACCCCGCGCCGCACGGGATGCCCACATCACCCCGCCCCGAAGCGCCAAAACCCTCTTCCATCAGTTAAGGTAGAACCATGAGCATTCCCGTACCCCGCGCACCCAAAACGCGCTTCGCCGCGCCCGCGCGCCCGGTACCGGCCCCCGAAGAAGTATCCGCCGGAGGGCTCATCATCGACTTCGACCGGCCCGAAGAACTCCCCGCGGCCATCATCGCCCGAATCAACCGCACCGGTCAGCGCGAATGGTGCCTGCCCAAGGGACACATCGAACGCGGCGAAACCCGAGTTGAAGCAGCCGGACGTGAAATCGCCGAAGAAACCGGAATCACCGGCTACCCCGTAGCCTCCCTCGGCACCATCGCCTACTGGTTCACCTCCAACGGGTTGCGCATCCACAAGACCGTGCACCACTACCTCTTCGCGGCAACCGGCGGCGAGCTCAGCATCGACAACGACCCCGATCACGAAGCCATCGACGTCGCGTGGGTCCCCCTCGCTGAGCTGCCCACCCGCCTCTCGTTCGCCAACGAGCAGCACATCGCCCGTAGCGCCAGCGAATACATCACCACCCACCTCTAACGTCCCGGCAAGCCTTCGGGGCGACATCCCGAAGGTAGCCGGACAGAGGCCCGAAGACATCCGACCGACCATCACCGCCAACACAGGAGAGACACGTGGCACGAACCGACGCCCGCTCAAGCGCAATCATGGCCGCAGGTACGCTCGTCTCGCGCATCCTCGGATTCGTCAAGACCATCCTGCTCACCGTCGCTATCGGTTCGCTCTCTACCGTCGGTGACGTCTTCGAAACCGCGAACACCCTCCCCAACCTCATCTACGTGCTCGTTGCCGGCGGCGTGTTCAACGCGGTTCTCGTGCCCCAAATCATCAAGGCCGCCAAGGCCCAGGACGGCGGCGCGCGCTACATCTCCAAGCTCGTCACGCTCACCGTCACCGCCATCGGCCTGGTCACGCTCATCACCGTCGCCTGCGCCTGGCCCATCATCAGCATCATGGGCTCGGGATGGACCCCCGAACAGCGACAGCTCGGCTTCATCTTCTCACTCTGGTGTCTACCCCAGATCTTCTTCTACGGCCTCTACACCGTCATTGGGCAGGTGCTCAACGCGAAGGACGCCTTCGGCGCGTACATGTGGTCGCCCGTGCTGAACAACGTCATCACCATCCTGTCGCTGTTCCTCTTCATCTTCCTCTTCGGAGCGCAGACCCCCAACCCCCACCCAATCCACACCGTAGACAACTGGACCAACGCACAAACCCTCGTGCTCGCCGGTTCCTCGACCCTCGGCGTGGTTATGCAGGCGCTCGTACTCTTCATCCCCCTGCGCCGACTCGGCCTGCGACTCAAGCCCGATTTCGCGTGGCGCGGCATCGGCCTGCGCGCAGCCTCCAAGCTCGCCGCGTGGACCCTCGCCTCCGGTATCATCTCCAACCTGGCCTTCCTCTACATGACCAAGGTTGCTGCAGGCATCGTCGGTCAGCGCGAGCACTACGCCGCCATAGGCATCCAGATTCCGGGTCTGCAAGCCCTCAACTACGCCTCCATGCTGTACATGCTGCCGCACGGCGTTATCGGCATCTCCATCGCCACCGTGCTCTTTAACCGCATGAGCGCCTCAGCTATCGCCGACGATAACGACAGCGTCATCTACGCGCTCTCTCACGGCCTGCGTAACGCAGCCGTTGCCACCGTCTTCTGCATGGTCGGACTCATCGTGCTGGCCGGCCCCATCGCCGTGCTATTCAGCGGTGGCGACCCCATTGCGGCCACCATCATCGCCCGCCTCATCGTCATCACCGCGCTCGGCACCCCCACGCTCACCATCAACTACCTCTACAGCCGCGTGCTCTACGCTCGCGAAGACGCGCGCACGCCCTTCCGTATCCAGGTGTACTCCGCCATCATCATGGTCGTCATGAGCTTCGCAGCCTCCATGCTCGACGCCCAGTACACCGTGTACATGCTCGCTTGGATTTACCCCATCCACAACATTCTGCTCATGTTCATCAGCCACTACATGGTGCGCCGCCGTCTCGGCTACTACGGCCAGCGCGGCATCGTCAGCGTCTATGCGCGCACGATTCTCGCATCGCTCTTTGCCGGCGCCATTGCCGCCATCGCCCTGTGGCTGCTCGGCGGATACCAGCTTGACGGCTTCGCGTGGTCCTCCAAGATCACCGCGATTATCACGCTGGTAATCTGCGGCTCAGTCATGGGCCTTGCCTACCTGGCGGGCGTGCAGATCTTCCGCGTCAAGGAAGCTAACGCACTTTTGGCACCCATCACATCCAAGCTCGAACGCCTGGCCCGCCGCTAGGCCCGCAGGCGCCCAGCACGCCACGAACTATCACTCAGCCACGGCCTATTGCAAAGCCGGGTAGAATCTATTAGCAGAGCCCGCCACACGGCAGGCACTTTGAAACCACCTCGGGAGAACACGTTGTCGCAACAGATTCCGGTCGGATCGGTCCTCGGCGGCCGCTACGAAATTACCGCCCACATCATCATTACGGCAGAGTCCGATATGGTGCTCGAAGGCATCGACCAGATCCTTAACCGCAAGGTCTCAATCGTCGTCGCCTCGCCCAACCGCAGCGCCCTGCTGGAGGCCAACTCCCGCGCGCTTGCGACCAACTCCCGAGGCAACATTCAGATTCTCGATCTGGGCATCACCCCCGAGGGAAGCCGCTACCTGGTCACCTCGCACACCCGCCCGGATACCCTTCTCGATACCCTTCTCGTCGAGAACCATGCGCTCTCCAACGCGGAGGATGCACTGGGCACCGAAATCTTCGGCGACTCCGATGCGGAGCGCTCCCCCAATTCCTACGAGAAGGTCTCCTCCGGCACCGCCAGCCAGGAAACCATCAGCGCCTCCAAGAGCTGGAACTCCGGCGAGAGCAGCGCCGTGACCGCCTACTCCGAGCCCGCCAGCATCTACGAAGAGGAGGAGGACGAAGACGAAGGCGGTAGCCGCGGTACCTGGGCCGTCGCTCTGGCCGCCGTCCTGCTGCTGGTCATCGTCGCGGGTGGTGTGCTGACCTCTCTGGGCGCTATCGGCTCCAACCAGGCAGCTGCGCCGCACACCCCGAAGGCTTCGGCCAGCGAGACGGCCAGCGCCGAGGCATCATCCTCGGCCACCCCGACCGCCAAGGCCTCGAACGCACCCGCGAAGATCGCATCCGTGGCGCGTTTCGCTCCCTCGGAACCCACGTTCATGAGCGACATGGACTCCCTGATTCCGAACCTGACCGACGGTAACGCCAACACCGCATGGATCAGCTACGGCTTCGGCACCGCCAACTACGCCGGCACCATCAAGGAATTCGGCCTGGCACTGAAGCTGCAGACCCCCACCGTCGTCTCCAAGCTGACCATCCAGCAGAACACCGGCACCGGCGGTTCCTTCACCGTCTACACCAACAGCTCCGCATCCCTGAGCGGTGCGGTTGAGGTTGGTAAGGGCACCTTCGAGGGCAAGGATGCGGTCGTGAACCTGGATACCTCAAAGCAGAGCGCAGAAAAGGGTGCCTACGTGATTATCGTGGTCAACGAGCTGCCCCGCCTCTCCCTGCCGATTGGAGTTTGGAATTACGGCCTGCGCATCAACGAGATCAAGGTGGACTAATCAACCCATAACGCAACGCCGACAGAGCGCTTGCACCCCAGACACAAGGGCGGGGCTTCTGAACTAACGGTTCGGAAGCCCCGCCCTTTTGATGTAGTTAAGAGAAAGCCATCTCCTATTTGAAAGGCACGGTTGATTTCGTCTCTAGCGCGGGCCTCGTAATTACGGCAGCATCCTCAAAAGCCCCTCTACGGTAAAGAAAAGCATGGAGAGCTGGACCAGGACGTAGCGGCTAGCTTTGATGAAATCTCCAAGATCTCGCAGAGTAGCCCCAAGATTGCTCAAGTGATTCTTACGGTGTCGGGGCTGAGCCGTATGAGGGTTGTTGTTCATTTTTGCCTCTCCCCCTGTGCAAAGCGCAGAGAATTGGTAGATGTTGTACTTTGACTACACGACACACCCACCAATATCGCCCTCGTATAATCGCCCGACTATCCTACCGGGACCATCTCCCTAAATCTAGCCACGGATATAAAGCATCCATGTTTTTTCGGCAATGTAGCGATGGCCGTTATAGGTCTCTTTTGGCATGAAATCCTGGCCATTTTGATGTCCTTTTATGACTCTTTATGGCAGGGTGGCTACTCAAAGATTCACAGTGCGCGGAGTATCTGGATAAGGGTCCCCAAAAAATGGAATAATCGAGGATAAAGCCCTGTTATAGGAGCAGAACGAAAGACCTACAACGGAAAGACATATCTGATGACTGAGAATCTGGGAGGCCTCTTCGGAGGCTCCGCCCTAGGCAATCTGAACCTCGCATCCGCACCCGCCACCAAAGCCGCACCGGCTGCCGAGGTTGAGGCCGACACAACCGTCCACAACGTCATTATTGTGGGCTCCGGCCCCGCCGGCTACACCGCGGCAATTTACGCTGCGCGCGCCAGCTTGAAGCCCGTCCTCTTCGCCAGCTCCCTGGCACCCGGCGGCTCCCTCATGAACACCACCGAGGTGGAGAACTTCCCCGGCTTCATTCAGGGAATCCAGGGCCCCGAGCTGATGGAAAACATCGGCCAGCAGGCCGAGCGTTTCGGTGCAGACATCCGCTACCAGGACGTGGAGAAGGTCGAACTCACCGGCGACGTGAAGAAGGTCTACACCGCAGACGGCGCCGTTCATCTGGCGAAGACCGTCATCATGACCACCGGTTCTCAGGTCCGCAAGCTCAACATCGAGGGCGAAGACCGACTCTCCGGTTACGGCGTTTCCTGGTGCGCAACCTGCGATGGCTTCTTCTTCAAGGACAAGGAAATCGCAGTGGTCGGCGGTGGCGACTCCGCGCTGGAGGAGGCACTGTTCCTGACGACCTTCGCATCCAAGGTGTACCTGGTGCACCGCCGCGATTCTTTCCGCGCTTCGGAAATCATGCAGACCCGCGTGTTCAACAACCCGAAGATTGAGGTCGTCTGGGATTCGGCTGTCACCGCCGTTCACGGCGAGAGCAACCTCGAGTCGATTACCCTGACCAATACCAAGGACGGTTCTGAGCGCCAGCTGGCTGTTCAGGGTCTGTTCATCGCTATTGGCTCCGATCCTCGCGTGGAACTGGTACGTGACCAGCTGGAGATTACCGAGAACCACACCATCGCGGTTCAGGGTCGTTCCTCGAAGACTTCCGTTCCCGGCGTTTTCGCTGCCGGTGACGTGATTGACCCGACCTACCGCCAGGCAATTATTGCTGCCGGTTCCGGTGCTGTTGCCGCTCTGGACGCGCAGCACTACCTCGAAAACCTCTAAACTATTCGTATTACTCGCAGGGGAATCCACCCCGTGTCAGAAAGGAGCACTCCATGAGCAGTGCACAGCAGGCAACTGATGCCACTTTTGACGAACTGGTTCTGAAGAACGACAAGCCCGTTATCGTGGACTTCTGGGCTGAATGGTGCGGCCCCTGCCGCATGGTTGGCCCCGTGATTGACGAGATTGCTGGCGAGTACGCCGGTCAGGTCGACGTGGTCAAGGTGGATGTTGAGGCGAATGGCGATACCGCTATGAAGTACGGCATTACCTCTATTCCCGCCATCTACCTTTTCAAGGGTGGCGAGGTCGTCAAGAAGACCGTAGGTGCTAAGACGAAGCCCGCTCTGCTGGCTGAGTTCTCTGAGCACCTGGGCTAACCTCAAGAGACTACAGAAATCCCCCGGTGATGTTTCACGTGAAACATCACCGGGGGATTTTCATATATTCAACTGAAATCAGCTGTTATAAGCGATTTTCAAAGGATGTTACCCGGAGAAATCAGAATCCAGAACACGGATGATGCGGTTCAAATCTTCCACATTGGCGAACTCAATCGTCATCTTACCCTTGCGGGCACCCAGAGAAATCTTCACGGAGGTATCGAGCTTATCAGCGAAGGCCTCCGCAATGTAATCCAGGCGCTCGCGATGCTTCTGCGGCCGGGGAGCCTTACGCGCTTTGGGCTCCTCCGCACCGGAGGTGGCGGCCACGAGCTCCTCGGTGGCGCGCACCGACAGCCCCTCATTCACGACCTTCTGAGCAACGGTCTCAATCTGTCCCTGGTCACTCAGCGCCAGGAGGGCGCGGGCATGGCCAGCAGAGAGAATCCCGGCGGCAACGCGACGCTGCACGAGGGCGGGCAACTTCAGCAGGCGAATCGTGTTCGAAATCTGGGGGCGGGAACGACCGATGCGCTTGGCGAGCTGCTCCTGGGTGGTGTCGAATTCCTCCATCAACTGCTGGTAGGCCGCAGCCTCTTCAATGGGGTTCAGCTGACTGCGGTGCAGGTTTTCCAGCAGGGCGTCACGTAGCAGGTCTTCATCATCGGTCTCACGAATAATCGCGGGAATCGTCGAGAGGCCGGCAGCCTGGGTTGCGCGCCAACGGCGTTCACCCATGACCAGCTCGTACTTCTCTGCCCCGCGCTCGCGGGAGGGACGCACCACGATGGGCTGCAAGACACCAATCTCACGCACCGAATGGATGAGCTCCTCCATGTCCTGCTCATCGAAATCGGTTCGCGGCTGTTTGCGGTTAGGGTGAATATCGCGCACGTTGAGCTCTGCAAACTGCGCACCGGGCACCGGCACCAGATCGGACTGCTCCTGCTCGCTTGCACCGGGAACGGGGACATCCTCGCCGAAGAAGAAATCCACCGGGCGGCGGGTCAGGGTCGTATTGCGCAGGGCCGCACCCATATCGACGCGAGACTTCTTCTTCGATGTTTCACGTGAAACATCATGCGTCGAATCGGCATGGTTAGACTCAGGCTGAAGAGGTTCGGAGGGAGGTTCGGGAGCCTCGTGTTTGGGTGCTCGGTGGGGCTTCTCAGGCTTCGCCTCGTGGGCCATCTCAAACAGGCCATCGCTCATAGGCTCGTCTGCGAGAGCGGGAGCGGGCGCCTTCGAGTGCTGACTAACCTCGGGCACTACCTCTCGTTCGGCCGCCTTCTTCTCGGCGCTTCCAGAATTCTTCGTACTCTGGGGAATCAGGGCCCCCAGACCACGACCCAAACCACGTCGCTTCTCAGCCATCGTCACTCCTTTGGACTCCCGGATGAGTCCGTTCATATTGCTTCTTTATCTAGTGTAGACGAATCGTGCGACATTCAGGGAGTGGTTTAAGGGGCATCCAAAAATTTCAAAATATATCAAATATAAAACTTATATAGGGTGTTTTTTAAAAATTTCAGCTTATTGCCAGCAAAAGCATCCCCTCCACACGCCTCAAAAGAGATGCGGAGGGGATGTCTAAAATATAGGCGGCAATAATAAACCGCGTATTCAAAAATTAAATCAAGCCGAACGCCCCGAAAGCTCCTTAGCGGCTTCTCGGTAAGCGCGGGCGCCGGTCGAGGAAGAATCGTACGTGATGACGGTCTGCTGGTAGCTAGGTGCCTCGGAGATACGCACGGAGCGAGGGATCTTCACACCCAGGGTTTCCTGCGGGAAGTGCTCACGCACCTCCTCCGCCACCTGGAAGGCCAGGTTGGTGCGAGCATCATACATGGTGAGCAGAATCGTGCTAATGCGAAGCTTCGAATTCAGATGCTTCTGGATCATCTGAATATTCTTGAGCAGCTGACTCAGACCCTCGAGGGCGTAGTACTCGCACTGAATCGGAATTAGAATCTCCTCGGCGGCCACGAAGGCGTTCACGGTAAGGAGACCGAGGCTCGGCGGGCAGTCGATAAATACGTAGTCGAGGCGAGGCATCCCCTGCTTCTCGCGCCACTCCGTATAGTCCACCAGGGCGTTCTTGAGGCGGGTCTCTCGCGCCACGAGAGAGACCAGCTCAATTTCAGCACCCGCAAGGTCGATGTTGGCCGGTGCACAGAACAGACCGGGCATATCGGGACATTCCTGCACAATCTTGGCGAGAGGCTTATCTTCGATGAGCACGTTATAGACGCTGGGCGCATCCACGCCATGCTCAATGCCCAGAGCGGTCGACGCATTACCCTGCGGGTCGTTATCGATGACAAGAACGTTTAGGCCGGCTTCCGCGAGCGCGGCGGCAAGGTTGACGGCGGTGCTGGTTTTCCCCACGCCACCCTTCTGATTCGACACGGTAAAGACACGCGTATGCACAGGCTTGGGGAGTAGATCTGCGGCCGCTTTCTGGGCGTGGTGAGTCATCGGGTGCCTTCCGTAATCCGAGTCGTAATTCGCGTTGATGTTTCTGGGAGGGGTGCCTCAAATAGGTATGGTCTACACCAGTACCCACCGTAGGAGCAAACAGGAACCCCCACGTGTGCCAGGCGCCAATGTTTCACGTGAAACATTGCAGTCTTGGCTACGCGTGATGTTTCACGTGAAACACCGCGGTACACAAGCACGCTCCTGAGGGCTACACAGGGTGCGGCAGATAGCCTGTCGCCATCCAATCATTGCCGACCTCAGCCTGAAGTTCAACCCCTCCTTCAAGGGTACCCGTCGCGGCGGCAATACTCCACGTGAGGGGTCATTCTGGATACATGCGGCGAATATAGGCGTGCCAGACGCAGAAAGGTGGCGCTGCACCGAGCGAGTGTTTCCACTCCCCTGGCGCAACGCCACCTTTCGATAAGCGTCCGCAATCCTTCACGGGGTATTTACGTTTCTGCAATACCCCAACCCTGCAGTACTAGAGGCGCACGCGAACCACCGTCGTCGGCTCTTCCAGTAGATCACCGCCGGCGGTGAGAATCTCGGTCTCGCGAGCACCGTAGCGATTCAGCTTCTTCTTCGCCTTGGTGATTTCTTCAGCGGCGCTACGACCCTTCAAGGCCAGCAGCTCGCCGGTGCCGCGCAGAATCGGCAGGGTGATATCCAACAGTCCCACCAGGGCGGACACGGCGCGGGCGGTGACGACATCCGCATCCACGGCACCTACGGCCTGCTCGGCACGCGAGCGCATCACGGTCACGTTCTCCAGGCCCAGGTCCTCGATCACCTCGTTGAGCCAAATGACGCGACGCTCCAGAGGCTCAATCAGGGTTAGCTTCAGATCCGGGCGAGCAATCGCCAGGCACAGGCCGGGCAGACCGGCACCCGAGCCAACATCGGCCACAGAGGCATTCGGGGCGATATATTCCTGCACCACGGCACAGTTGAGCACGTGGCGGGCCCACAGGCGCGGAACCTCGCGGGGGCCAATCAGCCCGCGCTCGATGCCGGTCGTCGCAAGGTGCTGCACGTAGCGCTCCGCCAGAGGCAGGCGCTCACCGAACACAGCCTCGGCGGCGGCGCGCTCATTCTCGTTCAGAGTTACCTTCGTTTCCTCCACCTTAGGCTCCTACCTCGGGGAGAGAAATCACAACGTGACGGCGCGGACCCTCACCCTCCGACTCGCTGTACAGGCCGGCGGCGGCTACCACATCGTGCACCACCTTGCGCTCGTAGGGGCTCAGCGGCTTCATGTGCTCGTCGCGGCCGGTAGCGCGTACCTTCTCGATAGCCTCGGCGGCAATCTTCTCCAGGTACTCGCGGCGCTCGGCACGGTAACCTGCGATATCCAGAATCAGGCGCGAGCGGGTGCCGTTGCCGGCCAGGACGGACAGGCGCACCAGCTCCTGCAGGGCGTCCAATACCTCGCCGTGGCGACCCACCAGGTGGCGCAGCTCTTCGTTGTCATCGTCGTCATTGACGACCGAAAGATAAATGCGGTTATTGCGCACCTCGATGTCAATGTCGCCGTCCAGATCGGCGATGTCTAGGAGCTCTTCGAGGTAATCGGCGGCAATATCGCCTTCTTCCTCGATATCGTCAATCTCCTCGTAGCCTTCGGCGGCCTCGTCCACGAACTGCTCGTCGCCGAGCTGCTCCTCATATTCCATAGCTTCAGTCACGATTATCCTCGGGTATATGCGGGGTTTGGGGGTACAAAGTATCTCATACACGGCGCCGGGCCCGCGCCTTACGCGGCGTGAGCCCGGCCCGGATGGGTGGAAAGCTTACTTTCCGTTTTGCTTATTGCGTTGCTGCTTCTGGCGCTTCTTGCTCACCGGCTGCTGGCGCTGACCGGCTGCGGCACGCTCGCGAGCCTCCTGCAGGTCCTTCTCGTGCTGCTCGCGGGTCTTACCCACCGGGGGCAGGCCCTTCGCCGCACGGCGGGCGTTCAGCTCACGCTCGGCCTGGGAACCGGGGGTCGGGTTGTTGCGGATAACCCACCACTGCTGACCCAGCGACCAGAGGTTCGAAACGGTCCAGTAGTACATCACACCGAGGGGGAAGTTAATACCGGAAACAGCGAAGATGATCGGGAAGATGTACATGATCATCTGCTGCTGACGGAACATCGGGGAGTTCAGAGCAGCCTCCGACATGTTCTTCACGCTCAGCTGCTTCTGGATGTAGAACTGGGTGGCGCTCATCATCACAATCATGATGGCAGCCTGAATCACCGTCGCGGTGGCGTCGCCAGCCCCCGGGTGCATCATGGTCGCGAAGAGCTGAGCACCGAAAATCTGGGAGTCGTTGAACTGATGCACTAGCTCAGCCGGCAGCATGAGCACGCCCTGGTTATTCTGCGCTGCGGTGGGCACGCCCATCAGCACCTGGTACAGACCGAAGAAAATCGGCATCTGAGCCAGAATCGGCAGGCAGGAGGCGAAGGGGTTCGTACCGTGCTTGCGGTACATTTCCATCTGTTCCTGGGCCATGGCCTGGCGGGAGAGCTGGTCCTTCTTACCCTTGTACTTCTCCTGCAGCTTCGCCATATCGCCCTGCATTGCGGTCATACCACGCATGGCCTTGATCTGCTTGACGAACAGCGGGATGGTCAGGGTACGCATCACCAGGGTCAGGAAGATGATGCACAGAACCCAAGTCAGACCGGAAGCCGGGTCCATGCCCAGCGAGGTGAAAAGAGTGTGGAACAGCCACAGGACCACGGAGACGATCCATTTAAACGGCCAAAGAATCAAATCAAAAATATTCACGCGGGAATACTCCTTAAGGACTCGGCTAAGTCATTGTGTGGGAGGCGCCGCCTACTCAGGGCGGGCGTCACCACCGGTGTGAGGGGTGTAAAGATGGGGGTGGTTGAGCAGAATAATTTTCGGTTCTGCTCCGGGAGCGAAAGTACGCTTCCCCTCCGGGACTGGGTCGATACCTCCGGTCGCCCAGGGAACACACCGCAGAATACGGCGCACCGTCAGGGAAAGCCCGCCCATCGCACCGTGGGTGGTCAGCGCCTCCAGGGCGTACGCCGAGCAGGTCGGGTAGTAGCGGCACACGTCCCCGTAGAGGGGGGATACGACCTTGCGGTAGGCCTTCATGCACGCGATTAGCAGGTTCTGCGGTAGAACGTAGAGAGCCTGCAGGAAAGTTTCAGGCCTTACGAATTCGTTAGGTGCTAGTGCCAGCAGCTCGTCGGGGCCCAGAGTCTCTGCAGATGCGCTATAGGTGCCGCTGTGATGCGCGTGGAAGCGTTCTTCACAGCGGTCACGCTGGGAACGACTCACGGCTTCTCCTTGCTCTGAGGCAGGTCGAGCTTAGCGAACGCGGTCTCGAGTGCCGATTCGTAGTCGCGGCGTAGCTGATCCCAGCTGGCGCTCGCGGAGGCAGGAAGCGCTCGCACAGCGATGGCGTACCCTTCCGGATGCGCGGCGCAGGTGAGCGCGGCAAGCTCACGCAACCGGCGCTTAACCAGGTTGCGTGTCACCGCGTTGCCCACCGCCTTCGACACAATGAAACCTACCCGGGTTGTTTTTCCGGGATTTTTCGCCGTAGATACAACGATGTTCCGGCGTCCACTGCGGATGCCGGAACGGAAGGCGTGGGAGAATTCAGCGCCGGTGCGCATTCGGTGCCGTTGAGGCAGCACGTCTCCCCCTTTACATGGTGGGGAGGCTCGGCAGGGCCGGCCTCCGCATTTTCTACGCTTAATGATAGTTCGCCCGCCGATGCGTGTGCATCGGCGGGG
>NZ_KV797966.1:20820-90354 GCF_001809565.1 Rothia sp. HMSC072B03
CCCCGCCGATGCGTGTGCATCGGCGGGCGAACTATATGCCGTGATTAGGCCGAGAGCTTTGCGCGGCCCTTACCGCGGCGGCTCGATAGAATCGCGCGGCCTGCACGGGTACGCATACGCAGACGGAAGCCGTGCTTCTTAGCGCGACGGCGGTTGTTCGGCTGGAAAGTACGCTTGCTCATACTTTGTCTCCTTGATTTTTGCGGTTCGTGCCCTCACGGGTATCGGAACCGTACGCTTCTTGGTGCACGGAGGTACCGCGACTATTCGCAGTAGGCGGTGCACACACAACAGCACAACTTTAGAAGAGTGGAGGGCGTAAATCAAGTTCTTGACGCTTTTTTCCGCGTGATTCCGGGCTCCTTATGGGGACTGGGTGCGGAATCGAGGAGAGCTGTTGGTGACGATCGAGGGTTTATGAGAGGCCGAGGGGAACCCTGAAGGGAACACGCTACACTCCACTCGCATGAGTCACCACCCCCATCCCCACCCCTGGGGATAACGCGGGATCGCGACTATCCACCGCGGTGCATATCCTCCTCGGATAGCACATTGCGCAACGCTTATCCACAGGCGCACGCAAACGCACTACCCCCTGTAATTACAGGGAAGTCGGCGAATTCTCCACCGTTTTCCACCCTCCATCCACTCCTGTAATTACAACTTTTCCACCGTGTGGAAAACTCTTGTGGAAAACGCTAAATGCCTGTGCATTAAGCGGGTAGAATCTTAATGACCTGCGGAAGGTTCCGGCATCGTTGGCACTCTGTTGAGCCGCCAACGTCTTCTGCGGCAGATTGAGCGGAGGTAAAGACCCCTATGACCGAGTCACTTCAGGCGCGATGGGCGCACCTGCTGTCTATCCTGAGCAGCGACCCGAACGTCACGGCGCGCCAGCGTGGATTCGTGAACCTTGCGCGCCCCCAGGGTCTGATGGGATCTTCGCGCCTCATCATCGAGGTGCCCAATAAGCTCACCCGCGCCGTGTTTGAGGAGCAAATTACAGCACCTTTCCGCGCCGCACTGCACGAGGCGTTCGGCCCCTCCACCACCGCGCTTTTCGATGTGAACGAGGCGATGGTTCCCATTGAAAGCCCAAGTCAGGACGTTAATGAGCCGGAACAGGCCGCGCCCGTCGAACCCGCAATTGCCGCAGCTCACCAGGTTCCCGATGAGCCTTCTGGCTATTCCACCGCAACTCCCTACGCCGAGCCCGCCCGCCGTGAGGCCCCCGTTGGCTCCCGAGCTTTCGAGTACTACACCGAGCCGCATCCGGCGCCGGATTCCGAGGCGCACGTCCCTGCGGATGAGCAGGTGACTCGTCCCTCGCTACAGGCCCTCGAGGCAGAACGAACCGCTTTCCACACTGCGCACAGTGAGGCTCCCGCCCCGGCCGCGCCGGTTGCGACCCAGCACGAAGACCCGGAAAACGCTCCGACGTGGGATAGCTCTGCTCGATTGAACCCGAATTACACCTTCGATACCTTCGTGATCGGCCAGTCCAACCGCTTTGCTCATGCAAGCGCCTTCGCCGTGGCAGAGCAGCCCGGCATCGTGTACAATCCGCTCTTCATCTACGGCGGTTCGGGCCTGGGCAAGACCCACCTACTGCACGCGATTGGCCACTACACCAAGTACCTTTACCCGAATCTGCGAGTGCGCTACGTGAATTCTGAAGAGTTCACGAACGATTTCATCAACTCGATTCGCGACGACGAGGGTTCCTCGTTTAAGCAGATTTACCGTAACGTTGACGTGCTTTTGATCGACGATATTCAGTTCCTGGCCGGTAAAGAGGCGACAATGGAGGAGTTTTTCCATACCTTCAACGCGCTGTACAACCACCAGAAGCAGATTGTGATTACTTCGGATTTGCCGCCGAAGCAGCTGACCGGCTTTGCCGAGCGGATGCGTTCGCGCTTCGGGTCGGGTCTGAACGTGGATGTGCAGCCTCCGGAGTTGGAGACCCGCATCGCGATTCTGCGAAAGAAGGCTCAGAGCGAGATTTTGCCGGTGCGCGATGACGTTATGGAATACATTGCTTCCCATGTCACGGCCAATATTCGCGAGTTGGAGGGCGCTCTGATTCGCGCGAGCGCCGCCGCCTCGATGAAGAAGCCTCCGGAGCCCATCACCCTGGCCGAGGCTGAGACCTATTTGAAGGATTTGCTGTCGGATACGGGCGGTGCCGAGATTACCTCGGCGTTGGTGCTCTCGACGGTGGCAAAGTATTTCGATGTGTCCATCGAGGATATGCAGTCGAAGTCTCGCACCCGCACGCTCACGAACGCCCGCCAGGTGGCGATGTATCTGCTCCGTGAGCTGACAGAGATGTCCCTGCCGCGTATCGGTAATGATTTGGGCGGCCGCGACCACACGACCGTGATGCACGCGGTGCGTAAGGTGAGCGCGCAGATGGCTGAGCGACAGACGATTTTCAATCAGGTGACCGAGCTGACGAACCTCATTCGCCAGGAACAGCGCGCCGCCGGATAGGCCCACGGAACCACCTACACCCCCTATAAGCTGCTGACAAGGCGTTTTATAGGGGGTATCGGGGTGGTTTGAGAGGGGCAGGGTTATTTTCGGCCATGATTTTCGGCTGACTGAGCCCTGAAATATGGGGTGTGGATAAGCTGTGCTTTAACTCCGGCGCTCGTGTGGACGTTAAGTGCATGAATATTCAAAAGGTGTGGAAGAGAGTAAATGCATAAATATTCATACACAATGCATCCTCAGTTCGGGGAGGATTCCTCCACTTAATGTCCACAGGTCACTTCCGCGTCATTGCGGGGTTCTGCGGGGTTTTCCACCGTTTCCACAAGCGTTAATAATACTACTGTACTTAAAGAAAAAATCCTCCCCATAACATGAAACATTTCCTCGCCCCGAGCTGCCGGGAAGTTCGATATGCATTTTGAGCTACTCAGGGCGTTCGCCCGTCGTAATTTCAGGAAACACTAGGCGATAGTAAGCGCTTTCTTTGATTCATTCTCCCTGTTGGTTTTGGCGAGAAACCCACATTTTTGAATGTCTAATTTCGAATCTATTTTCGACGCCTTCCAAGGATTCCTTCGCGGTTCTTTGTAATTACAAAAATGCGAGGCTGGTAACCGTGGTGACCGACCGTGTTCACCGCAAATCCCTGTAATTACAATTCGTCTGGATTCCGGTAGGATGGATAGACGCGCGCGCACGGGCAACGCGCACTAGAGCAGGCGAAACCTTCCGGCTCTCTCGCAGTTCAGCTTTACGTGCGCCACAAACCGAACCTCTACCACCGTGAAAGGCGCCTTCTCGATGAAATTCACCGTTGAACGCGATGTCCTCGCCGAAGCAGTCGGCTGGACGGCACGCTCCCTGCCCTTGCGTCCTACCTCCCCCGTGCTCAACGGTCTGCTGATTACCGCCTCCGCCGGCGAAGTCAGCATCGCAAGCTTTGATCACGAAACCAGCGCCCGCCAGGTTATCGCCGCCGATGTTCAGGCCGAGGGTGTGTGCCTTGTTCCAGGTAAGATCCTGGCCGAAATCTGCCGTTCTCTTCCGAACGCTGAGGTCGAGTTCACCGCTGATGAGTCCGTGATTCGTCTGCACTGCCGTTCCGCTAACTTCCAGCTGGCCGGCATGCCCGTGGCCGATTACCCCGAGCTGCCCGAACTGCCCGAAGTTTCCGGTACCGTCGACGGCGCCGAATTTGCTGAAGCCGTCAAGCAGGTTCAGATTGCGGTGTCCAAGGACGAGACCCTACCCCTGCTGACCGGTATTCGCGTCGAGATTAACGGCGACACCATGACCCTGCTCGCCACCGACCGCTACCGTCTAGCCATGCGCGAAATCAAGTGGAACCCCGTCAACCCCGATATTCAGGCGGCTGTTCTGCTAAAGGCCAAGACCGTTTCCGAGGTCGGTAGCACTCTCTCCGGCTCCGGCGAGCTCTCCATTGCGCTGCCCGCCGCCGGTGAACTGATTGGTTTTGCCGCCGGTACCCGCCGCACCACGAGCGTTCTGATGGACGGCGATTACCCCAACATCCGTGCTCTCTTCCCCGAGCAGACCCCCATCCACGCGGTGGTTCGCACCTCCGACCTGACCGAGGCAGCTCGCCGTATCTCGCTCGTGGCTGAGCGCAACACTCCGCTGCGCCTGAAGTTCACCCAGGGTTCGGTTGCCATCGATGCGGGCCGCGGCGACGAGGCTCAGGCCTCCGAAACCCTGCAGGCTCACCTCTCCGGCGACGACATCACCGTGGCGTACAACCCCTCCTACCTGCTGGACGGTCTGAAGGTGTTCGGCACCGAGTTCGTGCGTTTCTCCTTCACCGATGCGCCCAAGCCCGCCGTGATCTCGGGCCAGGACGAGCCGCTGGCTGAGGATGACCGCAACTACCGCTACCTGCTGATGCCGGTGCGTCTGCCCTCGAACTAGTAGCTTGCCGCCCCGCGCCCTTCCCGAGGCTCTGCCCAGGGAAGGCTCGCGGGGCTGTGCTTTCCCCGTCCGCGCCTATCCCCTCCTCGACCGAACCGTCCAACCGAACCGCATGAAAGGAGCCGTCCGGTGTACATCGACCACATCTCGCTGCTGGATTACCGCACCTACGCGCTGCTCAACCTGCCTCTATCGGCCGGGGTGACGGTTTTTCTGGGCTCGAATGGCGTGGGAAAAACGAATATCGTAGAGGCCATTGAGTATGCGGCGGCCCTCTCTTCGCACCGGGTGAGCCACGATGGTCCGCTGGTGCGCGTGGGCGCCGCCCGAGCCTACATCCGCACCCGCACTGTGCGCGGTTCGCAGCAGACCGTGACCGAGTTTGAGGTGGCTCCCGGTCAGGCGAATCGCGTGCGCATTAACCGGGCTGCCCCGGTGCGCGCTAAGGAAGCTCTGGGCATTGCTCGCACGGTGCTGTTTTCCCCCGAGGACCTGCAATTGGTGAAGGGCGATCCTGCCGGTCGTCGTCGATTTGTGGATGAGCTGGCCGTCTCCCTGCGCCCCGTGGTGGCGGGGTACCGCAGTGAGTACGAGCGGATTTTGCGGCAGCGTAATTCGCTGCTCAAATCGATGCAGCGCCGCGCTCGCGACGAGAACGCGCTGAGTACCCTCGCGGTGTGGGATGGCCAGCTTGCCCTGATGGGGGCGCAACTGCTCTCTGCACGCTTCCGTCTGTTGCAGCGCCTACTCCCCCAGCTGCGTCGCGCCTATGCGGGGCTGACGGACGGTTCTAAGGACGTGGGGTTCACCTACGAATCCTCCGTCTTTGCGAGCATGGGCGAGCGCTCTCTCGAACATGCGGCCCTCATGAGCATCAAGGACCTGAAGGAGGCGCTTCTGCGCGGTTTCGCCGAGCGTCGCGCCGAGGAAATTGAGCGCGGCGTGACGCTGGTGGGGCCGCACCGTGAGGATGTGACCCTGCTGCTGGGCGGCCTTCCGGTTAAGCATTTTGCCTCGCACGGTGAGAGCTGGTCGTTTGCCCTGGCCATGAAGTTGGCTTCGTGGTTTGTTCATGTGGAGGACGATTCTTCGCCGGGTGCCTCCCCCATCCTGATTCTTGACGATGTCTTCGCCGAGCTCGACTCGGCGCGCCGCCACCGCCTGGGCGCTATGGTTGCCGCGGCGGAGCAGGTGCTCATTACGTGTGCCGTACTCACGGATATTCCGGAGGAGCTGGGTGAATACCGCTTGGTGTCTGTAACTCCCGGCCACGCGGAGTACGTACCGTCGCCCGGCACTCGCGGTGGGAACGCAGAAGGAAGCACCGGTGAGACCCTCGCCAAGGAGAGCGGCGAAACGTTAGCTGAGAATCCTATTGCTGGTGGGGATCATGAGTAACCGTCTCGGAGAGGATTCCGTCCCCCTCACTGCACCCTTCGGAGATTCCTTGCCGATGCCTTCCCCGGCCCCTGACGCCCGTGAGCTCAACAGCACTGTTTCACGTGAAACATCCGGCGGCGAGGTCGATGGCTTCGGTGAATTTTACCGAGACGAGGTGGACGCCCCCGCGGCCCTGCTGACTCGTATGCGCGTGGCCGCCCAGGAACGCGGCGAGGCGCCCCTCAACGCTTTCTCGGCGCGAAAGATTATGCGCGAGTTCGGCGCCGCGATGTCCGGAACCGCCCCCAAGAAACGTCGCGAACGCGCACAGGGGTGGGATCCCCGCGTCATGGGCGGGTACAGCGGCCCCGGTGAAAGCTCCCGCGATCCCAAGCCGCTCGGGGGTATCGTGAGCGCGCTGATTCGGTCCCGAGGCTGGAAAGAGCCCGTGGCCGTCTCGAGCGTGCTGGCCCGCTGGGCTGAACTCGTTGGTCCCGAAATTGCCGCGCACACCAAACCTCTCAGCTTCGAGAACTCTATCGTTCAGGTGCAGTGCGACTCCACCGCCTGGGCCACTCAGCTGCGCCTGATGCACGGGCAGCTTATCGAGCTCTTCCGCCGAGAGCTTGGCGAGGGCGTGGTGGCGCAGGTGCGAATCCTGGGTCCGAACAATGGCCGCTGGAGCCAGCGCGGGTATCGTCGCGCCTCCGGGATGCGCGGGGTGCGCGATACCTACGGGTAGGAGAGTCGGTGGTGCGTGCGGAACGAATTCTTGCCTCGAAACCGGACCGCTTGAAGAAGCAAAACCTCGGAAGCGCCCGCATCCCGGCCGCATAACCGAGGTGTATCCCCCCTCACCGGGGAGGGGGTTGGGCGTCTCTCAGGGGCCATTACGGGCGTTTGAGGGGGTGGAATATGGGTGAATTGCCCATAAAATGGCGCGCTGGATGGCTTTAATACCCCCTTGCTCGGTAAAATAAAAGGGACAATGCGTAAAGTGCGCCCACCCGGGCGCCGCCGGCACCGCGAGTCCCCGAAGGCGCTTCACGCGCCGCGCCGAGGCGTTCTAGGCTACCCTCGGCAGTGTTCGCGGCTCCCTGCCGGTGCCCGGCTTACCCAAGGAGTTTCCCCTCGTGGCACCTGAACAGCCCCATGAATACGGTGCGTCCGACATCACCGTGCTGGAAGGCTTGGAGGCGGTTCGTAAACGCCCCGGCATGTACATCGGCTCGACCACCGAGCGCGGTCTGCACCACCTGGTCTACGAGGTCGTTGATAACTCCGTGGACGAAGCGCTTGCCGGTTACGCCTCCGAAATCGACGTGACCATCCAGGCCGATGGCGCGGTGCGCGTCAAGGATGACGGTCGCGGTATTCCCGTGGATGAGCACCCCACCGAGCACAAGTCCACCGTCGAGGTCGTCATGACCGTGCTGCACGCCGGCGGTAAGTTTGGCGGCGGCGGCTACTCGGTTTCCGGTGGTCTGCACGGCGTGGGTATCTCCGTAGTGAACGCCCTATCGACCCGCGTGATTACCGAGGTGCACCGCCAGGGCTACGCGTGGCACATCTCCTTCTCCAACGGTGGCGTGCCCGACGGTCCCCTGCATCGCGGCGAGCCCTCCGATAAGACCGGCACGATTCAGACCTTCTATCCGGATCCCGAGATTTTCGAGACTGTCGAGTTCGATTTTGAGACCCTGCGCGCTCGCTTCCAGCAGATGGCCTTCCTGAATAAGGGCCTGACCATCACCCTGACCGATGAGCGCGAGAAGTTCGCCGGTGACGAGGTTGCCGAAGAGGAGAAGGAAAACACTCTCAACCGCGTGCGTGCGAACGCTGACGGTTTCATGACCGTCACTTACCGTTACGACAACGGCCTGTTTGACTACGTGCACTTCCTGAACGCCGGCGCGAAGACCATCGTGAACGAAGAGATTGTCTCCTTCGAATCTGAGGACTCCGACCGTAACATGAGCCTGGAAGTGGCCATGCAGTGGACCGGTGCGTACAAGGAATCCATCTACTCCTACGCAAACACGATCAACACCCACGAGGGCGGCACCCATGAAGAGGGTTTCCGTGCCGCGCTGACCTCCCTGGTGAACCGTTACGCTCGCGACAACAAGCTGTTGCGCGATAAGGACGATAACCTCACCGGTGAAGACGTGCGTGAGGGCCTGACCGCGGTCATCTCGATTAAGATTTCCGAGCCGCAGTTCGAGGGTCAGACGAAGACCAAGCTGGGTAACTCGGAGGCGAAGTCCTTCACCCAGCGCGAGGTGAACGATCACCTGAGCGACTGGTTCGACCGTAACCCCGCCGTGGCCAAGGACATCGTGCGTCGCGCGATTACCGCCGCCCAGGCGCGTATCGCCGCCCGCAAGGCCCGTGAGACGACCCGCCGCAAGGGCCTGCTGGAGACCAGCTCCATGCCCGGTAAGCTCAAGGACTGTTCCTCGAAGGATCCGTCGATCTCTGAGATTTACCTGGTGGAGGGTGACTCCGCGGGTGGTTCGGCGGTTCAGGGTCGTAACCCGAACACTCAGGCTATTCTGCCGCTGCGCGGTAAGATCCTGAACGTTGAGCGCGCTCGCCTGGACCGCGCCCTGTCGAACGCCGAAATTCAGGCGATGATTACCGCCTTCGGTACCGGTATTGGCGACGACTTCAACATCGAAAAGGCCCGTTACCACAAGATTGTGCTCATGGCCGATGCGGACGTGGACGGCCAGCACATCACGACCCTGTTGCTGACCCTGCTCTTCCGCTTCATGCGCCCGCTGATTGAGGCCGGTTACGTGTACCTGGCTCAGCCGCCGCTGTACCGCATCAAGTGGTCTAACGCTCCGCACGATTACGTCTACTCCGACGCAGAGCGCGACGAGGCTCTGGCACGTGGTTTGGCGAATAACCAGCGTCTGCCCAAGGACAACGGTATTCAGCGTTACAAGGGTCTGGGTGAGATGGACTACACCGAGCTGTGGGACACCACCATGGATCCGGCGCGCCGTACCCTGCTGCAGGTGAAGATGGAGGACGCGGCTGCCGCGGACCAGATCTTCTCGGTGCTTATGGGTGAGGACGTTGAGGCCCGCCGCGAGTTTATCCAGCAGAACGCAAAGGACATCCGATTCCTCGATATCTAACCCGCACGACATATTTCTTTTGGGGAATATGTGGAATGGGTTATGTAACCGAGTGATTTATTGAGGGAAATAATGAGCGAAGAACAGCAGAACGAAGTGACCGGAGCTGACGTCGTCAGCACCGGTGACACCGAGATCGTGGACCACCACGGCCACATTGAACAGGTGGACCTGCAAACCGAAATGCAGCGCTCCTACCTGGACTACGCGATGGCCGTCATCATCGGTCGTGCCCTGCCGGATGTCCGTGACGGCCTCAAGCCCGTGCACCGTCGCGTCATCTACGCAATGTACGACGGCGGCTACCGCCCGGACCGCGCCTTCAACAAGTGCGCCCGCGTGGTCGGCGACGTCATGGGTCAGTTCCACCCCCACGGCGATCGCGCCATCTACGACACCCTCGTGCGTCTGATTCAGAGCTGGATCATGCGCTACCCGCTGGCATTGGGACAGGGCAACTTCGGCTCCCCCGGTAACGATGGCGCAGCGGCTCCCCGATACACCGAGACGAAGATGGCCCCCATTGCCCTGGAGATGGTGCGCGACATCAACGAGGACACCGTTGATTTCCAGCCGAACTACGACGGCAAGTCCCTAGAGCCGACCGTTCTGCCCGCGCGCATCCCGAACCTGCTGATTAACGGCTCCTCGGGTATCGCCGTGGGTATGGCGACCAACATTCCCCCGCACAACCTGCGCGAGGTGGCCGAGGGCGTGGAGTGGTTCCTGAAGAACCCGCACGCCACCAACGAAGAGCTGCTGAACGCTCTGATGGCTCGCATCAAGGGCCCGGATTTCCCGACCGGTGCGCAGATTCTGGGCACCAAGGGTATTGAGGATGCGTACCGCACCGGCCGTGGTTCGATTACCATGCGTGCCGTGGTCAACGTCGAGGAAATCCACGGACGCACCTGCCTGGTCGTCACCGAGCTGCCCTACCAGGCAAACCCGGATAACCTGGCCATCAAGATTGCCGAGCTCATCAAGGACGGCAAGGTCACCGGTATCGCCGATCTGCGCGACGAGACTTCGGGTCGTACCGGTCAGCGCCTGGTGATTGTGCTCAAGCGTGATGCTTCCCCGAAGGTTGTGCTGAACAACCTGTACAAGCACACCCAGCTGCAGGAGAACTTCTCCGCGAACATGCTGGCCATCGTGGACGGCGTGCCCCGCACCCTGTCCCTGGACGCTTTCGTGCGCCACTGGGTCAACCACCAGCTGGATGTTATCGTCCGCCGTACCCGCTACCGTCTGCGCCAGGCGGAGGAAGAGGCGCACATCCTGCGCGGCCTGCTCAAGGCCCTGGATGCTCTGGACGAGGTTATCGCCCTGATTCGCCGCTCCCCCACCGCGGACGAGGCGCGCACCGCTCTGATGGAGTTCCTGCAGATTGACGAGGCTCAGGCTCAGGCCATCCTGAACATGCAGCTGCGTCGCCTGGCCGCTCTGGAGCGCCAGAAGATTCAGGACCGCCACGACGAGCTGATGCGCATGATCGCCGAGTACAACGCGATTATTGCTTCCGAGACTCGCCAGCGCGAGATTATCTCTGAGGAGCTGGGCGAGATTGTGAACCGCTACGGCGATGACCGTCGCACCCAGATCATGTACGGCTACAACGGCGACATGTCGATGGAAGACCTCATCCCCGAGGAGGAGGTCGTGGTGACGATTACTCGCGGCGGCTACATCAAGCGCACCCGCAGTGATCAGTACCGTAGCCAGCACCGCGGCGGTAAGGGTATTAAGGGCGCCTCCCTGCGCGGCGATGACGTGGTGGAGCACTTCTTCGTGACTACCACGCACAGCTGGATTCTGTTCTTCACGAACCTGGGCCGCGTGTACCGCGCGAAGGGCTACGAGTTGCAGGAAGCCGGCCGCGACGCGAAGGGTCAGCACATTGCGAACCTGCTGGAGTTCCAGGGTGGCGAGCATATCGCCCAGGTGATGGAGCTCAAGAGCTACGAGGACGCTGAGTACCTGGTGCTGGCAACCCGTGGCGGCATGGTGAAGAAGAGCCGCCTGAGCGATTACGACACGAACCGTACCGCGGGCCTGATCGCCATCAATCTGCGCGAGGGTGACGAGGTTGTTTCGGCCTTCACCGTTTCGGCTGCCGATGACATCCTGCTGGTTTCTCGTAACGGTATGTCCCTGCGCTTCCACGCGGATGACGCTTCGTTGCGCCCCATGGGTCGCTCGACTTCCGGTGTGACCGGTATGAAGTTCCGCGATGGTGACGAGCTGATTTCTGCCAACGTGGTCACCGGGGGCTCCTACGTCTTCGTGGTGACCGAGGGTGGCTACGCGAAGCGCACGAGCGTGGATGAATATCGCGTTCAGGGTCGTAACGGTTTTGGCATTAAGGTTGCTAAGCTTGTGGAGGATCGTGGCGCCCTGGTGGGTGGCCTCATCGTGGACGAAGAGGACGAGGTCCTGGTCGTGATGTCCAGCGGCAAGGTTGTTCGTTCGAATGTGAATGAGGTTCCTGCGAAGGGACGCGATACCATGGGTGTTATCTTCGCAAAGCCCG
The DNA here is from genome assembly GCF_001809565.1 of Rothia sp. HMSC072B03. NCBI lineage: Bacteria > Bacillati > Actinomycetota > Actinomycetes > Micrococcales > Micrococcaceae > Rothia > Rothia sp. HMSC072B03. The sequence goes on from NZ_KV797966.1 coordinate 32,308, forward strand.
GTGAGGGCGATTCGATTATCGGTGTAGCCCGTAACCAGGATCGTCAGCTGGACGACAGCGATGATGAAAACACTGAGAATGCCGAGGCGGCAGACGATACTTCTGCGGCTCCCGGCACGGATAACGAGGGTGAAGCGGCGGCTGCCGACCTCACCGCTACTGGAGGTAACTAATGAGCAGCACTCCCGCGAGCTCCTCTTCCGCGTCAGCGCAGCGTTCGGCAGCAGCTGGTGCGTCTAAGAAGGGGGCCCCTAAGTCCGGTGCCCGCCGCCCGGCTCAGGCACGTTCAGGTCAGGCCCGTCCCGGAGCCGCTAAGCGTCCTGCCGGCAAGCGCCCGGTGAATGCTAAGCGTCCGACGGGTTCGCGTCGCCAGCTGGTGCGCCCCGCGCCTCGTTCGAAGATTCGTCGCGCGCGCCTGGTGGTGCAGAAGGTCGATACCTGGTCGGTAGCAAAGCTGATCTTCCTGCTGTCGATTGCTCTGGGTATCGTGACCGTCGTGGCCTCGGTGATTCTGTGGCTGTTCCTGCAGGCTTCGGGTGCCTTTACCGGTGTAAACCAGCTGATTAGCTCGCTGGGTACCGGTTCGACCACCGTGGATATCTCGCAGATGATTTCGCTGGGGCAGGTGGCTCTGGTAACCACGATTTTTGCCGTGGTGAACACCGTGGTCTTCACCCTGCTGGGTATGATTGCTGCTATCCTGTACAACCTGGCTGCAAAGCTGGTGGGTGGCGTGACCCTGACTCTGAGCGACGAGTCTTAAGAGCGCTCGACTATGAGTTTGAATTGGGCGGTATCGTCTCCGTGCGGAGGCGGTGCCGCCCTTTTTCGCGCTATCTTTTCTGGGTTCTGCGGGGGCTTTGGTGGTGTGTCCTATCTTGATGCTGAACCCCTTCACATGTATGTGATGCATAACATATCATTCTGATTTGGTGTTCCCTCTAAACGCCTGTATAGTTATATCTCGTTCTACGGAAGAAATTCCGCAGAGGGAGGGCGTATAGCTCAGACGGTTAGAGCGCTTCGCTGATAACGAAGAGGTCCCAAGTTCGATTCTTGGTACGCCCACTCCACACTGTGAAAGGCAGAGATGAAGAAAGTTTTTCTGATTATCGCTCTTTCGAGTGTTGTTGTGATGGTGCTAATAAAGCGTCAGAACAACGAGGTTATCAAGGCCTGGAAATAACTAAACAGTGGTTTCCGCTGAAGCGGGGGCGTGGCGCAATTGGTAGCGCATCTGCTTTGCAAGCAGAGGGTTAGGGGTTCGAGTCCCCTCGCCTCCACTTTCCGGTGATTATAGCAAGAGGGAAACGCCTGGCTCCATTCCGAACCCAGAAGCTAAGACTCGTCGCGCCGATGGTACTGCACTTTTGTGGGTGTGGGAGAGTAGGTCGTTGCCGGTTTATTTTTGAGAAAGACCCCGTATCGAGAGATGCGGGGTCTTTTGTTATATATGCTGTACCCCTCCTCGGGGCACTCGGTTTAGGGCTTTTGCGGTGGGCTACCGGGGAATTTGCAGTAAATGCATAACGGGGTACTCGATGCGAGGTGGGTAATAGATGCGCATCACAAATAGAAATCTGGGAACTTCCTGAAGGTGAACACTAGATGAACTCACCTCAGCGTTTAGTGTGTAGTATGTCGCCTACTGCCCCGGTTTAGTGAAGAATCCACATAAAACAACTTAATGATTCTGATGGGTGCACCCTTTTTGCCTAGTGGTAGCGGGTTTCTCGAGATGATGGACGAACAACCCCACGAAACACGCACCTAATCGTGTGGGTTTGCGTGTTATTTCGTGTTAAAACCGAATACTTTCGATTTTTGGGGAAGCGACAGATAATTCTCTTGTGACTACAGAACTCATTATTCTCGTGATCGTGGTGCTGACCGCGCTCGCCTTCGACTTTACGAACGGCTTTCACGACACCGGCAACGCGATGGCTACGTCCATCGCTACCGGCGCGTTGAAGCCGAAGACAGCCGTGGCTCTCTCCGCATCCCTGAACCTGGTGGGTGCCTTCCTCTCTGTTGAGGTGGCACGCTCGGTCGGTAGCGGCATCGTGAACCTGGACCGTATCGACGTAACCTCGGACGGCCCCGCACTGATGCTCATCGTCTTTACCGGCCTGGTGGGCGGCATCCTCTGGAACGTGCTGACCTGGCTGCTGGGTCTGCCCTCCTCTTCGTCGCACGCACTGTTTGGTGGCCTGATTGGTTCTGCGCTGGTAGCCATCGGCTTCGACGGCGTGCAGTGGATGGGCGTGCTCTCCAAGATCATTGTCCCCGCGGTTCTATCCCCCGTCATTGCCGCAATCGTGTCGGCAACCGGCACCTGGCTGGTGTACCGCATTGCTGCCCCTGTGGCCGATGAGCGCAAGCACAGCGGCTTCCGCAAGGGTCAGGTGGCTACCGCATCCCTGATGTCTCTGGCGCACGGTACGAACGATGCGCAGAAGACCATGGGCGTGATTTTCTTGGCTCTGGTGGCTTCGGGTTCTCTCAATAGCGACGACGCCATCCCCCTGTGGGTCAAGGCGGCCTGTGCGCTCGCTATCGCCCTGGGAACCTACCTGGGTGGTTGGCGCATCATTCGCACCCTGGGTAAGGGCATCGTTGAGGTGGATACCCCGCAGGGTGTGGCCGCCGACGGTGCCTCCGCCGCGATTATTCTGACTTCCTCGCACTTCGGTATGGCGCTGTCCACTACCCACGTGGCCTCCGGCTCGATTCTGGGTAGTGGCCTGGGTCGAAAGGGCGCCGAGGTTCGCTGGTCCGTGGCGGGTCGTATGGTGGTCGCCTGGCTGATTACCCTGCCGGCTGCCGCGATTGTGGGTGCTCTGACCTGGCTGATTGGTCACGGCTTGAATGCTCTGACCGGCACCCAGTTCATTGGCGAAATGACCGTGTTCGCTCTGCTGGTTATCTTCTGCTTCCTGATGTGGCGTCACTCCCAGAAGGACAACATTGACGCTTCGAACGTGACTGGCGACTGGGATGAGAAGGAAGGCGCTGCAGTCACCGGCGCTGAGGCATCCGCGGATCAGGCTCTTGCTACTGAGAAGGCAGGTTCGTAAGCCATGGCATATCTGTTGGATATCGTAAACAAGATTATTCCGGTACTCATGGCCGGTCTCTTCTTCGGTGCGGGTCTTCCGGCGCTGTATGCGCTCGGCCTCCGCCTCATGGCGGGCCGTACCGAGTACACGGCGGATGGCCAGCTGGTGGAGATTGAGCCGCCGAGCACGGTGGCTAAGATTGCCGCCGGGATTGTTTTTGCTATCATCGTAGCAATCGTAATCATCGCCATTCTCTGGGTTGCTAAGGACTTTATCCACCACACGTTCGGCTGGAATATTTTCGGCGTCACCGGTGGAGGTCACTAGAACCGTGAAACACACAGTGAATATGATGATGACAGTATCGAAGGAGGGGCTCAATGCCTGATAAGGGCATCATCTCTCGAGTAATCGACTGGCTGAGCGTTGGGTATCCCAAGGACGTCCCCGTTCAGGACCGTGCAGCCGTGATGGCCATCCTGAAGATGCGTCTGACGGATGAACAGCTGCAGGAAGTGGTCCGCCAGCTCATGCAGTCCCGCGCTGCTCGCGGTGAGGCATACGTGAGTGACCAGCGAATCAACGAGTACATTCGTCGCGTGGTCGACCATACCCCGACCCCGCAGGATATCGACCGAGTAGCTAAGATTCTGGGTGCACACGGCTTCCTGATTGCAGAGAACCATGTGAACGAGGATGCCGAGCCTGACGGTCGTACGGAGTACGTGCCGTACGAGGACCCGACGACCGGTGAGATTCGCATTGCGGAGCTGGCTGCCGAGTCGGCAAACGTCGCATCACCGCAGACCGCTGAGTCGGATGACTAAAAATTCGAGGGTTGGCTAAATAGACGACCAAGGGGCCTACCGGGCGATTAGTTCGCCCGGTAGGCCCCTTTCTATGTCCAGGCTCTCGCTCTAGGCTCCGCCACCTTGACGCCCCATCGGTGTATTCTTACTCCGCTATCTCTCACTCTGGGCGGTCCTCGACCGCCGCTCATCCCCGGAGGCTCAATGTCTTCTTCGCAGATTCCCGAATCTCATCAATCAGAAAAATCTACCGGCGCGCGAGGCCGCTTCGCGGCCGTAGGAAACGCCGCAAAGCGGCGTGGGCGCGACCTTGTGGTTCCCCGACGCTCCCTGCTGCTGACCGGTGGCGTCATCCTGGCGGGTGGCCTTATCGCTACGGCACCGCGCATTGCCGCTACCGGCCTTCTGGGCGAGGATGCCGCCGTCACGGTTTCCGTAGAAAAGTTGCTGGCTCGCCGCGAGCGTCGTGTGCGCGAAAATATCGATACCCGTTACCTGCGCATTGAATCGCTGGAGCGCATCAATGTGGGTAAGGGAAACGAAGAGCAGAATCTGCGACTGGTGGGTTCCCTAGCACTCACGGAAGCCGCACAAGCGGATTTGCCGGCCGCTGCGGAAGCGCTGGCCCAACTATCGGTTTATGGCTCAATACAGCGTCTGAGCGTCACCTACGGCGGCGTAGACCCGTTTAACGACCCGCAGGGGGTTGGTCAGCGCGCCAATACCCCGGTCGCTCCGCTGCGTGTGAACGATTCGGCAACCCTTGACCGGGAACAGTGGCTCAAGCTCCTCAATGCATCAGCCGCGCTGGGAACCAACGCGGACTATACCCAGGGGATCGCCATGGCGGACGAGCTACGCCTAACCGCGGTCATCGAGGAGGGCGAGTATGCCGACGTGGTTCGTCGCTTCCGCGCCCTGGGCAGTCTGGGCACCTCAGAGGAGCGCGTGAAGCAGATACAGCTCTACGCGCAGATTGCCATCTCTAAGGCGGTGAAGGTGCCCTCGGGTGCCGAGACGAAGATCGCTGTGAGCGTTGCGGAACCGGCCCGCGTGGCGGTGGCAGCCGATGCCCTGGATAGGGCGGTCACACCCGCTGAGTTGAACACCCTCGCAACTTTCGCGCTAACGTGGAACGCCCGCCAGGAATACCCAGCCGCCGGACGGGACGACGCCCTTAAGCTGGGGTTTAAGAGCCCCTCATCGAAGGACGAGCAGGCAAAAGAGAAGCTGAAGGAAGCCATTCGTCGCTACCTGCAGGAAGAGTCTGGGCCGCTGAACGCGGTGTCCAAGCGTGAGGCGAATGTGCCCGGCGAGGTCATCACGGGGGCGTAGCGCGTCGGCTTCCCTTTGGGGAGGCTTAGCGATGCTGTGATGGGTCTTACGAAAAAAATGTCCGTGAGGATTTGGTGATGTCCGAACCGCTGGTATAGACTGGTAGGGCACCACGGGGGCGTGGCGCAATTGGTAGCGCATCTGCTTTGCAAGCAGAGGGTTAGGGGTTCGAGTCCCCTCGCCTCCACTTTCCGGTGATTATAGCAAGAGGGAAACGCCTGGCTCCATTCCGAACCCAGAAGCTAAGACTCGTCGCGCCGATGGTACTGCACTTTTGTGGGTGTGGGAGAGTAGGTCGTTGCCGGTTTATTTTTGAACCGAGAACCCCATGTCGAAAGACATGGGGTTCTTCGCGTATCCGGGATATCGCTACGGGGAAGCAAGGTGGCGGCTTCACACGTGACCGCGCCTCCACGCTTATCCCACGCACGCAAAACGGCCGCTCTCCGGAGAATCATCCGGAGGCGGCCGTTCAAGCTAGATACGCGCTAGAGGCGGGAAGAACGTTTAGGCGTTCTTCCAAGGATCCTCAACGGGGCGAGCAGCGTTGTATGCGGCCGCGCCTGCGACACCCAGCGCCACAACCAGGCCCAGGAAAGCCAGACCCTTGCGGGGGCGCTTACCGCCGTTGCGCTCGATGCGTGCCAGCTCCTTCTCCGCGGCACGAGCGGTCTTTGCGGTGGCCTTGCGGGCCTTCTTCAGGGCGTTCTTCTTGCCGGTCAGCTTCTCGGCGAAAAGCTCAGCGGCCTTGCCCTCAAGTGAGGACTCAGCGGCAGCCAGGGACGAGACGACAGCCTGGGCCTTGGCGGACTTACGAGCCTTACGCTTCTTGCAGCAGAACATGGGGTGACCTCCATCGGTTGGGCGTCGCGGCGGTAAGAATCGTCGAGACGCGCGTAGTGTTCACCTCTCAGGATATTCAATTCCGGCCTAAAAAGCCCGCCCGACAGTGCGCCCGGGGCGAAAAAACACGTTGTATGGCGAATGAGCGCCAGCCCGTGCCACAATAGAGCCATGACTAATGCAACTGCTAAGGCAACTATCCACACCAACTACGGTGACATCGTCGTGAACCTGTTCGGTAACCACGCACCCCTGACTGTCGAGAACTTCATCGGCCTGGCCGACGGCTCCCGTCAGTGGAAGCACCCCCGCACCGGTGCAATCATGAACACCCCCCTGTACAAGGACGTCGTGTTCCACCGCATCATCAAGGACTTCATGATTCAGGGTGGCGATCCCCTGGGCATGGGCGTTGGTGGCCCCGGCTACCAGTTCAAGGACGAGATTCACCCCGAGCTCTCCTTCTCCAAGCCCTACCTGCTGGCAATGGCTAACGCCGGCCCCGGCACCAACGGTTCCCAGTTCTTCATCACCACCGTTGAGACCCCTTGGCTGAACGGCCGCCACACCATCTTCGGTGAGGTCGCTGACGAGGCCTCCAAGAAGGTTGTCGACGCTATTGAGGGCGTTGAGACCGGCTTCCAGGACCGCCCGGTCAAGGACGTCGTCATCTCCTCGATCGACGTCGAGAAGCTCTAAAACCCCTTCAGAAGGCTCGTGAAGCGTTCTGGTGTGTTGATAAAACACATATAGTTCAGGGGCCCGCCAGGATTTTTCCGGCGGGCCCCTGAACTTATATGGCCTGTACACCGTTCCGAACCATCCGGCACAAAATCTTTGGAGATTCAGTGGAGAACTTTCCCAACTACTCCGGCTACGGGCAGACCCCTACGGTCTGCGCCAACCACCCCGACCGCGTCAGCTACGCCCGGTGCGGACGATGCAACCGGGCCATCTGCGGTGAATGTCAGATGAACCAAGGAGCCGGTACGGTCTGCCCGGATTGCTACAGGGAGCTCAACGGAGGCACCGCGAAGCCGAAGCGTTCCTTTATCGCCCGTCACTGGTACCTTACGTACACGCTCATCCTGATTAACGTCGTGGCGTACGGCCTGCAACAGATTATTCCGAACAGTTGGCTGGTCAACCACGGCAGGATGTGGTGGCCCTACGTCCAGCACGGTGAATATTACCGCCTCATCAGCTACGGTTTTCTGCACTCACAAAACGACCCGATGCACCTGGTGTGGAACATGATTTACCTCTTCATCTTCGGTGTATCTCTCGAACGCATGATGGGGCGCTGGAAGTTCCTTGTGGTGTACCTGGGCTCAATCGTCTTTGGTGCCTTCGGCGTGCACGTGCTGGCTCCTTCAACGAGCGTGGCGGGCGCCTCAGGCGGCGTGTACGGCCTCTACGGCGCATTCTTCGTCATCCTGCTTCTTAGGAAGCAAAAGGATACTGCGCGCCTCTTTATGCTGTTTATCGGCATTGGTGTGGTGCAGAGCTTCTTCAACCCGAATATTTCCCACGCATGCCACGCGGGTGGCTTTGTGGGCGGCGTGCTGCTGACCCTGCTATTCGTGCCGTTCGTGAAGAAGCCCGAGTCCTCGGAGCCGCCGCAGCAGAGCCCGCAGCAATGGCAAAACGGCAGGTACTGAACCTGAAAATTCTCGGAAATTCGGCATAAAAATCTTTGGAGAGTTAGTGGAGAACTTTCCCAACTACTTGAAGTACGGGCAGACCCCGGCGGTCTGCGTTAACCATCCCGACCGCGTCAGCTATACCCGGTGCGGACGCTGCAACCGGGCGATCTGCGGCGAATGTCAGGTAAACCAGGGGACCGGTACGGTCTGCCCGGATTGCTACCGCGAGATCAACGGGGGCGCATCGAGACCGAAGCGGTCTTTTATAGCCCGTCACTGGTACCTTACGTACACGCTCATTCTGATTAATGTCGTGGTGTACGGTCTGCAGCAAATCATTCCGTTCCGCTGGGTACACAACCTCGGCATGATGTCGGGTCCCCGTGTTCACCACGGCGAGTACTACCGCCTCATCACGCACGGATTCGTACATTTACAGAATGACCCGACGCACCTGCTGTGGAACATGGTTTACCTCTTCATCTTCGGTGTGTCTCTCGAGCGCATGATGGGGCGGTGGAAGTTCCTCTTCGTCTATATGGCTGCCATCTTGGGGTCCGGCATTAGTGTGTACCTCTTCGACTACTACCGTGGCGCCGTGGGTGCGTCAGGCGGCGTGTACGGACTCTACGGTGCGTTCTTCGTCCTTCTGCTTCTTCGGAAACAGAAGGACACGGCACGCCTCTTTATGCTGCTCATCGGCATTGGTGTGGTGCGGAGCCTCTTCAACCCGAATATTTCCCACGCGGGACACTTCGGTGGTTTTGTGGGCGGCGTGCTCGCAACCTTGCTGATTATTCCGTTCGTGAAGAAGCCGGATCCTTCGGAACCGCCGCAACAGGGCCTGCAGCGGTGGTTCAAGGGCCGCTTTTGAGCCTGAAAATCCGCGGAAAATCGCCGCGGAGGCTGGTTATCCACAGAGGTTTTCCACACTGTGCATAACTACATTCGTGTAATTCCAAGAGTGTGAGTACATGTTTAAAACCTGTGGATGTAGCCCAAAACGGGTGAATCACACGGCATGAATTACACCGGTGTAAGAGTTTTCCCCAGATTTCTCCACAGATGTGGAAAACCTTAAGTACCAGGCTGTGTGTAATTACAAAAAATTTCGGCGCAAAGCGCCGGATAGAACAAAAAGTGCCCGGAAGGATAAACCTTCCGGGCACTTTTTGTGTATCGCGCCCCGTAAGGGGCGAAGAAGCAGCGGGTGCGAACCTAGTTCGCCTGAGCCTCCGCCTCCTCAACCTCCTCGGGGGTCAGCTCCACACCGGTGTACAGGCGGAACTGCTCAGCAGCCTGCAGGGCAATCACCTCACCGCCGTGAATAACTTCCTTACCCGCCGCGCGAGCCGCACGGATCAGCGGGGTCTCAACGGGCATAGCCACCACGTCAAAGACCACCTGAGCCTCGGCGATAGCCTCTTCGGGGTAGGACAGCTCCTCGCTCTCCTCACCGCCAGCCATGCCAATCGGAGTCACATTCACCAGAATCGGTGCGCGTAGGTTACCCACCTCCGGCGCCCACGCGTACTCGTAACGCTCAGCCAGCGCACGGCCGGTCTCCTCGTTGCGGGCAATAATCATGCCCTGCGCAAAGCCTGCGTCAAACAAGGCGCCAGCCACCGCAGCCGCCATGCCACCCGAACCGCGCAGCAGGAACGGCAGAGACGGATCCACATTGTGCGAACGCAGCAGAGAGGCCACCGCAATCACATCCGTGTTGTACGCTTTCAGGAAGCCGTCAGTGTTCACAATCGTGTTCACCGCGCCAATGACCGCAGCCGAGTGGTCCATATCGTCCATCAGCGGGATAACAGCCTGCTTGAACGGCATCGATACCGAACAGCCGCGAATACCCAGCGCACGCACACCGGCGATAGCGCCCTCAATATCGGTGGTGGTCATCGCCTTGTACAGGTAATCCAGGCCGTGCTTCTCGTACAGGTAGTTGTGGAACTTGATGCCGTGGTTCGACGGGCGACCCGACAGAGAAATGCAAACCGTCGTATCGCGGTTCAGAGCAGGGCGAGCCATCTTAGGCCTCGCTACCGGAGTCGAGGGTGTTCTCGATCAGCTTCTTTACCTTGTTGCGGCTCACCAGGTCGGCCACCACGAAGTGGGTGTCGCCGGTGTCGACCGTAGGAACGACGGCGTTGCCCTCGTTGAGCGCCTTGACGTGTTCCTCAGCCTGCGGATCCTCCCAGATGTTGACCCAGGTGGCGTAGTTGCCGAGGTCGCCCAGCTTGGCGTCCAGAGCCTCGCAGTAGGGGCAGCCGGGGCGCCAGTAAATGACGACACCGCCGTTCTTCATAACCTCGCGGGCCTGCTCCTGGCTGGACTGCTGACGTTCGAGCATAGTTCCTCCGTGTGTTGGATGCGCCGGACGGATTATGTGAATCACGCGGGAGAGCCCGGCCCGGGCGCGCTAATACTTACCGTTTAAAGCATATCCCGGTGAGCGGAATTGAGCTTGCGGATTTTCTAAAGGGGAACTTCTGCCAGCGAATGGGAAGACGGGGCGTTAACGGCGCACACCCCGTGCTCCAAGCCGCAGGGGCAGGAACGCGGGGCGTGCACAGGCGCGAGATATCGCGGGCGCTTGCGAGAGTGAGAGATGAGAAGGAGAGCGATACACGGCAATGAGCATGCCGCTGCTGAGTGATGCTTCGGGTGCAGCATCGATGGGAAGCACCCGAAACGAGGTGGGAACCCCACCTTTGGTGGTTGAGTGAAAACCTAGAGGGGACGGCCCGTCTGAAGGCTGCCCGTCGGACGCGGAGTATTCAACCGTATCCGAACAGAAGGATTCTCCAGGGCCTTTGAACCACGCTGATGCGGAGCTCAAAACCCTGGAGAACCGTGGGATGTTTCAAGCCGCATCCCGAAATAACCGCGAAGCGCGGAAAAGAGGCTTACTTGTCGCCGAGCTTCTGAGAAACTTCGTCAATCTTATCGTTGATGACGTCCTCAACCTTGGCAACGTGCTCGTTGCTGACAACGTCCTTGCCGGCCTTGTCGTTGATGGCTTCCTTAGCCTTGTCCAGACCGTGCTCAACTGCCTCCTTGACCTTGTCGAGGTTCTGCTCAACGGTGTTCTTGATGTTGTCGAGGCCCATGCGGGTCTCCTCTCTGCGCAATCGCGCGCTCTCATATGAGGTATATTCCGGATTCAACGGAGAACCGGAATATGATGTGCGAAAGAACCTGTTGCCTAAATCGCCCGGCGCTCGCCGCGGTGAAATTTTATGGCTTACAGACTGGCCTTCTCGATAAGTTTACCCATGTAGGAAAGCAGGAAGAGTCAGGTTGCTGTTTGGCGGGTTATTTTTTGAGTAATGCTCAAACAATCGTGGCTTATCCAGAGGTTACTGCGGGGCGGGGGAGCGGGGCGGTGAGATAAAACTCGCAGGAAACTTTCAGATAAGAGTGGTGTTCAAAACCGTTGTGTGTGCCGCACGCGACGGGCTAACGCCCGAAAGAGCGGGGTTCACCGCCCCGCGCGCATCGCAAGCTCCCCCCTCAAATCGAGGCGCGGGAAACCGTGGCGAGGGTACTCTGCGAGCATCTAGTTCACGGGAATATCGGTCATATCAGTCGCCGCCGACCAGTCGTGCGAAGCCGCAAAGCCCGCCGTCATCGGCAAAAAACGCGGGGCCGCGTAGCCGTGCACGGCGTAGCTCGTCGCCACCGCCTGGGCCGCCTCCTCCAGGCGTTCGGTCGGGATAAGTGCCATGACAGCACCCCCGAAGCCGCCACCCACAATACGTGCGCCCAGCGCCCCGTGCTCCAGGCACACGCGCACCGCCTCGTCAATCTCCGGGCGGGAAACGCACAGCTCATCGCGCATCGACACAAACGACTCCGTAAAGATGCGGCCGGCCTCCTTAAAAGCCGCCAACCCCAGCTCGTCTGCGTGCTGCAGCAGGTAGCTCGCGCGACCCACCAGCGTCATATCGTGGAAAGCGTGACGCACCCAGCCGCGCGGGAACGAACAGGGACGCCCCGAGTCCTCCAGGGCATCCAGCGCGCGGTTTACCGAAGAGTCCACCAGGTCGGCGCGCCACGCCTTCGCGGTACGCGCATCCATACCCTTACAGGAGAGGTCCTCCGGCAGGGCATCGCGCAGGAAACGCAGGCCCAGGGCCTCCGCACATGCCTCGGAGGCCGCGCGGCGAGCCGCAAATCCGCCGTCCGTCAGCTCGTGCGGGGTATTCGTATCAATCACCAAAAAGCTCAGACCGTGCTGGGCGATGTCCACTCGCACCGGCTCAATCGAAAAGTCTCGGAAATCCACCACAAGCGCCTGCTCCGGGAAAGAACGCAGCGACGCCGTCTGATCCAGGCCGCCCGTCTGCGCACCCGCCACCTTATTCTCGGCCGTGATGCACACCTGAGCCAGGCGGGCCCGCAGCGTGTCATTATCGGCCGGGGCTACATCCGTTTCCGAGCAGTCCGGGCGCAGGGGGCACGAAAGCTCAAGCAGTGCGAGCGCCGTCGAGCACTCCAGCGCGGCCGAGGAAGACAGGCCGCCGCCCACAGGAACGCGAGAGTTGATGAGAAGATCCGCGCCGAACGCGTCGGGGAGCATGATGTCGCGCCCGCCCTCCTGATTCATCGCCCAGGCCACGCCCGCCACGTACGTGAACCAACCCTTCAAATGGCCCGGCTGGATATCGCGCACCACAACCGTGCGCTCGTCCCCCGGCATCTGCAGTGAGGAAGCACGTAGCACGCCATCGCGGCGCAGAGCACCCGCAATATACGTGCGGTAGGGCAGAGGCATAGGCAGGCACGAGCCCCCCAGAAAGTCAATGTACTCGCCCAGCAGGTTCAGACGGCCCGGCGCAGACCACACGCCGTCCGGCTCGTAGCCGTAGGCGGTAATGAACTCCTCGCGGACGCGGGCAATCTCCGCGGTGTGGCTGGGGAAGGCCGCCCACTGGGCAGTAGCGGTCATGGACATGGGGACACCTCGCTTACGCCCCGCGGGGCATACGGAATCTGTGCGTACCTCCCCGTGACGAATACGTCCGGAACACGCAACTCGGCGCAGAGGTATCCCCTCTAGACTACGGCAGAGGGACGTTCTGGCTCGAGTCACGGGCGGTTTGGGTGGTGAGCGCTTGGACGCTAGGTGACGCAAAAGCCCCGCGCCGTAGCGGTGCGGGGCCTACGAATAGAAGGCTGAGTGGGGCGAGTACGGAGGTTAGTCCTCCTGAGTGTACGGGGGCTGAACAACCATCATCGTGTCGATGGCCGACTGTAGATCCCTGCGGTAACGGTTAAAAGCATTTTCGATGAGCGGAACATCGCCGCTTGCCACCGCCTCCTGCGGGGAAATGAGCGGTAGCGTCTGGTATTCCTCCACCAGGCTGAGCGCGGTGTGGGTCAGCAGGCGGGCGCGGCGCAATGCCTCAGCATGGCCCATGCCCAGCGACTGAAATTCGTGAGCCATCGCCACCACCGGCTTCAGCTCCCGCGGGTGCAGAGCCAGGCTCAGACGCACCACCTCGGGGCACTCGCGGATGGGGTACAGCAGTGAGAAGAGCGTGTCGCCGCGCTGAATCATGGAGGCACGCACAGCCTCTACCGTCGGCTCGGCCTCCTCCGACATCGACTTCGGGGCGCGGGCCAGGATGTAGTCCGCCAGCAGAATGAGTAGCTGCTGCTTATTCTTCACGTGGTAGTACAGGGCACCGGGAGCCACGTGAAGCTCCTGAGCGAGGCGGCGCATCGAAAGGTCCGCCAGACCGTAGGTCGCCAAGACCTCGTAGGCGGTATCTAGAATCTTTTCACGGGAAAGTACCACGTCTCTATTTTAGGGTGTTTGGCGCTCCGTCATTGACATCATGCACCGGCTGGAAAACAGAAAACACGTAAATTACGCGAGAGAAGCGGTGTAATAATTGGTGATTCTCACGGCTCAGAAATAAACGTTTCGCGTTCTAAAAGCGACTTCGATATTAGGCGCTCCTAAGAAGTTGAGTGGCACGAGATATGCCACGCTCTGGGTATAAAAATGCTCCCGGAGCCCCTAAAAACCGCCAATGCAGGCGAACCTCGCGAGCGCATCCCTGGCGCACGGGTGTTTAATAGCCGGTATGAGCAATGCATTTTCTGAACTAATCGAGCGGGCGGGCTCCGAACAGCCCCTGACCCGCGATGAGATCCACACCCTCCTGGTGGACGGGGAGGGTCAGGACTTCGCCCTGATTGAAGCGGCCTCCATTCTGCGCCGCAACGAATTCCGCAACATGATTGCTGTCCACACCGAGAACGAGGAACTTGCCGACGCTCTAGGCACCCGCTCCATTGCCGTGGACTCCTACGACGTTCTCGACATCTCCCGCGACATTGATTCTGAGGAGCTGGCCGAGACCATTGAGCGCATTGCCGCTTCCCCCGCTATTGGCGTGACCGTACTGCTGCCGAAGAACGCTGTGCCCATGATGCTCATGCGTGTGCTGTCGATTCTGCGCCTGGCCGCCCCCTCCAAGGTGATTCACCTGCCCGAGGGTTACGACCAGTCCCTGCGCTCGCTGACTTCCCTGGCCATGCACGTGGTCAGCGCCATTACCATTACCGACGATATTGAGCAGTGGCCCATGGTCAACGAGATTCTGAAGTCTCTGCGCCACGGCGGCATTGTCATCTCCGGCACCGGTGGACGCGATGCCCTCGCTGGCTACCTGCGTTACCTCTCCGACCTGGGCGTGGACCTCATGGGTCACCGCGAGGCGCGCGGCTCCGCCTGCGGTTCGGTCGACGGTGGCGGCTGTGGCTGTGGCTCGGGTGGCTGCGGTAGCCACGAGGAGCCGGCACCTTCCGCCGGTGGTTGCGGTTGCGGCTCGGGCGGATGCGGTTCCTCCGCTGAAGCTCCGGCTGAGGCTCACGGCCACTCCCACGGTGATGGCGGTTGCTGCGGCGGCCACGACGAGCCGAAGGAAGAAAAGGGTGGTTGCTGCGGCGGCCACGACGAGCCCGAGCCGGTCGTGGAGGAAGCTCCCGCTGGCGGTTGCGGCTGCGGTGCTGGTGGATGCGGCTCTAAGTAATCCGCTAGAGGTAGCCACCCCAAGCAATATATTTCAAAAATAGAATTTTCCCCTGAATAACCTACTGAAAAGTGAGGATATTCAGGGGAAAACTCTATATTCCACATAAAGCATTAGGCTTAGAGGTAAACAACACCACAATAAACGCTACAGAACCCCCATATCCGAAAAACGGAATGAGCCCCTCCGGTAGAGTAGAAAGACGTAGCCGACTAACCCTAGCCGTGCGAAAGGAACAACACCGGACCAATGCTTTACCTCTCCGTTATTGTCATCATCCTGATTGCGACCGTGTTCATGGTCAGCATTGGTGATCGACTCAACCTCCCCTGGCCGGTCATGATGACCCTGCTCGGCACTGCCGCGCTCTTCATCCCCAACCGACCGGACATCACCATCGACAGCGACATCATCCTGCCGATCTTCCTTCCGCCGCTACTGTGGGCCATCGGCGTTAAATTCTCCTGGGGCACCCTGCGCCGCCGCTGGAGATCCGTACTGCTCTACTCGGTCCTTCTCACCACCGTCTCCGCCCTGGCAATTGCCGGCGCAGCCATGTGGTGGGTCCCCGGTATGACCATCGCCGTCGCCCTTGCCGTCGGTGCCGCCGTCTCCCCGCCCGACCCCGTCGCCGTGGAAGCAGTCGCTGAGCCCGTCGGCATCCCCCGCCGCCTCATCGGTACTCTGCAGACCGAAGGTAGCTTCAACGACGCTATCGCAATCGTTCTCTTCCACGCCGCAATCCACTCCATGACCAGCGGCCACCACATCGAGCCGCTCTCGGTCGCCAAGGACTTCGTGCTCGGCTCGATCCTCGCGGTCATTATTGGTTATATCTTCGGCTGGCTTGGCGGCTACGTTCGCCAGCGTGCCCACGACGTGGTCACCAGCAACGCCGTGACCCTCATGATCCCCTTCGGCGCCTACCTCGCTGCTGAAAGCGTGCACGCCTCCGGCGTTATTGCCGTGGTCATCGGCGCTATCCAGTTCACCAGCACCAAATACATGGCGGCACTCGAAGCGGAAGAACGCCTCTCCTCCACCTCCTTCTGGCAGATTATTGAGCTGCTCATGACCGGTGTCGCTTTCGGCCTCATCGGCCTGCAGGCAAGTAGTATCATCGCCACCGCCGACCCCTCCCGTATCGCAAGCCTCTTCGCTGACGGTGCCCTGGTCGCACTGGTCGCCATCCTGGTGCGCCTCATCTGGTTCACCATCGTCTGGCTGGCAGGACGCAAGAACCCCATCCACGAGGGTGCCCCCGAAAGCTTCGCCGAAGTTATCGTCATGACCTGGTCCGGCATGCGAGGCCTCGTGACCCTGATTCTTGCCCTGTCCATCCCCGTGGTCAACGGCACCGAACAGGTCCGCCAGGACGCCATCGTCATGATGCTCTCCGTACTCTTCTTCACCCTCGTGCTACCCGGCCTGACCCTGCCCATGCTCGTAAAGGTCCTTGGCGTGCGGGCCAACCATGAAGAAGAAACTGCCGTACCCGAACTGCTCAAGATCGCGCAGATCGCGGCCCTCGAGGCGCTGCAGGCAGAAGCGAAGGCAACCACCGACCCTGAGACCTACGCCCGCGTGAAGGAAATGTGCTCCGCCATTACCCGCCGCGACGAAATCAGCGAGGCACTGCCCGAAGAATACAAGCAGCACATGGAGAAGGTTAAGGGCAAGAGGAACGACTTCGTGCGCCTGCGCGACGCCGCCCTCGTCGCCGCGCAGAACGAGGTTATTTCTGCTCAGGACCGCTACGACTCCCACGACGTGACCCGCGTGGTGCGTAAGCTGGACATCCTGGCGCAGGCAGAAAGTATCCGCTCCTCCGGCATGTTCATTCTGCCCGCAATGACGGCCGGTGCCGTGGCCCTGGAACGCTACAACCTGTGGAAGCAGTATCAGGACGCCCCGAGCACCCAGAACATCCCGGTCGTGAAGAACGCGCCCGCCTCGCCTCTGCCCCCCGCGGGGGAGAGCTCCTAGCCTCTCTGGAGAAGGACGACGGCCGGTTGGTAGGTCTACCGATTCCCGCTCCGGGGTATATATGCCCTGGAGTAGGGAATAAGGAAGACTAACGCTCAACCATCACCTAAAATGGGACAGGAAGCGTTGAACACGCTGTAGCTCTCTCAAACTCACAATGCATTGAAAGTAGACATGGACTTCAAGACTCTCTCGCCCGCGTACCTGACCTCCCTTGGCGCGATTTTTTGTGGCGCGCTCTTGATCGGCTCCTCAACCCCCTGGGTTCTGTGGCTGGGATGGATTCTGCTGATTGCCGCCCTGTGCCTGAACGTTCTGGCCGTGCTGCTCTCGGTGGGTAAGGCAAAGGGCGACCCCGTTCCGGCGCTCGTGACGAACCTGGACGGACTGGAGTCCTCCGTTGAAACCCGCATCCGTGAGCGCGCCGAGCACCGCCGTGAAGAGCGCGGGCGCCGTGAGGAAGAAGACGCCCACGCCGCCGAACAGCCCTCGGAGGCTCACGAGCAGGAGGCGGAGCCGGCTCAGCCCGAAACGGCTCAGGACGAGCCTCGCGAAGAGGAACCCACGGAGTCTCAGCCGGTCGTGCAGGCCCCCGCTGGTCGCCTGGGTGTGCTGCCTTCTCGTTCCCGCGCGGCTGGCCGTGCCCCGAAGCCCCGCTCGAACGTTCGCTAGGTGGGGGTTATGAACACAAAGTTTCTGCTTTCCCCGGCGTACCTGGTCTCCATCGCGCTGCTACTCTCGGGTGCGGTGCTCTCGGGTGGTCGGTTCATGCTCATCGGGTGGATTTTGTGCATCCTTGGTGTGTGCCTGAACGCTATGACCCTGGTGGTGTTGACCAACCGCGAACAGCTCTACGCGATGGACGCTCGCGCGGCCGCCGGCACGCTGCGCCGCGGTTTCTCGGAGCGTTCGGCACCCGTGGTGCGGCGCGTTACCGCCGCCGATGAGCCTGCCGAGGCTCCCGAAGCATCGGATACCCCGGCCGCGGAGGAAAGCCGCTAGACCGTTTTCGGTCGCGAGGCCGCCCAATAGCTAACGTGAAGAACCCCCTCAAACCTTTGGTTCGAGGGGGTTCTTCATATCCTAGGGCGGGTAGTATTGGCGGCTAGGCCCGCGCGTCGAGCCTCTGCGCCGCGTACTCGGCGTACTCCTGCACGTGGGCGCGCGCCTGCTCGGTCAGCGCCTTATTTTCGTTCAGGATGCGCTCGGACTGCGCCGCCATGAGTTCCAGGTACTGGCGATCCCGGGTCTTCTTCCACGCGGTGCGTGCCGCCTCCAGCTCCGCGAAATCCCTGAGAGCCTGACGTTGCATCGTGTACCGCACCCACATGAGCACCAGAATCAGCAGTAACGGGATGATGCATGCCCAGCTCTGCCAGAGCCCATAGAGCGCCGCCGCAATGGCACCCAAAACAATCAGCACCGGAGAAATCGAGACGATGGGGGAGTCCGGGCGGCTCTTCTGATTCTTCACGAGCGATTCACGCGCCATAGCGCGGAAGGTATCGGTAAAGCTGGAGGGGTCGTAGGACTGGGCAGAATCGGGCTGCTGGCTCTTCTGGGACTGATTCTTGCCGGACTGGTTCTTACCGGGCTGAGAAGCGGACGGGCACATGGAAAACCTGACTGGGGTAAAGAAACGTAACGGGTGTTTCACGTGAAACGGGGGAGTGGGCGGCGAGCACACGCAAGAGAAAGCAGCAGGATAGACGCAGCACCCACCCAGCCGCCGCCTGAGAATCGTGGCTACAGAACCCTCTAGAGCGAAGCCTCAATGAACTCGTACGCCTTATCCACGCAATCGGTGGTGACGGCCTTGACTTCGTCGGGGGAGTAGCTGAAGGACGCCGAACGGTCAGCGTAGCGGTGCATGTCGATATCGTTCCATGAGTCACCAATCGTGTGCACCTTATAGGAGGTGCCCGGATGCTCCGCCTGCAGGTACTCCACCAGATGCTGCAGACCGGTGCCCTTCGTGCAGGCGGGCGGCACGATATCCAGGAAATCCTGGTTCTTGTGGCAGTCCACCGAGTTGCCAAAACGCTCCAGAATCCAGGCGTACGCCGCCTCTCGGACCTGCGCATCCGGAATCCACAGGGGCACACCCACGTACTCGTGGTTCTGCAGGTCGCCAGCCGCCAGGGGAGTGAACTCCGGCAGAATATTCGTCGAGGAACCCACTTGGTCAGACAGGCTGTAATCGTTATCCAGGGTCGTCGCGAACAGAGCCACGCCGTCCACGGTGCTGAAATGCTCGTAGCACGCCTGCACAACGCTTAGCGGGAGGGTCTGGCGGTAAATAATCCGGTAATCCCGGTCGGTCACCACCGCGCCGGTGTACAGCACGTGGTAGTCGAAGCGGATGACGGTCGGGTTCAACGCCAGCTGAGTAGCAAAAATGCTCTTGCCCGTGCACGAGACCGCCAGGTTACCCTCCGTCTGCCAGCGGGCAATCGCCTGCTCATTGGCAGGCTCTACGGCACGGTTAAACAGGATCGTGCCGTCAAGATCGAAAGCCATCAACTTGGTCATCAAAACTCCTTCACGGAAGGGCTACGTTGCCGCGAACTGCGCGCCGCAACCCATAAAAAACGGGGCGCGGCCGGTACTTTTAAGTGTACCGACCGCACCCCCGCCACTTGAGATATAGCCCCTGAATCTCACGCCCTCATAGAAGGGTGAAAGGGTTCATCCCTCAGATTTTTAGAGGGCCAGGAATCCCAGGTAGGAACCGAGGATGCCCACGCCGAAGAGGGCGAAAATCAACCAGATGGCGTTAATCTTCTTCTTCAGAAGCCACATGCACAGGAAGCACAGGCCCAGCGAGGCCAGGCCCGGCAGCAGATCGTTCAGCACGGACTGGACGGTCACATTTACCGTCTCGCCCGCCTGGTTTGTGTAGCTAGTCAGCGGCAACGGAATGTTCACGCTCGTCCAGCGGTACACCAGAGCACCCATCACGAACAGGCCCATCACGGAGGCGCCCTGAGTAATCTTCTGCAGGGTGTTGCCGCCCGCCTCGGTCACAATCTGGGTGCCCTTCTCGTAGCCGTACTTGAAGCCGTACCAGCGGGTTGCCCAACGA
The DNA here is from genome assembly GCF_001809565.1 of Rothia sp. HMSC072B03. NCBI lineage: Bacteria > Bacillati > Actinomycetota > Actinomycetes > Micrococcales > Micrococcaceae > Rothia > Rothia sp. HMSC072B03. The sequence continues at coordinate 52,126 of NZ_KV797966.1, forward strand.
ATTGCGGTCATGCCGAAGAAGAACAGCAGCGGGCCCAGAATATTGCCGGTCACCGCCAGGGATGCGCCCAGAGCCGCCAGCACAATACGTGCGGTACCCCAGAAAATCGGGTCGCCCACACCGGCCAGTGGGCCCATCAGGCCCACCTTAACGTTGGTGATGGCGGCTTCGTCGATGTCCTTACCGGCTGCCTTCTCACGCTCCATCGCAGCGGTCACACCCATAATCGAGGATGCAACCCACGGCTGGGTGTTGAAGAACTCCAGGTGGCGGGTCAGCGCCTCCGCCTGGTCTTCTTTCTTGGTGTAGAAGCGCTTAATGGCCGGAATCATGGAAACCGCGAAACCGATGGACTGCATGCGTTCGAAGTTGAACGAACCGAGCAGGAAAGTGGAGCGGATGTAGGTGTCGACCTTATCGCGCTGGGTGAGCTCGGGAACTTCAACGAGCTCAACGTTCTTGTTTTCAGTCATGGTGATGCTCCTTATTCGAGCTCGTTGTCGAGGTCATTGGCGGCGGCCGGTGCTACGGCGGGGGCCTCACTCTTATGGAAGAGCGGGTTCAGCTGCGTGTACAGCAGGCCCAGGCAGGCGCCGACCAGGCCGATAGCAACCAGGTTGAACTGTGCCGGGGTGGACAGCGCCACGAGGACGTCCTTTGAGCTTCCGCCGGGTAGCGGCACAATCGACTGGGTTGCCGGGATAGCGGCGGCGGCGATGAAACCGAGGAAGAAGAAGGGCATGAGGGCCTTCGAACGCATCATGTTGATGACCATTGCGAAACCGACCACGGTGATCATGCCGCCGGCGATGCGCAGGCCAACGGTCACCTCGGCGGGAATCATGTTCAGCAGGCGGGTCAGCTCATCGGAGCTGATCAGCGCCACAATGGCGGTCGGGATGGCCACGCGCAGACCCTGCAGGGCCATACCGCTGAGGTGCATCAGCTCGATACCGCGGAAGTTAGCCGTCTTGGCGAAATTATCGGCCTGGTGCTGGAAGAACACCGTAATGGTACGAACGAAGATGGTCAGAACCTGTCCGGCTGCGGCCAGCGGCACGGCGATGGCGATACCGGTGTCGATGTTCTGGTGGCCCTGAATCACGACAAGGGCGGAGATGGTAGAGGCCAGGGCCGAGTCGGGAGCCATTGCCGCACCGACGTTCATCCAGCCCAGTGCGATGAGCTCCAGGAAACCACCGAGCATAATGCCGGTGGGTAGGTCGCCGAGCGCGAGGCCCATGAGGGTACATGCCACGAGGGGGCGGTGGAACTGGCGTTCGTCGACCACGGATGCGACACCCGCGATGAACGCCACGAGAACAACGAGAATAAACGTCAGGGGGGTCATGCGTCCAGGCCTTTCTGCTTGAGGATCTTTGCCAGGTCAACCGGGGAGTGGTTGGGTAGCTGTTGCACGGTCAGCTTCACACCGCGCTTGAGAAGCTCGCGGTATGCCTCGAGGTGCTCCTCGGAGGCGTACACGGCGTCGGAGAGCTGTACCATGCCGGTCTTGAAGGTGACGCCACCAACGTTCACTTCGTTGATCTTGACGCCTTCGTCGAGCAGTCGCACCACGTCGACGGGGGATTCCACGACGAACATGGTCTTCATGCCGGTGTACTTGGGGTTGTTGTATACGCGGCCAGCCTTGGCGATGTCCAGGACGTTGGTCTTCACACTAGTCGGTGCGACCTGCAGCAGCAGGGACTTGCGTAGCTTATCGTGGGCCGCGTTATCGGAGGCCGCGATGAAGGTCTGCGGCGCGATGAACGGAACCCAGGTGCCCGCCACCTGGCCGTGAATCAGGCGGGAATCGATGCGGGTGAAGACGGCGTCCATGGTGCCGCCGGGAACCTGCTGAGCAGCCGGAACCTCGACCGCCTTGGTCTCTGCGGGCTTCGCCTCGGCGGGCTTGGCGGCCGCAGGCTGGTTCGCATCCTGGAAGGAGCGAATACCCTTGGTGCCGGCCTTGTGCGCCTTAGCGACCAGGGACTTGAGGGTTGCGCTCTTGCGTCCGGCGGCGGAAATAACCTCGATGAGCATCGGTACGTTGACGCCGGAGACGACATCCACGCCCTCGCGGGTGGCCGCGAACTGCGCACCGGCGTTGTAGGGGCTGCCACCGAAGAGGTCAACGAGCAGCAGGGTTTCTTCTGCCTCGGACGCCTCAACGATGCGGGTGTACTCTTCGACGAGATCTTCGGGGCCCTGGCCCGGCAGGAAGGTGACCGGGTGGACGTTTTCGAAGTTACCGAGGATCATGCCGGCGGTCTTCAGCAGAGCCGGGGCCGACTCGCCGTGTGCCGCCACAATGATGGTGACCATAATGGTCCTCTCGTATGCGTATTGGGTGTGTGTTATGAACCCCGTTCAGGGCCCTGATAACCCTCGTATGGTAGCATTTTCGATTTTTGTTTTGTGGGTTTTTTCAAGGATGTGCACTTTAGGTTTCCGTGACGTTTTTACCGGTGTTGGAATATGGGTTTTCGGGCCTCGAAACGCGTATTTTTAGTGCGTCCGAAAATCTCGAGAAGAAAAGCTTGAAGTGCTCGGAGGATAGTGAGAAGAAGCGCTATTCCGCCCCCAAAATAGAAATAATGATGTTTTAAAGGTGAGTTGCTGGATGAATCTGTCACACGTTTGACATAAAATATCGGAAATCCAAAAAAGCGGAAAAATATTTACAAGGAAAATACCTCGCAGGGGAGGCTGTAATAGTAAAACGTGTGGGATTTAGAAAAACCCAACATTTTTCTGTGGTCTGTCCACGGAATGGTATTTCTGGGGCGCCCCGATTGAAATCGCCACTTTTAAAAATTACTCGACGCGCTAAAGCGCGATGAAGGCACCTGCCAACATGTATCCTCGTAATCCTGAATATTCACGAATACAATAAACCGCCTTTAACGGCCACACCCCGGCCGGTGCCGACCGCTACTCCTTGATACCCCACATTTCGCGAGCCAGGCGGGCAATATGAATCGTCAGATAGGTCAGCTCGTCCCGAGTCAGCGAGTGATTCAGCTGCATCTGCAACACCAGCAGAACCTTCTGCGCGCAGGCGAAGGCGCGGGGCGCATCCGCACGCAGAGCGGCCAAAAGGCTCGGCTGCGAGACACCATCAATTTCCTGGGGCTCACCCTCTCGACTAGCGCGCACGAAGAGGTAGCGCAGGTGCGTGATAAAGCGGGTCGCGCTCACGGAATCCGGGTCAAGTGTGCGCTCGTAGCTGGCCTCAATAATCTCGAAAACCTGCGCGAACACCTCCGTCATGCGGAAGGCCTGCGACATATCCGCCGTCGCAAATTGCGCGTTGACCAGGTGCAACGCCAGCGGAATGGCCTCGCCGGGATCCATCTGAACCTGCAGGCGCTCGCGCACCGCGGCAATCACCGAACGGCCGTACTCCACCTCGCGCGGGTACAGGAGCGTCACCTCGGGAGCGAGCGGGTAGTCCACGCGCACCCCCTCGCGGGCACGCATCACCGCGTAGTGCAGGTGATCAGCCAGGGGAATGATGAAAGAATTCGAGAGCTCCAGCACCCCGTCAGCACGCACGCGTGATTCCAGACCCGTGGCGATGGACAGAATCTCGGCGGGGATCTCGGAAAGGGTCAGGCTGAGGCGCTCGCCCGACATGCCCTGCTCGGGCACAAAGGTCTGTTCGACCGCGGCAGGATCAATCATCTGCCCCTTGCGCTTGCCAAAGGCGATGCCACGGCCAATTACCACGGCCTCCTGACCGAGGTGATTCACGGTGAGGGCGACATTGTTGTTGTAAATGCGGCTGATGCGCATGCGCCCTCCTCTGCGGTGATGCGACGGTCGTGCGGTGGTCGGTTATCGGTGCGTAACGCCCGGAAAAAGAGCTGGTGGCGGCACCGCAAAAAGCGATTGAGCGTCACCTAATCTAGTACAAATTTTACAGAAGAGACCGGCCGACTGAAGGGGGTACGGACTGGCCCGAAGAGAAATCCCTGCAATCTGTGTATCAGCTGTGACCGGCACATGCGTTCCATATGTTTGCCGCGAAAATATTCGTTCGGCACGCCCGAGTGAGATTCCTCGCGGTACCCTAGACCTATGAGCAGTAAAGCAACCGAAATCGCAAAGAACCTTCCCGCCCTGGAGCACCCGGATGGTAGCCCCATCCGGGCCCTCGTCGTCGATGACGAGGAGATGCTGAAAGAACTCGTCAGCATGGCTCTGAAGATGATTGGCTGGGAAGTGCAATCCGCCGGCGACGGCCCCTCCGCGCTGAACATTGCCCGTGACTGGCGACCCGATGTGCTGGTGCTGGATATTATGATGCCCGGCTTCGATGGTTTGGAGCTGCTCAACCGCATCCGCAAGTTCTACCCCGAGGTGCCCTGCCTGTTCTTGACCGCTAAGGATTCGGTGGATAACCGTATCGAGGGCCTGGCCGCCGGCGCCGATGACTATGTGACCAAGCCCTTCTCCATGGAGGAAGTCATGATTCGACTGCATCGCCTGGTGCAGCGTTCCGGCGTGGCCGCCATCGATGACGCCGAGCTGGTGGTGGGCGACCTGGTGCTGAACCAGGACACCCGCGAGGTCACCCGCGGCGGTGAGCAGATTAACCTCACCGCAACCCAGTTCGACCTGCTGCGCTACCTCATGGAAAACGCGAAGCGCGTGGTCTCCAAGAGCCAGATTCTGGATAACGTCTGGAACTACGATTTTGGCGGCCAGGCCAATATTGTCGAGCTGTACATTTCGTACCTGCGTAAGAAGATTGACGTTGGCCGCGAACCGATGATTCACACGGTGCGCGGTGCCGGTTACGTGCTGCGTCCGGCACTGTAATTCAACGTCGTTTTTCAACGTCTCGGAACGGGTAGGTGCTATCCGTTCCGCACTATCTGCTCAGGTGGCGCGGTATGTTCCGGAGTATACGAGTATTCCCGGAAATGCCGCGCCACAGTGGTTGTATTCCGTATTTAGAATATAGAAAGAAAGGTGTTTATGAGCGCCTACACGCCCGGTGATTCCGGCTCCCCCGATGCCGAGCCCACCCGTCGCCTCCGCACCGGTGACACCCGTGATGGCCGCACCGGTCTAGGGCGCATAGCCTCGATGAAACACCTCTACATTCGCTTCCGCGCGGCTTGGCGGAGCATGAAGAACCCCGACGCCTCCCCCGAGGAAATGGGGTACGTGCCGCACCTGCGTTCGCGCCTCATCGCGATCCTGGTGATGGCGCTCGGCGTGGCCTGCCTCATCATTGGCCTGTCAACCTACGTCACCCTGCAGAACTCCCTCTATCAGCAGGCTGAAAGCAACCTCAAGGAAACCAGTCACCGCGTGGTGCAGCCCACCTCGCGCAATGGTAAGCAGGAAGAAGTGGACTGCGACGACCTGAAGAAGGATAAGTCCATCTTCGCGCCCGGCCAGGCCTCGGGAACCCTCATCACCTGTGTGGACTCCGAGGGGTCGGTCGAGATCGCCAGCAAGCTGGGCAGTGACGGTACCATTCAGAGCCTCTCCGCCAACGACCAGGTAACCCTTGGAACCCTGGCCCTGAACTCCACTAAGAGCGAAGAGCGTGAGGTCAAGCTGGAGGCGGGCACCTACCTTATTCGGATTACCCCGAAGGCAAGCAGTGATTCCGACGCGCAGGTGGTTGGCATCCCCCTCCATAACGTGCAGCAGACCCTCACCATCTTTGTGATCGTCGTGTCCATCGGGTCAATCGCCGTGATGGTGGGTGCGGGCGTAGCCGGATCCTACATTATTCGCCGCACCATGAAGCCGCTCGAGCGCGTCTCCGCGGTGGCGACGGATGTGGCGCACCTGGATCTTGAGGAACACACGATTTCATCGGCCGTGCGCGTGGAGCCCCGCGATTCTGACCCTCGCACCGAGGTTGGCGCGGTGGGCTACGCCCTCAACCAGCTGTTGGATAACGTGAACTCGGCGCTGGAGGTACGAGAGAGGACCGAACATCAGATTCGCGCCTTCATTGCGGACGCCTCGCACGAGCTCCGCACGCCGCTGGCGGCCATTAAGGGATACTCCGACATGCTGCGCTGGACCGAACCGCTCAGTGACTCGGGCCAGTCCTCGCTCGCCCGCATCGACTCGCAGACCGAGCGCATGTCTCGCCTCGTGGAGGACTTGCTGACCCTCGCGCGCCTGGATGAGGGGCGTGAACCCAAGCTGGAAACCGTGGACCTGACTGAATTGCTCGTCGAATGTACCTCGGATATGCAGGCGGCCGCCCGCACCCACGTGTGGCACCTGGATGTGCCCCACGAGCCCGTCGAGGTGGTTGCGGACCGCTCGCAGATGCAGCGCGTCATCCTGAATCTGCTCTCGAACGCGCGCAAGCACACGGATGAGGGGACGCGTGTGATTGCGGGGCTTTCTGTGGACCACACCCGCCGTGAGGCGGTGATTTCGGTGGTTGATAACGGCCCGGGTATTGCCCCGGACTTCCTGCCGAAAATTTTTGACCGCTTTACGCGTGCGGATAAGGCGCGCTCCGGCTCGGACGGTACGACCGGCCTGGGGCTGGCTATCGTGCAGGCTATCGTGCAGGCGCATGGCGGCTCAATTCAGGTGCAGAGCCAGCCCGGACACACCGTCTTTACGGTGCGATTGCCGCTGGAATCCGCCGAATCGTAGGGTGCGGCGGGGTCGGGGCGGTAAATCCCGAATGAACATTGCCGTGTAAAGTTTCAAGCTACACCTGAGAGTTATTTCATCCAGTGCAGATATGTGGTGAATCTAACCCGCTTATTATTTGCTGGCAGTGCAAATTACACGTATTGTGAAACTATGGCAAAACTCGTTGAATCCCCCGCAAACATTGCAGATAAGCGCTCTGCCCGCAAGGCGGAGAATCGCATCGCAATTGTCGAAGCTGCAGAATCCCTCATTCTTGAAGGCGGCTACGGCGCGCTGAACGCCGAAGCGCTCGCCGAACGCGCCGGCGTCTCCCGCCGCACCATCTTTAACCATTTCGCGTCCGTCGACGACGTGTTGGTTACCCGCCTGAACCAGTACTTCAACCGCATCTTTGAAGAGAGCGACTTCACCGTCTCCGGACAGAACCCCAGCATGGAGACCGAGATGCTCTCCATCGCCCACAACGTTTTCATGAGCAGCACCCTGGAGGAGTACATCGCTCCCTTCGCCCAGCTGCTCTACGCGCTCGAGATGGACAGCCCCGCAAAGTTCGAGGAGTACTCCCACGTCATCCTTGAGCGCACCTACGACATCTTCCTGGAGAAGTACCTCGAGGCCTACCCCGACCTGCCCTACCTGCGCGTCGCCGTGTTCGCCTCGAACCTCTCCGAAACCATCGGTGAGGGTGTGTACTACTACCTCACCCGCGCTGAAGAAGTGACGGCCAAGGTCGCGGCAGAAGCACCCGAAGGCACCCACCCTGAAACGCTCGCTATCGAAGCGATGCGCCAGTGCGTTCTCGAGGCCCTCGACTACCTGGGTCGCCTGGTCCAGGGCGAATTTGCAGCCTAAAAACGTAAAACACTAGTAGACGGATACTCCCGTTCCGGGGTCTTCCGACAGGTGGCCACACGGCGCCTAACGGGGGCATCTGGAGCGGGAGTACGCGTCTGTTTTGTCTCTACAGCTGACCTTCCTGACGATGCATTCGCAAGACCTGGAAGTCGCACGCCGCGACCCGCTTATTCACCGATCCTTCTACCCCACCTCAAGGAATTTATCATGGCTACATGGCTCTACCGCATCGGTGAAGCTGCCGCCCGCCGAGCGTGGGCCGTTATCCTCACTTGGGCGCTTGTCATCGCGGGTGTAGCCGGCGCCTACACCGCGTTCCACGGCAAGCTCAGTAACACCTTCACCATGCCCGGAACGCAGACCCAGCAGCTCTCCGACGAGCTCGCCCAGCGCTTCCCGAGTGCCAATCGCGGCTCCGGGCAGATCATCCTCACTACGGGCGACGGCACCGCCCTCACCGAGGAACAGAAGCAGGCGTTCTCCACCGCGCTGAACAAGCTCACCGGCGAGGTTTCTTCCGTGGATGCGGTCACCGACCCGTTCACTACCACCTCCAAGCTTGCCGAGGCAAAAACCCAGCTCGACGAGGCGCACGCCAAGATTGACGCCGCCCCCGCCCAAATTGAGGACGGTAAAAAGCAGCTGAGTGCCGCCGCATCCCAGATTGAAGAGGGCACCAAGCAGATTGCCGAGAACGAGAAGAAGCTCGACGACTCGCAGGCGCAGATTACCTCGGGGCAGGAGCAGCTAGCCTCCGCACAGAAGCAGCTGGACGATGCCCAGGCGCAGCTGAAGAACGGCTACGCTCAGGCTGAGGCGGCAGGCTCACCCGCCGAGATGATGGAACAGCTGAACGCTCAGCAGGCGCAGCTGACCGCGCAGCAGAACGCCCTCAACCAGCAGCGTGAAACCCTGACTGAAAGCCAGAAGCAGGTCGATGCGGGTCGCTCGGAAATAGCCTCCAAGAAGGAGGAACTGGCCGAGGGCCAGAAGAAGCTGGACGAACAGCGCACTCAGTTGCAGAAGACCGAGAGCGAGCTGCCCGCCCAGCGTGAGCAGCTGGAGCGCCAGCAGAAGCTCTACGACTTCGCCTCCGGCTACCGTATGGTTTCGGAGGATCAGTCCACGGCGATTGCGGCCGTCTCGTTTAAGAAGAAGATTTACGAGGTGCCTTCCGCTGACCTGCAGAAGGTCATGTCTGATATTGAGTCGGCGAACCTGCACGGGGCGACCGTCCACTTCGACGCGAACCTGAGCGAAACCGCTATCGGCGGCGGCTCGCACACCGGTGAGGTGGCGGGTATGGTCATCGCCTTCATCGTGCTCATGGTCATGCTCGGCACCCTCGTGGCGGCTGGCCTGCCGATTCTCATGTCTCTGGTGGGCGTGGTGGTGGGTGTGCTCGGCACGCTCTCCCTGTCCTCCATCGTTCAGATGAGCTCCACCGCCTACACCCTGGGCCTGATGCTCGGCCTGGCGGTCGGCATCGACTATTCCCTGTTCATCCTGAACCGCTACCGCACGAACCTGCTGGAGGGCATGCCGAAGAACCAGGCGATTGCCCTGGCGAACGGAACGAGCGGTAATGCCGTGATTTTTGCGGCGACCACCGTGATTATTGCGCTGGTGGCGCTGAACGTGACCGGTATTCCCTTCCTGGGCGTGATGGGTAACGCCGCCGCGTTCTGCGTGGTCGTTGCCGCCCTGATTGCGGTTACCCTTACCCCGGCGGTGCTGTCCGTGGCGGGCACCAAGATTATGCCGAAGAAGCTGTGGGCTTCCATCGATACCCCGCAGAAGATTGCGGAGCGCCGCGCGCAGGATGCCGAACGCACCGAGAAGTCCAATGGCTGGTTGCGCCTCGTGCTGGCGCGTCCGCTGCTGACCCTGGTGGTCGGTACTGTGGCGCTGCTGGCGGTCGCCGCCCCCATGTCGCAGATGCGTCTGGGCCTGCCGGATGCCTCGAACTACCCCTCCGATAGCGCCGCGTATAAGTCGTACGCACTCATCAAGGACAAGTTCGGTGAGGGTATGAGCTCTCCGCTTGTTGCGGTTGCGCACACCCCCGCGAACATGAGCGAGGAGCAGGCGCAGCAGGCGCAGATTGATATCGCGTCTGCGGTGAAGGAGCGCGGTGGTGCGAACGTGCAGGCTGTGGTTCCCGGCGGCATGACGGACGACCGCACCCTCATGATTTTCCAGGTGATTCCTGCCCACAGTGCAAGCTCCGTGGAGACCGAAGAGCTTGTCCACGAGCTGCGCGCCGTGACCGTGCCGGTGCAGGGCTCCGAGGTGTCTCTCGGTGTTGCGGGCCAGACCAGCGGCAATATCGACGTCTCCGAGGTGCTCGCCCAGAAGCTACCCCTGTACCTGGGTGTGGTGATGGGCCTGTCCTTCCTGGTGCTGATCCTGGTGTTCCGCTCGATTCTGGTTCCGCTGGTTGCCTCGATGGGCTTCCTCTTCTCGGTGCTGGCAAGCTTCGGTGCCGTCGTGTCGATTTACCAGCTGGGCTTCATGAGTTCCCTCTTCGGGGTGGACCACCCGGGCCCGGTGCTGTCCTTCCTGCCGACCCTGCTCATCGGTATTCTCTTCGGCCTTGCCATGGATTACCAGATGTTCCTGGTGACCGGCATGCGTGAAGCATACGTGCACGGTAAGGACGCGGCGACCGCCATTGTGAGTGGCTATAACCACGCGGTGCGCGTGGTGGTGGCTGCCGCGATCATCATGATTTCGGTGTTTGGCGGCTTCATCTTCGCTGAATCGACCATGATTCGCCCGATGGGCTTCGGCCTGGCGTTCGGTGTGCTGGTGGATGCGTTCATCGTGCGCATGACGCTGACCCCGGCGATTATGGCTCTGCTGGGCGATAAGGCGTGGTGGATGCCGAAGTGGCTGGACCGCCTCACCCCGAATATGGACGTTGAGGGCGCCGCACTGAGTGAGAAGATTCAGCACGAGCGAGAGTCTGCCGGTGCAGGCTCGGACAACAAACTCAGGTGACAAGCTCGAGTAGCCGCTAAAGTATTAGTATGCGTTTGCGCACCACGGCGCACACTGAAGACTAATACGACTCGAAAGGGGTAGGTACACGGTGATGAGGAACCGCGCGAGTATCCGGCAGAGGATAGGGGCCGTTCTAAACCGTGTACCTGCCCCTTTTCTTGTCTTTTTGGGCGGCGGCCTGGGTGCACTGTGCCGCGTGCACACCCCAGGTGGCGTACTGGTGGCGAATCTTCTGGGCTCGTTCACCATGGGTTTGCTGACGGTTCTATGGAACGCGTACGCGGCGCGCAATGGTGAGGATCGAATTCACTCCTTCCGCCTGCTCTTTGGTGCCGGAATGATGGGTGGCTACACGACCTATTCGTCTATTGCCGCGGTCATGGCACAGACGATTTTTCTGCCGTATACGGTGCACGGCGGGTACATGGTACTGGCGATTCTGGTGCTGCTGGTGGGTGGCCTGGTGGCCGCGGCCTCCGGCATGCTCGTGGGCCGCATGCTGGCCGCGAGGCTGGTGCACGTCTTACCCAATGAGGAGCCTGGGACCGAAAACGAGGAGGGCCGCTAATGTTTTTCTCCCTGATGATTTTTCTCTGCGGCGGTCTGGGAGCGATGCCCCGCTTCTTCCTGGATAAGGCGATGTCTCCTCGCCTGCGCACGGAGTCCTCGATTATTAGCCCGGTGTTCGTCATTAACCTGGTGGGTTCATTCCTGTACGGCCTGCTGATTATGCCGGTGTCGAATCCGCGTGCGCTGGGCGTGCACTACAACGCTACGGATCAGGTGGCGTTCTGGTGCACGGTGATTACGACCGGCATGCTGGGTGGTTTTACGACCTTCTCGACCGCCATGGTAGAGGCGTTGACGGCTCGCTCGGAGGGGAAGACCGTCAAGTTCCTGATGCTGTGGCTGGTGCAGGTTTTGGGTGCCGTGGTGGCCGCGATTGTGGGCGCCTGGCTGTTTAGCCTGATTTTTGGGCGCTATATCGCGCCGGTGTTCCCTCCGGATGTTCTGTACTGATGCGCTGAGTCGTTAGACGGTTTAACAGTGAACGGCTACCGCACAGCTTTTTCACAGTTTTACTAAGGGTGACCCATAGAGCCGTCTTTTACACTAGTGGTGAACGATATGCGACGGGCACGAACAGAAGCCCGCTATATACCACCTAAAATATATGAATGAACAGATATATATGCGGGTGGAGTGCATATATTTCAATCTCACGACGCTAGGAACACACGGCATGCAGGAACTACTGAATAAGCACATGATAGGCACCTTCGCCCTTGAAATTGCGGTGCTCACAATCGCTCTGACCCTCATCGGGTTTGTGGCGATGCGCCTGCGCGCCAAGAAGACCGGTCGAGCGCACAGCATCCGCCAGTACTTGCTGACTGCGTCCTTTGCGCTGTTCCTTGCTTCTATTCTTTCTCTGACGCTCACCCCGATCGGTAGCGCAAATAGCGTCACAAACCCCGAGCTGTACTACCCGCGCTTCTACGTGGGCTGGAGCTGGCAGCAGGCCTGGAACCTGACCGAAGGCATGGGTCTGCGCCGCTTCGCGACGACCGTGTACGCACAGCTCTTCTTCAACATCGCGATGTTCATTCCGCTGGGCTTCTTCACCGCGGGCTGCCTGCGCTGGGGACTACGCGCCACGGCTCTGAGCGGCTTCGCGCTGTCGACCTTCATTGAGCTGAGCCAGCTGACCGGTAACTGGGGCCTGGCAGGCTTCACCTACCGCACCTTCGACGTGGACGATATCGTGAACAACACCACCGGTGCGGTCCTTGGCGCGGTCTGCGTCTGGACGGTGCGCGCAATTCAGAAGCACCGCGCGGCTAAGCACGAGCGGGTACTGGAGATGGCATCCGCCGCGGCGTAGCAGATTCTTGGATTGCCAGATGTTTTCATAACATGATTGATATAATTCATGTTATGAAAACGTCTGCTCCTAGCCTCCTTCCCATCTTGCGTAGTGACCTGCAGGGTGAAGTGATGGCATTGCTGTTCTCTCACCCTGAGCAGCAATACACGGTGTCACAGATTGCTGATGCGACACGTGCATCATTGCCGACTGTTTCCCGAGAAGTGAATCGTCTAAATCAATCTGGTCTGGTGACTGTCCAGAATGTTGGTAGGACCCGTATGGTGCAAGCCAAGGTTGATAATCCGGTGGGCCAGGCGATGCGTCAGTTGATTCTGGTAACTTATGGTCCTGTTCCGGTGCTCCGGGATACTTTGCAGGGTGTTTCCAATATTGAGGGTGCCGCTATTTATGGCTCGTGGGCTAGCCGTCGTTCTGGGGTGGCTGGGCACGTGCCGAACGATATTGATGTGCTGGTTGTGGGCTCCCCTTCACGGCAGAAGCTGTATGAGGCTATCGATGATGCTGAGCAGAAGCTTGGGTATGAAGTAAACGTGAAGCGGCTATCTCCTGAGGCTTGGAACTCGCAGGATGGCTTCGTGCAGACTGTGCGGTCGCGTCCTATGGAGGTTCTCTTTGGGCAGCTGGAGGTGAACGATGTCGACGCTGAAGCCTAAGCTGGGACCTTTCTAGACTGTATTTCTTTTCGGCACCCCTGAATGAACCTCCTTCCGTGAGGTAGACGCAACGAACCCCTCATTTTCATAACCTGACCGATATTGTGCAGGTTATGAAAATGAGGGGTTCGCTGTTTTTAGATGAAACCTCGCCGGATATATCTATTCAGATAAACCCGGCTCGATGAAACCCTAGACAGGGAAGTTCTCGGGCGGGAAGACTACTCGTCCTCGGTCACCCGGTTCACGACGCGGGTGCTACGGTTTGCCTTCACCTCTTCGGGGAGTAGGACCGGCATGGGACCGGTCGGGGTGTAGGTTGCCGCGCGTGCCGCCGCGGTAGCGTGGGTGTCCTCAAACTCGGGGATAACCTCGGCGCTGGGTGCGCGGTACAGGTGGCTATTTGCCCACCATGCGAAGAGCAGAACCACAACCGCCAGGGCGGTGGAAACGAACAGCCACGGGCTGACCTGACCCTCGTAGTAGAGCTTGAAGAATGCGCCACCCATGAAACCGCCGGCAATCGGGCCGCAGATCGGAACCCACGCGTAGAACCAGCGTGAGGTGCCCTTATCGTGGATGGGCAGCAGGGCGTGCATGAGGCGCGGACCGAAGTCACGGGCGGGGTTCAGGTGGCCGCCGGAGTAGGCGTGGGAGGCGTAGACGCCGAAGGTGACGGCGAAGCCCCAGCCGAAGGCGATGGTGAAGAAGTTGTCGCCGTGGCCTTTGGAGCGGCGGAGTTCGACGTTGGCGATGACGCCGCAGCCGATGGTGCACATGATGAGCGTGCCAAGAAATTCAGCAAGGTAGGGGCTAATAGTGTACACAGGGTGTCCTTCAGGTAGTGAACTGCGGGTGGTATACCGGGATTCGGTCGGGTGCGCAGTGCCGAGCGTGAGGGAGGTGTGGTTTTGTGTGGGGTTATACCGCCCGGGCGGTGGGGTTAACCTTTGGCATCTATGGAACCCTGAATGCCCTTACTGGGCAATACTTTAGTGTTATTTCACCCTTATAGATAAGCTATTTTTGGGTTTTTTATTTAAAAATAAATGTGGTGGATGCGGGAAAAATCGGGCGTAGTTCACAGGGGGGACGTGTGGTGTGCAGACTCCCGTGTCGGCCTGCATAAAACACAAAACTGCCCGGGCCCCTCAATTGGGTGCCCGGGCAGTTTTCTGCGGGTTTACACGGCTGATTTAGGCCGGGAGAACAGCACCGCTACGCCGCTACTTTGCGCTCGCCCAGCCGAGGATGGCCTCGAAGAAACGCTCACATTCGCGCAGCTGCTCCAGCTCAATCCACTCGTTGGGGGAGTGAGCCTGCGCAATATCGCCGGGGCCGCAGATGATGCTCTCCACACCGGCGCGCTGGAACTGACCCGCCTCGGTGCCGTAGGTGACCTTCTGCGGCGCATCGTTGGTGCCGAGCCACTCGTGGGCGAGGCGCACGATGGGCGCATCGTCTTCGGTGCCCAGGCCCGGCACGGTGGCTAGCAGTTCGTGCTTCACGCCCACGCGGGAGGTGAGGCTACCGGGCTCCGCGCCGGTCAGCTTCTCGGCGCGTGCGGCGCGCGCCTGCAGGTCGGGCAGAATCACCTCGGAAATCTCGCGGTCGATGCGCTCGACGAAGGACTCGGTGGTCACCCGCGGCAGGGTGCGCACATCGTACTCGAGCACGGCCTGCTCGGCGACGATGTTGTACTGTAGGCCGCCGTTGACCAGGTTGACGCTGCCGGTGGAGTGGGGAATGATGAACGCCTCGTCGAAGGGGCCTTCCTCCTCCCACTCATCGGCCATGTCGGTGAAGAAAGTGATGAACTCGCCGGCGGCGGCGACCGCATTCACGCCGTGGGTGGCGAGGGAACCGTGCTTGGGCACGCCGGTGAAGGTGACGCGGCCGCGGTGGGCGCCCTTGTGCGCGTCGATAATGCGCATGCTGGAGGGCTCACCAACGATGGCATACTCGGGGGCGAGATCGCGCGCTACGAACTCCTCGATGAGGGAGGGGGCACCGACGCAGCCGATCTCCTCGTCGTAGGAGAAGGCAAAGTGCAGGGGCACGCGCAGCTTCGCCTCGGCAACGCGCGGCAGCAGCCAGAGCGCGACAGCGATGAAGCCCTTCATATCGCAGACGCCGCGGCCGTAGGCGCGAGTACCCTCCACGCGCAGGGTGAACGGGTCGCTGGCCCAGTCCTGACCGGCGACGGGCACGACGTCGGTGTGGCCAGAGAGGACGAGCCCGCCGCGGGTGGTGCCGTCCGCTGCGGGGACGGTGATGAAGAGGTTAGCGCGGGTGCGGTCCTCGTTGTAGGTGCGCACGCCGCTGTAGCCGTAGCGGCCGAATTCGGCTTCGAGAAGCTCGATGAGTTCCAGGTTGGAGCTGCCGGAGACGGTGGGGATAGCGACAAGCTTTTCGAGCCAGGGGAGGGACGCCGGCTGAGTGGTCTGTGCGGTCATGAGGAACCTTTCTGCTGTGCGTTTGTGCCCGGGGTGGCTACGTTCAGGGTACGCCGCGGGGCGGTATTCGTCGCGTGGTCGCCGCCGAATACCGCCCCGTGAATGGCCTGAGCGGCCGGACTAGATGACGTAGTTGTTGACGTTGGAGTGATCGCCGAGCGCGTGGAAGTTGCGCGAGTGGTAGACGAGCGGGGTGCCCTCGCAATCGTTGCGGATAAACTCCTCAACCTGGGCGGTGAAGACGAGCGCGGGGCCCGCCTCAACGCGGCTGAGGGGGGTTGCGCGCAGCACGCGGCGCACGCCGTGGACGAGGGGCTCACCGGTGTGGACGAATTCCCACGCGGCCGGGTCGGCGAAGCGGGGGTAGTCGTGGGTCGCGAAGTTCTTAGCGAGGGTGACATTCTCAGCGTCGAGCATGTGTACGAGGAAGGAGGAAGCCGCAGCAATCTTTGCCGCGGAGCCGCTATTGGCCTTGAGGGAGAAGGCGATGATGGGCGGTTCGGCGGCGACGGAGGTCAGGGAGGAGGCGGTGAAGCCTGCGGGTTCGCCGTTTTCGTCGGTTGCGGTGATGATGGCGACGCCGGCGGGCTGGTGGCCGAAGGCGAGCTTGAACTGCTCGGTGGTATCGGCGAGGGTCGCCTGTGCTGCAATGGTTTCGGTCATGATCGACCCTTTCTTCTGCGGCTGCGTGGGTTCGGCCCGGGTTGTGTGTGCGGGCGGTTCCCGTGAGTAGGGGAGATATGTTCAGGGTAAAGCTTTGGTGTAGCGAATACCTTATTTATTGCCCTATGTTTCTTAGGCCTACCTTTCATGACGGGAGGGGCGAAATATTACGTCATATTCGAGGGTGTGCAGGGGATGCGGAGGCACCCGGCGGGGTTTGCGCGGGAGAGCCCCCTGCTTCACCTCGAGGGTCGCCTCCGCGGGGCCTTAGACGGGTTTTGCGGGGGTCTTCTGGGGGTTTCTCGGGGGTGTAGAGGCCTCTAAGGTATCCTTGCTTGGTACACGAAAGCGCACCGGGCCCCCGCACGAGGGGTTTCAGGGCGTTCACTGTGGTGAGATGAGGGTTTATGAGCTGGTTGGCAACTATTCCGCTGCTGCTTTTCGCGGTCGTGGTGGCATTCGTTCCCGGATACGCGATGGGCTGGGCGTTACGCATCCCCACGCGTCTGCGCATCTTCCTCTCCCCGCTCCTGACTTTTGCCCTGGTGGCTGTCTCGGCGATTGTGCTGGGTAAGACCGGCATCGCGTGGAGCCTGATTTCCTTCGTCGTGGTCGCGGCCGTGCTAGTGGCTGCGGCGGCGGGCCTGATGTGGCTGGTGGGCCGCCGCTGGCCCTCGGCCGTAGCGGGTTCCGACGAATCCTCGGTGAGCTGGCCGGGTAACACGGTGCCGCTTTCCTGGCCCGTGGTGGGCGCCCTGCTGGGCGGTTTCTTGACCCTGCACACGACCCAGCATATGGTCTTCGGCCCGGAGGCCTTCTCTCAGACCCTGGACAATTCCTTCCACCTGAACGCGATTCGCTGGATCCAGGAGCACGGCGACGCCTCGAGCCTGACCATGGGCGCGGTTTCCGGAACGAACCAGGAACCGTACTTCTACCCCGCCGGTTGGCATGATTTCGTGTACCTGATCTACAACACGACCGGCACGAGCATCGCGACCGCAACCATCGTCATGGTGCTACTGGTGGCGGGCGTCATCTGGCCCTGCTCCCTGGTTGCGATGTGCCTGAGCATCCCGCATCTGCGTCGCCTGCAGGCGCTCGCTATTCCGGCGTTGACCTGCGGTTTCTTTGCTTTCCCCGGTCTGCTGCTGTTCTGGGGTGTGCTCTTCCCGAACCTTTTGGGCTATGCCCTGCTCCCCGCCTTTGTGGCGCTACTATCGCACATGATTCAGGTCATGGTGCATCGCGAGTACTCCGTCGTTCTCTCCCTGTCCCTGACGATTCTGGTGGGCCTGGGCGGCCTGGCCCTGGTGCACCCGAACGCGGTGGTTTCTGCGGCGGTATTCGCCGTGCCCATGCTCCTCGGCGGTGTGGTTCAGATGTGGCGCGTCCACGACGCCTCCGTGCGTGAGCGTCTGGTGGGTACCGGCGTTCTGGTTGCGCTGATTGCCGGATGCGTGACTGCCTGGTCCGTGCTGCGCCCGAGCGAGGACGCCAGCGACCTGTGGACCGCCGTCATGAGCGAGGGCGAGGCGGTCTACCAGTTCCTGTTCCTGGGCCTGGAGAACGCGAACCCGCTGGGCGGTAATTTCGCTCCCGCCTACCTGATGGGTTTCCTGGCCTTGTGGGGCGTGGGGTACCTGCTGTACAAGCGCCGCAACCTGTGGCTGATTGGCAGCTGGATGCTCGTTGGCTACATGTGGATTATCGCGGCTTCGGTGCCGCGCGGCGACTTCCGCCTGCTGATGGTGGGCCCCTGGTACACGGACCACTTCCGCCTGGCGGCCCTTGTGGTGTTCCCCTCGGTGCTTCTGGCCGGTATCGGCCTGGGTGGCGCCCTGGAGGGTGCGCTCTCCTGGGTGGTTCGTCGCGTTCCGCGCACGGCACGCCTGAACGTGGCGACGGCCGGCATGGGTGTCACCGCGGTGCTGGTGCTGGTGGTCGCCGGCCTGTCCTCGCGAACCCCCGCGATGCACGACGCGACCCTGATGGTCGCTCAGCGGTACCAGGTGACCCCGACCTCCGATGTCTTGAACCAGGACGAGATGAACGTCATTAACGAGATCCCGAAGATTGTGCCCAAGGGCGACACCATCGTGAACAACCCCTGGGACGGCAGCGCCTACATTTACGCGCTGGCCGACCGCCACTTGACCAGCTACCACTTCGAGTTCAAGATTTCTCCGAAGTATGCGGCAATCATCAACGATTTGAAGGATGCCCGCACGAACCCGGAGGTCTGCCGCGAGGTGAACGAGTACAAGGCCCACTGGTACGTGCACCTGGAAAACCAGGGCAACTTCGGCCCCAGCGAGCAGAAGAACTACGACGGCTTGGTGGCCGCTATCGATACGGATGTTCTGACCCCGGTGTACTCCTCCGGCCCGATGACTCTGTACCGTATTAGCGCCTGCGACAACTAGACGCAGGCAGCAACTCCGCCCGGGATGTATGCGCCCGGGGAGGGGCCGCATCGCGGTCTTGATTCTGTGACGAATCCTAATGCCGCTGAAGCACTGATATGATGAAAGCCGGTATGTCCACTGGACATGCCGGCTTTCGCACGCACGGTATGACACATTCGTTAGGAGGGGTAGCAGCCCTATGGGATCTCCCACATCGCCTCATACCCCTCGCACGCTGGTGATTATGCCCGCCTGGAACGAGGAAGAAGCACTGCCCGGCACCATCGCCGAGCTGCAGGAGACGGTGCCCTACGTGGACCTGGTGGTGGTCAATGACGGCTCCACCGACAACACCTCCGCTGTGGCTCGTGAGGCGGGCGCTTTTGTGATTGACCTGCCCTACAACATGGGTGTGGGTGCCGCTATGCGCACCGGCTATAAGTACGCGCAGCGCACGGGCTACGACTACGCCATGCAGGTGGACTCGGACGGCCAGCACCACCCCGAGAGCATCCCCTCGCTGATTGATGCGGTGCAGGATTACGATATTGTGATTGGGTCCCGCTTCGCCGAGGGCTCTGATGACTACGAGGTGTCCGGCCCGCGCAAGTGGGCTATGAACCTGCTGTCTTTCCTGTTCACCCGCTCGGCGGGCACCCCGTTCACGGACGTGACGAGCGGCTTTAAAATCGCTAACCGTCGCGGTATCGACTTTTACTGCCGTAACCTGCCCGCCGAATACCTGGGCGATACGATCGATATCACCGCCATGGCCATTAGCAATGGCCTGCGGGTGCGTCAGGTGCCGGTGCACATGCGTGAACGCCAGGGGGGTACGCCCTCCTCCGGTCCGCTGAAGTCTGCTGTCTATCTGGTTCGCTCGCTGTTCTCCTACGGCATTTCGGTGAGCCGCCGCCGGGAGGAGAAGTAGCCGTGAGCGCCAGTGTTTTCTTCTTGATTCTTGCCATCCTGGTCTGCACCTTCGTGGTGGTTCAGGTGCGTCATCAGCGCATGAAGGAACGGTACGCCGCTCTGTGGCTGATTATCGGTGCCATCATCATCGTGCTGGGCGCCTTCCCGAATCTCCTCAACGGTGTGGCGGACTTCGTGGGCGTGGCCCTGCCGGTGAATCTGCTGTTCCTCCTGTCGATTCTGTTGCTGATGGGCGTGAGTATTCACCTGACCCTGGAGCTGTCACGCCTGTCGGAGAAGACCCGCATCCTGGCCGAGGAAGTCGCCATCCTAAAGGCGCTTCAGGAGCAGCCGGAGGGCGCCTCCGGTGCGAGGAAGCGCGACCAGCAGGACTCTTAAAGCTTTACCGTCGAGACTTTTCACCCCTTTGTGAGTTGGAGTAATACCCCATGACCGTTGATATTTTGTTCCCGTACTACGGCGACGTTGCCATGATGAAGCAGGCCGTGCTGTCCGTGGTCGGTCAGACCAACCCGGACTGGCGCCTGATCGTGGTGGATGACGGCTACCCGGACGATTCGATTCCCGGCTGGTTCGAGTCCCTGAAGGACGAGCGCATCACCTACATGCGCAACGAAACCAACCTGGGTGCGAACGCAAACTACCGCAAGTGCCTGACCTTCGTGGAGAACGAACTGGTCACCGTCATGGGTGCCGACGACGTCATGCTCCCCAACTACGTGCAGTGGCTCGTGGATGCGGCGGCTAAGCACCCCGAGGCGTCCATCTTCCAGCCCGGCGTGGTCGTCATCGACGAGCACAACGGCCTGTCGAACACTCTGGTGGAGCAGACTAAGGCGTTTTACCGCCCCAAGGGTGAGGCCGTGCTGAAGGGCGAAGAGCTGGCCGTTTCGCTGCTGCGCGGCGCGTGGTTCTACTTCCCGTCCCTGGGTTGGCGTGCGGACGCCATCGTGGGCACCGGCTTCCGTGAGGGCCTGAACGTTATCCAGGACATGGCGCTGATTCTGGACATCACGATGCGCGGCGGCTCCCTGTACTACGACCCGCAGGTCGCGTTCATGTACCGCCGTCACGGTGGTTCCGACTCGTCCTGGCGTGCCCTGGAGGGCACCCGCTTCGAGGAGGAGCGCCGCTACTACAACACCATGGTCGAAGAGATGAGTGCCCTGGGCTGGAAGAAGGCCGCCCGCGTGGCTCGTATTCGCTTCTCCTCGCGCGCTCACGCGCTGACCCTGCTGCCGAAGGCGGCCCTGGCGAAGAAGTGGCAGGGCGTGAAGAACCTTGCCGAGCACGTGGTGAAGTAAACCCTATACGTGTGCGATGCGTCGTACATCCTACGGTGGATGTGCGGCGCATCTGCGTATGGAATGATTGGTTGAGTGACAGCTAGGAGCGAGGAGGACGCGGTGAGCGAGCCGGTACAGAATCCTGATGCAGGCGAGGCACGGGAGCGGAACTCTCGAGAGACTCAGCCTCAAGAACCCGCGGATGCCCGGGACACTGCGGAAACCCGGGACACTGCGGAAGCCCAGCCTTCGGGCACGGTCAACCGCTACCAGTCCCTGGCGCTGCTGGGATCGTCGGTGCTGGCGGCGGCGTCCACGCTGGTCGTGACCATGATTGCTCAGCGCGCCCTGACCGGGTCGGAGCTGACGGAGTTCCTGCTCTTCTGGTCGGCGCTTTTCACGGTGACGGGTGTTATTACCGGCCTCCAGCCGGAGATTACCCGCGCGGTGGGTACGGCGCGCACTCACGCTGCAGCTGACGGGGTGGCATCCGCCCACCCCGCATCCGACGGGACGCCCGCACCGCAGGGTGCCCGCGTGGTGACGGTTGCGGCCGCGCTCGGCGCTGTCGCCGGTGCGCTGGTTCTGGTGAGTTCTCCGCTGTGGGCGGGTCAGCAGATTCCACATTCGGCGGCGGTGGGCGTGACCGTCATGGCCGTGGGCGTGTTCCTCTACGCTCTGCAGGCAACTATCAGCGGTGTGGCCGCCGGTGAGGACCGCTGGTACCTTTTCGCGACGGTCGGTGGCCTGGAATCTGCCGGGCGCCTCCTCCTCATGCTTGCGGTGGCCCTACTCATTCCTTCCCTGGCGGGCCTTGAGGTGGCAACGGTCATTCCGATGGGTCTGTGGCTCATCCTGGCGCTCGTGACGTTCTCGGGCCGCCGCCTGTGGGTTGCCCGCGCGGATGTGCCCGCGGGCCGTTTGACGGTCAATATCCTCTGGTCGTTCCTGTCCTCTGCCGCCGCAGCGATGCTGATGATGGGCTTCCCGAACGTACTGAAGGCCAGCGGCGCCGCGGAGAGCGAACCGGTCGTGCTGGGCACCCTGATTCTGGCGATTTCCATTACCCGTTCGCCGATTATGATTCCCCTGCAGGCCTTCCAGGGCGTGGCGGTTTCTGCCTTCTTGAAGCAGCGTCACCGCCCAGTGGCGGCGTTCATTAAGCCCGCCGCCGCGGTGGTGGCGGTGGGTGCTGTGGGCGCGTTGGCGGCCTATCTGGTGGGTCCGCTGCTCTTCCGCCTGATTTACCCGCCTGCCGCAGGAACCGAGTCCGCGTACGAGGCGGCCGCCTCCGGCCTCTCCCTGGGTGCGCTGGTGTTTGCCTCCGCGCTGCTGGCGCTCATGACCCTCTCGGGCAATATGGCGCTCGCGGTGAACCAGCACCGCATCTACCTTGCCGGTTGGGTGGTTGCCGCGGTGGTAACCCTGGGCCTGGCGTTCCTGCTGCCCGCACCGCTGGTGCCGCGCGCCGTGGTGGCTTTGGCGGTCGGCCCGGTCTGCGGTTTCGTGGTGCACATGGTGGGTGTGTCCATGGCCTCCCGCGTGGAGGAAACTCGCGCCGAGTAGCTTTAAAACTTATGGGAGGGGCACGTACGTCACGTACGTGCCCCTCCCGTTTTCGTTGCGGAGTGGATAGCCGGCTAGGGCACCAGCCACTTGCGGACCGGCGGAATCCACCGCAGCAGCCACACCAGAATCAGCGAGGAAGCCCACACCATCAGAGCGTAGGGAGCCTCCAGCCGGTAATCCACCAGCGGCCAGCCGTAGGCTGCGAGGCCCTGAATAATCAGCAGGTGAATCAGGTACACGCCGAAGGTCAGCGCCGACAGCTTACGCAGACCCGTCTGAGCCGCCTGCGGCAGACGATTCAGTGGTAGAGACTTGAAGAACACGAAGACCGCCGAGGCCCAGAAGATCGTCGGGATGGACAGATACGACATCGCCAGACTCTCAAGGCCGTGGTGGTTCAGGGTCAGGTAGGGGCCGTACAGGATGTGCGTCAGGGAACCGGCAACACCCAGCACGTAGATGACGAGGCGCCACGGCAGGCTAAAGCTCGTATTCGCCAGCGCATAACCCAGGAAGCAGAAGCCCACGTACCCCACGATGGGGGCGGTGAACTCAGGCATAATGTGCGGGTTAATCTTATGCACCGTGGTGGTCGCGATGGGCATGAAAAGCCCCAGCACGGCCATGAGCCACGCCAGGCGCACCTTCTTCTCGCCAGCACCACGCAGGGCGTAGGAGAAGATGGGGAGCACCAGGTACACGCCGATGAGCGCCTCCAGGTACCAGAGGGTCACGCCCACGGTGCTCGGTGCCAACAGCACGGCCAGAATCTCCTCACCCTTTGGCAGGGGAGTATGGGTGAACCAGCTACGCGCGAAGAGGTAAATCTGCCCCCAAATCAGCAGGGGAACCAGGATTTTCGTGAAGCGCTTCTTGTAAAAGGTGCCGACGCTCTCCCGCTCGGTGAAGTTGAGGAGGGTGATGCCGGAGGCCATGAAAAAGAGGGGGACGGCGGCAACCGCGGTACCCGAGAGGATATTCTCGAGGACCCAGCCCGGCGAATCGTAATCCACCCGGTAGTTGAACCGGTTGTGCAGGGCGACGACGCCGATGATGGCGAGGACGTTAATGCAGTCCAGGTACACCTTTCGCCCGGGCTTGGGGCGGTGCGCGGCGGACCCGCGAGCCGGTCGGCCGTCGGGCTGGGCATCCTCGGAGGGAGAGGACGCCACCTGCGCCGATGCAGGCAGAGAGGACATAGATTTGCTCCAATCTGGGTGAGTGTGATGAGAGAGAACCCCGGAGTCGGGGCGTGAAACCTAAATGTTGTAGACCCGCTTGACGTACACGCCGTAGAGAACCCGGTACAGGGCTATGCTGGTCTTCAGGAGCAGGCCGGCGGCACCGAAGACCGGGCGTCGGCGGAGGACGAGTAGCGCATCGCGCACCGAGAAACCGCGACGGCACCCGGCGAGGGTCGCCGGAGCATCCTCACCGCCCACGATGAGCGCCTGCTGGGCGTTATTCAGGTACGCAAGAACCCGGGCGACGGTCAGTGCCTCCTGACCTTCGGGCAGGTGGTACGTGCTCGTACGCTGCAGGGATTTCGCGAAGTAGTCGAGCAGGCGGCGGGTCTCGGCCAGGGGAGTGATGCGGCTCCAGGTCAGGCTTCCCTCGTTCACCGCGTAGGCGTAGAGCGGCTCGTCGATGACGGTCACGCTCTGCGCTCGCAGATAGCAGTCCAGGATGACGCACTCATCCTCGGCGCGGCGAATATCCTCCGGGAAGTAGACGCCTTCCAGCAGGGAACGCTCAATGAGCTTATCCCACGGGTAGGGGGACAGCTCGTCCTTGAGTAGAGCGAAGGCCGCCTGCTGCCCGGTCAGGGTGCCGGGGGCACCCTTCAGGCGCTGCGTGGTCGTGCCGTCGGTTGCCACCATGGTGTGAGCGCAATTGACCACCTGCGCGCCCGTGCGCTCCGCGTGGTGGTGCAGCCGTTCCAGGAAGGTGGGGTAGAGCGTGTCGTCGGAGTCGAGGAACGCCACCCATACGCCGCGCGCCGCATCCAGGCCCTGATTGCGCACCGCGGAGGGGCCCCGGTTCTCGGGGTTGTCGAACACGCGCACGCGTTCGTCCGCGTTCCGCTGCAGGTAGTCCGCAATCAGCTGTGCCGAATCGTCCGGGGAGCCGTCAATCATGACCAGCAGCTCAAAGTCGGGGTCGGTCTGCGCCAGCACCGACTCAATCGCCGCGACCACGGTGGAGGCGGTGTTGTAGACCGGCATGATAATGCTCGTGCGAGGGGTGGAAGACATGTGTATAAAACCTTGAGAGAGTTGCGGAGGACTTACATGCCGTAGGCGCGTCGAACGTACACGCCGTACAGGGTGCGGTACAGGGCCGGAGAAAGCTTCAACAGCAGGCTCGCCGCACCCATCACGGGGCTCGAAAGCAGGGCCTGGCCGACCCATTCCCACCTAATCTGGCGGCGACATTCACGAATTACCGCGGCGGAGTCGGCGCTATCGCTCATGAGCGCCTGCTGGGCGTTGTTGAGGTAGGTGACGGCCGAGGAGGTGTTGAGGGCGCGGCGTCCTTCCTTCGTGGAGAGCAGCTCGGCACCGGCCTGGCGCATGTAGCGGGTGTGGCGAATACTTTCCTCCACCGGGGTGACGCGGCCCCAGGTCAGGCCTTCGGCACCCATGTAGTACACGTAGAGGCAATCCGGAATCACCTCGAGAGTCTTGGCCTGCATGAGGCACTGGAAGACGGCGAGGGCGTCCTCCGCGCGGTGAATATCGGTCGCGAAGCGCACCGACGAGAAGAGCGAGGCGCGGAAAATCTTGTCGGGCGTGAAACCCGTGAAACGGTCCTGCAGGTAGTTGATTGCAATATCGCGGCCCGTGTAGGTGCCGGGGGAGTTCTGCGGGCGGTTCAGGGTGGAGCCATCCGCCCGGTGGATGGTGTGACCGCAGGTTGCCACATCCGCGCCGGTACGCGCCGCCGCAGCGTGCAGGCGTTCCAGGAACTCGGGACGGTACGTGTCGTCGGAGTCGATGAAGGCAATCCACTCGCCGCGAGCCTCATCCAGGCCCTGGTTACGTGCCGCGGAAACGCCGGCGTTCCGTTCGTTGTCGAACAGGCGGATGCGGGGATCGGGGTTGCCCTCCAGGAACTCGCGAATTACCCGGGAGGAGCGATCCGGGGAGCCGTCAATCACCACCAGCAGCTCAAAGTCGGGGTCGGTCTGCGCCAGAACGGATTCAATTGCGACGACGACGCTATCAGCCGTGTTGTAGACCGGCATGATGATGCTGGTGCGCGGTGTGCGCGGTGATGACATGGTACCCCTTTGGAGCATTGATGACGGAATTACATATAGATACATCATACGGGGGCTAGGAGCATCTGACCCCTATTCCAGCTTCACACTCTCTTCATACTCTGGGAACTTAGGTAACCCTATGGAAAACGCATGGGGTGCTTCCTACACTGGAAGGGCACATTAATGACCGAGGGGTTGCCCACCCCGCACCACCCGCCAGGTGTACCACCGAAGGAGCCGCGCATGAGCCGACGCACCGACGCGCCCGCCCGATCACCACGACGAGCTGCCCTCGCCAGCTGGATAGGCTCCGCCCTCGAATACTACGACTTCGCCGTCTACGGCACCGCCGCCGCAATCGTGCTCAACCGCATCTTCTTCCCCGAGGACACCGCCGCCATCGGCATCCTCAAGTCCATGGTCGTTGTGGGTGTTGCCTACGTCGTGCGTCCCTTCGGCGCTATGATCGTCGGCCCCCTCGGTGACCGTTACGGCCGCCGATTCGTCCTGATGCTCACGCTCTTCCTGATGGGTAGCGCGACCTTTGCCATCGGTTGCCTACCGACCTATAGCCAGGCGGGTATTCTTGCACCCATCCTGCTGGTGGCCTGCCGTATGCTTCAGGGCCTTTCTGCCGCCGGCGAGCAGGCAAGCTCCATCTCCATTTCTTTGGAGCACGCCAACGAGCATCAGCGCGCCTTCACCACCAGCTGGACCCTGCAGGGCACCCAGTTCGGATCTTTGCTGGCGACCGCCGTGTTCATCCCCTTCGCGGCCCTGCCGGATGAGCACCTGCTCACCTGGGGTTGGCGCGTGCCCTTCTGGCTCTCTGCATTCGTGGTGGTGACCGCCTGGTTGATTCGCCGCACTCTCTCCGAGCCGCCCGCCTACCTGCAGCGCGAGAAGCTCACCGAGTCCCCGCTCGTGCTGGTCTTCAAGCACCACAAGCGCGCCGTGCTCACCATTGCCGTGTGCGCCATGGTCAACACTGTGAACATGGTCTTCACGACTTTCGCGCTGTCCTTCGCCACCAAGGGTTACGGCCTTGACCGAAGCACCATGCTGCTGGTGCCGGTCGCCTCGAATACTCTCGGTCTGGTTGCGATTCCGCTCGCCGCCATGCTTGCCGATAGGATTGGCCGCAAGCCCGTGTTCATCACCGGCGCGGTGGCCTCTTCCCTGGTGATGTTCCCGTACCTCGGCGCGATTACCGAAGGTAACTGGGTGGGCATCTTTGTCTACGGCGTGCTCATGCACGGCGCGCTCTACTCCATGGCGAACGGCGTGTGGCCCTCCTTCTACGCAGAAATGTTCCCGACCCGCGTGCGCGTGACCGGCCTGGCGCTCGGAACCCAGATTGGCTTCGCAATTTCTGGAGGCATTGCCCCCGCCGTGGCGACGAGCCTCGCCGGCGCCGACCTGCATAACGCAGTGCTGCCCGCCGCGTTCACGGTCGCCATGTGCGTGCTCGTGGCGCTGGGTGCACTCACCGCTCGCGAGGGTTGCAAGAAGTCCCTGGCCGAGCTGGATGCATAGCCCACAGAATATATTCCGAATATAGAATAAATACGGGTGGGGTTGGATAGTTAGCTATCCAGCCCCACCCGTATTCTATGCTCTGGCGTTTCAGGCGTTAGTTACTCCCTGCTGGGCCGCAATTAGCGCCTCAAAATGCGCCGCCATACGCTCGGCGTTCGGTTCCAGTCCGGTGAAGAGGCGGAACGCATCCACCGCCTGACCCACCGCCATGTAGCCGCCCGTCAGCACCTCGCACCCGGCGGCACGCGCCGCGCACACCAGCTGCGTCTCTTGCGGCAGGTAGATGACATCCGCGACCCACAGGCCTTCACGCAACACCCCGGCAGCCTGCACCGACTCGCTCAGCGGCATGCCCGGATGCACGTGCATGCCCACCGGGGTTGCGTTCACTAAACCCTGAGCTTGTAGTAGAGCTTCAATCAAGCGCTCATCGTCGGTCAGCACCTCGATTTGAGTCTGCGGGAAGAGCCCGCCCAGCTGCTCCGCCAGCCCCTGAGCCTTCGCCGCGTCACGCTCGAAGAGGCTCAGGCGGCGCACCCCCAGGCGGCACAGGGCGTACGCCGTGGCGCTACCGGCACCGCCGGCACCCAACTGCACCACGTGCTCCAGGCGCGCCGGATCCTCCGCCACCTGCGGTAGGCCGCGCTTCAGCCCCGCGATGAATCCCGAATAGTCCGTGTTGTCCCCGTAGAACGTACCGTCCTCGCGAATCACCACGCAATTGACCGCGCCCAGGGCGCGCGCCGCATCCGAAAGTTCGTGCAGGTGCTCCATGACGGACTGCTTGCACGGGTGCGTGATGTTGAAGGCGTTAAAGCCCAGAAGGGCCGCCGCATCCAGAAGCGCCGGTGCGGATGCGCCGTCCAGGTTCAGAGCGTCCAGGTCGACGGGGCGGTACAGGTAGCGCACCCCGTGCGCGTCGGCCTCGGCCTCGTGCATGGGCGGGGTGAGGGAAGAGGTGATGCCATCGCCGATGAGGCCCACCAGGAAAGATTCAGTACGCAAACTCATGGTTTCACTCTACGAGTCGGCGCCGGGGGAAGGGAACCGGGGGCCGGACAATTTCACGGGTAACCCCGTCGAGCCGCCCCGTCGAGCCGTCGGGCGAAGGGGCAGAGGCGCGGAGCGAGTATTTTTCGATAAGATTTTGGGCCCGTCGAGCGAATATGGCGAATATATCTGACATCTTCACCGTAAGGGTATAAGCTGGATATAACCCATTTGGGTGGTGCCGTCCGCGCGACCCGCGTGGAGTTGCACAGACACCGTCACAGTGAAGTGATACCTACCTTCGGAGGATAGATTGTCAACGACTGACAAGGCTATGGCACGCTTCGCTGGCGCCGATGCATGGATCGAGCAGTATTTTCTGAACAGTCCTGACGATGAGCGTGAAGAATTCACCCCGGCAGAATTAGAGGATTTGGCTCGCACCCATCGTGCGCTAGCTGAAATCCGCGCCCCCAAGACGCCCGTCGTTGCCGCGCGCAATGATGACTACAACACCACGCTGTACGTCGCCACGGACGACATGCCCCATATCGTAAGCTCCCTGACCGCCTACCTTTCGGCGCATTTCGGTGGATTCCTCGCGATTTTCCACCCCATCTTCCTTGCCGAACGCAATACGGATGGCAAGCTCATCAGCCTGCGCGGCACCGGCACCCGAGCCAACCTGGCCAGCGGCGACACCGCCGCCGTCGGTATGCCCTCCCTGCAGCTTTCCGAGGGCGCTCCCGAGGGGTCCACGGTCACCATTGAATCCTGGATTGCGATTCGCCTGACCCGCTACCTGAACGAAGACGACCTGCGCCTGCTGGAGCACGATGTGCGTCGCATGCTCGCCGATGTGCGCGCCTGCTACACCGACCTGGAGGGCATGGTCACCACGGTCTTTGATATCTCCCAGGCCATGTACGAGCTGCGCGGCGCCACTCTCGGCCACGGCGAGGAATCCTACGCCGCCAACCCGCGCGGTGTGGAGCCCGCCTCCCGCGTGGAGGTG
The DNA here is from genome assembly GCF_001809565.1 of Rothia sp. HMSC072B03. Classification (NCBI taxonomy): domain Bacteria; kingdom Bacillati; phylum Actinomycetota; class Actinomycetes; order Micrococcales; family Micrococcaceae; genus Rothia; species Rothia sp. HMSC072B03. The sequence continues at coordinate 81,309 of NZ_KV797966.1, forward strand.
GCACAGGACTTCCTGCGCTGGCTCACCCGAGGCAACTTCGTGTTCATGGGCGTTAAGGAGCGCGTGCTTGACGGCACCTCCGGCGCTATCGCCCTGGTGGACCGCCCCGGTTCGGCGCTCGGCATCCTGCGTTCGACCGAGGGCAAGAGCCGCATCCCGCTTTCCGGCGACACCCTGGACCGAGCTCTCTTCCCCCGCCCCGTGTACATCACGAAGGCTAACTCCCGTTCCACGGTGGCCCGCAACGACTACCTGGACTACATTGGTGTGCGCCGCTTCGATATGAGCGGCCGCGTCATCGGTGAGTACGTGATTCTGGGCCTGTTTACCCGGCAGGCCTACTCGCTACCCGCCATCGAGACTCCCCTGGTGCGTGAGCGAATCGCCATGGTGCGCCGCCGCCTGGGTTACCACCCCGGTTCCTACTCTGATAAGGCCCTGCTCGGGGCGCTGGAAGATTACCCGCGCCTGGAGCTGCTGCAGGCCTCGGTCAACGAGCTGACCGAGACGTTCAGCGGCATCATGGGCCTGGAGGAGCGCCGCAAGACCCGTCTCTTCCTGCGCGCGGATCGATTTAATCGGTTCATTACCGCCGTGGTGTACCTGCCCCGCGATCACTACAACACTGACGTGCGGTACCGCATCGAGCGGGTGTTCCGACAGGAATTTGATTTGAGTGCCATCGACTACGAGGTGTACCTGTCCTCCTCGTCGCTGGCCCGCCTATTCTTCCGTATTCGGCTCACCAACCCCAACGATGTGCCGACCACGGATCATCAAGCTCTCGAAAAGCAGATGCAGCAGGTCACTCGCTCCTGGGTGGAATCCACCGCAGCTGCCATTGAGGCATGGAAACCCGGTGCGGAAGGCCGCCGACTCGCGTCAGCCTGGGCCGACGCAAGCAGCGCAGCTTACCGAGCCGATTACACAGTAGAACAAGCAATCGAGGATATCGTGATTCTTGAATCTCTCTCGGGCAAGAAGCCCGCCGCAATCAAGGTTGAAGCCGGCGAAGCCAACACTACCCGACTGAAGACCTACCTGTCCGCACCTCACACTCTCACCGAGCTCCTGCCGGTGATGCAGAACATGGGCCTGGTCGTTGTGGATCAGAAGCCCTACGAGTTCAAGCCTGAGGACGGCGAAGAGTACGGCTACCTCTACGACTTCGGGGCCGAGTTCCCCGAGGGCGTGGACCCCAACGCCGTCGCATCCCTCTACGAGGACGCCCTGAACGCCTACCTGCTCGGTGAGCGCGAGTCCGATACTCTGGACCGCCTGATTCTCTCCGAGGGCCTCACCTGGCAGGATGTACGCCTGTTCCGCGCCCTGAACCACTACCTGATTCAGCTGGGCCTGGGCTACACTCCCTCGTTCATGTCGAACACCCTGCTCGCCAACCCCGGCATCACCAAGCACCTGGTGGAGTTCTTCAACGTCAGCTTCGACCCGAACAACGGCCTGAACGACGAGCAGCGCAACGCACGCCGCGAAGAGATTGAGGTGGCCCTGGTTGAGGAACTGAACAAGATTCCCACCCTGGACGCCGACCGCTACCTGCGCTCCCTGAGCAAGGTTATTCGCGCCATCCTGCGCACCAACGCCTACCTGGGCCGCGAGGCATTCGCCATCAAGGTTGCACCGCAGCAGATTGACTTCGCACCCCTGCCGCGCCCCAAGTTCGAGATTTTCGTATACTCCCCGCGCGTCGAGGGTGTCCACCTGCGCTTCGGCGACGTCGCACGAGGCGGCCTGCGCTGGTCCGACCGCCGCGACGACTTCCGCACCGAGGTTCTGGGCCTGGTCAAGGCTCAGATGGTGAAGAACGCTGTCATCATCCCCACCGGCGCAAAGGGCGGTTTCTACCCCAAGCAGCTGCCCGACCCCGCTGTGGATCGCGACGCCTGGATCACCGAGGGCCGCGAGTCCTACAAGGTCTTCATCCGCTCCCTGCTGGATGTCACCGATAACCTTGAGGTTGGCACCGACGGCTCCGAGACCGTCGTTCGCCCCGAGGGCGTCATCGCACGCGACGAGAACGACTACTACCTGGTGGTCGCAGCGGACAAGGGTACCGCCGCATTCTCCGACACCGCGAACGCTATCAGCCTCGAGCGCGGCTTCTGGCTGGGCGACGCCTTCGCATCCGGCGGCTCTGTCGGTTACGACCACAAGGCAATGGGCATCACCGCACGCGGTGCCTGGGAGTCCGTCAAGCGTCACTTCGCCGAGCTCGGCCACGACGCTCAGACCGAAGAGTTCACCGCCGTCGGTATCGGCGACATGTCCGGTGACGTGTTCGGTAACGGTCTGCTCCGTTCCAAGGCAACCCGCCTGGTCGCAGCGTTCGACCACCGCGACATCTTCCTGGACCCGAACCCGGACGCAGCCGTCTCCTTCGAGGAGCGTCAGCGCCTGTACAACCTGCCCCGTTCCTCCTGGCAGGACTACAACCGCGAGCTGATTTCCGCCGGTGGTGGCGTGTACTCCCGCGGCCTGAAGTCCATCGAAATCACCCCCGAGGTGCGCGAGGTTCTGGACCTGGACGAGTCCGTCACCGAGCTCGCACCGACCGAGCTGATTTCCGCCATCCTCAAGGCACCGGTCGACCTGATTTACAACGGCGGTATCGGTACCTACGTGAAGGCCTCCACCGAGACCAACGCACAGGTTGGCGATAAGGCTAACGACGCCCTGCGCGTCAACGGCAAGGATCTGCGCGCCAAGATTGTGGGCGAGGGCGGTAACCTCGGCTTCACCCAGCTGGGCCGCATCGAGGCCGCACGTAACGGCGTCATCCTCAACACCGACGCTATCGACAACTCTGCAGGTGTGGAGACCAGTGACCGCGAGGTCAACATCAAGATTCTGGTGGACCGCCTCGTGGCTCGCGGTGAGCTCTCCAGCGAGGAGCGCGCCTCCTTCATCGAGTCCCTGCAGGACGAGGTTGGCGGCAAGGTCCTCGAGACCAACGTCAACCAGAACGTACTGCTGCAGGGCGAGTTCCACGGTTCCTTCCTGGGCACCAACCTGTACAAGCGCCTCATGCACGACCTGGAGGAGCACGCCGGCCTGAACCGCGCCGTCGAGTTCCTGCCCACCGACGAGGAGCTGGACGAGCGCCTGGAGACCACCGGTGACCGCCTGACCCGCCCCGAGCTGGCTGTCCTGGCTGCGTACGTGAAGATTTACCTCACCCACGCCCTGGAGCAGACCGACTTCGCGGACGACCCCTACCTGGAGGGCGTGCTGCGCAGCTACTTCCCGGCAGCACTCGTCGAGCGCTTCGGTCAGCACCTGGACTCGCACCCGCTGCGTAAGGAAATCATCTGCACCCGCGTGGCCAACGAGCTGGTCAACATTGGTGGCATCACCTTCGCGTACCGCATCATGGAGGAGTTCAACGTCGGTATCGACTCCGTCGCCCGCGCCTTCATCGTGGCCCGCGAGCTCTTCGAGCTCGGCACCGCCGCTAAGCTGCACAGCGAGCTGTCCCCGAAGACCCCGCTGGACGCATGGTTCACCGTGCTGCGCGACAACCAGCGCGTTCTGGATCGTGCGGTCCGTTGGTTCATCACCGAGCGTGGCGTGGTTGCCGGCACAACCATCTCCGAGCTGCTCGAGAACTTCGGTTCCGTCGTCGAGATGCGTCGCAACCTGCCCGAGTACCTCTCCGGCATCTCTCGCGCTCGCGTCCGTGCAAAGCGCGACGCGGGCGAGGCATGGGGCCTGCCCGAGGACCTCATCATCATCTGGATTCGCGGCTTCGAGGGCTACGCCCTGCTGGACGTGATTCGTTCGGCCGCCGATCACGACTTCGAGGCAACCTCGCTGGCACCGGTCTACTTTGCCACCTACGACCGCTTCAAGGTGGACGAGCTGCTCGGCCTTATCACCGAGCTGCCCCGTAGCGACCGCTGGGAGATTCTGGCACGCCAGGCAATGCGCGGTGGCCTCTACGAGACCGCCGCAGAGCTGGCACTGTCCGTGGCTGAGGGCGCGAAGGGTGACTTCTCCACCGTGGACGGTGCACAGCAGGCTCTGGCCAGCTGGATTGAGGAGCACCCGACCCGCGTGGGTAACATCGACCGCATCCTCGACGAGATTGCTGAGGCAGCTCCGGATGCAACCGGTCACCCGCGACTGGCTGTGGTCTCCGTGGCCCTGCGCACCCTCGCTAGCGCATCCTAAACGCGAGGCGGTAGCCGCGCCGCACCGTCGCACAGCGGTGAATGCGGTACGGTAACCGTACATTGAGCATCCCGGCTTCCTCCTGCTGGAGGGGCCGGGATGCCTTGCATATGCACCTAACGGCATATGAACATGAGAGCAAAATGTGTTCCAAATCGCCTAAAATTCAAGTTAGGGTTGAATAAAAGTTCAACATTTTGCTTGACGCGTACAGTATATTGATGACGGCGGCATCGTTGCGTGCGCAAGCCCCGCGCTATATTAGGCGTAGGGGAGGGGCTCCACACGCGATGTCTTGGATGCTTGCCCGGCCAAATAACCCCCTCGGGTGGATGAGGCTGATCCGGCTTGCATTGACGGTACGAATCCGATGGCCCACCTGGCCGCCGCGAGGGGTGCCATCTCTGTACGACATAACGCACGACACCATCACTCACTCAACGTTAATCTCCGGCCCGTTTGCGGGCCGGGCCCGCATACTCTCTATTTCGACTGAAAGTCTTCAACGTTGTCCACCAACCACGGTAGCGAGGAACAGCGCGCTAGCGCGTGGCGCCTCCTCATTAACTTTCTGCTATACGTTTCCCCGGTCGCGCTGCTGACCACTGTCTTCCCCATCGTCACGCCCACCATCAACAGGTACAACTTGGGTGGCGTGCCCCTGATTCAGGTGATTCTGGCTGCATCCATCACCGTGCCCTGGCTTAGCCAGGCCGCCTGCCTGCCGCTCTATCGAGCCATTCAGATGGAGCATAAGAAGATTGCGGATGCCCGCGAAACCCTGCGCATCCAGGCTGAGACGCTCGAGAATCAGCTCAAGCGTGCCGAGGCGAAGGCTACCCGCGAGCGTCTGAACGAACCCCAGTTCCAGGACATTACCGACCTGGCCGCGTTCAGCCGCAACTGGATTTACCTCTTCTTCGTGACCATGCCGCTGGTGTTGCTTTTCGCAATTCCGGTTGCCCTCGTACTGAAGTGGAACGCGACTGCCGTCGGTGCCTTCTTCGTACTCGGCGTGCTCAACATTGCCTTCGCGCAGCTGCTGGTCATCCCCAACCTCGCGAAGAACCGCGTTATCTGGTTCATCGCCTGGCTCGGCTACACCCTGGCCCTGTACTTCTTCCCCATCATCTGGTTCCTGCCGCCGCTCGTTGGCTCGCTTATCCTGCTGATTGGCCTGGGTAAGAACTTTGTGCACCTCTTCCGCTTTGCGCATATTCCGCTCAAGGACGTCGCAAAGGATGCTCTGCGTGGCTTCCTGACCGGCTCCATCATCTGGGCCGATAAGTACATGCTCTTCCTGGCCACCTCCGGTGAGATTAACGTCGTGGCCATTTACATGAGCCTGATTCCCGCCGTGATCGCTTACAACTACTTCTTCGTGGTAGAGGCCGATCGCGTCAACGACGCAATTCAGTACCTGTGGACCGTGTTCGAGCGCCTGCCCTACAACCGCGTTCGCGAAGAGGCTCATAAGGCCACCCGTGCCTCCGACCGTTCGATTCGCAACTCGCTACTCGTCTACATCGGTAGCGGCATCATTACCGGCATCCTGATGTTCATCTTCATGCCGGATTCCTTCCCGCTGGCGCTGATGGGTCTGGTCGTCGCGTTCCTCTTCGTGGCCGTCGCCCTGCTCATCTACCAGATTGAGTACATGACCATGTTCAAGACCGTGCAGGTGCTCTCCGCGGCGCACCTCATTCTGCTCATGATCTGCTTCGCAATCCTGCCGAACGAGACCGGATACCTGCCCATCATCGTGGGCGAGGCAGTCCTTGCGTACGCCTGCTACCGGGTGTACCGTCAGGCTTGGCAATCACCCGAATACTCTCTCTTCTGGCGCCGCGCACTCGCCTGGTAACGCCTGCCCGCACGCCGGGTCCGCAGACATCGTTCTGCGGGCCCGGCCAAGAACACACCACGTAGCACGGCCCGTGAAAGACACAACCAATGACTGAACAGATGTACCGAAACCACTATGCTCCTCTGCAGCTTCCGGAGCCCGGAGAGCACTACACCGATCCCGAGTACCCGGATGTCGATGTCGCCATCATCATGGAGTCCACCTATCCCTACCTCAAGGGTGGCGTCTCCGCGGTGGTGCACGATATCGTCTCTGAGAACCCCGACCTCTCCTTCGGCATTATCCACATCGCGTGGGATAAGAACTCGCCGCACGAGGATCTCTACGGCATGCCCAAGAACGTCAAGTGGGTTAAGGTGATCTACCTGAGCCTCGACGTCAACCGTGCCGCCTTCGCCGCCGAGTGCGATCCCGACAGCCTGCACATGAAGATGCCGCAGCGTCGAGAGCTGGCTGATCGACTCATCCAGGGCTTCAACGCGCTCATCGCCGGCGACGTCAACCCCCTCTGGAAGCTCTACGACGAGGGCATCAACCCCGCCACCCGCACCTACAACCTCTTTGGGCTCTTCGGTACCCGAGAGTTCATGCAGGTTATCGCCAACCTCGGGTTCTTCAGCGAGGTTCCCTTCGGCGAGCTCTTCTGGAAGGTGCGCGACTTCGTTTCCATCCTCTTTGCGCTGCTGCACGAGCGGATGCCCCATGCCCGTGTGTACCACGCCCACACCACCGGCTACGCGGCTCTCATCGCTGCCGCTGCCGCCCGTGACCACGGCACCAGCTTCCTGCTGACCGAGCACAACCTGTACATTCGCGACACCATCAACACCAAGCTCGAGCGCAACATGGCGAAGCCGATTACCACCGACTACGCTTTCCTCGCTGAGGAGCGTGAGCACCCGGGCCTGGGCCCCATCACCCTTGACGAGCGAGCCTGGTCCGTCTGGTTCCTGGAGATGGGTCGCTTCTGCTACCCGAGCGCCGATATGGCCACCTACCTGTACCCCAAGGCACTGGAGGAGGCGCGCGGCATCGGTGCGCCCATCGACCAGATGAACGAGGGCGAAAAGGACCGTGCGATCATCCTGCCCAACGGCATGCTCATCGAGTCCGTTGCCGAGGCCTACTACGCCCGCCAGGCGGCCCGTGCACGCATCCTCGCCGAGGGACGCGGCCACGTGTGGCGCTTCGTGTTTATCGCCCGCGTGGTGCCCATTAAGGGCCTCACCGACCTGATTCGCTCCCTCGCGGTGCTGCGCGATCAGGGCCTCGTGAACTTCCACCTGGATGTGCTCGGCCCCAAGGACCACCTGCCCGAGTACTACGAGCTGTGCCTGCGCACCATCGAAGAGCTCAACATGGGCGAGTACATCACCTTCCACGGAACCGTGAATGTGCGCGCCATGCTGGACCGCTTCGACCTGCTGCTCATGCCCAGCTACAATGAGGGTCAGCCGATTGTGGCGCTTGAGGCGATGGCTGCGTCCATCCCGCTGGTCAGCACCGACGTGGGCGGTATGTCCCAGCTCATCGACGATGTGCTGGTCGCCCCCGACGGCCACGAAATCGGTAACTGCGGTATCTTGACCATCCCCGGCGATATTCACGGCTTCGCGGCGGCGCTGCGCACCCTCATGGAGGAGCCCAGCATCTACGAACGTTACTGCGTGAACGCCTACGACCGTATCGTCAGCTTCTTCCAGCTGCGCCTGGTCATGGACCGCTACAACACGATCTACCGTGAGCTGGGCAAGCTGCCCCCTCGCGCCCCCGAATTCGACCCGGAGTACGATGGCGACGAGTAAGTTCGAACGGCTCGGCGGCCCGGGAAAGTTTGGTGCCTGGGTCCGCTACGGCGGAAAACCCATCACCCAGCAGCAGCTCGACTTTGCGGTCAAGAATTACTCCGTGGCGATTCTGCAGCCCTGGGAGCTGGAGGCTGCCCGCTACCTCAAGAAGCACGCCCCGCAGATGGTGGTCCTGGCCTATAAGTGCCTGTCCTCCACCCGCTCCTACGAGCCGGGTCCCATCTACTCCTCGGGTCTGTCTTTCGCGCAGGCCGTCTCGCTGGCGAATTCCGGTAAGGATTTCTTTGCGCATCGCCTCAACGGCGACCGCATCGAGTGGAAGGGTTATTCCAAGCACTATCAGATGCAGGTGTGGAACCCCGGCTACCGCTGGTACTGGGTGGATTCAGTGGTGCGCGAGATGCGCGACTCGCCCTTCGACGGCGTTATGGGCGATAACGACGTGGAGAACGACTACTACGGTCTGAATCTGCCCATTCAGGGCGTGCAGTCTATGACCACGATTCGTGAGGGCCTGGACCGCCTGGTGGCTTCTGCCGGCGCCGAACTAAATGGCATCGGCAAGATTCTGGTGCCCAATATTGCCGAGTCGCGCCTGCGCTGGGGCAAGTGGGAACGCCACAGTGCCTACGGCGGCGGTTTCGAGGAGGTGTGGCTTGGCTGGGGCCCGAACGATTACCTGGCTTCGCCCTACGCCGTGATGCAGGGCCGCGATATTGCGCGCGGTTCCGGTGGCGACGTGTCGCTCGGGGTGTACCTCACCGGCCTGAAGCGCGGTGCCTCCACGCAGAAGAAGGTGACGATTCTGCGCACCCCCCTGAGCGACCGGAAGTCGCCCCTGACCGGCACGGACGAGAACTTCCTCTACGGCCTGGCCGGCTTCTGGGTCTTTGGTGGGGGAAACTTCACCGGTATTAGCGCGACCCACCATGACGCCTACGACGAGATTCCCCACGCCCCCGAGCTCACCTTTGATCTGGGGGATGCCGCGGGCGGCATCGTGGTTCAGGGAACGGTTCAGACCCGCACCTTTACGCGCGGTTGGGCTGCCCTGAACACCGGCTCGAAGGATGTGACCGTGAAGGTTCCCTCTCATCTGGTGGATGCGGCAAACCGCCCGGTGCCTTCGAGCTTCACGCTGCGGGCGCATCAGGGTGTGGTGTACCGCCGTAAGGCGTAA
>NZ_KV797966.1:90454-159942 GCF_001809565.1 Rothia sp. HMSC072B03
ATCAGGGTGTGGTGTACCGCCGTAAGGCGTAATTTACCGTAAGCGGTAATTTTAAGGGCTGATTCACAGCGTAGTAGCCCTGTACTATGAAACAAGCGGCTGGAATATAGCCAACCGTTCTCGCGGTGTTGAGTTTAAGGAGTGAACTACAGTGAATATTCTTTTGATTGACGGCGGTAAAGCATTCGCCCACTCGGCGGGTCGTCTGAACCACACCCTGCATCAAGTAGCCCGTGATACGTTATCGGCGCTCGGTCATCATGTGCGAGAAACTGTGATTGACGACGGGTACGATATTCACCAGGAAGTAGAAAAATTCCAGTGGATGGATGCGGTCATCTGGCAGATGCCCGGTTGGTGGATGCACGAGCCGTGGACCGTGAAAAAATATATGGACGAGGTGTTTACCGCCGGTGCGGGTACCCTGTACGCTAATGATGGTCGCCACAGGGTCAGCCCCACTGAAGGATACGGCACGGGCGGTCTTCTTCAGGGGCGGCGTCATATGCTGTCGCTGACGTGGAACGCGCCTCGCGAAGCTTTTACCCGGGAGGGCGACTTCTTTGAGGGACTCGGGGTAGATGCCCTCTATATGCACTTTCATAAGGCCCATGAGTTCATGGGGACTACCCAGTTGCCCACCTTTATTTGCTATGACGTGATTAAAAATCCGCAGGTCGAACAGTATCTCGCTGACTATACTGCCCACCTCAACGAGGTCTTCGGTCAGGCGTAAGGGTTTTAAGCCTGCATGCCTTCATAAGCATGTCTGAGGTGGATGCGGAAAACCGCCCGGTGCCCTCGAGCTTCACGCTGCGGGTGCATCAGGGTGTGGTGTACCGCCGTAAGGCGTAATTCACCGCTCGCGTAGCTCTTCTGAGCTTCTGTGCGACACCCCTTATTTGCGCATATAACCTCATAAACAAACCCACCGGCAATATAACCAAATGGCTATATGTACCGGTGGGTTTGTTATATGCGTGCTAGATGAGCTGGGGTAGCTTACTTAGCGGGGTAGGAGGGCACTTCGTAGCCGCCCATACGCTCCAGAACGCGAATCACCTGGCAGGAGTAACCGAACTCGTTGTCGTACCAGACGTAGACAATTGCGGAGTCATCGGTCACCACGGTAGCCAGCGAGTCCACAACACCTGCGGTGCGGGAACCCACGAAGTCGGTGGAAACAGCCTCAGGGGAATCCGAGTAGCCCACCTGGCGGCGCAGCTCGCCGTCGATGGACTCGCGGCGGAACAGCTCGTTCAGCTCCTCAGCGGAACCTGCGGGCTTGGTCAGCTTCACGTTCAGGATTGCCATGGAGACGTCCGGGGTGGGAACGCGGATAGCGTTACCGGTCAGCTTGCCTTCCAGCTGCGGCAGAGCCTTCGACACGGCCTTAGCTGCACCGGTCTCGGTGATGACCATGTTCAGCACAGCGGAGCGACCGCGGCGGTCACCCTTGTGGAAGTTGTCAATCAGGTTCTGATCGTTGGTGAACGCGTGAACGGTCTCAACGTGGCCGCGCTCAACACCGTAGGCGTCATCCAGAACCTTCAGCGCCGGAGTAATCGCGTTGGTGGTGCAGGAAGCGGCGGAGAGAATCTTGTCCTCATCGGTGATGACGTCGTCGTTCACGCCGAACACGATGTTCTTCATGTCGCCCTTGCCGGGAGCGGTCAGCAGAACACGAGAGATACCGGGGCGGTTCAGGTGCTGCTCCAGGCCCGGAACATCGCGCCAACGGCCGGTGTTGTCCACCAGCAGGGCGTCCTTAATGCCGTACTCGGTGTAGTCGACAGTGTTCGGGTCCGAGGAGTAAATGAAGCGAACCGGAACACCGTTAGCGATGATGGTGCTGTTCTCCTCATCCACCTCAATAACGCCCTTGAAGGGGCCGTGAACCGAGTCGCGCTCCAGCAGGGAGGCGCGCTTAACCAGGTCCTTATCACCGTTCTTACGCACCACCACGGCGCGCAGGTTCAGGCCGGAACCCAGCGGCGAGGAGGAACGCTCCAGCAGGATGCGGGCCAGCAGGCGGCCAATACGACCGAAGCCGTACAGCACAACGTCCTGCTCCTTCGGCTGGTCACCCTGGTGGTTCACGGAGGAACCCAGCTGCTCGGGCAGCCACATGGACAGCTCGGGGGAGCCAGCCTCGCGGTGTGCCTTGTGCAGGGCAGCGATGTTAATCGAGCAAGCGCCCAGGTTCAGCTCAGTCAGAGCACGAACAAGCTCGAGGGAGTGCGCGGGGTTCAGGGGCGCACCATCAATGTGGGATACGAAATCGTGCAGCTTCAGCAGCTCAATGACGGACTTGTTGACCAGGCTGCGGCCGTGAATGCTCAGCACCACGCCGTTCTCGCGGTGCAGCTTACCGATGAGGGGGATCAGCTCCTCTGCGGTAGCCTCACGGTCAACCCAGGTAGCGGTTGCAGTCGTCACGTATGACCTTCTTCCTAACTTCGTTGTCGGAGGGTAGGCGCGACGATGCTGTCGCGTCAATACCGGGCCGGGCGTAAGACCCGGCGTCGGTTTAAGTCTAACCCGTACAAACCCTTCTAGAGCCTCAAAATCAGCGATATTGAGGCTAAAAGTCAGAAGAGACCGAAGGCAGTTTGTGAACCCACACGGCAAGCCAACAGAACCCGTCAGAAGGGAAAGCAAAACCACTTGAAATCCCCACAAAAACGCACTCTCCGGAACGGGCTGGCCGAGTAGAATTGAAACCATGTTGACTGTAATCGGTGAAGCACTCGTAGACGTCGTCCACCAGCACGACGGAGAAACCCACGCATACCCCGGCGGATCCCCCATGAACGTCGCCGTTGGCGCATGCCGCCTCGGCCACCCCACCAACTTTGTCGGCCACTACGGCCCGGACGCCTACGGTGAAAGCATCAACGCGCACCTGAACGCCTCCTCGGTGCAGCTGCCCTTCGAACCCACCGCGGAGCGAACCTCCGTCGCCCAGGCCACCATTGGCGCCGACGGTGCGGCGGAATACGAATTCGATATCGAGTGGGCCCTGGACGCTATCGCCGAGGAGCTGGCTGAACTGGCCCGCACCTCCGACGCGGTGCACACCGGTTCTATCGCCGCCATGCTTGAGCCCGGCGCACACGTTGTCGCGGCCGCCTTCGAGGCCGCCCGCGACAGCGCCCTGCTCAGCTACGACCCGAACTGCCGCCCCACCCTCATCCACGATGTGGAGCAGGCACGACAGTGGGCCGAAAAGTTCGTCTCCCTCTCCAGCGTCGTCAAGGCTTCCGACGAGGACCTGCAGTGGCTCTACCCCGAGCGTTCCCTCGCAGACACCGCCCGCGCCTGGCTGGACCTCGGCGCCGAGCTGATGGTGATCACCCGCGGCGCAGACGGCCCCATCGCCTACAGCAAGACGTACCCTGAGGGCATCAGCCAGCCTGCACACCGCGTGGAGGTTGCGGACACCGTCGGTGCCGGCGACTCCCTCATGGCGGCCCTCATCGCGGGCCTGCTGGACCGCGGTATTGCCGGCCCCGAGGCCCGTGCCAAGGTTGCCGCACTGGCCGCAGAAGACATCGCCGACCTGCTACGTTTCTCCGCAACCGCAGCCGGCATCACCGTCTCCCGTGCAGGCGCCAACCCGCCCACCCGCGAGGAACTCGTCGCCGTTCTAAACGGCTAAAAAATGACGCACAGCCGGCGGATAGCTCACCCTATCCGCCGGCATCGTCATATACACGGCCCCTACCCCGTGAAAAATTAATCCAACCACCGCGAGAAAACACAAGGAGAACCATGAGCTCCATTGGCTCCGCGCCCCTGCCCCGTGAACCCTACGCAGGTCTGCCCGAACTGCCCGAATTCACCCTGACCTCCACCGACATTCAAGACGGCGGCACCGCCCCCGAGTGGATGCGCTCCGCCCTCTTCGGCGTGGCAGGCGGTCAGGATCGCTCCCCGCAGCTGTCCTGGAGTGGATTCCCCGAAGGCACCAAGTCCTTCGTGCTCACCTGCTTTGACCCGGATGCGCCGACCCCCTCGGGCTTCTGGCACTGGACCGTCTCTAATATTCCCGCCGAGGTGACCAGCATTGACACCGGCGCGGATGCACCTGCCGGCGCCCTGACGCACCGTAACGACGCCGGTGTGGCGGGCTTCCTGGGGGCTGCCCCTCCGGCTGGTCACGGCCCGCACCGCTACATTTTCTGCGTCACCGCCGTGGACGTGGAGAAGCTCGACATTGACGAGAGTGCAACTCCCGCCGTCGTGAACTTTAACCTGCTCGGCCACGGTCTGGGTCGTGCGTTCCTGACCGTCACCTACGCGGAACCGGCGGCATAGCGGCACGCCGGCACAGTCTCACCAGACCCGCGCCCTGACCAGTACCGTACACTGACCAGCACCGATACACCCCACCACTGAAGGCATATCTGCATGATTAAACTCATCGCCAGCGACCTGGACGGCACCCTCATCGGGCACGACTTCCGGTTCCGTCCGCGGACCCTGCGCGCCCTTGAGGCTGCCCGCGCCGCCGGGATCGATATCGTCTTCGTTACCGGCCGCCCGAGCCGCTGGCTCACGCCCCTGCGCGAGCAGACCGACTTCGACTCCTACGCCATCTGCTCCAACGGCGCCGTGGTGTACCACCTGGGCGCAAACGAGGTGGAAGAAGTCAACGGTGCTGATCCCACGGTGATTGCCCGCGCCCACGAGCTGCTAGAGCCCATGTTCCCTGACGCCACCTACACCCTCGAAACCGTGGACACCGTCTACATTCAGGGCCCGCACGAGGGCGGTGAGGTGCTCGAGGGCGCCCGCGTGGTGGAGGCGAAAATCGCCGAGGCGCTCGAACGTATTGGTTCAACCCCGGTCATTAAGTACCTGATTCGCGTGCCCGGCATGGACCCGGATATTCTGCAGGCGCGCGTGCATCAGGCGGTGGGTTCGCTGGTGTCGGTGACCCGCGGCGTGGTCGGTGAGCCGCTCATCGAGATGGGCTCTAAGACCGTGAATAAGGGACGGATTTTGGAGAAGTTCGCGGCACGCCACGGCATTGAGGCGCACGAGGTGATGGCGTTCGGTGACATGCCGAATGACGCGGAGATGCTTTGCTGGGCGGGGGAGGGCTTCGCCATGGCGTCGGGTCAGCCGGCGCTCATTGCGAAGGTGGGGCGCACCTGCCCGGCCTTCCATGAGGACGGTGTGGCGCAGACGATTGAGGCGATGCTCGCCGAACGGTCCTAGCCGCCTAGCACTAGCTATCCAGCACGAGCCATCCGGTGCTAGCTATCCAGCGCTAGCGGCTGGGTGAGCCTCCGCAGACATAACTTAGACATAAACTTTTATGTCTACACATAAAAAATTTGAGTCTAGACATAAAAATTTATGTCTAGACTCAAATTTTTGTGTCTGATTTATATCTGATTTGTGTCTAAACAGGGTGGCAGTTGTATGTAACGTCCAGAAGACGCAAAAGCGGCCCGGATGGAAACCAATCCATCCGGGCCGCTTTTCTACAGCCTACGCATCAGGAGAGAATCACTCCCACGGGCGGTCAGGTGCCTAGTGCACCTCGGTGCTCTTCTCTGCGTCGAAGGGCTCCAGCGGGTCGCCAGCGGCCTTCGTGTACTTCGCGATGAAGGTCATCAGGTGGAAGATAATCAGGGTTGCCGCGGTACCCAGTGCAATACCGGCGAAGGACAGCTCACCGAAGGTCCAGGTGTAGTCCGCGATACCCACAATCAGCGCCACAGCGGCGGTGGTCAGGTTGATCTGGTTCGAGAAGTTCACGCGGTTCTCGCTCCAAATACGTGCACCGAGCATACCGATCATGCCGTACAGCACGGTTGCGGCACCGCCCAGAACACCCGCCGGGACGGTTGCAATTGCCGCACCGAATGCGGGGAACATGGACAGTGCAATCGCGAAGATAGCCGCCACCCAGTACGCCGCGGTGGAGTACACCTTGGTCGCAGCCATCACGCCAATGTTCTCGGCGTAGGTGGTGGTACCCGAACCGCCGCCCATACCGGCGATGGTGGTTGCCAGGCCGTCCGCCATGAGGGCGCGGCCTGAATAGTCGTCCAGGTTCTTGCCGCTCATCAGAGCAACAGACTTCACGTGGCCGATGTTCTCAGCCACGAGCACCAGAATCACGGGGATGAACAGGCCTGCGAGCTCCCAGTGGAACTCGGGGGTCTGGAAGTGCGGCAGGCCAATGATGCCCTGAGTCTGCACAGCCTTGTCAATCTTGGAGAAGTCCACCTCGCCGCGAATCACAGCGGTGATGTAGCCGATGCCCACACCCAGCAGGATGGACAGGCGACCAATGATGCCCTTGAACAGCACAGAAATCAGGATGATGGAGCACAGGGTCACCAGCGCGGTCACCGGTGCCACCATGAAGTTGTCCTTAGCGCTCTTCGCCAGGTTGAAGCCAATCAGCGCCACAATCGAACCGGTCACGACCGGGGGCATGAGCTTGGTGAGCCAGCCGGTGCCGGCGAACTGAACGATCAGGCCGACCAGGAACAGCGCCACACCCGCCATGACGATACCGCCGAGGGCGCCCGCCGGGCCGTGCGAGTTCATGGCAGCCGCCAGGGGAGCGATGAACGCGAAGGAGG
The DNA here is from genome assembly GCF_001809565.1 of Rothia sp. HMSC072B03. Lineage (NCBI taxonomy): Bacteria > Bacillati > Actinomycetota > Actinomycetes > Micrococcales > Micrococcaceae > Rothia > Rothia sp. HMSC072B03. Next base: position 97,063 of record NZ_KV797966.1, read on the forward strand.
AACCCAGGTAGGAGGGGACGCGGCCGCGGGTAATCAGCAGGAAGAGGACGGTGCCGATACCCGAGAAGAACAGGGTGGTTGCCGGCGGGAAGCCGGTGATAATCGGCACGAGGAAGGTTGCGCCGAACATGGCGACCACGTGCTGCGCGCCGATACCGATGGTAATCGGCCAGGCGAGGCGCTCGTTCGGGGCGACGAAGGAACCGGGCTTAATGCTGCGGCCGTCGCCGTGAATCGACCAGTCGAAGCCGAAAAGCTTAGAGATGCTCAAAGGGAGCTCCTGAAGTGAATGTGGTGTATAAAATTCCACATTATTCTACGCGCCTATGGGTGTAGGTCACAGCTAAATGCCTATAAATATGAGCAGGGATACCCCTAAACCGCTTATATTCCCAATTCGCTATCTGATTGATGGGTGCTGGGTACATAAAAATACCGTCGCCCTCTATATGCAAGATATTGCATATAGAGGGCGACGGTATTGACGAAGACAGCGTCGCTAACGTTTAGAGAGCTTCCTGAAGAGCCTCGAGGTGATCGTACTTCGACAGCTCGTAGCGCAGGTGGCCCTCGGTCGGGGACTGCACCGGCAGGAAGGAAGCCTCACGCAGGCGGCGAGCGGTCGGAGACTCGGCCACGTAACCGGCGCCTCCAACAACCTGCAGCTCAAAGTGAGTAGCAATGGTCGCGAAGTGCGAAACCCCCAGGCGCAGGCTCAGCAGGTCACGGCGCTCGGCGCGCTCCGGTTCGGACGCCAGGCGAATCAGCTCCTCCCGCAGGCTCTCGTACTCGGAGAGGATTAGCGGGAACTCGGGGCGGAAGATGCCCTTCGACACGTCCAGGTGCTTAGCGGCCTCCTGCAGAGCACCTGCGGCCAGGCCCAGGCAGAAGGAAGACTGAACCAGCAAGAACGGTGCGGTGACATCGTGCAGGAACGCCTCGAGGTTATCGCTCAGGATATCCTCGCTCGGCACGAAAACGTCCTCGAACTTCAGGGTGCCCGACTCGGTGCTGTTGAGCGCCAGCAGGTTGCGGTGGTAGTAAATCTCCAGGCCCGGCACATCCTGGCGAATCGTCACGATGTAGCGGTCCGGGTGACCCTCGGGAGCGTTCTCCAAGGCCACCGGCAGAACAATTACGCCGCTCGGGTACAGGTTCGATGCCCAGGAGATAGAACCGTTGAGCTTCAGGCCGCCCTCAACGAGGGTGCCCTTCACCTTAATCGGCTCCAGACCCGACGCCTCCTTGTACGCCGCCGCCATCGCGGTGGTGCCGCTGACGGTCGCATTGGCCAGGCCCTCGGGCAGCTCGCGGCCCACGGCGTCGAAGAACGCGATGGTCGAACGGTGAGCCCAGAGCGAGAAGGCGGTGGTGGCGTCCTCGGTAGCCAGGTCGAATGCAACAGCGACCTGGGGAACCAGGGAGCCGCCGTCGCGACCCAGGGTAATCAGGCCGTCCTTGGCAATCTCACGGAGGGTCTCGAAAGGAGAACGCTCGCCGCGGTCAACGGCCTCCGCATTGGTGCGGGCGAGGGCGAGAACCTGCTCGCGCTGAGGGTAGTCGTACAGGGGTTCCAGGGTGAAGTCGGACATGTGGTTTCTCCTAAGCGGGGAGCGCGCGTCTATGCGTGCAGCTTGAACAGTCGGTCGATGGGAGTGCTGACGGCCTTGCGGGCGCGGACGACAGCCTCTTCGTCGGGTGCATCGTAGAAGCACAGGCACTTGGCGGTGTCTTCACGAACGTAGGTGCGCAGGAAGGAAACCTCGGGCACCTCGGCGTACTTGGGGGCGTTGGCCTTCTTACGGGTCAGGTACTGTTCCATGGTGATCTCTGCGGGGATGTCCCACTCGACCAGGTAGTCGGCGTCCTTCTTGAGCTTCTTGATGTCATCGAGCTCTGCGCCGACGAGGCGGACGGCATCGGGGCCTTCGATGGAGGCGCGCTCACCGATAGCTGCGGCGAGGTCGGGGCCGAATGCGGTGTTCTCGGCTTCGATGATGACGAAGACGATCTTGTGGTCTGCGGAGACCTGGGTTTCGATGAGCTCCGCGCCGTTGGTCAGGGAGGAGTTGACGGTCTCGATGAGGGCGGTTGCCTCTTCCTTGGACGGGTTAGCGGGGGTCAGTTCTACCAGGTACAGTGCCATGATGTTCTCCTTGGGAGGTTGCGTTGGGGTGGCCGGCCGCGTATTTTCCGGCCGTTCTGGAATCACCTTAGACCTGTAGTTGAGGGCTGTCTAATAGATGTCCGTTCGTGGCGTAATGAGTCCTTTTTGACCCTGTGTTTCGTCATGCGCGTTCACGCGGAGACATAAATCGTCACAGTTCCGCGCGCGGGAACCCGCCTGCGGCCGCAGAATTTTCGCGCGGGTTATCGAACCCGATGGTGCATCTATCCGCGTCGTCCTGCTCGTGCCGCAAAGTCATCGAGGGCGCGGTTGAGAGCGGGGACAGTCCACACTTTTTGCCCCTGAATTTTGACGCGTTCTTCACGCAGAATATGCAGCTCCACCATGCGGTTGAGAAGGCGATACACACTAGCTCGGGACCCCTGCGTGTGCTCCTCCATCATGTGCGCAGTGAAGGCGGGCTCAGTGCAGCACAGGTCAGTGAGGGAACGCAGGAGAGGGGTTTTACGCTGGGCAATGGACAGTACCTCATCGCGCAGGGTTTCAATGTCTTGCGCCAGGATTTCTGCGTTGGTGATTGCCTTCTGCGCGGCGTCGATGAAGAGCTCGATGATGGGCTCAGCATCGCCTGCACGGTAGTCGGTGAGCGCCTGAATGTACCCGTCGGTATCGTGCAACAGCCCGGAGGAGACGGGCAGAATCACGTGGCGAGTGACGCCGCGGGCGAGCAGGAGCGCAGAGATGAGGGCTCGTCCGGTTCTGCCGTTGCCGTCAGTGAAAGGGTGGATCGTTTCAAATTGGGCGTGCGCGATAGCCGCCTGCGCGAGGGGATCAATATCGCGGCGGTTCATGAAGGCTACAAGGTCTTCGAGGGCGGCAGGAACTCTCTCGTGATGCGGTGCTATATAGTCGGCGGTTACCGGCGAATCACCCTTAATCCACACCCACTGGGTGCGGAGTACACCGGAGTCCTGATGCAGACCGCGGGTCAGTTCGCGGTGCATCGCGAGGATATTATCGACGCTAATGTTTTCTGCGGTATTCAAGGCTGCACGCATGGCGTGAACATTGCGCGCCACCAGCTCGGCGTTAACTCCGACCTTCGACCCGCTTGCACCCAGGACAGCTAGTGAGAGCCTGCGTGCGCTAACGGTGAGGTTTTCAATCTGTGAGCTGGAGGCGGATTCGCCGCGCAGAAGAACCGCGGAGAAGGGGATTCCGCCGATGTGGTGGAGCCGCTCATCGAAGCGGGTCATTGCGGTGGCGTTCTCTTGGAGGCGCGCTCGCAGTGCGGGGCTGAGTTCGACGTTGCGTTCGGCAATGGAGGCGGGTACGGCGCTGGAGAAGGCGCCGGAGTTGCGACGCGTTGCGCGTCGGGAGGCGAGGGCGTCGCGGTGAACCCAGGGGGTTTGCGGCTCCCATTTGAGGGCGGGCCAGATGATGGTTGAGGGCATGGTTCCTCCTCCCTCCTCCTCTTCATCGGTGTCGTCTTGCTGGTCGTATGGGGGGTCTTAATAAGACAATACACTTCGATTTTCTTATTAAGGCGCTTAATAAGAAAATCCGTGCGGATTGTCTCATTGAGGAAAACGCCCGGAGTGCGCCTCCAAAGCCTCTTTACCCTTCCCCTCCTGAACCTGTCCTCAACATTTCGGCGCTCCGGTTACCGGCGCATACAGCAGTGCATACACATGGGCCCCGAACCCTTGGTAATTCAAGGATTCGGGGCCCTAGCCTATACACGCTTACGCCGCCTGAAACAGCGAGTCAGCAGTGCAGGCAAGTAACTTTGTGGTTACTTCACGCCGCGCATCATCTTCTGAACCGGCTTGTGCACCAGGAACAGCAGCACACCGGTCGCGATGGTGATAATACCCATCCAGGTGAAGTAGGGAATTTCGGTTTCCATGCTGTAGAACGGAGCCAGCCAACCGGACAGCACGGTACCCATTGCCACGGAGGTGAAGTACAGTGCCATCATGTTCACGCGGTGCGCCTTCGGTGCGAGCTTGGTCGCCAGCGAAATACCCACCGGCGAAATAATCAGCTCAGCGATGGTGCAGACGAACAGAATCAGCACGATCCAGCCGACGTTCACGCTCTGGACGCCCGCCTGAGCGAGGAAGATCCAGAACGCCAGGCCGATGATAATCAGCGCTGCGGAGAACTTCAGGGTGGTGACCGGCTGGCGGTCGCCCCACTTGGTCCACAGGGCGGAGAACATCATGCCGAAGACGATGATGAAAATCGGGTTGATGGAGTTGACCAGGTTCGGGCTCAGTTCCATGCCCAGGATGTTCCAGTTGAGGCGCTCATCCGAGTACACCGCCATGACGGTGAACTGCTGCTGGTACAGTGCCCAGAACACGGCGTTTGCAATCCACAGGGGGATGAACGCGGTGACGCGGGAACGCTCGTCGGAGGTGACGTCCTTGGCGGTCAGCATCTGTGCGAACAGGGCGATAGCGCCGATGAAGATGAAGCCCATGACCCAGTTCTTGAGGTTGTCTGCGGTTATCAGACCGGTTGCCAACAGGATGCCGAGAACGACGACGATACCGACCAGTGCCAGGAAGAAGTTACGCTTCTGAGCGCTGGTGAAGGGGGTGCCCACGTGGTGTACGGAGGCGGGCAGGTTCTTGCGGGTCAGCGAGTACTGGATCAGACCGGCAGCCATACCGATTGCGGCAAGACCGAAGCCGAGGTGGAAGCCGCCAGCCTGCCAGCCCCAACCGGTCAGGATCGGGCCGATCAGTGCACCGGTGTTAACGCCGATGTAGAAGATGGTGAAGCCTGCGTCGCGGCGTGAGTCGTTGTCGCTGTAGAGCGAACCGACCAGCACGGATGCGTTACTCTTCAGGCCGCCGGAGCCGATAGCGACCAGCAGCAGACCAATTACCACGCCGGGGATGCCGGGGATGAGGGAGAGGGAGATGTGACCCGCCATGATGCCGATAGCGGAGTAGAAGAGGGTACGCTCGGGGCCGAGGATGCGGTCACCGAGGATACCGCCGAGGATTGCCATGAGGTACACGACTGCACCGTACGCGCCGATAACGCCGGTGGCGAGGTCCTTGTCGAGGCCCAGGCCGCCCTTGTCGGCGGTGTAGTACAGGTAGTAGATCATGATGCCCTGCATGCCATAGAAGGAGAAGCGCTCCCACATTTCTACGGTGAACAGGTTCGCGAGCATGCTCGGGTGGCCGAAGAAGGTCTTGGTGTCCTTGGGTTCGGCACCTGTGATGGTGTTGGACATGGTGGTAATTCTTTTCTGTGCAAGCCCGGGTTCTGTGTGACCCGGACAATATGTGTATAAGTGTATACCCTTATGGGTGCATATGTATACATGGTGTGTGCCTGTATTTCAAAGATTGAACCATCAATCAGTGCATGAAAAACCATTTCGATTTTTTCGTATGCACTGCTTCTGAATCTCACAAACCCCCAAATACCGGGCTAGATGCGCCACGCACCCCCAAAGCGATAGAGTGGAATCACAACTATGCCCACCCGGCACCCCACCGTGCCGACCGGCTTGTTCTAGTTCAATTCAAAGGAGAACCCCATGACCGCTGTACCCCAGGTTGACCCCCGCGACGTTCCCGCAGGCGCAACCATCATCGACGTGCGTGAAGACTACGAGTGGGAGGGTGGCCACGCGACCGGCGCCAAGCACATCACCCTCGGCACCATTACTGAGCGTCTGGCTGAGCTGCCCGCACCCGGTGAGGACTTCTACGTCATCTGCCACGGTGGCGGCCGTTCGAACCGCGCGGCAACCTTCCTGCGTGAGCACGGCTACGCCGCACACAACATTGCAGGCGGCACCAGTGCGTGGTTTGCTGCCGGCCTGCCGATGACCAGCGAAAACGGCGAAGCACCCGCAGTCGTTCACTAAACCGCCAATTCGTCTGCACGCCATACAATGGAGTCCGTGACTAAAACTTCCGCGGACCGTATTTTTTCTACCCCGAACGCTCCCGCATCTGCCTCCCCGAATGCCCTGCCGAGTACTCTGCAGAGCATCCCGTGGGATGCGCAGACGCGGGAGCTTGTCGTGCGCCCGCTTCCTTTCGCGGTGAACTGCGAGGAGGCGTACCCGCTGCTGAGCGGTGGCGCTGAGTATTCCTTCTGGCTGGATTCCGCGCGCGAGGAGTCGCCCATGTCGGTTGCCTCGTATGTGGGTGTGGTTCCGGCGCAGCTGTCGCCCTTGCGCGTGGATTCGGCGCGTGCGGCGGCTGAGTCTGGCGGGGAAGACCCCTTCGCCCAGCTGGAGGCGGCGCTTGCCTGCGCACCGCGCGTGCACCCGGATGCCGCGGTGGCAACCGGCCTGCCCGCGGGTTTGTGTGGCGGTTACGTGGGCTATTTCGGCTATGAGGCGCGTGCCGCCATGGGCATGGAGCACGGCCACCCGGTGCCCGGCTACCTGCCGGCGCATGAGGCGCCGACCCCGGATTCTCTGTGGTTGCCGGCGGTCCGCTACCTGGTGCATGAGCATACCCGCCCGGGTGCTGCGGCGCGTAGCTGGCTGGTGGGGGATGAGCCGTGGTGTGAGGCGGCGGAGCGGCTGCTGAGCACGGTGCTGGCTCCGGCGCTGAGCGCTGCGGGGGAGTGCGCCTCCGAAAATACCCCCGTAAATGCCCCTGAGCTTACCGAGCCTCTGCTCTTTCCTGCACCCGCCGCGGAAGCCTACATGGACGCTGTTCGCGCTAGTCAGCACGAAATCTACGAGGGTAACAGCTACGAGGTGTGCCTGACCGCGCAGACGGTCGCGCGCATCCAGAATCCGAGCCCGGAGCTTTTCTTTGAGCTGTACCGCCGCCAGCGCGCCCACAATGCGGCACCCTATGCGGCGTATCTGCGGTGCGGCGATTTTTCGGTGCTCTCTTCCTCGCCGGAGCGTTTTTTGAGTGTGGATGAGCAGCGTAATGCCCAGACAAAGCCGATTAAGGGCACGGTACCGCGTGGCGCCACCCCGGAAGAAGATGAGGCTGCCGCAGCCTGGTTGCGTACCGATGAGAAGACCCGCGCCGAGAACCTCATGATCGTGGATCTGTTGCGTAATGACCTGTCCACGGTGTCTGACCCGGCGTCCGTGCGCGTGCCGGTGCTCATGGGTGTGGAGAGCTACTCGACGGTGCATCAGCTGGTGTCTACGGTCAGTTCGCGTCTGCGTGAGGGCGTGAGCGCGGTGGCTGCCGCGCGGGCGTGCTTCCCGGGTGGTTCGATGACGGGTGCGCCGAAGCCTTCGACCATGCAGATTATTGAGGGCCTGGAGGGTCGCGCTCGCGGCGTGTATTCGGGTGCTTTGGGTTTTGTGTCGGCGGATGGTTCGGCGAACCTGTCGATTGTGATTCGCACGCTCGTGGCGCACGATGAGGGCACGGTGACTCTTGCCGCCGGTGGCGCTATCGTGGCTGATTCCGACCCGACCGCCGAGTATGAGGAGATGCTGACGAAGTTGCGTGCTGCGTTGCCGCCGTCGGTGGGTCGCGTGGTGGAATAGCCTAGGGCTGGAATAGTGCAGGGAATAGCCTGCGCCGCCTGTACGTGAGCCGCTACACTTGAACTATGACTAAGCTTTCTGAAAATCTCCCCATTGAAGAAGCCCGTGAACGCCTGCGCCAGCTGATTTCTGAGCTGGCTGTGGTGCGCGGGCACGTGGTCCTCGCCTCCGGCAAGGAAGCCGACTACTACGTTGACCTGCGCCGCATCACCCTGCACCACGAGGCTTCTCGCCTGGTTGGTCAGGTCATGCTGGACCTGCTGGATAAGAACGGCATCGAGTTTGAGGCTGCTGGCGGCCTGACCATGGGCGCTGACCCGGTGGGTACCGCGATTATGCGTGCCGCTGGTGATCAGGACCGTGCGATTGACGCGTTTGTGGTGCGTAAGGCTCAGAAGTCTTACGGCATGGGCCGTCAGGTGGAGGGCCCGAGCGTTGAGGGTCGCCGCGTGGTTGCTGTTGAGGACACTTCCACTACCGGTGGTTCTGCGCTGACTGCTGTTGAGGCGCTGCGTAAGGCTGGCGCTGAGGTTGTGGCGGTTGCTGTGATTGTTGACCGTGCGACCGGCGCTAAGGAGCATGTGGAAGAGGTTGCGGGCGTTCCGTGCCTGTACGCGTACTCGAAGGATGAGCTGGGCCTGGACTAGTCTCTACTAGCTTGGACTAGGACCTCGTGAATTTTTAAGACGTTCCGCTGCGGCGGGTGAACCCGTGCCGCTGGCTACTGTGTGTGGCTGGGGGTGCGGGTTTTTGTCTGTAAGATGGCTCTGTGGGCGCCGGAGTGGCGCTGGTTGTTGGCGTGAAGGTGGTTGTGATGGTTGAGAATCGTGAGGCGGCTGAGGCTGTACCTGCTGAGGCTGTACCTGCTGAGGCTGTGCCTGCTGAGGCGGCTGTAGCTGAGGCTGTTGAGGGTACTGAGCAGGGTACTGCCCGTTTTGAGGTGGGTGTGGGCCCGTGGGAGGGTCCGTGGCCTGAGGGCGACCATTGGGATGAGGAGCTGCTGCGTGAGGGCGACCGCCGTAACGTGGTGGATAAGTACCGTTACTGGTCGATGGACGCGATTATTGCTGACCTGGATACGCGCCGCCATGATTTTCATGTGGCGATTGAGAATTGGCAGCATGATTTGAATATTGGCACGGTGGTGCGTACTGCGAATGCGATGTTGGCGAAGGAGGTCCATATTATTGGGCGTCGCCGTTGGAATCGTCGTGGTGCGATGGTGACGGATCGTTATCAGCATGTGCGTCATCATCCGACGATTGAGGATTTTGTGGCGTGGGCGCAGGCTGAGGGTCTGGAAATTATTGGTATTGATATTTTTCCGGATTCGGTGCCCCTGGAGACGTATGATCTGCCGAAGAGGTGTGTGCTGGTTTTTGGTCAGGAGGGCCCGGGTTTGTCGGAGGAGTTGCATGCGGCGGCTAGGGATACTCTGTCGATTGAGCAGTTTGGGTCAACGCGTTCGATGAATGCGGCGACGGCTGCGGGTATTGCGATGCATGCGTGGGTTCGCCGCCATGTGTTTGGCCAGATTCCGTCGTAGCCTGGCGGCTGTTTGGTGTTTAAAGGTTCCGATGCGTTGTGTGCGCGTCGGAACCTTTTTTGTTGGGGGTTTTTATTGGGGGTTTGGGTGATTTTTTTGTTAGAGTGGGGTGTTGAGTTTTTCACATGAATGTGGGTACCCACGGGGTTTGATGCGTTGTTTGTGGTGGGGTTGTGTGATGTTATCTGGATTTTTTGTCTTGTAAATGTAGTAAATAATATTTAAATATATCTAAATCGGGTAAATCACATATTATCACATAAGTGATTTAGGTCACTAAATAAATAGTCTAGGTGTGCTAGTGTTAATTCAAGTCACAGGGAATATGAGAATCGCACTCTCAAATTCGGTTTGGGACATGCGATGGATTTCCTGACTTCGGCTCGCTAATGATTGCGGGTTGTGGATATGAATGACCACGGCGTCATTCTTTTGAAAGGAGATTCTGATGAGGATCTTTAATAAGTCTCTTGCTGTTGCGGCCTGTGTGGCTGCGGTGACTTTCGGTGCGGTAGCACCTCCGGCACATGCGGGTGTTACTTTCTATTCGGATGCCAATTTCCTTGGGTCCCGTATGTACACCTGGGATAACCCTCATCTGGGTTGGATGAATGACCGTGCATCTTCATTGCATTCTGATGGGTGCCGGTGGCGCTATTACGAAGACAGCCACTATAGGGGTCGCAGGTTTGATTCTTCTTCCGACCTCAACTATCTGCGGGGTCTAAGCCATGAGGGTCTCCATTGGGGCGAGACTTGGGATGACCGGATTAGCTCAGTTAGGTATGTGTATTGCTAGGTGAATGGTGGTAGAGGGACAGGATGCTTTCCTGCTTTAAGTTTTTCTTCCACTCTGAAAGGAGGGTGTGCTCTTGCATAAAAGTAGTGCATTCACAATCACTGCCCTAGCAGGCGCGCTTTTGCTGTCTTCATGCGCTCAGGGAGGTGCCTCAAATTCTGAGTATAAAGCCAAGCTCGATTACGCGAATAATTTGATTACTCTTCCCCTGGATGAGTATGACTATGACGATGCGTCAAGGGCTGTAATTAATGAGGCGGTCGCCCGTATCATGCAAGTATGTTATGTAGCTAAGGGATACTCTGATGCTGTCCCTGTGTTCTCTGATGATCAGCACAGTAATATATATGGTGCCTGGAATGTTGAATATGCCAAGAAGTATGGATATTTCAATGAAGAAAAGTCTCGAGAGCGCACGCAGGCGGCAGAGAAAATACCGGCAGAGATTAGGAAGGAATGTCGCAAGGAAAGTGCCAATCAGTTGAAAGAAATTGAATACGAGAATGACAATGACTCTTTCGCTTACCGGCTTAGACAGGAAGCCTATGCGAGTGCGAAAAGTGATCCGGAATGGAATAAAGTTCGCTCTGAATGGTGGAGCTGCCTAGAGAGCAATGGGTTAACACCACGCAAGGATGACCAGGCGTGGGGTAGTCAAGAGACGTCCAATATTGACGTAAGTTCTAAGAGTGAGGAGGAAAAAACTCAAGAAGTGATTCGCCTCGCAACTATCGAAGCGGAATGTAATCAGAAGGTTGGTATGGCTCAGCGTCTGGGTGATATTGAGGCATCCTACCAGGGGCCTCTCATTGAGAAGAACCAGGCGAAGCTTAACCAGTTGAAAGAAGAGAAAGAAAAGCATGTGGCGAGGGCGCGTGAAATTATCGCCACTAGTCAATAACACATTCTGTTTGAACTGAATAGTACAACTAATAATTGTGATGGAGGAGCCCAGTGTTTGTGGGCTCCTCCTGACTTTCCTGGTTGAAAGGAGTCGGTAACAATGAAGGAATTTGCTGCTCTGTTCGCCTGCTTTGCTCTTAAAGAGTGCTACGCGAAAAAAGGATGCGATTTTGAAATCCTAGAAAATGGCTGGGTTTCTGGTGATGCCTCCGGTATGGCTCCTGGAATGTGAAGCATGTGTGCGCGTCGGAACCTTTTTTATTGGGGTTTTTATTGGGGTATTGGGTGATTCTTTGTTTGGGTGGGGTGTTGAGTTTTTCACATGAATGTGGGTACCCACGGGGTTTGATGCGTTGTTTGTGGTGGGGTTGTGTGATGTTATCTGGATTTTTTGTCTTGTAAATGTAGTAAATAATATTTAAATATATCTAAAGCGGGTAAATCCCATATTATCATATAAGTGATTTAAATCACTAAATAAATTGCCTAGGTGTGTTAGTATTAATTCAAGTCACAGGGAATACGAGAGTCGCACTCTCAATTTCGGTTTGGGGCATGCGATGGATTTCCTGACTTCGGCTCGCCAATGGTTGCGGGTTGTGGATATGAATGACCGCGGCGTCATTCTTTTGAAAGGAGATTCTGATGAGGATCTTTAATAAGTCTCTTGCTGTTGCGGCCTGTGTGGCTGCGGTGACTTTCGGTGCGGTAGCACCTCCGGCACATGCGGGTGTTACTTTCTATTCGGATGCCAATTTCCTTGGGCCCCGTATGGAAACTGAGGGGACGACCCATTTGGATTGGATGAGTGACCGTGCATCTTCATTGCATTCTGGTGGGTGTCGGTGGCACTATTACGAAGACATTAATCACAGGGGTCGAAATTTTGAATCTTCTTCCGACCTCAACTATCTTCGCGGTCTAAGCCATGCGGGTCTCCATTGGGGCGAGACTTGGGATGATCGTATTAGTTCTGTTTACAAGGTAAACTGCCGCTGGTAATTGTGATGGAGGAGCCCAATGTTTGTGGGCTCCTCCTGACTTTCTTGATTGAAAGGAGTTGGTAACAATGAAGAAATCTTCTGCCCTACTCGCCTGCTTTGCTTTAGCTTTAAGTTCCTGTGCCGCTGCGCCTAAGGATACTAGCCTCAAAGCCCAGCTGGATTTTGAAAATAACTATATTACTCTTCCCCTCGACGAATACGATATGAGTGACCAGGCCGAAGATATAACATATAGGGCGTATTTGTTGATTCTTAAAGAGTGCTATGCGAAAAAAGGATACGATTTTGAAATTCTAGAAAACGGCTTGGTTTCTGGCAACGCCTCCCAGTACGGCTCCTGGAACGTGAAGCATGCGGCGAATCATTTTACGTCCATCCAAGTCAGAGATGAGCAGGAAAGGATTTATAAGAGCATCCCTGAAGACGTCAGGGCCAGCTGCCGCGAAGAGCATCGGGAAGAACTGGATATGCTCTATTTTGATGAGGATGATGAGAAAAAGTACCGCCCCGTCGAGCGTATCCGTAGTGAAGCGTACATGCGTGCGCAGGCTGACCCTGAATGGAAGAAAGCCCGCTCAGATTGGTGGGACTGTCAGCGTCAGGAAGGGTTGACGCCTCGCACCGGGGACGGTGAATGGACGAGCAAAGAAACGGCCAGTCTGAATGCTGATGATCCCAAAGTGTTGGAGGAGGTTATCCGCCTGGCAACCATTGAAGCTCAATGTAGCGAGAAGGTGAGGTTGGCCCAGCGTCTGGGTGATCTTGAGGCGTCTTATCAGGGGCCTTTGATTGAGAAGAATCAGGCGCTGCTGAATGAATTGAAGGCTGAACGTGATGCGAAGATAGCGAAGGCGCGCGAAATTATTGCCACCCACCAGTAGATATCAGCAACAAGCAGATAGCATCCCTTGGGATAATTGGGGTAACTCCGTTTGAATGCTACAACGAGGTATGGAGGAGGAAAGCCTATGCGTAAGGCTCTCTCTGCGGTAACAGTATTCTGCCTGCTGGGGGCGTGCGTATCCTGCTCCAACAGTGCCGAGCGGGACACCTCACGAAAAGCTGTTCTCGATTATTCAAAGAACTACATACACCTTCCACTGGACGAGTATGCCTTCGATGAACTAACAATCCGTACGGTGAGCACGGCGTGGCACACGCTCATGTCCGAATGCTACGCGCACCACGGGCAGTCCTACGCTGTGCCCTCAATAGACACCCCGCAACCCGGGGGGCTATACGGCAACTGGAACGTCGAGTACGCCAAAAAGTACGGGTACTCCCAGAAGGAATCCCGAGGCCCAGACGATTCAGCATCAGACGACATCAACGCCCGGTGCCAAGAAGAGGTGAAAACCGCATTCTCTGACGTCGAACTGGACGAAAAAGAATACCGGTTTGTAGGAGAGCTAAACTCACAGGCATACACCTACGCCTCCCAAACCGATGAGTGGAAAAATATTCGCTCAGAATGGTGGACCTGCCTGCGTGAACGCAGACTAACCCCCAGGGAAGGAGAGAGCGACTGGATGTCCGAAGAAAGCGCACATCTCATGACCTCCTCCCAAGGCAACGAAGAAGCTAAGCCGGAGGAAATCCGCCTCGCAACCATCGAAGCGGAATGTAACCAGAAGGTGGGTATGGCTCAGCGTCTGGGTGATATTGAAGCGTCCTATCAGGGGCCTTTGATTGAGAAGAACCAGGCGAAGCTCAACCAGCTGAAAGAGGAGAAAGAAAAGCGTGTAGCGAAGGCGCGTGAAATCATCGCCACCCACCAGTAGCCACACCCGCTGAAGGGTAGAACGGGTGAACCAGCCGCAGAATGCTCACAAGTTGCCCATAAGAAAATCCGCGCACAAGAATCCGTGCATACGAAAATTTCATAAGAAGGAGCCGGGGAGTGTCACCACTCCCCGGCCCTCACTTTATTCACTCTCAACCTCGCAGCCTCCGCTGGCGCACCTTACAGGCCCACCAGCTCAAGGCTACTCAGCGTCAGGTTACTTAGCCCTTTAGCCCACCGGAACGTTAACGTTCACCAGCGAGTACAGATCCTTCGGATCATCCGGGCTAGCAACCAGGTCAATGAACTGCTGCAGGTCGGTGTCCTGCGTAGCCGCACGGGCATAACGCAGACCCGAGAAGTCAGCAATCGCGAAGCCCACCGAATCAAACAGGGTAATCTGCTCATCCGACACGCGGCCCGGCTCCTCACCGGTCAGAACCTTCCAGAACTCCACCACCGGGAAGTCCGGGTCCTTCTGCTGAATCTCGCCCTCAATGCGGGTCTGCGGCGGGAACTCAACAAACACAGTGGAGCGGTCCAGAATTTCGCTTTCCAGCTCAGTCTTGCCGGGGCAGTCGCCACCAATAGCGTTCAGGTGCACGCCGGGCTTTACCTGGCGGTCCAGCAGAACCTTCGCCTGCTGCTTATCGGCGGTGCAGGTGGTAATAATGTCGGCACCCTCAACAGCCTCATCCACGTCCTTAGCCAGGTGGATGCGGAAGCCCAGCGGCTCCAGGTTACGGCGGAACTTCTCCATCGCGTGCGGGTCAACGTCGTAGACGGACAGGTCCTCAATGCCGAGCACAGCGCGCATACCCAGCGCCTGGAACTCAGACTGCGAGCCGGTACCAATCATTGCCATCTTCTTCGAATCCTTGCGTGCCAGGTGCTTAGCAACCATGGCGGACACGCCAGCGGTACGCAGCGCGGTCAGCAGGGTCATCTCAGCCAGGAACACCGGGTAGCCGTTGTCCACGTCAGCGAGCAGACCGAACGCGGTCACAGTCTGGAAACCGCGTGCCGGGTTCGACGGGTGGCCGTTCACGTACTTGAAGGAGTAGGTGATGTTGTCGGAGGTGGGCATCAGCTCAATCACACCGAAGGGGGTGTGGGAGGCGACGCGCGGGATCTTGTCGAAGCTCTGCCACTTCTTGAAGTCTTCTTCGAGGAAGTCGACCATGCCGGCAATGATGTTGCCTACGCCGTCCTTCTGAATCCACTTCGCCATCGAGGCGACGTCAACAAATTCCACCGCGTGTGCGCTAGGACGTTCAGTCATGATTTTCTCCTTTGAATATCTGCACAAAACTTCTTTGTGCATCTGGTGGTCACTGCGGATATCTATTATCTCAAAATATATTGCAGGACACACCGTATTAGAAATGCTGTAGATATGTACTTTGCTTTATGTATTACACGGATGTAATACGGAACGAACACGAAAAGACGTACAGGGAGGGGGTTCTAGAACTCCTGGAACCTACGGGCTAGGGTCTAAAACCCCCTCATCGCCTTCACCGGGATTTCACTGGGATATCACGGGATCGGAGGCTGCCGTCGGGTTAGTTGCCCATCGGCTTGTCCTCGTCCTCAGCGTCCAGTTCACCCAGGTCAATGTGGGTGCGAGGCTCCGAAACGAGTTTCTTCACCACGGGGCGGGCAGCAATCACAGGCACGGAACCGGTGTAGCCTTCACGGACGCGAGCAATCTCGTTGACGCGGTCACGAACCGTGTACCAGCCGATAATCAGCAGCGGGATAACCAGCAGTAGCGATGCCAGGGTGTAGGTGCCGACCGGGTAATCCAGTGCCATCAGCACCAGCACAACAGCGAGGAAGACCATCACAGCCCAGTCGCTGAAGCGACCGCCGGGTGCGCGGTAGTTGGGGCGCTTGTACTTGCCCTCGCCGACCAGCTTCAGGTACTTCTGGTGCGACATTGCGATAGCCGCCCAGCTAGCCATGGTGCCCACGGATGCGATGTTCAGCACGACCTCGAACGCCTGCTCGGGAACGAAGAAGTTCAGCACAACACCGAAGAGGCCAATCACACCGGTCAGCAGAATACCTGCCACCGGAACGCCGGAGCGGGATACCTTGGTGGTGAACTTCGGTGCCGAACCTGCAACACCCATCGAGTGGAGGATACGGCCGGTGGAGTACAGGCCAGCGTTCAGCGAGGAAGCAGCCGCGGTAATAACGACCAGCTGCATAATCGGTGCGGTACCGTCAATGCCGATAGCGTCGAAGAAGGTCACGAACGGCGACTCTGCATCCTTGTATGCGGTGTAGGGCATGAGCAGGCAGAGCAGAACCACGGAACCAACGTAGAAGATCGCAATACGCCAAATCACGGTGTTGATAGCGCGGGGGATAACCTTCTCAACGTTCTTGGTTTCACCACTGGTGGTGCCGACCAGCTCAATACCGGCGTAGGCGAACACAACGCCCTGAACCACGATAAGAGCGGGAAGAATACCGTTGGGGAAGAAGCCGTCATTGGCTGCAATAAGGCTCAGGCCGGGGGTGACGCCGTTGATGGGTTCACCGAAGACCAGGTACCAGATACCTACCGCCATGAAGGACAGCAGGGCAAGAATCTTAATGAGCGCGAACCAGAATTCCAGCTCACCGAAGAGCTTCACGGAGATGAGGTTCAGAGCCACAGTGACGATAACGACGATGAATGCGCTGAGCCACTGGGGAATATCTGCGAAGAACTGGTTGTATCGACCGAACCAGCTGATGTAGATAGCGATAGCGGTGGCGTCTGCAACGGCGGTCATTGCCCAGTTCAGCCAGTACAGCCATCCGGATACGAATGCGGCCTTTTCGCCGTAGAATTCGCGGGTGTAAGAGACGAAGGAGCCCGAGGAAGGGCGGTGAAGGATCAGCTCGCCGAGGGCTCGAAGAATCAGGTAGCCGAAGAAGCCGATGACGGCGTAGATAACGGCGAGCATGGGGCCTGCGTCCTGCAGGCGGCTACCGGTGCCCAGGAACAGGCCGGTACCAATTGCGGAACCGATGGCGATCATCTGGAGCTGACGTGCGCCAAGCCCCTTGTGGAAGCCTTCCTGTTCGTGTGCGAACGGGTCATCTGTGGGGGGCTTAGTGTACTGATCCGCTGCAGAAGTCTGCGGGTTCTTGTTCGGTGAGGTGCTCACGCTATACCTCCTTGGATAGTTACGTCTGAAGCACGTGTTACACGAAATGTGGTTGGGAACACGTCTGCGGGTTGTAATGACTATAGCACGGTAATTTAGGTAATATAACTCGCATCACGTAACAATTTATATACATATAATGCATATCTTATAAATATATTTGGTTCATGTTGTATTGTGTGGTTTTCATTGTTTTGTGAAATAGATTAATTGAACCCTGAGTCCAAAAAATCAATTATCCCACCACCGCACAGCACAAGAGCACCCACAACGGGGTGCTCTCACAACCTATTCAAAACGGGGACTTAGCCCTCCATCAGGCGGTCAATCTTCGCCCGCAACGCGCGCTCACGACGATTCAACCACCACCAGCTCGGCCAACGCATCAACGACTTACGGCCCACCTGCACGACCGAGGGGAGCTTCGCCTCCGCAAGCGCCACATCAATCTCGTGGTCACTCGCACCCTCATCACGCATTTTCTCCATCAACTCAAGGGATTTCGCCATATCGCCATGCCCCAAAACATGCCGACTCTTACGCTCCAGAATCTCATCCAACTGGGCGCGCACCGGGGCAATAGCCGCCGCATTCGGATGCTCACGCTCAGCACGACGCTGCGCCTGGCGGGCACGCTTCTCACGTTTCGCGTCGAGCTGTTTTGGATTATTTTTAGCGCTCGCCTTGCTCATGGGAGGTTCCTTTCGTCGCGTCCGGGTGATGTGTGCGCTGGCCTGCACGCGCAGAAGACATCAAGTCATTAACACCTCTACTTTACCGCGGTATTTCGCGGAAATTTCGCTGTAGTAAACCCAAAAAAACCCACAAAAAATTAACGATAAATAAGTCGTATCTTGGTAAAATAGTGCGAGTAGGAGGCGTCTCGCGCGCCAACAAAATATGGTGAACCGGCCCAGCATCGGTAACCGGTCGCATCTATCCAAGGAGTCAGCATATGGCTATTGCAACCCCCGAAGTTTACGCAGAAATGCTGCAGACCGCGAAGGAAAAGGGCTTCGCGTACCCCGCAGTGAACGTGACCTCCTCCCAGACCCTGAATGCTGCAATCCGCGGCTTCGCAGAGGCTGGCTCGGACGGCATCATCCAGGCATCCACCGGTGGTGCAGCATACTGGTCCGGCGCTTCCAAGAAGGACATGGTCGTTGGCTCCTTGGCCTTCGCAGCATACGCACGCGAAGTTGCTAAGCAGTACGACGTGAACATTGCACTGCACACCGACCACTGCCCCAAGGACAAGCTGGAAGGCTTCGTCCTGCCCCTGCTGGCAGAGTCCGAGAAGGCTGTTGCTCGCGGTGAAGACCCCATCTTCAACTCCCACATGTGGGACGGCTCCGCAATCGACCTGGACGAGAACCTGAAGATTGCTGCTGAGCTGATCGAGCGTACCTCCAAGGCAAACATCGTGCTTGAGGTTGAGATTGGTGCCGTTGGTGGCGAGGAAGACGGCGTTGAAGGCGCTATCGACGACTCCCTGTACACCACCGTTGCAGACGCAATCAAGACCGTTGAGGCAATCGGCCTGGGCGAGAAGGGCACCTACATGGCTGCTCTGACCTTCGGTAACGTTCACGGCGTGTACAAGCCCGGTAACGTTCACCTGCGCCCCGAGCTGCTCAAGGAAATCCAGACCGAGGTCGGCGCTAAGTACGGCAAGGGCGACAAGCCCTTCTACCTGGTCTTCCACGGTGGCTCCGGCTCCACCGAGCAGGAGATTGCAGACGCAGTGTCCTACGGTGTTATCAAGATGAACATCGACACCGACACCCAGTACGCATTCACCCGCCCCGTTGCTGGCCACATGTTCAGCAACTACGACGGTGTGCTGAAGGTTGACGGCGAGGTCGGCAACAAGAAGACCTACGACCCCCGCGTTTGGGGTGCAGCTGCAGAGGCAGGCATGGCCGCACGCGTGGTCGAGGCTTGCCAGCAGCTCGGTTCCGTCGGTACCTCCATCAAGTAAGGTACTGTTCGCCCGCCGCAGCTCTCGTAGGTGCTGCCGGGTGTGAACCTAAGCTTCGTTAAGCGAAAGCGGTGCCCGCTTCCTCATCACGAGGAGGCGGACACCGCTCTTTGTTTATGCAGTTCTTTGGGTGCGCAGTTTAGAACCGGGCGAGCCGGGCGCTCGTTGCCGGCAGGGGCGGGTTTACTTGCCGCCGCAGCCGCAACCACCGCATCCACAGCCACCGGACTTCACAGCCACCGAACCGGAGGTGGGGATACCGTCGCCGGTGTCGCCACCCATGAGGTTCACGCGGTTACCGATCTCGGGGCCGCCGACCGGCTGGGGTGCCTTACCCGCCAGGGTTGCCGCGAAACCGGCGGGTTCGCCGCTCAGGTTCGGGATCATCGACGCCGCCGGGGAACCGGACGGGCCGCATGCAGCCGCTGCCGCGTTCGCCTTCGGCTGGGCGACCAGGTGGGCGCGCGCAAAACGCTTAATCTGCTCGGCGGTCGGGTACGCGAAGGACACCTTCACCTCACCGTTGACGAGCATGAGCGGCAGAACCTCAATGCCGTTCATCTCAATCTGCTCGGCGACCGGTGCGCACTCTTCAAATGCGGAAGGGTAGGAGTCGGTGGAGTACACCTCAATGTCCACGCCCGAATCCAGCGCCTCCTGCGCGGCACCCAGGAAGATGGAACGCTCCATATCCTGCGGATCCTCCGGGTTCTCACCGGGGCCCGGAATAAATACTTCAAGAACGGTCTCAGCCGCTTCAGTCATCAGTTTCAGCCTTTTCTCTCTTATGGGCACCGGCTCGGGGGAGGGGTGCCAGTCCTTCACTAAGTGTACTCGGGACCTCAAGAGTGCAGAAGTGTGAGTTGAAGTTCCAGATTTGCGGAATATTTGCAGAATTCGAGTCGAATGACCCTCAGCTCGTGAGCTACGGGTTTAGGTGTTGTATTCTGAGTGCATATGCACCGGAGTGTGCGAACCCTGCAAATCAGGCAGGCGTCGCCCGGTGTGAAACCAAGAAGGCAACGACGCCCGCATCCGACGCGGACGCATCAGCGCTACAAATACACGCTATTCATAGCGCCACACGACCAGAAGGAGCATATATGTTCGGTTTCGGCAAGAAGAAGAAGGAAGCTGCCGCACAGGAAGCATCGTCCGCAGACGTCTACGTCGCACCTGTTACCGGCGAGTACCTGCCGCTGAGCGAAGTCTCCGACCCCGTTTTCTCTCAGGGCGTTATGGGCGACGGCTACGCAGTGAACCCCACCGCAGGCACCATCGTCGCACCCGTTGCAGGCACCATCGCACTGATTCAGGACACCCTGCACGCATTCATGCTCCGCACCGAAAACGGCGGCGAGGTACTGGTTCACATCGGTATCGACACCGTTGAGCTCGGTGGCGAAGGCTTCACCAAGATTGCTAACGTAGGTGACAAGGTTGAGGCTGGCGCACCCATCATCGAGGTGGACTGGGCAGCTATCGAGGGCCGCATCCCCTCCAAGGAAACCATGGTGATGATCACCAACACCGCAAAGTTCAACATCTCCAAGGACTCTGAGGCACGCCGCCCCGTCGCAGCCGGTGACCGCGTCGCTCAGGCATCCAAGAAGTAAGCTGAACCAGCGAAAATAGCTCAGCTTCAACAGCGGTGAAAAACCTGCGAAAAATGTTTTAACGCAAAAGGTCGCGTCCTGTAGGCTCAATCGGGCTGTAGGCGCGGCCTTTTTCGTTACACGAGAAATTTTTTAACGCCGCATGAAATGCCGCTATTAAAAGCGGCGGAAAAGGAGGAACACATTCACCCGCATTACACCGCGGGTAAGAATGAGGCGCACATAATACCCTATTTTCCTGTAAACGCAGTGAATCACCGATAAAAAATCGTTATCCTACTTAGAGTTGTAGTTTGAGTTGAGAGAATCCGGACCCTCAGCTATAAACCAAAAACTTCAATGAACAACCACACACATTACGCTCAACTCATAAAAGAAAAAGGACTACTACGGTGACTGCATTCCCGAAGACCTCTAAGAATCTGAGCCGCCGCGGCTTCATCGGCGCCTCCGCACTGGCACCCGCCGCCCTCATGCTCCAGGCAGGCGAAGCCCACGCCGCAGCCAACACCCGCGCACAGCTCGCGGCAGTACACAGCGGCTCCCCCGCACATCAGTTGCTCTACAAGACCGATGAATTCTTCATCGCCCACCGCGGTGCCGGCAACATCAGCCCCGAGCATACCGCCTACGCCTACGCAGAGTCCGTACGCCGCGGCGCCCTCGCCGTCGAAATTTCCGTACGCACCACCAGCGACGGCCAGTTCGTCTGCATGCACGACACCAACATCAAGCGCACCACCGGTGCGTCCATGGACGTTCGCGGCCACACCCTCGCCGAACTGCGCCAGCACAAGGTTGACATGCGCCAAAACTTGGGCGAGAAGACCGGCCTGTACGACATCCCCACCCTCGAAGAAGCCATCGCCGCAGTTGACGCCGTACCCGCAGGCGGCGAATACGCCTCCGTCGGCGGCAAGAAGGTCGTACTGTTCCTCGAAGCGAAGGACGGCCCCGCACAGGCAGGCCTCGTCAAGTTCATCACCGAACGCGGCCTGCAGCGCCGCACCGTCATCAAGATGTACCGCGACGGCAGCGGCGGCTTCAAACCCACCTCCCGCTACCTGAAGCTTGCCAACTCCGCAGGCTGCGCCACCTGGTGCTACTTCGACGGTGGCGACCCCATCGACAAGATTTCCGCAATGGCACGCCACGAAAACGTAGACGCCATCGGCGTACCCTACTACGAGAAGCCGACCGGCGCTTCCCAGGGCTCCATGAGCGAAGAGAACGTACGCGCTCTCACCGGCCTCGGCAAGGCAGTCATTGTCTGGGAAATCCACCGCCGCTCCGCCTACGAAAAGTACAAGGCACTGGGCGTGAAGGGCTTCATGTGCCCCGACCCCTACTGGGTAATCGGTGACCCCTTCGACTCCAGCGTCAAGATCAAGACCGGCAAGCGCCCCCACGGCATGCTGCCTGCCGACCCCTCCGTCGCAGCGGACATGCCCGACCTGACCGGCACCGCCATCGTGCACAACCAGCGCTACGACGAATCCGTACTGCTCGGCCCGCTGGCGAACTACACCACCCGCGAAAAGTACACCCTCGACTTCTCCATGAAGTGGACTGGTGCACTGCCGAAGCAGGACGGTCACTACGGCTACATTGCGTTCGGTCGCGAACACGACGGCCCCTTCGGCATCGGCAAGAAGTTCGCCGCAAACCAGGAAGACGGCACCTACGTGCTCGCTATCCGCCCCAACTACCGCGGCAGCTCCGTAGCGCAGATCCTCTGCTTCGAACCCAAGCAGACCAGCCCGCGCGTACTGCACACCATGAAGCTGCGCCAGAAGGTCACCACCGGCCAGGCACTGAACTGCAAGATCGTGCTGAACAAGAACAGCTTCTACTACACGGTCAACGGCCAGTACTCCAGCCCCATCAACCACAGCGCCTACCGCGGTCCGTACGTACACTTCGGCCGCTTCCACGGCACCAACGATGGCGGTCCTCTGGAGCTGACTCGAATCGAGGCACGCCAGTCCTGGATCTGAGAGAACCGGTGGGTATAGTCCACCAGGTCCGACTCGCCGCCCGCTAAGCGGTGAGATTACGGATACCGGGCAGAGCGGATGCAACACCGAGCATCCCTTCCGGGCAATGCCTTCCATAATCCCCAGCTAGGACTCGCGCGCACCGAGCGAGAATCTACCTGAAGAATCCACCTGAAGGGGGTCGTATCCAACGCGGATGCGGCCCCCTTTGGCGTGCCTGCGGCCTTTCCAGGGTGTGGAGAAGCGCGGGCGAGGGCGTGCAGGCGCGCGGGGCAGGTTCGAGGGGTAGGGGAGCGTGCAGGACTAGAATTAAAAGCGTCAGAGTCGACCGCACCGGCCGCCCCAACCCGAAAGGCACGCCATGACCACCTCACCCGAAAGCTCCGCCGAGAATCCCGCCGCAAAGCCCACCGCGAAATCCGCCCAGCTGCGAGGCCGCACCGAACCGCACATGCAAAGCATCAACATGCCGCAGCGCGAACCCATCGACCCCTACGAACGGCCCTCCTACCCCTTCTTCTACGTGCCCACCGACCTGCTCCTCGGCGGCAGCTGGGTCACCGGCGACAACGGCTCCTTCCCCGTACACA
The DNA here is from genome assembly GCF_001809565.1 of Rothia sp. HMSC072B03. Taxonomy (NCBI): domain Bacteria; kingdom Bacillati; phylum Actinomycetota; class Actinomycetes; order Micrococcales; family Micrococcaceae; genus Rothia; species Rothia sp. HMSC072B03. Next base: position 120,083 of record NZ_KV797966.1, read on the forward strand.
ACCCCTCCTGCGGCCAAATCCTCGCGCACGTCGCCGACGCCAGCGTCGAACAGGGCATCGAAGCACTCGACGCCGCCTGCGACGCCCGCACCTCATGGGCGGCAACCAGCGCCCGCGAACGCGCCGACATCCTCAACCGCGCCTACACGCTCATGACGCAGCGCACCGAAGTCATCGCCCGGCTCATGACCCTCGAAATGGGCAAGCCCCTCGACCAGTCCCGCGGCGAAGTCGCCTACGCCGCGAACTACCTGCGCTGGTACGCCGAAGAAGCTGCCCGCAACTTCGGCCGCACCGGCCTCGCCCCCGAATCCGGCCTGCAGATCACCACCGTACGCCGCCCCGTGGGCCCCTGCCTGCTGATTACCCCCTGGAACTTCCCGCTCGCCATGGCGGCACGCAAGGTCGCCCCGGCGCTCGCGGCGGGCTGCACCGCAGTGCTCAAGCCCGCCTCTCTGACTCCGCTCAGCTCCCTGTACTTCGCGTCCCTGATGCGTGAGGCGGGCCTGCCGGACGGCGTGCTGAACGTGGTGACCACCTCCCGCACCAGCGAGGTTGTCTCGGCGCTGATGGCTGATGAGCGCCTACGGAAGGTCTCGTTCACCGGCTCCACCGCCGTGGGCCGCACCCTGCTCGCGCAGGCCTCGCAGAACGTTCTGCGCACCTCCATGGAGCTGGGCGGTAACGCCCCGTTCATTGTCTTTGAGGATGCGGACATCCCCGCCGCCGTGGAGGGCGCCTACGCGGCGAAGATGAGGAACATGGGCGAGGCGTGCACCGCCGCCAACCGATTCATCGTGCACGAGGACATTGCTGAAGAGTTCACCCGCGCCTTCGTGGAGCGTATGGAGGCGACCGTCGTGGGTGACGGAACCGTCGACGGAACCGACTGCGGACCGCTAATTCAACCTTCAGCGGTTGAATCCATGCTTTTTATGGTCGAAGACGCCCTGGGCAAGGGCGCGCTCCTTGCCTGCGGCGGGTACGTTCCCGAGCTTGAGGAGAACGTTCCGAGCGATACCGGCGGCATGCCCAAGAACCTGAACAAGGGCAACTTCGTGACCCCCACCGTGCTGACCGGCGTGACCGATTCGATGCGGGTGTGGCGTGAAGAAATTTTCGGGCCCGTCGCCCCGATTGCCACGTTCGGCGGCTACGGTGAGGAGGGCGAACGCACCGCCCTGAAGCTCGCCAACGACACCGAGTACGGCCTGGCCGCGTACGTGTACACAAGCAACCACCCGCGCTTTACGCGCATGGCGGCTGGTCTGGAGTTTGGCCTGATCGGTTACAACTCCGGCGTCATCTCGAACGCGGCGGCTCCCTTCGGTGGTGTGAAGCAGTCCGGTATGGGTCGCGAGGGTGGCCCCGAGGGTCTGGAGGAGTACACCGAGCTGCAGTACATCGGCGCGCCGAACCCGTTCGCCGGATAAGTCTGAGGTCCCGGCTACAGCGAACTCTGGATGCAGTGAACCCTGGATGCAGTGAAGCCCCGGCGGGTACCCGAGAAGGTGCCCGCTGGGGCTTTGCGCTGTCTAATCATGCGCGGGTGCTAGAGCTGATGCAGTGGTTAGATCTGGCACTACCTAGAGTTGGTGCAGAGATTAGAGCTGACGCAGCGCGAGCAGCTCGCGGCTGAAAGCATCTGCGGGACCCTTGCCGCAGGAGTTGGGGCGCGGCTCAAGGGTGACCCGCTCGAAGAAGGTGACCCAGGTGCGTCCGTCGGTGTGGGTGGTGAGTGCCGCCTCCAGGGTGGGGTGTTCGGCGGTATCTACCGGGGGCTCGATGCCCGCCTCACGGAGTGCGTTCAGCGCCTCTCGCCCCGATGTTTCACGTGAAACCAAACCTCCAGAGGTTACTTCTTCACCCTTTTTCTCCAATTCGAGGCGCACGGCAACCTCCGCCGCCTGCTCCACCGGAGTATCCGTACTGCGCCCACGCAGACCGTGCAGCGACGGAATATCGCGACCCGCCAGCGACAGGTACGCCGCCAGCGCCGAAGGCTCCGAGAGGCGACCGTAGGTGTAGCCGGTGGGCAGCATAATGCCGACCGGGGCAAAGCGGTGACCGCCCGTATGCGAGCACTCCCAGACCGCGTTCGCGGGTAGGATATCCGCCAGGTGTGCCGCAATGGGTCGGCCGCGCAGAGCACAGCAACGGTCACGCTTAGAGTGGGTGCACACGAGAATAGCGGGGGAGTCCATGAGCTCGGCTCCGGTCGCCTGAATCAACTCCTGTGGGTTGTCCAACGGCAGTTCGAGCAGCTGCTCGGGGGCGCTCACGCTGAACGAGTAGAGCTTCTCCTCACCCGGGGTGCAGAGTGCGTAGAGTACCCGGTGGGTCGGGTTGCCGGATGCATCCGGCGCGCCGTGCAGTACGCGCCCCTCCCTGCCCACCTGGCGAATGAGCAGGAACTTCAGCCCCGCCTGCGAGACTGCCTCGCCCAGTGCGGCAGAGAGTTCCTCGCCGAGGGCGGATCCGTCCAGTACATCGCGGCCCCACTGGCCCACGTGTTCGAGCGCCAGCCAGGCGGTGGCGCGTCCGGCAGTGCCACCGAGAGCCTCGTCGTCATAGAGGGAGCAGGAGTCCGCCGGGATCCTCGTGGCGTGGGTGCGGGAGGAGAGCTCGTCCGCGTGCGCGGCACGCAGATTCTTCAGCTCTGCGGGGTTGTCGGCGCGCGGCTCAGGGGTTGCGGGGGTGCAGGATTCAGTCATAGTTCCTCGATTCTACGCCTGCAGGATGTGAATGACTTATGTTGCCCCTGCGCGGTCTAAATGCTGAAAAACAACCGTCTAAGGGTGATTTTTGGGGACTATCGGTCGGTCAACTACTCAGGAAGAAGCGCTAAAGCGACGCGGTAGAGGTGGTCCTTTTCCTTGGGGTTACCGAAGAAGGAGCGGAGCATGTAGCCCTGGAAAATCATCATGAAGGCGTCCGCAGTATCGCGGGCGTAGTCGGTGATGAGCGCCTCCTGCTCGGGGGTGCGCTGCGCCGGGTCGGGGTTGATTTCGTGCAGAACGCGTAGCTGTTCGGCCGCCCAGGGGGTGAGGGTCTTTACGATGATGCCCTGCAATAGGGGCATGATGTTCGCGGTTGCCCTGGCGATTTCGGGCGCGTGGAGCGATTCAAGGCGGATGCGCAGCATGGCGGAGAAGTTCTCGTTAACCATCTGGTTGGTGTAGATGATTTCGAGAATGTCCTGGGGTCCGGCGCCTTCGGGGAGTGTTTCGTAGAGCTTTTTGATGTTTTCGAGGCGTTCGTTGATGGCGGTGGTGAGGATGTCTTCTTTGCCGGAGAAGTGCGAGTAGATGGATCCGGAGGACAGCCCGGAGGCTTTGATGATGTCGCTCATGGAGGTGTTGGTGTAGCCCTTTTCGAGGAAGCAGCTAACGGCGGCTTCGATGATTTGGGCTCGGCGTGCGGCTTTGGTGGCGTCTGTTAGTCGGGGCATGGTTCCAGTTTAGGGAGTGGGCACAAAACTTACAAACACAATGGAAGTTCTTTTTGTGACTTTACAAACAAAATAGCTATTTTGTTTGCACTCGGTAAAAATCGAGAGTAGAGTTCTGACTCGTAAACGAAATAAGCATTTTGTTTGGAGATTGTCATGAACAACGAAACCGCCACCGCAGTCACCGCAGAAGCAGTGACCGCCGCAGCCACCCAAGCTGCCGCATCCCAGAAGATCGCGGCAAAGAGCATTGCAGAAACAAGCACGCAAGAAACCACCGACCGTTCCTCCTGGCTCAAGGTCATCACCACCTCCGTACTATCATCCTTGGTGGTAGCACTCATCGTCCTAGCTTTCACCTGGCCCACCAAGACCATGGAAGCAAAGAATCTGCCCGTCTCTATCGCAGGCCCCGAGGTGACCGTCAGTCAGTTTGAACAGTCCCTCAAAGACCAAGGTATTGAAACCTTCGACTTGAAGCAGGCATCCTCCCGCAAAGAGGCTGAACAGCAAATCAAGCAGCGCGAAACCTACGGCGCAATCATCTTCACCGAAGGCGCCGCCCCCGAAGTGCTGACCGCACCAGCCGCAAACGCCGCAGCAACCCAGATGCTCAACGGTGTTGCCACCCAGCTGAACGCGCAGATTCAGCAGAAGGCACTCGCCGCTAAGACGGAAGCCCTCACCCAGGCGGTGCAGACGGGCGGTGAACAGGGTGCGCAGGCCGCCGCCCAGCTGGAGCAGATGAAGGTGCAGGCCGAGCAGGCATCCGCAATGGCGGTGAAGACCACCGTCGTGGTACCCCTGAGTGAGAATGACTCCTCCGGTTCCGGTATCGCTATCTCCGCATTTCCGCTGGTCATTGGCGGTATTCTCGGCGGTTCCTTCTCCGTACTGCGCGTGAACGGCACCTGGCGCCGCTTCGCCACCGCAACCCTGTACTCCGTCATCGGTGGTGCACTGACCGCCCTGATTCTGAACGTCTGGTTCGGCATCATCCCCGGCGACTTCGCAACCCTGTGGGCTGCGTTCGGCGCTACCTACCTGGCGACCGCCTTCTTCATTGTGGGTGTGGGTGCACTGTCTTCGCCGCTGATTGGTCTCGCAGTAGGCGCGGTCATCACCATGTTCATTGGTAACCCGATTTCGGGCGCAAGTATGCCGAGCGTGTTCCTGCCCGGTGTGTGGGGGCAGATTGGTCAGATGTTGGTGCCGGGTGCCTCCTCGACTCTGCTGCGTTCGATTGCGTACTTCCCGGAGGTTGCAACGAGTGACCAGTGGCTGGTGCTTGGTTCCTGGATTGCGTTCGGTCTGCTGACCGGCGTGATTGGCTGGGCTCTCAAGGAGCGCCGCACCGCAACGGTGGAGGCATAACCACCGCGGGTTGGATAACCGGCGCAACGTAGCCGGCACAATATAGCCGGTACAGCTTAAGAAGGGTGTGTGCCGTGTTCACTGAACACGACACACACCCTTTTCTGTCGGCATACTGGCTGTTACCGACTGCTATTCGCTGTTACTGGTTGTCGAGCACGTACTGCTTGAACTGCTCGTCCCGGCGTTTGAATTCTTTGAGCTCATTCTCCAGGGCTGCCTGGTTCTTGGCGACGAGCGGCTTCTGGTACTGCGCTTGCAGGTCGTAGAGCTTCTGCGAACGGCCTATATCCCGGTCGCACTGCGCCTCGATGGTGGCGATTCGAATTTCTTCCTCGGAGGCGACGGCGCTCTGAGGAATATTCTTTTCTTCCTCGACGGTCACCTCACTATCGGGGGTGAGGCCCTTATCCTTGACGCATCGCTTCCACTCGTCGTCAAGAGATTTTTTGAGTTGCCTATCGCCTGCGGCATTTCGGGCGTCGGTCTCCAAACGCGTAAACGTGCTGCTTCCGAAGGGTATCTCTCCAATTTGCTTCATCTCATCGACGGCGCGCTGATAGCATTCGGTGCGGACATCCTTCCCAGGGTCGGATGAGGCGGCAGGGGAGGAGAGGTCCAGCGTATTTGAGTCTTCGCGCTCGTGGAGGCCGTATTTTTGGGCGTGCTCAACGTTCCAGATCCCGTAGGTTCTGCCGAGGTTCCTGCCGGATCCTTCGGTGGGGACGAACATCTCGTAGTGTTGCCCGTGTTCGGCAAAGCACTTTTTGCGGGCGAGCTCAAGGGCTTTGGTGAAGTATTCGCCCTTGCCGGCGGTGTTGTATGCGTCCAGAGGCAGGATCACCCGGTCATTTTCTGTGTCGAAGATTGCTCGGGCGCTTTCGTCCTTCTCTAGAGAAGGGCCGAAGGAGCAAGAAGACAGCACAGTGCTGATGAGGGCAGCCGCCAGGAGCTTTTTCAAAGCTGACATGGTGTATATCCAATCTGTTACGGGGAGCCCGTGGCGTCGCGGCCACAACCCCCCCCGTAGACCACGCGAACTAGGTGGTCCTGAGAACACTTCTTGAGAAGGTGACTTAACAATACCCCTAGTGGATGCGGGTTTGCGCTCAATAGGCTGGTGCGTGCAATAGAAAATTTTCTGCCGCGTGGCGGGTTCGGTGCCGGTTGCGGCGCGGTTCGGCGAAGCCATGATGGAACCCCGCCGAAATCCTGTCGAAACCACGGCAAAAATACGGCGGAATCACTGTGAAAACGGCGGAGGGGTAGGAATCGCAGGCGGGCGCACCTGATTTGGTGCCCCGCCCGCCTCGCGCCACAATGAACACATGACCGCAGAAGACACCACCACACTAACCAGCGCCAGGCTCGACCTCTGGCTCTGGTCGGTGCGCATCTTTAAAACCCGCTCCCTCGCCGCCGACGAATGCAAAGGCGGCCACGTGCGCGTCAACGACGCCCCCGCCAAACCCTCCCAAAAACTCAAAAAAGGCGACATTGTCAAGGTCCGCTACCCCGGCTGGGAACGCGTCTTCAAAGTCGAAAAACTCCTCGTCAAACGCGTAGGCGCGCCCATCGCCGTCACCTGCTACGAAGACCTTTCCGGCCCGCGCCCCGCCTACCTCTCCATGCCGCCGGTCGCCAAACGCGAACGAGGCAGCGGCCGCCCCACCAAGAAGGAACGCCGCGCCCTCGACGAACTACGCGGCCGAGGCGCCTAGCCGCGCCCATCTCGTAGAGTGCACCCCGCCCCGCGCGCAGGCACCCGCCGCGGCGGCGGGGAGTAGCCTAGAAGGATGAGCACACAGAAGCACCTTATGGCTGAATCCAGTAGTACCGAACCCGGCGGCACCGAACCCGGTAGCACTGCGCCCGGCGCGCCCGTGAAGAATACTGCCGAGCCTTCGCTGAACCGACGCATCCTCGCCCTCGCCGTACCCGCCTTCGGTGCGCTCATCGCCGAACCCATCTTCGTGCTCACCGACTCCGCCCTCATCGGCCAACTCGGCAAAGCAGAACTCGCGGGCATGAGCATCGCCGCCACGCTCGTCACCACGGTCGTGGGCCTCATGAACTTCCTCGCCTACTCCGTCACGCCCGCCGTGGCGCGCGCCTTCGGCGAGAAGAACCTGCGCCGCGCCTGGCAGATCGGCGTGGACGGCGTGTGGGTCGCCTTCGGCCTCGGCATGCTCCTCATGATCGCCGGATACGCCTTCGCAGACCCGCTGCTGCGCGGCCTCGGCGCGACCGACGAAACCATGAGCTACGCCCTCGACTACCTGCACCACTCGCTCTGGGGCATCCCGCCGATGATGATTATCCTCGCGCAGGTCGGCACGCTCCGCGGGCTGCAAGACACCGTCACCCCGCTCAAAGTCGCCACGGTCGGCACGCTCGTCAACATTGTGCTGAACTGGTTGCTCATCTACCCGGTCGGCTGGGGTGTCGCCGGTTCGGCGACCGGCACCTCCCTCACCCAGTGGGGCATGGCTGCCGCGCTCGGTGTGGTCATGATGCGCGGCACCCGCGAGCACGCCGTCCGCTGGGCACCCGACGTCGCCGGCATGCGTTCGGTGCTCTCGCTCGGCTCCTGGCTCATGCTGCGCACCCTGTCCATGCGCATCGCCTCCCTGCTGACCGTGTTCGTCGTGGCACGATTCGGCACCGAACACACCGCCGCCTACCAGCTCGGCATGGGCGTATTTAACCTCTTCCTCTACGCCCTGGACTCCCTCGCCATCGCCGCCCAGGCGCTACTCGGCAAGGAACTCGGCGAACGCGACCTCAACGTAGAATCCGAACGTGCGAAGGTGCGCCAGCTGAAAAACCGGCTGCTGCGCATGAGCCTCATCTACGGCGTTATCACTGGTCTTATCTGCCCGCTCATCGGCTTCTTCGGCTCCTGGATTTTCACGCAGGACGCGCAGGTGGCGTTCCTCTTCACCATCGCCACCGTCATCATCGCGCTCGGCCAGCCCATCGCCGCGTACGTGTTCACCCTGGATGGCATCCTCATGGGCGCGCAGGACGTGAAATACCTGGCAATCGGCTGCTTCATCATGCTCGTCATGTACGTGCCCGTCATGCTCGGGCTGCACTGGGCGGTTGGCAACGGCACCATGGATGCGCTCGCCGGGTATTGCGGCTTGTGGGCGGCGTATATTCTGTACTTCCAAGGAATCCGCGCGGTCATTTTCGGTCGCCGCGCCTCCTCGGATGTGTGGATGAAAGCCGGTGCCTAAACCCTTCGAACCTAGCTGCTTCGCGCATACGTGCTCTGGGCGTAATGGCTCACAATTAGACCGCCCGCACCCTCCGCGGGTGTAGCATGACAGGGTAATGAAACCCTCATGCAAAGGATGAAACCGTGACCGTAACCCGCGAAGAAGCCCTCGAAATTTTCGCCCGCCGCCGCGCAACCCGCGCCTACGACCCCGACCGCCGCATCAGCGACGAAGACTTCGCCGCAATCCTCGAATTTGCGCGCCTGTCGCCCAGCTCTGTCGGCACCGAGCCGTGGAAGTTCCTGGTCATCCAGGACCCCGAACTGCGCGAAAAGCTCAAGCCGATCGCCTGGGGCATGGCGGGCGCCCTCGACGACGCAAGCCACCTGGTCGTACTGCTGGCGAAGAAGGGCCTGCGCTACGACACCCCGTGGATGCGCCGCACCCTCGAAAGCCGCAATCTCACCGAGGAGCAGATGGAGGCCGCACTCGAACGCTACGGTAACTTCCAGAAGAACGACATGAAGGTCCTGGAAAGCGACCGCGCGCTCTTCGACTGGGCATCCAAGCAGACCTACATCGCCCTGGGCAACATGATGACCGGCGCCGCAATGCTCGGCATCGACTCCTGCCCCATTGAGGGTATGAACTACGAGGCAGTGAACGAGCTGCTCACTTCTGCCGGCCTGTTCGACCCGGAGGAGTACGGCGTGTCCGTTGCTGTGACCTTCGGTTACCGTGCCCGCGAGATTGCCCCGAAGAGCCGCCGCTCCATCGAGGACCTGGTGACCTGGGCATAAGGTTCTGCCCGGTTCTCGGCGAGGTTTTGCCGGGCTGCTGAGCTCGTGCTGTTGAGCTCGGGCTTTCGGGCGAGGCGTTTGAGCCAGGCTTTTGAGCTCGTTGTTCAAGCTAGGCGTTCAAGCCGCCGCCCGTGAAAACTGAATATAAAGAAATGCACCGCCTTTACACGGGCGGTGCATTTCTTTATATCTTTTACCGTGCGAAAAGCACGGCGAGATATGCTTTTGAATTTTTCGTTCAGGCTATTTCAATAGCTAATGTTTGGGCAATTTCGCGCTATACGCTCAGGCAATTTCTCGCCATATTCCGCTACTTCCTAAACGCCGTCAGACGCATAGAATTCAGCACCACGAACACCGAACTAAACGCCATTGCCGCACCCGCAATCATCGGGTTCAGCAGGCCCGCCACGGCGACCGGAACAGCCACCGAATTGTAGGCGAACGCCCAGAACAGGTTCGACTTGATGGTGCGCAGCGTAGCCCGGGAGAGGCGCAGCGCCGTGACCACCGAGGCGACATCCGAGCGGGTCAGCACGATATCGGCGGCCTCCGCGGCAACGTCCGTGCCCGAACCCATCGCAATGCCCAGCTCAGCAAGAGCCAGCGCCGGGGCGTCATTCACGCCGTCGCCGACCATTGCCACGCGGTGACCGGCCTTCTGCAACTGGCGGACCACCTGCGACTTACCCTCGGGGGTCACGCCGGCGTACACGTTATCTGCCGAAATGCCGACCTGCGAGGCAACCGCCTGCGCAACCTGCGGGGCGTCGCCGGTGAGCAGGATGGGCTCCAGACCGAGCTCGCGCAGCTGCGCCATGGTCTCGGCGGCCTCCGGCTTGGGGGTGTCGGCCACCGAAATCATGCCGACCGGCTGCGGGGCGGGAGCGTTTTCTGCGGCCTCGTTATTCGGGGCCTCGCCGCGGGCGACAACCACCGTCGTCAGACCCGCCCGGCGAGCCTGATCCAGCAGGGCCAACTGGCCCTCGCTCAGCTGCGCACCCGCCGCCTGCAGGTACTCGGGAGTACCCACAACAACAAGTCGGGAGGCGCCGTTCTCGGCACCGTCACCCGCGCCGCTCAGCACGCCGCGCACGCCTCCGGGAACACCCTCGAAGTCGCTCACGCTCGGTGCCGAAGCACCCTCAGCAAGTACGCCCTGCTCACGGGCAAAACCGGCAATTGCGCGGGCAATCGGGTGCTCGCTCAGCGCCTCCACGGCGGCGGCATCACGCAGAACAGACAGGGAACGCTCGTTCTTGGAATCTGCAGAATCCGGCGAAATACCGGCAAGGTCACCCGCCGACTCGTAGTCGCCAAACGTGCCGTAGAACGCCACAGACATCTCGCCGGTCGTCACGGTACCGGTCTTATCCAGCACCACGCGATCAACCGTGCTCGTCGCCTCCAACACCTGCGCATTACGAATCAAAATGCCCAGCTGCCAGCCGCGACCCGTACCCGCCAACAGCGCCGTCGGGGTCGCCAAACCCAGGGCGCACGGGCAGGCCACCACCAGCACCGACACCGCCGCATTAAACGCCGCCGCACCGTCACCGGAAATCAGCCACCAGCCGATCAGAGTCAGCGCCGAAATCGTCAAAATCACCGGCACAAACACCGCAGAAACACGGTCCGCCAGGCGGGCAATCGGAGCCTTCGTCTCCTGGGCGCTCGCCACCAGCTCACCCATCTTCGCCAGGGTCGTCTCGGCGCCCACGCGGGTGGCGCGCACCGTCAACGAACCCGAAGTGTTCACCGTGGCACCCGTGACCGTATCGCCCGGATGCACCTCCACCGGCACAGACTCGCCGGTCAGCAGGGACGCATCCACCGCGGAGGTACCCTCGACCACCACGCCGTCCGTGGCAATCTTCTCGCCCGGGCGCACCAGGAACAGGTCATCCGGCATGAGGTCCTCCACCGGAACCTGCACCTGCTTGGTCACGCCCTGCTTATCGGTGCGCAGCAGGGTCGCCTCCTTCGCGCCCATGCTCAGCAGGGTGCGCAGCGCATCCGAGGAGCGGTGGCGGGTGCGGTGCTCAATTGCGCGGCCAATCAGCAGGAACAGCGTCACCATGGACGCCGAATCGAAGTACAGCGGCGCATGGTGGCCGGTAAACATCGACCAGAAGCTGCCGCCCGCATGGTGCACGTGCGCCGTCAACGCCGGGTTTATGAGCAGCTGCGCCAGCGAATAGAAGTACGCCACGACCACGCCGAGGGACACGAGCGTATCCATCGTGGAGGAGCCGTGACGGGCATTGATGAGCGCGGCGCGGTGGAACGGCGCGGCGCACCAGAACGCGACCGGCGCGGTCAGAATCGCCACGACCCAGCCCCAGTTCGGGAACTGGAACGCCGGGAACATGGAAATCAGGAAGATGGGCACACCCAGAATCGTCGCGTAGATAATGCGGTCGGTGAAGCCGCCCTTCATGCTCGGGGTGGTGTGCTGACCGCCGCCGTCGGATGCGCTCGCATCAGTCGCGGCGCCCACGCGCGGGCCGTTTTTGAGGTGCGCCTTGTAGCCGGCGTTGTTGATGGTCTCAACAATCTGCTCGTCGCTCACGCCCTCGGGTACGATGACGCGCGCGGACTCCAGCGGCAGGTTCACCGCCGGGTCAACACCGGGGATTTTGCGGAGCTTACGCTCCACGCGGCCCACGCAGGATGCACAGGTCATGCCCTGAATGTCCACGTGGATAATTCGGGTTGACTCCGTTGATTTTGCGGTCGTTCCGGCAGGATTAAAAAGAGAGCGCTCACTCTGTGATGAGGGCTCACGGGTGATTAGTGAAGGCTGTGTAGAAGACACAATACTTCCTCAAAACTCAAAAACGGGAGGGTAGAAAAAGGCACACACCAAGCCGGGGGAAGGGCCCCGAAGGACCCCGCCCCGGACGGTGTATGGTGCAGTATCAGGGCGCACCGTCGAGGGTGCGCGAGGGAAAAATCAACGCGGCTTAGTGGTCGCCGGGTAGCCCATCCGGGCGGGTCGTGTGCGGGCGAACACCGGTCACCTTCGCGCCTCGATCGGAGACGCCGTACGCGCGTTTCACAGCGGCCCGCGGGAACGGCGAAGCGTTCGCCTTCTCGCGAGCCTTCAGACCCTGCTCGTGCTCGGCGGAACGCTTATTCGCGCTCGTGCCGCTGCGTCGCGCGGCGCCGGTCGCGTCTTCACGCGCCGTATATTCGGGGCTCTGCTTGACCCAGGAGTCGACCAGGGCGGGGTCCAGGCTCATCTGCCGGGCGACGCGGGTGATCGCGTCGCGCAGGTGCATGTTATCGACGCCGACGAGGGTGCGAACCGCGCCGACGACCATTGCGATGTAGTTAGCCGGGTATGCCATGGTGACTCCTGGGTGTGGGTTGCTATGTCTAGCGTACCGGTTTGAGTTGTCCCGGGGCTGTTGTGTGGCGGTCGATTAGACGGCGGGGGTGAAGCCAGCCTCGACGATAGCGTCTGCAACAGCCTGGGTGTTGAGGGTGCCCTCGTGCTCAATGGTCACGGTGGAGACGCCGTCCTTGACGACGTCCACGGTCACGCCGGTGACGCCGGGAACTTCGTTGACCTCTTCGCTGACGCTCATAGCGCAGTGGTTGCAGGTCAGGCCGGTTGCCTTAACGGTGGTGGTGCTCATGATGAGTTTCCTTTCGGTTGTGGGGTTGAAAACTTGGGTCCGCCTGGTGTTTAGGGGCAGCGTGTTTAGCTGCGCATGAGGCGGGAAATGGCGGCGGTTGCCTCTTTGACCTTGGCTTCTGCGATGGTCGGGTCGCCGGTGCGTTCGGATTCGACGGCGGCGCCGGTCACGCAATGGCCGATGTGCTCTTCGAGCAGGTTCAGGGAGACAGCGTGGAGTGCCTTGGAGACCGCGGCAACCTGGGTGAGGATGTCGATGCAGTACTTATCTTCGTCGACCATGCGGGCGATGCCGCGGACCTGCCCTTCGATGCGGCGCAGTCGCTTGAGGTGCGCCTCTTTGTTGGAGGCGTAACCGTGCTGGGTTTCGGGCGCCTCGCCGCTGCAGCATGCGCCGGTGTACGCCTCGGACTGTTCCTTGGCGGGTGCGTCGGATGCGGTGCAGACCTGGTCGGATGTGCTGTGGCAGCACTGGTTGCTAGTGGTTTCCATGACTCCAGTATATACCCTAGGGGGGTATCCCGCAAGGGGATGTTACGAGTTGTTACGCGGTATGGGTTTTCATGCCGAGCTGTTTATGCCGAGAATTTTCGCTATGGGGCTGTAACCCGTGCAGAATTTGTGCCATGGTTTAGTGTCTTCTGCCATGGCTTTTAACTACGACCAAAGACACTAACCTATGGCACAATTTTTCGGCACAGCACGGTAAAACAAAAACGGCCCCGGACGCACATGCATCCGGGGCCGCCTGCTGCAGTTATCTATATGTCATGTCAGAGTTGGTTTACATGTCGGGCCAGTCGCGGTGCAGTGAATACTCTGTGTCCCCGTCACCGCTGTCGTTTAGATGCCAGCGCTGGCCGGTACGGACATCTGCCTTGCGCAACCTGGGGTTCGGGTTATCCTTTTTACCCATGGTGGGGTCGTTCTTGCAGCCCCAACGAGTGTCGTCTTCATCGCAGGTGCCGCCGACGCGTCCCACATCAACCCACCACACACGAATCAGTAGCGGGTCACTGGTCGCCTGCGGGGTCACCATCATCATCTGCCACGGGCCACCATCCACACGGAAACGAGCCGTGTAATGCACGGTCGCGTACGCGTGGAAGTTGCCCGAACGCTGGTAGGCGTAGCTGGTAGCTGTTTGACGCGGACGTTCGCGTGGGTAGGTGGTGACCGGTTTGCCCGCGGTGTAGTTGGTGTCTGTATCGCCGTTGCCGTACTCGATGACGTAGGAGGAGGGCATGAGTTCAATTTCGACGTGTCCGGCGAGCATGTCTGCTTCGAGGCGGTAGGGGCCTCCGTCGTCGACGTAGAAGTTGATGTTGTCGCCTTTGTAGACGTTGGGGTCGCCTTCGGCTCGGCCGGTTCCTGCGGGGGGGTTGTAGGACTGGTGGAGGGTGGGCTTGCCGGGTTCTAGGGACTCTGCAGCATGGCGGATTTCCTCCATGACTTCTTCGTAGGTGGGGCCGGTAGGGCCGGGGTTGTTGGTACCGGTGAGGGTGCGAGCATTGTCGGGGATACAAATTTCTGATGTGGGGCGCTTTCCGAGACCGTGGTCAACAGATATACCGTCGTCACGGACGAAACGGTTGGCATAGTTAACGTGACCGACACGTCCGTCTTTTGTAATGCAAGCGTTGAGTGTTGGGTCGGTTTTTGAATACACCATGGTTAGGCCATTGGGAGCTTTAGAAGTGTACGTATCTGAATTTTGACTCTGAGATCCTGAGTTATTATTTTCCGTAACAATATTGTCTCCAGTGGATGAAGTACCACTATGTTTATTGTTCTTCTTAGGGGTTCTCTGCGTTTGACATATTTTTGCGCTACTATCTGAGGAACATTCATGGGTTTCCACTTTTGCCATTGCAGGAGTATGTAAGGAAAACAAAATTGTCAGAGTGAAAACCTGAGATGCAATTAGTTTATGAATCCGCATTATATTTAATCCTCAACAGGTTCATAATTCATAATTTCCCACTTTTGACCGTTGTGCTTCATCTCAAATTTAAAGGTGTCGTCGGTTTTATCGTCATTACTCCATTTGCGCCAGCTACCGTCGGACTCAACGTAGGTCTCAGAATCCCACTCACGGTAGGCCTTCCAGAAATAAGTTTCACCATCTTCCGACCAGGGGTTACCGTCAGCTAGATAGTGGTTTATGCCGCCAATAATCCACCCGCCACTTTTGTAAAGATCTTCGACATCTGAATAGGCTTTAATCTCATCTTCGAAAGAGGGAGACATAAATTTGCGTGCCATCGAATAGTCACCTGTTTGAGTACCATAGTTGCCCCACATAATCCAGGCATCCAATGTTTTGCGTATACCATCTATGGATTTTTCTCGGTACCCGTCTTCTGGAGCATTGGGTTTCGGTACATTCTGCGCCGGACCGTACTTATCCGCAGGGCGGTATTCCCCATCGGGGGCTTTGGAACCACCCGAGTAGCCTCGAACAGTAGACGGAGTAGCACTCGCTGAAGGCGACTCAGATGCCGCAGCAGAAGCCGCCGCTGTCTCGCTCGGCGTGGCGGAAGAAATTGAGCCCGTAGCCTCGTTGGTGGCCTGCTGGCCGCATGCCGCAAGCAGACCGCTCAGGCCGAAGAGTGCGCCGCCACTCAGCAGGGTGCGGCGGGTCAAAACGGATTCAGGTCCCATTGTGGTGCTCCAATTGTCGGTGATGGTGTGTATGTACTAGTCGAGAAGCTTTCTTTAGGTACAGCAACGTATCCAAAAGCACCCAGACTAGGTACCTCGCATTATCGATGCACCGGTGCATCGCTATGGGTCCCGAGACCACCTTACAGGATGTTTGCCATCTTTTGCAGTCTTTTGAGGTTTTTGGTGGTGAGAGTTCGTTGTTCGAGCGTCTTTGCCTGCCGGGTGGTGTGCGCGACTTCTCGTGTTGGGACCGGTCGATAGGGTGCCTTCACCGCGGGTTAAAGACCCGCGGCGAAGACACTAACCTATCGAAAACCTCTGTCTAAAAAGCAGGCGGCCCTGAATGTATATACATTCGGGGCCGCCTGCTGCGGTTATTTACATTCGATTATTAGTCCCATTGACCTTCAAGAATCTCCCGAACAAACCTTTTAGGTAGCCAGAAGGAGTGCTTTGTGATGTGGCGACCATCGGGAAGCTCGTCGGTGTCCTCGATACAACCCTTTCCGACAAACTTACCGGGCTCAATCTCGTAATAACTATTATTAGCGTGCACCTTGGTGTAAATGATTTTATTCTTCCTGCTCTGAGGGAAATTAGTTGAAACCCTGACTCCATTCTTGCCGTTTGGTCGGGGTGTAAGCTCAACACCTCGGTTGATAATATCCTTTGTCTCCTGCCGTACCCTCATTAATTCAGGCTCTAGGGAGTCGGGGAATCCCCAGAACTTGACCTGATTCAGACAGAAATCACCGGATTCATTCTCGCGGAAAATTACGAACAGAATTTTCTTTGAAAAAATTTCGGTATATACGTGAGAATCTTCCCATTCCTCATTATCTTCATTTGCAAGTTCAATAAATGAATATGATTTAAAGGAAATATCTTCTTTAATGCTCTTGTTTCGCTTAACTCGAATAGCTCGAATCATCATATTTGCCTTTTTGAACTCGGTGGTATTTTCAATTTTTTGAGGGAGGTCAAGAAGTTGCATCATTTTTGTTATAATGGAGTTATTGCGACCCTTGGATTTAAATTTAACATCAAACTCCTTGCAGAGTTCCTCCTCGCTTTTACCTCGATACTGCAGAATTTTTTCTTCAAGAATCTGAGTAAAAGGCTTCGAGGTATCCTTGGTGGCTCGAGCAATACTCTCTAGTTCCTCGGAAGTAAAGATAGTCTCCTGGTAGAGACGTGTTATGTAGCTCTGCTTGAAAGACCAGGCTCTTTTGTTTGCTGGTGCGTCACTAAAAGGCTGAGAGGTAAGGTCTCTTCCTTTGCCGGCACCTTTGCGTGAGGTGGACAGATACATGCCGTCCCTTTCGGAGAGTTCGTGAGCACGCCCTTCTTTAATTTTCTGTGCAATTTTCTGGTAATCGCTAATAATTGTTGGCAAGTCCTCTTCGAGGATTTTTAGAAGATGAACTTTAGCAATTTTATTTTTTAGAATATCTTGGTCTTTGATGAAATGGTAAGGAAGGAGGAGGATGGCCCCTCCTTTCTTCCATGCATGAGATTTATAAAAATCATCTAGATTTTCATCCATATAATTAATGTTCCCAAGGACCAGTCGTTCTTTGGCGGAGATTTTTTCATCTTTATTTACTTTGAAAGGGGTAACTTTAAGTTCTACTCCCACCTTGTTAAAGTCGGGTTCATTTGAGCTGTTGGTGGGGATGCCAAAATAATATTTTTCAATATATGTCCCGTACCTCCCCTTTGACGCACTACTAATTTTTTTGTCTGGTGTGGTGGAGGGGGTTTGATTGATGTAGTCCTGATAAGTCTTGTAGGCGGATTCCTGGAAGGCCTTGAGAATATCGGCAAACTCTACTCCTACTACTTTTTGAGCATATTTGTAGATGCTCTCGATATCCGAGTCATCGTAGTTGAACAGCTCCACTGTCTTTACTCCTCTGCTTGATTGATATTGCCGATAATATTGGCCATGCCGTGTTCTTGTTTTTATGCTACGTCAGATACGGCGGCTGCGCTCTTCGTCTCGTCATTGGCTTTTCTGAGATCCACTTGATCTGAATAGCTGTTCTATGTTATAGTATTAGTATTCGAATATATTTACAAGAGGACTATAAGGACTACTGACTCATGGATCAGAAAACCACCAGCAGTAGCCAGCCTATCCGAGTTATCGAGCTTTTCGCCGGCGTAGGTGGCTTCCGCTTAGGATTTGAAGGCTATAACGCCAACGGCATGACCCTGCCCTCCGCAGGCCCCTTCACGACCGTTTGGGCGAACCAGTGGGAGCCCCCGGGAACCGTTGGCCGCCAGTTCGCGGCACGTTGCTACCAGGAACGTTTCGGAGAAGAAGCAAACCTCGAAAACCGCGATATTCACGCCGTACTTGATGATGTTGAGGCGGGCCTCTATGAAATTCCCGATGCCGACCTGCTCTGTGGCGGTTTCCCCTGCCAGGATTACTCGGTCACCAAGCCGCTTTCGCAGTCGCACGGTATTGAGGGTAAGAAAGGCGTGCTCTGGTGGGATATTTACCGTGCGCTTGAGCTGAAAACCCCCAAATACGTTGTTCTGGAGAATGTCGACCGCCTGTTGAAGTCGCCCGCTAAGCAGCGAGGCCGTGACTTCGCTATTATGCTCTCCTGCTTCTACGCGCTCGGCTACAGCGTCGAATGGCGCGTTATCAACGCGGCAGAGTACGGTCACCCGCAGAAGCGTAAGCGCGTCTACATTTACGCCGAACACAACGCCCCCGAATGGGATTTGTCGCGCCGCATCACCCACACCGGTGTTTTGGCGGAAGCGTTCCCGGTCAAAACTGCAGAGTCTGAGGGTCTTCTCTCCGTCTTCGAAGAGCTCAATGAGGCCGATAAATTCACCATCTCCGATGACCCCTACTACGAGACGGAACACTTCGGAATCGGTGCTAAGACCTCGCCCTTCCAGATTGCCGGTGTCATGCAGAACGGCACCGTGCTCACCAGCAAGGTAGAACCTGACTACCGCGGCGAATTTAAGACGCTCGGTGACGTAGTTCTTCCCGACTCTGAGGTGCCGGAGCAGTTCTTTATTGCCCCTGATAAGGTGCCTTCTTGGGAATACCTCAAGGGTGCAAAGAAGGAAAAGCGCATCAATAAGGCGAGCGGCTTTGAATACTTCTACACCGAAGGTTCAATGTCTTTCCCCGACCCGCTCGACCGCCCGGCGCGCACCATCCTGACCGGCGAAGGAGGCTCGGGCGCCTCCCGCTTCAAGCACGTTGTGGTTGGTGACTCCGGTGCGTACCGTCGCCTCGTTCCTGATGAGCTGGATCAGCTGCAGGGCTTCCCTCGAGGCTGGACTGACACCGGTATGAGCGACGGTAACCGTGCCTTCTGCATGGGTAACGCCCTCGTGGTGGGTATCCCGCACGAAATCGGTAAGGCTATCGCCCGCCGACATAACCAGTAAAAACGCACAGGAGGTGCAGTAGCCCGAAAGCTACTGCACCTCCTTTTTGCGTACCCGGTGGCCTAAACCAGAACAGGCCTAGACTAGTGCTTCTTCAAGCCAATTTAGACCCGAGCGGTGCTCATCCAACAGCTCCAGGGCACGGTTCGGCAACTCAACCTTCAAACGAGCACCCGCCAACGACTGATACTGCGTATTCCCCAAACCGGGGTGCAGAAGAAGAGTCCGCGAAGAGCTCACACCCACCAACTCACTATCGAAGAGCTTATGCAAATCCTTGCGCAGTAGAAGGCCCTCCTCCACGCGGTGTTCGCCTTCGTGTGCATAGCTGTACAGGTGCGCCGCGTCCAGCGCCGCCGTATGGCAGGTGCCGGTAAATGCACACATATTGCCGAAGCGGTTCAACAGCTCTTGGCGGAACTGCCCCTGGCCCACACGAGCCCTGACCGTGCGCATCGTAAAACCGCCCCGAGGATTCACCGGCACCCCGTGAGCATCGTTCAGGGGAAGCTGATGAATACCCGAAGTGTTCAGGCTTTCAAGCCAGTCAAGGACTTTCGCCGTATCGAGGGCGACGATGCTGTTCTGAGTGTTGTACTTGCCCGGCATACTCAGGTCCTTGAATGAGTCCTTATCCGCTGCGCCGATCAGCTCAGTCCAGGTGTCACCGTAGTAGGCAATAAACCGCTGAACTTTCTCGGTTTTCTGCGGCGGGTTTTTGTGCAGACGTTGCTCGGGCTTGAGCTTGTCTCTTCTCAGACACTTTCCATCGCAGCGCCACAGCCCATCGGACTTGAAGGTGATGCGGCTGCTCCCACAGTTGGGGCAATAAGTCATGACCTTATCGGCTTCGTATGACTCAATTTTTCGGATAACAGCGGACCCGAGAAGAATTGAATTATCTCGAATCAGCACGAAGTCACCCTCTCGAACGTTCTTGTGGTTAGGAACTTTCGAGTCGTAAACGTAACGGAACTCTAGAGCGTCATCGTAGACTTTTCCGCTGGCGGCGCTTCGGTTCTCTTCGTCGGGAACGGAGCGCAGTAGCCATACCTGCGGGAGCCGCACGTTAGTTGAAGCGTGCTTGCTCGGGAGGCTGAGGGTCGTCACCACGGACGGGAGAACGAGGTCCGGCAGTGAGGGTGTTGAGTTGTTGTCCATAGCAGCAGCCTAGCAGCCCGGGCGGTTTGCTGCTGCCCGGACGGTCACCGGCTCGGGGTGAGGGGCGGCGGAACCCTGTAATTACAAAAAATCTCCCGCACCGGGTGGAGCACACCTCCAAGGCATGCCCCCCAGTGCGGGAGATTTCTATATCAACGGAACGCCGCAACCTTCACGCTACAGCGCCGCGTGCACCTTACAGGCTCTGTGCCTGAATTGCGGTGATCGCAACGGTGTTGATGATGTCCTCAACGGTGGTACCGCGCGACAGGTCGTTCACGGGCTTACGCAGACCCTGCAGAACCGGGCCCACAGCGGCAGCACCCGAAGACTGCTGAACAGCCTTGTAGGTGTTGTTACCGGTGTTCAGGTCGGGGAAGACGAACACGGTAGCCTGACCAGCAACCTCGCTGCCGGGCAGCTTGGTCGACGCAATAGACATGTTCGAAGCAGCGTCGTACTGGATCGGGCCTTCAACCGCGAAGTCGGGGTTCGATGCGCGCACGAGCTCGGTTGCCTCACGCACAACGTCCACGTCTGCGCCAGCGCCGGAGGTGCCAGTCGAGTAGGACAGCATAGCAACCTTCGGCTCCACACCGAACTGGCGTGCGGTCTCTGCGGATGCCTTCGCAATGTCGGCGAGCTGCTCTGCGTTGGGGTTCGGGTTCACTGCGCAGTCGCCGTAGACCAGAACGCGGTCTTCCATCAGCATGAGGAAGACGGAGGAGACGATCTTGGTGCCGGGGCGGGTCTTGATGAACTCGAGCGAGGGGCGGATGGTGTTCGCGGTGGTGTTCACAGCACCGGAAACCATGCCGTCGGCGATGCCCTTGTAGACGAGCATGGTGCCGAAGTACGAGGGGTCGGTCATGCGCTCGCGAGCAGCCTCGATGGTGACACCCTTGTGTGCACGCAGCTCGGCGTAGGTTGCGGCGAAGTCCTCGGAGTACTCGTTGTTCTCGATGTCGATGATGCGGATCGAGCTGGGCAGCTCAATACCCTCAGCCTGGCAAATCTCTGCAATCTTGGCGGGGTTGCCGAGCAGGATCAGGTCGCAGAAGTCGCGGCGTGCAATGATTTCGGATGCACGCAGGATACGCACGTCGTAACCCTCGGGCAGGACCACGGAGCGGCGGTTTGCGCGTGCGGTCTCGATGAGGTTGTGCAGGAAGCGCAGCGGGGTCATGGAAGCCGGGCGCTCGATGGACAGGCGGGACAGCAGCTCGTCCTTGTTGACGTGCTCGTCCCAGCCACCCAGGGCGGCGGCCAGCTTGCGCTGGTGACCGCTCTCGAGGGAGCCGTGCACGCGGGAGACGGCGCGTGCGGACTTGAAGGTGTCGTGCTCGGTGGACAGCACCGGGAAGGGTGCGTTCTTGATGAGCTCGCCCACAGCGGTGTGCTGGCCGGAAACGTCGTCCAGGCCGCCGGTGAGCAGCACGCCCGAGGGAGCGGGGAAGGACGGTGCCAGTGCGGAGGCCAGGGTTGCGGCCACGATGTCTGCACGGTCGCCGGGGACAATCACGAAGTCGCCGTCGACGAACTGGCCCAGGAAGTTG
Organism: Rothia sp. HMSC072B03; assembly: GCF_001809565.1. Lineage (NCBI taxonomy): Bacteria > Bacillati > Actinomycetota > Actinomycetes > Micrococcales > Micrococcaceae > Rothia > Rothia sp. HMSC072B03. The sequence continues at coordinate 141,385 of NZ_KV797966.1, forward strand.
GAGACGGTCATGGCGGCGACCTTGATGCCGTGAATATCGCGGCTGAGGTCCTCCGCCTTCACGCCGGCGGTGTCGAGCTTGAGGGCCTCGGCAACCTCACCGACGGTCGGAGCGGTCAGCTCGGAAATCTCGGGCAGCACGTAGACGGGCAGGTTTGCCTCGCCGCGCTTGACGGACTTCTCGATGTCCTCGCGCAGGGCGGGCTCTGCACGGTTGACGATGACGGCGAGCAGGTCAGCCTTGGATGCGGTCAGCTCGGTGCGGGCCACGTCAACGGCGGTGACTGCCTCTTCGACGGTGGCTTCCTGCGCACCGACGATGGCGACGACGGGCAGGCCCAGGTCGCGTGCAATCTGGACGTTCAGGTCGAATTCGACTGCGAGTGCGTTGGCGGGCAGGTAGGCGCCGTCAACAATCACGACGTCGCTGTTGGCTGCGACCTTCTCGTAGGCGGATACCGCGCGGGAGGAAATCTCTTCGGTGTCGCCCTCAGCGATGAGTGCGAGTGCGTCGTTCATGGAGACGGCGCCGCCGACCTGCTCCTCGGAGAGGTTGAAGTGCTCGCGAATCAGGCGTGCTACGGGGTCGTCAGCGATGGTTGCGCCGTCGAAGACGGGGCGGAAGAAGCCGACGCGGTCCGCGCGCTTAATCAGGGAGTCTGCCAGGCCCAGGGCAATCAGGGACTTGCCCGAGTTCGGGGACGTAGCGGAGAGGTAAAGACCGGTGGTCATATTCTACTTTCCTTCGGTGGGGTGGCGTTCGGCGCCGGTACCGCGCGTGCGCAGGGGTTCCCTGTGTCTGTGCGGTGTGCGTCGAGCGTAGGTCACTTTCTATGTTAAGACTTTGCGGGTGTGGCGCCTAACAGCGTTTAGGGTGCGATGTGTCGCACGGCATCCCGGGCGGGGCCGCCGCGTGCCTCGCGGTGCCCGCAGCTGCTGGACTAGCCGTCTGGCCCTCCCGTCTACGGGTTGTTTACGGGTTGGGGATGCGCGCGTACCGTACGCTGTGGCCGGGCGCCCAGATGCCGCGTGCCTCAAATTCGATGCTGTTGCGCTGGTAGCCGAGCCGCTCGTAGAAAGAGAGCGCCCGTTCGTTTTCTGCCATGACCCACAGGTAGGAGTTCTCGTCCGGGTAGATGACGGATTCGTAGAGTGCCTGACCGAGCCCGGTGCCGTGCATGTGGTTGAGGGTGTACAGGTGCACGAGTTTACGGGTGCCTGCGGGCAGTTCGGGGAGGTTGTCGGCACGTTCGAGCTCCCAATCGGAGGGCTCGCAGAGCGAGAGCGTCAGGCCGACCGGCTTCTCCCAATCAATCCGCGCGCCGATGGAGCAGGAGAGCCCGCCGTCAGGGGTCCAGCCGGGCACCTCGTAGGCGAAGAAGCCGCGCACGGTGGGGGAGGAGAGGTGGCGGTGGAAGTCTTCGAGGTATTCGTTGCGTTCGGCGCGGTGGCGGGCGGTGAAGCTCTCCCCGAGCGTGTCAAAGTAGATCGGGTCGTAGGTTTGCTCCATGCAGTCCAGCTGCAGGTTGACGTATTTTTCGGCGTCGGTCGGTTCAATTGGTGCGAGCGCGTAGCGGCCCTGACATACAAATCCCATGAGTTCTAGTCTACTCAGTCGGCCCCTGTGGAGGCGGTTCCTTGCGGGTGCGTACGCTAGGGGCGTGCGGGAGCGGCACCCCGGGATGCGAGCGCCGTCGGGCGGCCCGCCCCCGATTAGGTGCGGCGCTGACCGGGGGCGGGTCGTCGGCTAGGCTAGTGGGTATGGCGAAAAAGAGCAGGGCACCGAAGAAATCCCAGAAGGCGCAGAAGAACCAGAAGAACCGGGCTGACGATACCGAGAACACCCCCGTGCAGGGCGCGGCGGCAGGCGTGTACCCCATCTCCACGGGTGAGGCGGAGCTCGTCCCCGACGGCTACCACGCCGACGGCTGGCTGCTGCTCATCAACGGCGTGCAGTCCTCCCACGTAATCGTGGGCGAACCCCGCCAGCTCGACTTCGAGTACATGCGCTGGATCGCGGCGGTCGTCTCCTCCCACGTGGCAGAGCACCTGGACGCCGCGAAGCTGCGCATCACCCACCTGGGTGGCGGCGCGTGCTCGATGGCGCGCTATTTCGCTGCCCTGTCCCCGACCAGCCGCAACACGGTCGTTGAGCTGGATGCCAAGCTCGCCGAGTATGTGCGCGCCTGGTTCGACATCCCCAAGGCGCCGCGCGTGAAGATTCGCGTGGGCGAGGCGGGTGCCGTCACCTCCACGTTTGCCCCGGCTTCCCGCGACGTGCTGATTCGTGACGTGTTCGCCGGTGACACCACCCCCGAGGCGCTCACCACCGTCGAGTTCACCCGCACCGTCGCCGAGTCGCTCGCACCCGGCGGCCTGTACATCCTGAACTGCGGCGACGGGCCGGCGCTGACCGGTGCCCGCGCTGAGGCATCCGCCCTGCTCGAGGTGTTCGAGTACGTGTGCATCGTGGCGGATTCGGCCATGTTGAAGGGCCGCCGCCGCGGCAACGTCATTATTGCCGGTTCGCACGCGCCCCTGCCGGAGGCCGGCTCCGTGCAGGCGGCCGCTATTTCCCGTGAGCTCATGGGTGGAGGCGTGCCCGCCCAGTACTGGGACACCGCGCGGGTGCGCCAGTTCGCGGGTTAGATTTCGGGGATAGGTTAGTTCCTTCGGGGATAGGTTAGTGACGTTGGGGGTGGTTCTTAACCACCCCAAAAGTCACTAACCCACCCCTAAAATCGCCAACCCATGACCGAAGCCATTCCGAGATATATACGGCACGGGCGAAACCCCACCGCTACCGACCCCAACCCGATACCATGGTGACCATGCGATACACCTATCTGGGCCCCTCCGGCACCTTCACTGAATCCGCCCTGCTGAGCGTCCCCGGCGCATCCGACGCCGAACGCATCCCCGCCACTAGCGTGCCCGACGCGCTCGCACGCCTGAACGCGGGCGAGGCGGACGCCGCCATGGTGCCCATCGAAAACTCCGTGGAGGGCGGCGTGAGCGCAACCCTGGATGCTATCGCAGCCAGCGAGGGTGTACGCATCATCCGTGAGGTGCTCGTGCCGATCCGCTTCGTGCTGGTCGCCGCGAAGCCCATCAGCATTGAAGACGTCAAGACCATCTCCACCCACTCGCACGCCTGGGCGCAGGTGCGCGGTTGGGCGCAGGAGAACGTGCCCGCCGCCGCCTACCTGCCCGGCTCCTCCACCGCCGCGGCGGCTGTCGGCCTGCTCGAAGAGGGCTGCACCTACGATGCGGCAATCTGCTCCCCGGCGCTGCTGAACTACCACCCCGAACTGCACGTACTGCAGGACAATATCGGCGACAACAAGAACGCCGTAACCCGCTTCGTGCTGCTCTCCCGCACCGCCGACATCCCCGAACCGACCGGCTCCGACAAGACCACCCTGACCGTGCCGCTGCCCGCCAACCGCGCCGGCGCCCTGCTCGAACTGCTCGAACAGTTCTCCGTGCGCGGCGTGAACCTCTCCCGCATCGAATCGCGCCCCACCGGCGAAGGCATGGGCTCCTACTCGTTCAGCATCGACGCCGACGGCCACATCTACGAGGCACGCATGCGCGACGCCCTGCGCGGCCTGCACCGCGTCTCCCCGACGCTGAAATTCCTCGGCTCCTACCCGCGCGCCGACCACGAAAACACCGAAGTCGACAGCATCCACTCCGATGCCTCCTTCGACGCCGCACACGAATGGGTCGAGTCGCTCTTCCCGAACGGCCGCCCCGCACAGCTGCAGCGCCACTAACGGCACCACTTACAACACCACAGGCCGGCCGCCGCTAGACACCCCCCGCACCTACCCGCGCCCCACCAGCGCAAACCCCGCCCACAACCCACCGCAAGATTAGGTAGGATAAAACAGTGATTGATATTAACCTCCTCCGCGAAAACCCCGACGTCTTCCGCGCCTCTCAGCGAGCACGCGGCAAGGACGAAACCCACGTCGACCGCATCCTCGAAGCCGACGCCGCACGCCGCGCACTCATCGGCGAATATGAGACCCTGCGCGCCGAGCAGAACGCCTTCGGCAAGAAGGTCGCCAAGGCACCCAAGGAAGAAAAGCCCGCACTCGTCGCACAGGCCAAGGAACTGGCCGCCCGCGTCAACGATGCGAAGGCAGCCTCCGAGGCGAAGACCGCCGAATACGAGGAACTGATCAGCAGCATCGAGAACCTCATCATCGATGGCGTGCCCACCGGCGGCGAAGACGACTACGTGGTCGTCAAGAAGGTCGGTACCCCCCGCGACTTCACCGCTGACGGCTTCGAGCCGCGCGACCACCTCGAAATCGGCGAGCTCGTCGACGGCATCGACATGGCCCGCGGCGCGAAGGTCTCCGGCGCACGCTTCTACTTCCTCAAGGGCCAGGTTGCCCGCCTGGAGCAGGCACTCATGTGGATGGCGCTCGACCTGGCAACCGAGCACGGCTTCACCATGATGACCACCCCCACCCTGGTACGCCCCGAAATCATGAACGGCACCGGCTTCAACGTCAAGCACGACGACGAAATCTACCGCCTGGAACGCGACGACCTGTACCTGGTCGGCACCTCCGAGGTGGCGCTCGCCGGCTACCACACCGACGAGATTCTCGACTTTGAGAAGGGCGCAAAGAAGTACCTGGGCTGGTCCTCCTGCTACCGCCGCGAGGCTGGCTCCGCAGGTAAGGACACCCGCGGCATCATTCGCGTGCACCAGTTCAACAAGGCTGAAATGTTCGTCTACTGCCCCGTCGAGCAGGCAGAAGAGATGCACGAGAAGCTGCTGTCCCTCGAAGAGGAAATGCTGCAGCGCTGCGGCCTCGCATACCGCGTGATTGACACCGCCGCAGGCGACCTGGGCACCTCCGCAGCCCGCAAGTTCGACTGCGAGGCGTGGGTCCCCACCCAGGGCACCTACCGTGAGCTGACCTCCACCTCGAACTGCACCACCTACCAGGCGCGCCGCCTGAACATTCGCGAGCGCACCCCGGACACCGTGGACGAGGCAGGCAACGTGCGTAAGGGCCGCACCCGCTCCGTGGCAACCCTGAACGGCACCCTGGCAACCACTCGCTGGTTGGTGGCTATCCTGGAGACTCACCAGCAGGCTGACGGTTCTGTTGTGATTCCGGAAGCACTGCGCCCGTACATGGGCGGCGCCGAGGTTATCCCCGCTGTCGCTGAATAAGGGAAACCCCGCCCGCTGAGTAATCTCAAACTCGGTCGAAAACCCGCTCACCGCGTAACCGGTGGGCGGGTTTTTGCGTGGGCAGGTAGTCTAAGAACTATGCCTCTTTACCGTAAACTCCTTGGTGTTTCTGCAGCGGCGGCGCTGACCGCCTCCGCCACTGGTGCCCGCAAGAAGGCGCGCCGACGCGCTATCGAGCTGGGCGCGCCCTTCGGCGTTCTGCCGACCCTGCCCACCGGTGAAGCGCAGCGTGTGGGCGTGGTGTACAACCCGAGCAAGCCGGGTGCCGCGGCCACCGTTGAGATTCTGGAACGTATCCTCGCGGCGAACGGCCACCCGAAGGCGCTGGTGCGCACCACCCGCGTGGACGAGCCCGGCTCAGAGGCCGCCCGCGAGCTGATTGCCGAGGGCGTTGACCTGCTGATTGCCGCAGGTGGTGACGGCACGGTGCGTGCCGTGGCGGCGGCGCTGGCGCATCACGAGGGGCCCAAGCCGCGCCTGGGTATTCTGCCGATGGGCACCGGCAACCTGCTGGCGCGCAACCTGTACATCCCGGTGAGTGACGTGGCGGCGTGCGTTGATATTGCGCTCAACGGCGTGGGTCAGGACGTTGACGCGATTGAGATGACGACTACGGGCACCACCGGCGAAGAAACCGAACACACGTTCTTTGTGATGAGTGGTGCCGGCTTTGACGCGCTCGTCATGAACGATACGAACGAGGAGATTAAGGCGAAGTTCGGCTGGGTGGCGTACGTGCAGTCCGGCATGAAGCATATGCTGGGCAGGTCGCATCCGGTGCGCATCAGCGTGGACGGTGGGGAGCCCCGCATCCTGCCCATGCGTTCGGTGCTGGTTGCGAATTGCGGTCGCCTGCAGGGCGGTATTCGCCTGGCGGATATGACGGATGTGCACGACGGCAAGCTTGAGGTGATTGTGGCGTCCCCGCGTGACCTGGTGGAGTGGGGCCTGCTGATGGCGAAGGTGATGCGCCGTACGATTCTGGGTTCGCCGCGCGTTGAGCTACCGGTGATTCGCCACCTGGTGGGGTCCGAGGTGGTGCTGGAGTTCCCGGATGGTGCGCAGCCGGTTGAGGTGGATGGCGACCCGGCGCCGTCGGCGCACCGTATTAGCGCGCGGGTGCTGCCTGCCGCCGTGGAGGTGGCGGTCCACCCGGACGTGCTCTAGCGGGCGTGGTTTGCTTGCGCCTGTTTTGAGGAATCGCCCAGGTGGGTGACGTATTCTCAGGGGAGTTGATGTATACACCGAGTACGTCAGGAGACAACCACCTATGAGCAACCAGCCGGCACTTCAGCACACGTATCTTCCGCATCCCGCAGATTATCTGCAGGAGAAGCCGCGCCGTGGCTTCTGGAAGACTGTTCTGCGTATTATCGCCTGGGGCATGTACATTCTGAGTGTGCCCGTGTGCCTGGTGGTGATGGGGGTCGTCATTGTTGGCCTGGTGTTGCTTGGCGGCTCGATTGATAACGTGATTCTTCACTTTGTGGTCATGCTGGTGATGCCTTTTGTGGCTCTGGTCCTTGGCTGTGTTGGGCTGTATTTCTTTGGTGTGAAGATCATTGGTGGTCTTTTCACGTATTCGCGGGCTGATAGCGAGGTGGAGGACGGCGGCGAGCGTTTTGTGCTGGGTACGTACGAGCTCTTCGCTGAGATATTTTCGGGCCTCCCCGACATTGACTTCTTCTAACGGAGGCGGGGTCTAGGGTCTGGGTGGAAGTTGGTTCTGCACCCGAAATACTTATATGTGACCTGGATTATGAAAAAAAACAGCGATTTTTTTCACTATTTCCTGAAAATCAGAGGGGATAGTGAAAAAATCGGCGATTTTTTTACACTATTTTTCTCGCCGTCCAGTCCGGTGCAGTTCTCGCTTCTAGACGCTGTGAGTCGGCAAGAATCCCGATAGCTAGAGGATCAACCCGTAAACGTAGAAACAGGGGAGGGGGCGCACCGGAGTGCGTCCCCTCCCCGTGTAGAGCTTGCTGCTTTCCGTAGCGCCTAGTAGTGGTAGTGGTAGTGATAGCGGGGGGCCGAGGCGGCCACCGCCGTAGCCGTAGTCGCCACCAAAATGCCGGATAGCAGAACGTTGGCCCTGCGCTGCTCGTACAGCTGCTTGTCCATCATGTCCTCCACGATAGCGTTGTGAATTCGCGTCTCGCGGGCCTGCTCCTCCATGCTCAGGCGCACCCACAGCTGGTGCCTCTCCTGCTCGTACAGGTTCAACGCCTCCTGCAGGGTGTAGGTGCGGCCCTGGCGAACGTACTTGTACAGGGTATCCGCCGCGTTCGGGTACAGGTAGTCTTCCGGGAACCAGTGGGAGAAACGCTCCATGTACTCGTTGTGCACCTTAGACAGCTCGGCGATGGCCGGCTCCTCATAGTCGCTCCACACCGAGTCGTTATGCGCGCGACGCTTGTTGTTCTCCCGCTCGACCTTCGCCGCCGCCAGCGGGTAGGCGACAAAGTACATCAGCGACCACCAGAGAGCCGCAATCACAATCGCCGAGACAATCGCCGGCACGTGAATGGTGTGCCACGGAATATCGCTCGAGTGAATCTGCGGGTTGGCGTACAGGTAGCGTAGATAGGCGATCAGCATGATGATGGAGCTGGCAAGGTACGTCCACGGAATCAGCTTAAAACAGGCCACGAAGAGCCGCTTGAGCTTAATCCGAGGGGGCTCAGGTACGGCGGCAACGTATGCCTTCTGCGCGCTCTTCATCGAATCGGCCCAGGGCGCGGCGCGATCCACCAGCTGCTTGACCTGGCGGAGGTGCTCCAGCAGGTCCTGACGCTGATGCATCTGCTCCTGCGGAATCGGCGAGTTGGTGGAGGGGACTGGGATGGGAGCCGGACTACTGGCCGACATGGGGGTCTGCGACATCGGGGTGCCCTTTTCGTAGTGTAAAAGTGTGTATCTGCGTGCTACTCGTGCGGTGCGGCGAACGTGAGGAACCTACGCGGCCGTCCAGGTGACGTACTTGTCCTTGGCGAATTCGTCGGTCACCTGCGGCTGCTCGGCGGGTACCCACAGGGCCCAGTCGCCGTTGTGCCACTCCATGGTCGTCTCAAAGTAACGGTAGGTGCCTGACGGGGTCTGGAAAAGAATACGGATGACGGCGCGTTCCGGGGTGTACGACATGTAGCGGTACCCCATGATGCGTACGATGGTGCGGGTCGTCGTGTCCTGCAGGCGGTCCTTGGTGATTTGCTCCGCGCCGGGGCCGATGACGGTCGGCAGGTACGCCTCCGGGCTGTCATTGACGTGGATGAGTGCCCACGCGGATGCGTACAGGGCACCCTGCGCCGAGTGCTCAAAACAGCTACGAATCGGGGATTCCACGACGGGGCCCGCGGTCTGCGAGACGGGGCCTATCCATCCCGATTCGGTGGTCACCCACTGGGTGTCCGTCGGTGCGGTCTTCAGAACGGTTTTGTCTGCGGATGCGCCGGCCCCGCAGGTTCCGGGTTCGGCCGCAGCCTGATTGGGGGAGCCTAGATGCTCGACCGGGGAGGCCCCGCCTCGCGGCACCATGAAGAGCAAGATGGCGAGGACGATGAGGCCGAGGATGTAGAGGAAGACGTAAACTCCGCGTGGGATGCTCGAATGGGGGGTTTGCTGCAACGTGTCTCCAATCTTTGCGCTCCCAGCGGTGGGAACGTGGCGTGGCCCGGCCCCTTGGTGCGGGGGCTGCTTTCGTAGAGTGTGGAGTGAGTGAAGACGGCGCGAGGCTCCGCGTGCCAATCCAGAGTGGAATTGATGATTCCGGATGGACTGTCGGCGCCCCGGGGCAGGTGTCAGATTTACCCTATCACGCCTGCCGCTAGGGCGCTGAGCGAACGGTCGTTCTCTCATGAAGAGAGCGTAGAACACGGCAAAAGTCGCACCCCGTGGGCGCGCCTTTCTGAGGCAAAATCCCTGTCTGACAGCGTGGTGGCTTCTATATATTTCACCACCTGCAACCCAGGAGGGCCCATCCATCCAACCTAGCAACTCGGGGTCACTAGTGCCGCCTTCAGGTTTTTGATGCACCATCAGACTACCATCCGTCGGAAACCAGTATCCAGAGGTTTGTCATGCCGGGCGGCACCCTCCCCAGAATGACCGTGGGCGGTGCCTGTTTTCGGCAGTTGGGTTAGGCTGGAATATACGAGGTGCCCCACAAGAAAATTGGTGAGTGGGGCCGCCGCCGGCGCCCTCGGGAAGCAGAGGGCACAAGAAGTGAACTCTTCCATCGAACCCGGCGCAACCGCCAACGTAACCGAGCGATACCGGCCCGTCTACTACCTTCCGGAAAGGGGATAACCATGGAAGACAACACCCCCGACTTTGAGGCGCTCCACAAGTACCTCGTAGACAACAGCTCAGAGGTCTTCACCCCGCTTATCGAGGCCGAAGAAGACGACGAAAAGCGCCGCTTCTACCTCGCCCTGCAGACCTACTCCCTGCAGCAGAAGCAGCGCATCGTTCTCGCTGACGAGAACTTCGTCGTCTAAGCTGTTTAGGCAGTCCAAGGAGCCGCACATGAAGCCCCAATACATCATCATCGGCGGGGTCAACGGAGCCGGGAAGAGCACCCTCTACCGCACCAACCCGCAGATTTTCGGCGCCACCCGCCGCCTCAATGCCGACGAGAAACTCCGCGCTGCAGGAGGCGACTGGCGCAACCCCGCCGACGCCGCCCGCGCCATGCGAGACACTGTGCAGGACCTGCGCCAAGCGCTCGCGGCCGGTGAGTCCATCCACCAGGAGACCACTCTTGCGGGTAACACCAAATCCTTCCAGAACCTCATCGACCGCGCCCACGCCCAAGGGTACGAGGTGGCCCTACTGTACGTGACGCTCAATAGCGCCGACACCGCCGTGAACCGGGTCGCCGCCCGCGTTGCCAAGGGCGGGCACGGTGTTGACGAGGCAGATATCCGCCGCCGCTACGACAGCTCCCACGCGAACCTGCAGGTGCTCGCCTCCTCTGTGGACATCCTGCGGGTCTTCGACAACACCCGCTGGTACGAACCGGTGTACTGGCGTGCCGGTTCAAAGGTGTTGCTCGACGAGCCGAGATACGGTCTGCACCTCAGCTAACCGTCACCTCCCACCCTCACGACCCAGCCGTGAGGCCGACCTGTGAAGGTCAAGAAAGGAACATACAGTGTCAGATCGTTTTGCCCTGCACCTGCGCTACCCCGAACTCTTCGAGCCGCTCACCGAAGAGCAGCGCCGCAACATCATGCAGCCCCTCGCCTCATCCTGGCTTGAGGGCGACAACCCCACCCGCGAAGACGTCACGCTACTCATCGACTACGAGCTTGGGCGAATCACCGCGGAAGAATACGACCGGCAGGCACTAGCGAAGGCGCTCGCCTACCAGGTGCTGACAAGCCAAAACGTGGACCAGCACGCAGAGGAGGGCGAATAACCGTGAGTCATCAGCAGAACTGGGCGGCGTACTTCTACCCCGAACCCCACCAGCACGTCATGCGGAACAAGCCGGGTATCAAGGACCCCGCGGCGCTTTCGCTCTACGAGCACCGCATCATCACCCGACGAGGCTACGAGCTCACCAAGAACCCCGAGCTCATCGCCCACACCTTCGACGCCGAGCACCTCAAGGCCATTCACCGCTACCTCTTCCAGGACGTGTACGACTGGGCGGGGGAGTACCGCACCGTGGACATGTCCAAGGGTGTGAGTGCTTTCGCGAGCGTTCAGGATGGGCCGCTGAGCATTGACCGGTACCTCGACTACGTTTTCGCCACTAGCCGCGCGACCGACTGGGTGAGCCTGAACCATCAGGAGTTTGTGGAGGTTGCCGCCGCGATTTTCGCGCACCTGAACCAGGCGCACCCCTTCCGCGAGGGGAACGGCCGCGCGACCCGTATTTTTATGGATCACCTGGCGGCGCGTAGTAATTTCCGGTTTGATTATGCGCGTGCTGGCCGCCGTGGCTGGAACCAGAGTTCGATGTTTAGCGGCCCGGATCGCGGGTATTTTGAGGTGCATCCGGAGGAGCTGCATCAGCTGTTCGGCATCATCACTGTGCCGCGTGATTCCTAGTCAGGCCACTAATACATATTGGGCAGAAGAATATCGTTATATATTCAGCTAAGTGAGGCAATAGTGAATCAAATATCAATTCTTGAATTGGGCAACAGCCTGGAAGACACGGTTACTCGTGTATCCCACACCCACGAACGAGTTGTCATAACTAAAAATGGCAAACCTGTTGGTGCTCTTATCTCCATCGACGATTTATCTCTTCTAGAACGCCTCGAAGACGAACGTGATGCTCACGAGGCCGCGGAACTGCTGGCAAGGACTAAAACAACCATGCCGTTCGCAGAATTTGTGGAAGCCCTGGAAGCCGATATCGAATCCGAGAACACGGAAGATAAATAACTAGGCAGATACCGGATGAGGGCATTAACGCGTGGATGTCCGCCACCCAGCGAGGTGGCGGTCCACCCCGAGGTGCTCTAGTGGGCGTGGTGAAGGTGCTGGGGGATAGGCTGGCACCACACCCAAATCACCCGTTTGTGACCTGAATTATGAAAAAATCGCGGTTTTTCACTATTTCCTGAAAATCAGGGGGATAGTGAAAAAATTGGCGATTTTTTACACTATTTTTCTCGCCATTCCCATATTTATGGTGGCAACCTCCGGCGCCCGAATACCCCGGAACAGTCCTCGTTTCTATACGCTACGCCCCAACAAAAATCCCACATATCGGTTCTGTGGCTGTGGGCAAATTTATTTTCAAAATATTCTTGGGTACCCCAAAATACCCCCTTATCTTGTCAGGGGTATCCCCTATGGTCGTTATAAGAGATTTCCAAACAGGTTATATCTATAGCTCGTAGAAGAGGAGGAAAGACCATGGCTGAGAAAACCGGCACCGATGCTGGCACCATGAACCGCGCCTATAAATTCCGCCTCGACCCCAACCAGGCACAAAAAGCAGAGCTGATGCGATGTGTAGGCGCAGCGCGCTACACGTACAACCTCCTCAACGCATACAATCTTCAAATTCTCCGAAACGAACAGGAATATCGAAACACCCGTAACGCCGAAGGCGCAGATTACGAGACGATCAACGGCGAGATTAGGAAACTACGTAAGAAGGACCCGGCCTATAAGTTCCTTGGACACGCTGAGTACGAAAAGCGATACCTAACCCCTGAGAAACAGCGTCATGAAGCTATCGCCCAGGCTATTACTGACGGCGCTGACCCCGCCGTGGTCTGGTCTGAAACTGAACGATTCGCTGAACCTTGGTTGCACACTATTGCTCGACGAGTCCTTGTTTCTGGGATAAAGAACGCTGATAAGGCTTGGGACAACTACAACAAATCCCGTATGAAGCAACGTGCCGGCGCCCGAATGGGCATCCCTCGTTTCAAGCGTAAGGGCGTGAGCCGTGATTCCTTCACGGTTCCGCATGAAACCACCGGTGCTTATGGAGCTTACTATCATAAGAAAGACCCAGAATACGCACGTCGTAAGGTACAACTGAAGCGTCGAGGTATTAGTGCAAAACCGACCATCACTGACTACCGCCACGTGCGCCTCGCATCTTTGGGTGTTATCCGTACTCATAACACCACTAAACCTCTGGTGAAGGCCGTGCGTGCTGGCGCTGAAATCAAATCGTTCACTGTCTCCCGTGCTGCTGACCACTGGTATGTCTCCATCCTCGTGGAGCTCACCCGCCCGTCTACTGCCCCTACGCGTGCCCAGCGTTCCGCTGGTGCTGTCGGTGTAGACCTGGGCGTGCGCTACCTCGCCGCGCTCTCTGACGAGCAGGCACCACAGCGCTTCGCACAGTACCCCTCCCTGGAGTTCACCAGTGACGGTGCCCCTACCCTGGCTAACCCCCGCTGGGCACGTGCCGCTGAGAAGCGCCTGGTACGTCTGCAACGTGCCCTCTCGCGTGCCCAGAAGGGCTCTAAGCGTCGTGCCCGCATTGTGCAGCAGATTGCACGGCACCACCACCTAGTAGCCTTGCGCCGCGAATCCGGGTTGCATCAGGTCTCTAAGCGCCTGGCCACCGGGTACACCCTCATCGGGCTTGAAGACTTGGCTGTAGCGGGTATGACCGCCTCAGCTGCCGGTACCATCGAGGCACCGGGCAAAAACGTGCGCCAGAAAGCCGGACTCAACCGGTCCATTCTGGATGCCGCTTTTAGTACGCTGCGCCGCCAGCTGGAATACAAGGCCAGCTGGTACGGCTCGCAGGTACAGATTATTGACCGCTTCTTTGCATCCTCTCAGACGTGTAGCGCCTGCGGAGCACGAGCGAAAACCAAGCTCGACCTTCGCGTGCGTGTCTTTGAGTGCGCGGCCTGCGGTGTGCGGATTGATCGTGACGTGAATGCGGCACGTAATATTCGTGCGGAGGCTGTGCGGATGTATGAGGCGCAACTCGCCCCCGGCATGGGGGAGAGTCTAAACGGACGCGGAGTTACTGACTCTGATGCTGCTGTTTCGGTGGTGTTGGGGGATGCGGCGTTGGATGCGTCAAGACCAGCCGCCATGGGCGGCGGGTCACCGTAGGCAAGTAATTGTCTACTCATCCCCTTATATACGTGTGGAAAGTGAATAGTTTTTAGACTTCTGCTAGGCATCATGCCTTGTGGTTATGTGTGTTCCCCGTATGCGCGGGGGTGAGCTCGTATCCGGGCTGGTTAGAGGCGGTGCTGTAGTGTGTTCCCCGTATGCGCGGGGGTGAGCTCAGCCCTCGTTGAGTAATGCTGCCGCCAATAAGGTGTTCCCCGTATGCGCGGGGGTGAGCTCGCCTGGCTCTCCTCCATCACCGGCGAGCGCCTGTGTTCCCCGTATGCGCGGGGGTGAGCTCCATTGCTAGACTCACCACTGTGACCAGTCTTAGTGTTCCCCGTATGCGCGGGGGTGAGCTCGGTGGCGACCCCTTCAACCCCCATGACGCCATGTGTTCCCCGTATGCGCGGGGGTGAGCTCACCTCTTCGGTCATGTACTCACTCAGGTTCTCGTGTTCCCCGTATGCGCGGGGGTGAGCTCGTCTCCAGAACGACGATTCACCGATTAACGACGCGTTCCCCGTATGCGCGGGGGTGAGCTCGAATCACAGAAGCCGAACGCGACTGGATTGTAGCGTTCCCCGTATGCGCGGGGGTGAGCTCCGCCTACTCTTACCTCTGATGAGGCACGGTTAGCGTTCCCCGTATGCGCGGGGGTGAGCTCGACGGGTTCGGCGGTGGCGAAGGCATCCGGCAGCGTTCCCCGTATGCGCGGGGATGAGCCCCTTCTCCTCGCCGCCGACAATAACCTTGGGCAGTTTTCCCCGTATATGCGGGGACGTGTGTGGGGATGAGCCCGACAGACACGCTTATATGTTGGATTTTGGTCAAATTATTGTATATTTGTCCTGTACCCAATTTCCGTGCATGCCCGAGAAAGCAGCATCTCAGCCGACGTTGGCTGTTCATTATAGACTGCATCACACAGTGCTTACATCGAATTTGGCTCGAGTTGTGAAGTCAATGGGGGATCTTCAAGAGGCGGAGCGACTGTTCAGAGAGGCCATCGCGATGGACCCAGAGTTCGCCGAATACCACCAGGATTTCGCGTCGTTCTTGAGCGATATGGGCTGTTTTTGAGGAAGCAGCGGTAGAGGCAGGACGCACGGTTGAGCTCGATCCGAGCATAGATGTTCAGGTAGCTCTCAACGACCTCCAAGCTCGTTTTCCGAACGACGAACTTATTAACGAGGCCGTACACCTGAACTCGAATACCGAATGACTGGAAACATAATGGTGATCAACCACAAGCGACGGGGCGAAACACAGAGCGTTCCTAGCCTGCATTTGAGAGACATGCCCATCGAGCACTTGTATGCGCGCTATCAAAGGATAGCGCGGAACCTGCCGAGACGGATCCGCTGGCTTGCTTTGGTATTCGCGCCAACGAGCACGAGTTTCACCGTCTTCACCGCTGGCCTACTGAATGTTGCAGGGGCTCTGATGATTACGGCAGGTATCGGCCAGGTAACGTCAGGTGAGAGGACCCCAGGCAGTGCTATTTGGTTACTCATCTTCGCTTTCCTGGCTGAAAGCCTAGGGTACTGGGTGAAGGAACGCCAAGAGCTTATTCTCACGATCGCGGTTCGACAGCTCACATACCGCCGTTTCCGGGACATCTTTGGTAGGTCATCCCATCCGCCGGAAGCTCACGGGCATGTTCTTACATACCCAGGACAGATCAGCCAGTTTGCCTTCGTTGTTGATTTCGCCGTTTCAACCGTTCAGATTATTGCCTTTCTCGCGGCTTCGCTCGCGCTATATGGTGCAAGCGGCGCCATCGCTGCGTTGCTCATCACTGGATTGGTATTCGTCAGCGTCCGTCTCATCAACTTGGTGGGCCGACTATGGGAACAGTACGTCGCTCTAGAGGGAGAGCGTAGGCAGTGGATCCAGCGTGTAGCAAACGCGCTGCCTCGAGGGCAAAGCATCCCCAGCTGGGGTACCGCTCTGGACAAGGTCGCTAGCATCCGAAACACCGAAGAGCAGCTTCTGCGCAGACGGGTCCCGTTGCAGGTCCTGAATGGATTCCTTGAACGGGGAGCACTAACTGCGGTGCTCGCTGTGGTTGCGGTTCTCGGCGCGTGGCTCTGGTCATCCGCTCGGTTCGGTATTGGAATTATTTTGGCAGCCCGCTACCTGTACGCAGCGGTGCAGAACAACATCGTAAACTATCGGGTTATTCGGCTCGCTGTGCCAATGATGCGTGAGCTCGACAAGCTCGAGTCGTCTCCAAATTGCACGGTTAAACAGCAGGACTGGGTGGGGCGGCCTTCAAATTCTAGAGAGGTGCTTGCAGCTACGTCTGAGCGCGCTGAAGCATTGCGCACATCCGTGACCACCCCCGATTCTGCTTTCGTACCACGCAACCCGGAAGTGTCCCATTCGGTGTTGTCAGCGTGGCGAGCTTCTGCTTCGCCACATCAGGTATCCCGGTTCACTAGCCTCGCTTTAGGTATGGGGCTCACTGAGGACGTGATCGGGCGATTCTGGCAAGACGCAACAACCTTGTCGTCAGGAGAGAGACACCGTGCTGCTGTCGCAATCGTTTTGGCAGACAAACCGGACTGGCTAATTTTGGACGATACGTTCGCAGCGCTTGATCCTGTAACACGAGAAGTGGTTGCCGAGAGGATCTTAGAGTGCGTGCCAACGTGCACACTTCTGGCAAGCTCGGAGGAGTACGTACCGAGTGCCTTCACCCCCGGCAATGATGCGAGGGTAGACCCTCTTGAGTTGCAGGCTCATAGCCCCGGGGCAGCTAAGGGGGTAGATGCTGGTTCGACGGATGTGAGCGAAGGACAGGACCTTCCTGACCCTGAGCCGAAGCGTGCCACATTCCGACGATCGGCCCTGTTGTTGTTTGGACCGCATTTGGTGTGGATTACGTGTGGCGCCCTACTCTTGAGCGGATCCGAAGTTGCTTTTGCATTGACGATTGCTCACAGTGATGGGCTGTCTGCTCAGGTTGCTGGAGTGTCAGCTGCTTGCGCACTGGCAGCAATTGTTGGGTCCGTCATGTTCTTTGGCCCGCTCTACTGGGCTCCCATCGCTAGGCTGAGCGATTTGCACGACCGGGTTATACGCAGGCTCGATCGATTCGCTACTCCTAGAACAAGCGGTGCGGTCATGGGGCGGATGGGTGAAGACTTCTCCGACCTTCAGATGTCGGTGCCTAGCGCCCTGGGTTCGGTATTTATGGTCATTCTACAGACCTTTATGCTCATCGGAGGCGCAGTGGCTGGCGCCCCGCTGTTCATAATTGCTGTGTTGGCGGTAGCACCCCTAGCGATGCTTGCTATGCGTCAGGGTTCAAAGTGGATTCTCCCTGCCTCGACGACGGCTGCCAATCGCCGAGGTGACTTCATCGGGGTGGCTGGTGCCCAGGCTGGCTTACACGCTGCGCCCGTCAGTGCAGGGCTGCGTCGGGCTGGAGAAGAAGCCTACGCTCATTCGGAGGCTGCATACGTCAGCAGCTCGATTCAGTTGGCGAACGCCTACGCACTGCGTACGGGACTGATCCAGTTGCTTGTGTTGTCACTGAATGTTTCTGCAGCGGTATTGGCACTGATGGTCGAAGGATCGAACTCAGTGGTTGCTCCCGCGGTCGTAATATATTTTGCAGTAACTCTGTCATCTGGCATCCAATCTACGGTGGAGACGCTGCAACAGGTTGGTGTAGTCAGCTTGACTGCGGAGCGTGTTCGGATGCTTGAAGAGTACCGGGCCGACCGTTCTTATCCGCCCGTGCGGTCTGCTGACCTGGCTCTGCTTGAGAGTGTTCTTGACTCTGGATGTTCTATGGTTGCCTTGATTGGACCAACTGGCGCGGGGAAGTCCGTCATGCTTGATGCTCTATACCGCCGGTATCCCCAAGGCGAAGTGGTAATCGTACCAGATATCGATCCGTTTGCATCTGAAGCATCGAATTCGAGCGGGCTCATGCTTGCGCGTTCCGTGTTACGTGAAGGCGCTGCCCGGCTTGTGTTGCTTGATGAGACCTTGAAGGGTCTCACTCCGTCAGAGGAGCGCGCTGAGCTCGAATCGATGGCGTGCGCTATCGAGGGCAGTGATAAGCAGGTTGTGATTGTCCTTCACTCGCGCTCTAACCTTGATTGTTTCAAAGAAGTGGTGAATTTAGATGAGTGAGCTGACCCAAGTACTACGTTTTTCTCCAAGAACTATCGAGGACGAAATGCGAATCTATAGGGCCAACCTATAGCCTGGACCGATTCGTCGGTGGCACTTCTGAACGAGTACGGCGCCACACTGTGCACACCTGACCGCGAGGCGACACCGCTGGACTTACCCGAGGCGGATGAGATTGTATTGAGCCCCGACGGTGTGATGTACGCATGCTGGTTTGAGAACGAAAGCTTTCGGGTCCAGGCGTATCGATTTGAAGCTGAGGCATTCAAGCCTGCTGGGCAACCGTGCGTGGTAAATGTTCACAGCCTACACGGTGAGGACCTTGTAGTTCTCGGTATCCCTGGCGGTGTAGAGCTGTGGCTGGAACCAGAGTTCTATGTTTAGCGGCCCGGATCGCGGGTATTTTGAGGTGCATCCGGAGGAGCTGCATCAGCTGTTCGGCATCATCACTGTGCCGCGTGACGCCTAGCCAGGGCGCTAAAATACCTCGGGCAGATGCCCGGTTAGGTCATTAAAAACGGATGTCCGCCACCTTGCGAGGTGGCGGACATCCGCGCGTTTAGTCGCTGTTCTTTCCGTACCGGAACCTGTCGTTAGTAAGTGCGCTTTGCCAGTTCACGACGAACC
>NZ_KV797967.1:0-514 GCF_001809565.1 Rothia sp. HMSC072B03
ACGCGAACTTCAGCGGGGCGACCTTCACCCAAGACGCGGACTTCAGTGCGGCGACCTTCACCCAAAACGCGGACTTCAGTAAGGCGACTTTCGCTCAAACCGCAAACTTCAACGAAGCGACTTTTAGCGTACTTTCACCAGAGTTTGTGAAGACTTATGAAGACTCAGGTAAAACAGTCAGCGCAAAATTTGCTGCTCTGGCCAAAAATCAGGAAGCACATAATTTCACGGTCAGTAAAGGTAGTTTCCCCATTCCTCTGGGAGAAGCTGAGCTAGGGGACGGCGTAAAACACCACATCCCTGTGGGAACGGTACTCTTCAACCCCAGCTCGGGAGAAACCAGTAAGCCAGCACAGCCTCTTGAAAATTCCGATGCTGAGGAAGAAAAGCCCGCTGGATAAGGCTCATCTCTAAAAGGCCCCGCCGGTCCCTTATCGGCGGGGCCTTTGCACGCCCGCAGTAAGTGCGCCTCCGCGAGTACCCCCCCCCCCCCCCCCCCCCCCCCCCCCCCCCC
>NZ_KV797967.1:614-5467 GCF_001809565.1 Rothia sp. HMSC072B03
CCGCGCCGCCCACAAAGCCACTGCAAGCACCCGCCGCGCCCAACCATCCACCACCCCACCGATACACTAGAACCATGTACCGAATCATGACTGTCTGCACCGGCAACATCTGCCGCTCCCCCGTCGGCGAATACCTCATCCGCCAGCACGCCCAAGAAGCCGGCGTGCCCGTCACCGTCACCTCCAGCGGCATCAGCAACGAAGAAGAAGGCAACCACATCGACCCGCGCGCCGCCGCGCAGCTCACCAGCCGCGGTATCGACCCGTCCGCGCACCGCGCCAGCGTCTTCACCGTCGAGGACTTCGACCGCAACGACCTCATCCTCGCCATGGACGCACCCCACTACCTGCGCCTCAAAGCCCTCGCCCGCAACGAGGCCGACAAAGCCAAGATCCGCATGATGCGCAGCTTCGACCCGAAGGTCACCACCACCCACCTGGACCAGCTCGGCATCTACGACCCCTGGTACGGTAGCGAACGTGACTTCGTGTACACCACCGGCCTCATTGACGCCGCCGCGCGCGGCCTCATCAACCACCTCAAGCAGGAAGGCGACGCGCAGTGAGTCAGCGTATTCCCCTGAACCAGAACCGCCGCGTCACCGGCACCACCGAAATCCTTGAGCTCTGCAAAGACATGCTGCGCCTGGAGCACGGCATCGGCAACGACTTTGACATGGACACCGCCGAATTCACCGAATTCCGTGCCCAGTTCCTCGCCGACTTCGCGCAGATTCCGCTGATCATCGGCGTTGACGGCCGCAGCGGCACCGGCAAAACCAGCCTCGCCACGCAGCTTGAGCAGGAGCTCACCGCCGCCGGCCACAGCGTGCACGTGCTGCACCTGGACGACTTCTACCCCGGCTGGGACGGCCTCTTCGACGGCGTGGAGGCGTGGGACGCGCTATCCGTGCAGCTCACCGAAGGCATTGCCGGAACCTACACCCCCTGGGATTGGGAGGCGGGCGCACCCGGTGAGGAGCGCACCGTCGACCCGGCGGCTACGCAGGTCATCATCTGTGAGGGTGTCGGCGCGATTGCTGGTGCTTGCGAGGTGCGTATTCTCGCCACCGCCCCGGACGAGGTGCGTTACGAACGCGCCATGGCTCGTGACGGTGACACGTTCCGCCCGCACTGGGAACGCTGGACGGCACAGGAGGAGGCGCTGCTCGCCGAAATCCCGGAGGACTACGCGACCGTGGACTTCATCTACGACAGCGCAGCGCAGTAACAGCCGCCTACAAGGCAGTAGGGCCCAATGCTTCGTGTATCTCGAAGCAGTGGGCCCTACGGCTATTTAGAGGCAGTTTTATTCAGGCGCTGTTTTATTCGGGCATGGGAGCCGGGCTAGCGGATTCCATGCGGTCTTTATCCCAGTAGGTTGAGGTATTGCTCGGCGCGTGCGTGGAGGCAGTGCCGTCTTTTTCGTTACCCGGCTTGTTGTTAGAAAGCACAGCAAGGACTACGAGCAAGACACAAACTATAAGCAGCAGGATGCATAGCAAATATTTGTAATAGTGGTTGCGCATCTGAGGTTGCCCCTCCGGTCGTATCGCGTGGTATGACCAACGTAAGTTAAGCGGTCGCCCCTAGCAATGTTTCTCAAAAATATTTCTCAAATATTTCTACATGGGCTGGGGGGACTGAGCGGCAGGCTAAAACAAACCGCGAAAGGGGCGGTGTTATCTCTCCAACGGAGCGTGGATAACACCGCCCTTTTGCTCCAGTATGCGTAGGGTGTAGCCACGTTTTCCGGAAGCGCCCTCAGGGTGTCGTACAGACGCTCTCCGCAGCGAAGCAAGGAGAGGCGGAGCGTCTGTGCGACGGGTGCCCCTGCGTAGGCGCGGAGGAAATATGTGGCGTACCCTCCCCCCCCCTTACCTCTGTAGGAACGAGGGCGAGCGCCGCCTTCCAAGCCAACCAGCAACCCAACCAAGCGCAAAGGAACCACGCGGAGCCCTCCCAACCCGGCTCAAAAAAGTCAAACGTTTTAACTTACGAAGCCGCCCCCGATTCTGCTACCGTGGAAAAGTTGTGCCTCCAGCCTGCGCAAACTCCTCCCCGGAGCGGTACTACCACATCCACGTCTTGTAGAGCCGCAGGCGCCGTTGCACGCGCATCACACAGAAAGAAAAAACTAAGACATATGTCTTCGAAGTCGACTAAGACCTCATTCGGGCTATCGCCCATTTTTATCGTAGTTCTGGCGCTGCTGACCGCTATCGCGCCGCTCGCCACGGACATGTACCTGGCGGCGTTGCCCGCAGTCGCTGAGAATCTGAACACCACCAGCACGAACGCATCCCTGACGTTGAGCGGGTTCATGGTGGGTATGGCGCTCGGCCAGCTGGTCGTGGGTCCGCTGTCTGATAAGACGGGCCGCCGCAAGCCGCTGCTGATTGGTGCGGTCATCTGTTTTATCGCGACGGTGGCGTGTGGTTTCGCGCCGAATATTGAGCTGCTGATTTTTGCGCGTTTCATGATGGGCTTCACCGGTTCGATCGGTGCGGTGCTGGCGCGTTCCATCGTGACTGATACGACTCAGGGTCTGGCGACCGCTAAGCTCATGGGCATCATGATGATGATTAACGGCTTCGCGCCGGTGCTTGCGCCGCTGTTTGGTGGTTGGGTGCTGTCGTGGGGTAGCTGGCGCGATATTTTCCACGTGCTTGGCGTGGTCACCGCAATCATGATGCTTGGCGTGGTCTTCGTGGTGAAGGAGACCCTGCCCGTGGAGGAGCGCTACCAGGGCACCGCCCTGAGCGTGTACTCGGAGCTGCCGCAGGTGTTTAAGGTGCGCCGCTACATGGGTTTCATGCTGACCATGTGCTTCGCGTTTGGTGCGCTGTTCTCGTATATTTCCGGTTCGACGTTTGTGCTACAGAAGATTCTGGGCCTGTCCGAAACCCAGTTCACGATTGTGTTCGGTGTGAACTCGCTGGGCATTGTGCTGTTCAGCGCGATTGCAACGAAGCTGGTTGGTCGTGTGGCGCAGCGCCGCATTGTGAATGTCGGCGTGATTAGCATGCTGGTGGTGTCTTCGCTGCTGTTGGTTAGCTTCCTTGTCGGTATTTCGCTGGTGCCGACGCTGGTTCTGCTGTTCCTGCTAACCAGCTCGTGCGGCCTGATTTTTGGTAATGCTTCGGCGTTGGCGTTGAACGAGGCGCGCCACATGGCGGGTAGTGCTTCGGCGGTGATGGGTACGGTTCAGGCGATGCTGGGTGCGTTGGCGGCGCCGTTGGTGTCGTTTGCGGGTGAGCATGAGTACCTGCCGATGGGCTTCTCCATTTTTGGTTTCGCGGTCCTGACGGCGCTGGTGCTGTGGACTACGCCGCGTAAGGATTCGGACTACTCGGCTGACGGTTTGAGCCACGGCGCTGGTGAAGGTCAGGGCGCGCCGGCGGGCCACTAGCCGTTCACAAATACATATCTGTACGCATGCCCAGGAGGGGCGGTGTTATCCGTAAGCGACATCAGGGTGTCCGAAGCGAAGCGAGGACGGGTGCCCCTGTAGGAGCGTGGATAGCACCGTCCCTTCTGCATGTCTCGTCCATCTGCCACTGTAGGAACGAGGGCGAGTACCGTCATCCCGCGCTGGTTAGCGACGCGAACGTACAATAAAACTATGTCTAGTACCGTAATTCTTCTGAACGAGCAGAACCCGCAGGGCATCTTCGTCGACCCGTCCGTGCCCCTCATCAGCGTTGATGATCAGGGCTTCACCCGCGGCGACGGCGTCTTCGAGACCATGCTGTCCGTCAACCGTCGCGTGCGTAAGCTCGGCATGCACCTGTCCCGCCTCGAGTCGTCGGCGCGCATGCTGGATTTGCCCGACCCGGAACCCGAGATTCTGCGTTCGGCGGTGGAGCGCCTCATGCGTGAGGCGACCGCCGGTGCCGAGACTGCGCTGGGCGAAGAGCACATCGTGAAGATTATTATTTCGCGCGGCCCCACCCAGGCGGTGACTTCCATGCAGCCGGGCCCGTACACGCTGATTATGGCGTCGCCGGTGCCTGCATCTATCGTGAAGCGCCGCACCGAGGGCGTGAAGGCGATGCTTCTGCCGCGCGGCCATGAGCCGATGGATAATAGCGCCTACCCGTGGCTGCTGGCGGGTGCGAAGACCCTCTCCTACGCGGTGAACATGGCGGTCCTGCGGTACGTGCAGGAGCGCGGCGCGGACGACGCTATCTTCATCACCGACGAGCGTCGCGTGCTAGAGGGCGCCACCTCCTCGGTGCTGGTCGCCAAGATTGAGGACGGCAAGAAGGTGCTGTACACGCCCGAGCCGAGCCACGGCATCCTGCCCGGTACCACGCAGGGCGCAGTGTTCGAGGCGGCGCGCCAGGCCGGTTGGGAGCTGGGTTTCGGCCCTCTCTACCCGCAGGATTTGTTCGAGTCGGACGGCGTGTGGTTGGCGTCGTCGGTGCGTCTGATTGCGCCGGTGACTCACCTGAACGGCACGGCGCTGGCGCATGACCCGGAGCTGACCGCCACGCTGTTGAGCTACCTAGCGCAGCAGAGCTAAACGCGTACACAAAGGGACGGTATTATCCGTAGCGAGGATGGTGCCGTCCCTTTGCGCTGTCTGCAGACTGAGTGCGGAGGTGTTTGTACCTTCCTGAAGCGACATCAGGGTGCCCGAGCTCTGCGAGGGCGGGTGCCCCTGTAGGAGCGAAGGAAGAGTACAAGCGCCTCCCTACTCATGCCCCAAGTGGAGCTAGGCGCGGAGGAAATATGCGGCACCCCGCCTCCCTGTAGGAGCGATGGCGAATACCGTCTCCCTCTGGGCTGTCTGCAAGTGGTTGCCGGAGGCGCCGTACCTTCCTGAAGCGACATCAGGGTGCCCGAGC
>NZ_KV797967.1:5567-19307 GCF_001809565.1 Rothia sp. HMSC072B03
AGGGCGGGTGCCCCTGTAGGAGCGAAGGAAGAGTGCGAGCGCCTCCGTACCCATATCCCAAACAGAGCTAGGCGCGGAGGAAATATGCGGCACCCGCGACGTATCCCAGCGCGGGAGGACGGTATCGCCCGTAGTGACATCAGGGTGTCCGAAGCGAAGCGAGGACGGGTTCCCTGTAGGAACGAGGGCGAATACCGTCTCCCGAGCGGAGCCACGAAAGCGGAACCAGAAGCGGAACGGTCTAGCCCCAGAGGAACTGAATCGTACCCGCCGCAATAGATACACCGTAAGCAACCGCAATGATGACGGCGGCGGCAATGCTCACGTGCACGTCACGGCGCGAATACGAGGGCACGCGTGCCCAGGTGCGTTCGCCTGCACCGAAGCCGCGCGCCTCCATGGTGATAGCCAGACGGGAGCCACGGCGGATGGCCTGCACGAGCAGGGCGAAGCTTTGCCCGCCGAAGGTTTGGGCGCGTCCGGCAAGGGATTGGCCTGCGCCGAGTCCGCGGGCGCGTCGTGCCTGGCCGAGGGCGTTCCACTCGGCGAAGAGGATGCCGACCAGGCGCAGCGCGGCGATGGTGGCGAGCACGAATCGTGCCGGCAGTTTGAAGGTCTGCGCGAGGGAGTCGCCGAGGTCGGTCGGATCGGTGGTGAGCACGAACGCGAGGGTGGGCAGGACCATGGCGAGGGAACGGATCATCATGGCTGCGCCGACGGCTGCGGAGCCGGTGGTGATGGTGTTGAAGCCGAGGTTGAGGATTACATCGCCGGTTTTGGCGCTGAGCATGGCGACGGACCAGCCGGTGGTGATGACGGCGATGAGGATGGGCCAGAATCGGGCGAGGACGTTGACGGGCCGGAACCCGACGAGGATGAATCCGAGCAGTTCGAGGGCGAAGAGGATTCCGGAGGTCAGCGGGTCGCGCACGATGAGCGCGGCGATGATGAGGGCGAAGGAGACGACGAGCTTGACGCCGGCGTTGAGGCTGCTGAAGTAGCTGGTTCGGTCAATGGTGCCGAAGAAGTCGGTGTTCATTCGTTCTCCTTTCCGTTGGTTGTCTGGGGTTCGGAGGCTTCGAGCGCTTCGAGGGTGATGGATTTGCCGCCGAGTGCGGCGGTGTAGTCTTCGTCGTGGGTGATGGAGATGACGGCGGTGCCGCCTGCGAGTAGTTCGCGGATGAGGTCGACGAGCTCGGCCCAGGTGCGGGCGTCCTGCCCGAAGGTGGGCTCATCGAGAATGAGTATTCTCGGTGCAGTGGCGAGCGCGGATGCGACCGAGAGTCGTCGTTTTTCGCCGCCGGAGAGGGTGAAGGGGTTGGCGTCGAGCAGGTGGCTGAGGCGCAGGCGGGCCGCCAGGTCGTCGGTGCGAGCGGCGAGCTCGTCTTCGTCGAGGGGAACGCGGTTGAGCGCGGCGAGTCGGCGGGGGCCGAGCTCGAGCTCTTCGCGTACGGTTCCGCGGATGAACTGGTATTCGGGTTCTTGGAAGACGTAGCCGATGCGGCTGAGCATTTGGGCGGGGGTCCAGGTGGGCACGTCCCAGTGGGCGCGCTGGCTATTCTGGCCGCTGTCCCGGCCGGCGCCGTGGTCGCGGAGCGTGTCGGTGGCGGCGAGGGTGCCGTCGGGGGCGGTGAGTAGCCCGGCGAGGGTGAGCGCGAGGGTTGATTTGCCGGCGCCGTTGGGGCCGAGCACGCTGAGGTGTTCGCCGGCGCGCAGGGTGAGGTTGATGCCGCCGCGCAGCACGGGCAGGTCGACGGGTACGGGCGCGGGGGTGTCGCTGAGGCGTTTGATGGTGCGTCGGCGGGCGCGTCGCTGCTTGGGGGTGGGTTGCGCGCGGGTAATGCTGAGGTTTTCGGCGCGGAGAAGCACCTCGCCGGTTGCAGTATCGCCGCCCGCCGTCTCGCCGATAGCGTTCTGCGGTGCACGCGGCACGTAGTCGGGCACCCACACGCCGGCGTCGATAAGGTCCTGACGGGCTTCGGCGAGCACGGTTCCGGGCGCGCCGTCGTGGGTGATGGTTCCGCCCGCGCCGAGCACGATAATGCGGTCCATGTACGGCGCCCAGATGCTCACGCGGTGTTCCACGACGAGCAGGGTCGCGCCGGTGGCCCCAGCGGCGGCGAGGATGCTGTCGCGCACCTCCCGCACGCCGGCGGGGTCGAGGTTGGCGGTGGGTTCGTCGAGAATCATGGCGCCGGGGTGCATCGAGAGGATGCCCGCCAGGCCGAGGCGCTGCTTCTGTCCGCCGGACAGGGCGCTGCTGGGGTGGTCGAGGGGCAGGTGGCTGAGCCCGACCGCGGTGAGCGCCTCGGTGACGCGTCCCCAGATTTCCTCGCGGGGTACGCGCAGGTTTTCGGGGCCGAAGGCGGTGTCGTTCCCGATGGTGGCCATGACGATGGAGGATTCGGGGTCCTGCTGCATCATGCCCGCGGTGCCGCGCGCTTCTACGGGGTCTTGACCGTTGAGGGTGATGGTCCCGCCTGCGGAGAGGCCGTCGTCATCGTGGAGCACACCGGCGATGGCGTGCAGGAGCGTCGATTTGCCGGCGCCGGAGGTGCCCAGTAGCAGGACTTTTTCACCGGGGTTGATGGTGAGGTTGAGTCCGTTGATGACCGGTTCTGGGCGGCCGGGGTGGTGCCAGCTGAAGTTGTTGAGCTCGATGCGCGCCCCGCGCGGTGTTGCTTCCATAATGCTTTCTTAGCCTAGTGTGCGGCTGCTGTAGTGTGCCGAGTGGTGAGTTACTAGCTGGTGGCTAGTGGCTGGCGATTAGCGGCGGGTGTTGCCGGAAGCCAGCGAGGAGAGCACGCCGGTCTTGGCGAGGTTCTGCACGAGGATCCAGGCCAGGAAGCCCGCGATGACTGCGCCGGAGACGACCGAGCAGACCACGTAGGTGACGGCCTTGACGGGCTCCATGTCGGGGTAGTAAATCAGGATTTCGCTGCCACCCATGAACAGGCCGCTGAGAGCACCGGCCAGAACGGCGATGGCGGCGTTCCAGCGACGGTAGCCGAAGGCGGCGAAGACGATTTCAGCGCCGATACCCTGGATAATACCGGAGATCAGAATCTCGCCGCTCCACGCACCGCCGGTGAACAGCACCGAGATGAGCGCCGCAACGAGCTCGCAGAAGAGGGCAGCGCCGGGCTTGCGGATGAGCAGGCCGCCGAGGGTACCACCGAGCAGCCAGGCGCCGGCGATGAGCGGGCGCAGTTCGGGGGCCGCGACGAGCGCGGTCTTGGCGGCGGGGCTCACGGCGATATCCCAGATCCAGAAGATGATAGCGCAGGCCACGGCGATGACTGCGGCGATAACGATTTCGTTGACTCGCCAGCTTAGGCTGCTGCGGGGGGCCGGACGCTTGGGCGCGGTGGTGTGTGACATGCGGTTTTTCCTTCCGTCGTTGGAAGGGGAATGTCCTCGCCCTCTGCATGGGCGAGGGCACCGAGAAGATTCGACTCCCTACACCGGTACTAACCGGATCAGGTTCGAGGGTCTGCTGTGCACTCTCAGCGCCGCGGTGGCGCTCCCCTGTCATGTTGGCCCCACGGCTGCGGATTGGTTTGCACGCCGGTGCGTAACACAATTGGGGCCAGAAACGATTGTAGACACCCGGAGGCGTTGAAGCTAGTTCGGGTAGTTTTATGTCATACTCCTGTGTATGCGGCGTTTTTGTACGGTGTACACTTTCGGGATTGTTTACTCCGAAAGCGACACGGGCCGGAGAAACCCTATACGCTAGGAATGGCACTCATATTTATCCTTCCTACCCCGAGGGGGTTCGGGGGTGAGGAGCCGCATCATTAACACCAAAGGAGATACATATGAATCCCGTCGCAAAGCTTGCTCTCGCGGGCCTGAACATGGGCGCTGCTGCCCTGGTTGGTAAGGGCCTGGGCGCAGCCTGGACCAAGGCTACCGGTAACCAGCCTCCCGCCATTTCCCACGACTCCGAAGATACTCTGCGTCAGGTCATCCTCTGGACCGTCCTGACCTCCGTCGTGGGCGCCGTTGTCAGCTTCGGTATCGCCCGCGCGCAGCGCCGTTTCTTCAAGTAAAGACCATCCCTGAATGCTTCGTTCAGTGATGCGGGGCGGTGCGTACCCTCGCGGTGCGTACCGCCCGCGCTTTTCTAACGCGTACCAGCCTCCCGCAGTACCGGCCGATGCGACGCCGCTCGGCCATTTGAAAGCCCCTTCATGATGATTCGTTCCTCCCGCCAGCAGAAGCCTGCCCGTCCCGCCGTGGACCACGCTACGAGTCGCCGTTCGGTGACCGCGTGGGTCCTGTGGGATGTCGGTTCGTCGAGTTTCGACTCGATTATGATGACCTTCATCTTCACGGTCTACCTGACCAGCGGTTACTTCGGCACGCCCGAGCAGACCTCTTCGGCACTGTCGCTGGGTCTGACGGTTGCGGGTTTCCTCATCGCGTTTCTCGCCCCGATCACGGGCCAGCGCAACGACAGGTCGGGCCGCGGCATCTTCTGGCTGGGCGTGAACACGGTCCTGCTCGTGGCGTTTATGGCGGCCTGCTTCTTCGTCGCCCCCGACCCAGGCTACCTGTGGTTGGGTGTGTTCCTGGTGTCTGCCGCGAGCGTGTTCAGCGAGTTTGCGTACGTGAACTACAACGCGGTGCTGCCGCGCGTTTCGAACCCGAATAATATCGGCAAGATTTCGGGCACCGGCTGGGCCGCCGGTTACATTGGCGGCATCCTCGCTCTGGCCGTGGTGCTGTGGGGCTTCGTGCTGTCCCCCTCGTCCCTGGGCTTGAGCGAGGAGGGGGCTCTCAACATCCGCGCGGTGACCCTGTTCGCCGCGGCCTGGTGCCTCGTCTTCTGCGTGCCGCTGCTGATTCGGATGCGCACCCGCGAGCGCTTCCTGCCGGAGGTGTTGCCCACCCGCGAGCTGCGTTTCCTGGAGCTGGGCATGGAGCGTCTCTCCCCCGCCCGCCAGGGTAGCCTGCTCGCCTCCTACAAGGCGCTGTGGCGCACCATTAAGCGGCTGAAGATGACGTCCCCGCAGACCCTGTGGTTCCTGATTGCTTCGGCGGTGTTCCGTGATGGTCTGTCCGGTATTTTTACGTTCGGCGGTATTCTTGCGGCGGGCACGTTCGGTTTCAGCACTTCCGAGGTGATTCTGTTCGGTATTGCCGGTAGCGCTGTCGCGGCGGCTGGCGCGATCCTGGGCGGCTACCTGGATGACTACCTGGGCCCGAAGGCAATTATTGTTATCTCGCTGGTCGGCATTATCTTGGCGGCTACCCCGCTGATGTTCTTCCCCGAACCGGGCGTGTTCTGGGTATGCGCCCTGCTGCTGTGCCTGTTCGTGGGTCCGGCGCAGTCGGCCTCCCGCACGTTCCTGGCTCGCCTGGCCGAGCCCGGCACCGAGGGTGAGCTGTTCGGACTGTACTCGACGACCGGCCGCGCCACGAGCTTCCTGGCGCCGATGCTTTTCGGCCTGTTCGTGAGTATTCTGGGCGCCCAGATTTGGGGTGTTGTCGGCATCCTCGTGGTTGTGGTTGCGGGTCTGCTGATGCTGCTTCCGGTAGAGGCTCCCGGGCCCCTGCGGGTGCGGGCCAACCGCCGCGAGAAGGTGAAGTCTTAGCCGCGGCGGGGCCCACGCGGTGCTCACACGTTGAATCCTGCGGGTCAATTCCCGCGGTCAGATTCCGCGCCCCTCACCGGGGTACGGCGAAGGGGCGGGCAGAGTTAATCTGCCCGCCCCTTCGCTATGCGCCATCGGCGCTAGGGTACGCTCATCGAGCTACTCGGTCACCACGTCGTCGTCTGCCTCGGCGGCCGTCTCGGTGGAGCCTTCCGAGGTCACCTCGCGGTTTTCCTCCGCCTCGTCCAGGACCTCTTCGCTGCCGGTTATCTGAGCCCAGGTCGCGTCGTCAATCAGCGGATCGTCAATCACGCGGACCCACAGCATCGAACCAGCCGCCAGAGCGCTCAAATTCTCGTCATACGCCTCCGCAGGCAGACCCTCAAAGATCTCAGCCAGACGCGCAAACAGGTCATCGTACGAAATGTCGCCCTCAGCCTGCAGCCAGCACTCCGCCGCGAACTCCGACAGCTCGTTCAACGCGGTGTCCTGCAGCAGCAGGAACGGGCCGTCCTCACCCACACGCACACCCGAAGTGCCCGGCATACGAGACACCGCAATCGTACCGTTCAAGAACACACCCGGCAGGTGATCCTCAACCGTGTACTTCTCCAGGCTCTCAACCTCATCAGCATTCGGCAGCTCACCGCCATTCAGCAGATCCTGAACCAGCGGCAGAGTATCCTCAACCTCCGAGTACACCAGGCGCCACACGCCACCGCAACGCTCTACCAGCTTGGCCAGCGACACGACGCCCTCGGGGTGCTTCGCCAGGCCCGAGCTCTGCTCGCTCAGGAACACCAGCGCCTCGTGCAGCGGCACACGTTCCAGGCGCGGCTCCTTGGCCTGCTCGTCACGCGAAATCAGCACGATACGGGTCAGCTTGTAGCCGCGGTCCTCGGGGTCGACCACGTTCAGACCGGCCTCAACCGGGTTCTGCTGTTCCTTCGGTGCATTCGGGTCGACAATCACCGACAACGGCTTCGGGTAGGGGGTCACGAAACCTTCATCCGAAATAATCGCAGTCTCATCCGTCAGGTACGCCAGCTTCGAGCCCAAGAAACGCGAGGCCGTGGTCTTGCCGCTACCCGAAACGCCCACCAGGGCCAGGGCGCGCTTCGACTCGGGGTCACCGATAACCGCCGAATGAAGCATCACGCCGCTACCCACCAGCTGCTCAATCATCGCAACGGTGATGCGGCTCGTCAGGTCCTGCAGGCCCTGCTCCACGCTATCCACGCGCAGCGTGCCAACCTTCATGAACGGGCCCATCAGGGGCTGGGCTATGTCCAGAATCGGGGTGTCAGATACGGGGTGCACCAGCAGCACCTGGTCGTGGTTCGAAACCGCCTCATACGCCTCGTCCGGGGTCTCAAAAAATTCGGGGTTCAGCGGCTCCCAGGCACGCTTAAAACCCTCGATAAAAGCCTCAGACTGGTCAATCAGGTAGACGGAAACCTCCGCGCCCGCCAGGCGCAGAACAACAGGAAGCAGATTCATAACAATCCTTCAAATGAGTGAGAGAATAGCCCCGCACGCGAGTGAACGCACGAGACGCCGGGCGTACGCCCATATGAGGAGGCGCGGGCGACCCAGCCAAGCAGGCCGCCCGCGCCCCAACCCCAAACGGGAATAGACTACGACTCCGTCGGAATCATCGTCTGATGAAAGTTCAAATAACTACGCGAAGCAGTCGGGCCACGCTGACCCTGGTAACGGTTACCGTACGCGCCCGAACCGTACGGGTGCTCGGTCGGGCTGCTCAGACGGAAGAAGCACAGCTGACCCACCTTCGAACCCGGCCACAGCATAATCGGCAGGGTGGCCATGTTCGACAGTTCCAGCGTCACGTGGCCCGAAAAACCGGGGTCGATAAAACCGGCCGTCGAGTGGGTCAGCAGGCCCAGACGACCCAGCGAGGACTTACCCTCCAGGCGGGCGGCCACGTCATCGGGCAGGGTCACCTTCTCATACGTCGAGCCCAGCACGAACTCACCCGGGTGCAGGATGAACGGCTCGTCGGGAGCCACCTCCACCAGACGCGTCAGGTCCTCCTGCGGCTGCGCGGGGTCGATATGCGGGTACTTGTGGTTATCGAACAGACGGAAGAAACGATCAATCCTCACGTCCACACTTGCAGGCTGAATCATCGACTCATCGTACGGATCAAGAACGATGCGTCCATCAGCAATCTCTTGACGAATATCGCGATCTGAAATAAGCACGTTTAAAGGATACCTGGCAGAGCCCGCAGACCGCAGGCTCGAGCCCGGCACGACCCGGGTGGTGCGTCACATTGGGCGGGGTGAAACATTTCACGAACCGGCACGGTACACGCTAGACTGGAGGGGATGCGGCTGTAGCTCAATGGTAGAGCGCACGCTTCCCAAGCCTGATACGCGGGTTCGATTCCCGTCAGCCGCTCTTCCAGAACCTCTCACTGAACGGTGAGGGGTTCTTCTTAAACCACGACGGGAATCGCTTCCAGGCGGAAATACATTCCCTCGCGCGCTCGGGATTTCCGCCTTCCAGCCCGTCAGCCGCTCCAATAGAACGTCACTCTGGATACAAAGGTTTCCGGCCCTGCCGGGAAGTGTCCGGAGTGGCGTTATCAACTTACCTGTCGTAGTTCCGCCGTGAGTCTATTGCTTCCTGTGCTGCGAAAGTAGCGTTCAGTGCTCGTGGAAAGCCGCAGTACACTGAGGCGTGCAGGATAGCTTCCTGAATTTCCTCTTCGGAAATCCCGACATTGAGTGCCGCTCCAACATGAACTTTAAGTTGAGGTTCGCATCCGCCTAATGCAGTCAATACGCCAATGGTTACTAGCTGGCGACTGCGTGCATCCAGACCGGGCCTATCGTAAATATCACCGAAAGCAAATGCGGCGATGTGGTGTCCTAAAGCAGGGTTTGACGTGGAAAGTGATTCGATAACACTCTGACCAGCGTCTCCGTCGATACGGGAGAGAACCTGCAATCCAAGATCACGACGTCGCTGGTTATCGACGGAATCAATATCGTACTGATCACTCATTATGGATGGGAACCTTTCTGATACATTGCTATCTTGAATTCGGTAGCTGCCAGCGATAACTGAAGATCCTCTATTCGTTGTCGAAGGATGTCGCGATGCTCCAGCATCAAATCAAGACGCTCCTGTACTGTTTCTGCACCTTGTTCAACCAAGGAGATGTAATGCTGGAGTTGGGCAATCGACATTCCAGAGACCCGCATTCGGGTAATAAAAACCAAACGCCGTACAGCCGCAGCATCGTAAAGCCGATAGCCGGATGCGTCGCGTCCTACTTTCACCAGCTCTGCGCGTTCGTAATAGCGCAGCGTATGTGCGCTGATTCCCAAATACTCGGCAGTGGTAGCGATATCCCACTGAGTGTTCTCGTCATCTCTGATCAGGTCGCGCAACGCCGCAGTATTTAGCCCTCCGGGTGGATCGATAGCGAGCCTAAGGGCTTGCTCTAACCGTTCTTCCAACATGTCAATTACACTAAACCTTTGAGTGCGCTCGAAGGCAAACTGCTATGGTGCTTCACGTTCTGTGACCAGGGATAGGTGTGGCTGATGTTGGCAAGGTAGCCGTTCAGGAACGGTACGGTAGCGGTTGGTCAAGTCCTGTGGAGTGGTGTAATCGTTTTGTGTCCTTCGGGGTGGGTTATGCGCTGAGTTGGCGTGGGGGTTCCTCCTGTTGGGTGGGTTGGGGTGTGAGTCGTGATTTGGTGAGGATGTCGAGGCTGAGGTAGCGTCGGCCTTCGGCCCATTCGTCGTTTTGTTCGGCTAGGACGGCTCCGACTAGGCGGATGATTGCGTGGCGGTTGGGGAAGATTCCCACGGTGTCGGTGCGGCGGCGGATTTCGCGGTTGAGGCGTTCGTTGGGGTTGTTGGACCAGATCTGGGTCCACACCCCGGTGGGGAAGGACGCGAACGCGAGGACGTCTGCCCTGGCTTGATCGAGGTGATCACACACGGCGGGGAGCTTGTCGTGGACGTAGTCCAAGAGCCGGTCGTATTGAGCGTTGACCGATGCTGCGTCGGGTTGGTCGTACACCGAGTGCAGCATCGCTTTGACGGCGGGCCATAGTGCTTTGGGGGTGACCGACATGAGATTAGCGGCGTAGTGGGTGCGGCATCGTTGCCAAGTGGCTCCGGGCAGGTTGGCGGCGATGGCTTCAACCAGGCCCAGATGGGCGTCACTGGTGACCAGGCGCACGCCGGTCAGGCCTCGGGCGACCAGGTCGGCGAAGAACTCCTTCCAGGCTGGAGCGGTCTCACTGGTAGATACGCGCACCCCAGCACTTCGCGGTGTCCGTCATTGTTGACTCCGGTGGCAACCAGAACCGCGCACGAGACGACGCGTCCTCCTTCGCGTACTTTCATGGTGAGCGCGTCAGCGGCGACGAAGGTGAAAGGCCCGGCATCGTGGAGGGGCCGGTTGCGGAACTGGTCCACGTGTTCGTCGAGGTCTGTTGCCATCCGTGAGACCTGGGACTTGGACAGTCCTGTGATCCCCAGGGTTTTGACGAGCTTGTCCATACGGCGCGTGGATACTCCTGCCAGGTAGCAGTCAGCGACCACTGTGATCAACGCGGTTTCACAGCGTTTGCGCCGTTGCAGTAACCATTCTGGGAAGTAGGTGCCTGAGCGCAGCTTGGGGATCGCCACGTCAATGGTGCCGACCCTGGTGTCCAAGGGCCGGTGGCGATACCCGTTGCGCTGGGTGTGACGCTGCGGATCTTGTTGACCCCACTGGGCCCCGCACACCGCATCAGCGTCCGCTGATAACAACGCGTTGATCATGTGCTGGAGCAAGGAACGCATCAAATCTGGGGATGCCTGGGACAACGCCTCGCCAAGCATGCCAGCAGGGTCGATAATATGAGGAGCGGTCATCGTTGTGCCTCCAAATCGTTTCGAGTCAGAAGTAGAGAGCTTTCTCGAAGGATCACACGGTGACCGCACCCATATCAAACGGGCCGACCACCCACGGTTACACCACTATGCGGGACGCTACTTACTATGATATACTGCTATTATCCTGATTTGAGGAGTCTACCAAATATGCGGCAAGGTATTCTTA
Organism: Rothia sp. HMSC072B03; assembly: GCF_001809565.1. Lineage (NCBI taxonomy): Bacteria > Bacillati > Actinomycetota > Actinomycetes > Micrococcales > Micrococcaceae > Rothia > Rothia sp. HMSC072B03. The sequence continues at coordinate 16,262 of NZ_KV797967.1, forward strand.
AATAAAATTTGATAATGGGCGCAAAAATGATTGCCCCTTGCAGGGGCTTAGTTTTTGTACCCAATTTAAGAATACTTTTGCCTTTTTAGTAAATATCGTGACGGACAGCGGCTCATGTAAGCCGTCATACTTCTGTTTGTCCGAAGTCATGATCCCCAGCGGTAAAAGTATTAGCCGCTGGGGATTTTTGCGCCCATTTGGGCCTTGTATGGAGGATAGACATGAACATTATCAATATCGGGATTCTTGCCCATGTAGACGCTGGAAAGACAACCTTGACGGAGAGCCTGCTATATGCCAGCGGAGCCATTTCAGAACCGGGGAGCGTCGAAAAAGGGACAACGAGGACGGACACCATGCTTTTGGAGCGGCAGCGTGGGATTACCATTCAAGCGGCAGTCACTTCCTTCCAGTGGCACAGATGTAAAGTCAACATTGTGGATACGCCCGGCCACATGGATTTTTTGGCGGAGGTGTACCGCTCTTTGGCTGTTTTAGATGGGGCCATCTTGGTGATCTCCGCTAAAGATGGTGTGCAGGCCCAGACCCGTATTCTGTTCCATGCCCTGCGGAAAATGGACATTCCCACCGTTATCTTTATCAATAAGATCGACCAGGCTGGCGTTGATTTGCAGGGCGTGTATCAGTCTGTTCGGGATAAGCTCTCCGCCGATATTATCATCAAGCAGACGGTGTCGCTGTCCCCGGAAATAGTCCTGGAGGAAAATACCGACATAGAAGCATGGGATGCGGTCATCGAAAATAACGATGAATTATTGGAAAAGTATATCGCAGGAGAACCAATCAGCCGGGAAGAACTTGCGCAGGAGGAACAGCGGCGGGTTCAAGACGCCTCCCTGTTCCCGGTCTATCATGGCAGCGCCAAAAAGGGCCTTGGCATTCAACCGTTGATGGATGCGGTGACAGGGCTGTTCCAACCGATTGGGGAACAGGGGAGCGACGCCCTATGCGGCAGCGTTTTCAAGGTGGAGTATACAGATTGTGGCCAGCGGCTCATCTATTTGCGGCTATACAGCGGAACGCTGCGCCTGCGGGATACGGTGGCTCTGGCTGGGAGAGAAAAGCTGAAAATCACAGAGATGCGTATTCCATCCAAAGGGGAAATTGTTCGGACAGACACCGCTTATCCGGGTGAAATTGTTATCCTTCCCAGCGACAGCGTGAGGTTAAACGATGTATTAGGGGACCCAACCCGGCTCCCTCGTAAAAGGTGGCGTGAGGACCCCCTCCCCATGCTGCGGACGTCGATTGCGCCGAAAACGGCAGCGCAAAGAGAACGGCTGCTGGACGCTCTTACGCAACTTGCGGATACTGACCCGCTTTTGCGCTGCGAGGTGGATTCCATCACCCATGAGATCATTCTTTCTTTTTTGGGCCGGGTGCAGTTGGAGGTTGTTTCCGCTTTGCTGTCGGAAAAATACAAGCTTGAAACAGTGGTAAAGGAACCCACCGTCATTTATATGGAGCGGCCGCTCAAAGCAGCCAGCCACACCATCCATATCGAGGTGCCGCCCAACCCGTTTTGGGCATCCATCGGACTGTCTGTTACACCACTCCCGCTTGGCTCCGGTGTACAATACGAGAGCCGGGTTTCGCTGGGATACTTGAACCAGAGTTTTCAAAACGCTGTCAGGGATGGTATCCGTTACGGGCTGGAGCAGGGCTTGTTCGGCTGGAACGTAACGGACTGTAAGATTTGCTTTGAATACGGGCTTTATTACAGTCCGGTCAGCACGCCGGCGGACTTCCGCTCATTGGCCCCGATTGTATTGGAACAGGCATTGAAGGAATCAGGGACGCAACTGCTGGAACCTTATCTCTCCTTCACCCTCTATGCGCCCCGGGAATATCTTTCCAGGGCTTATCATGATGCACCGAAATACTGTGCCACCATCGAAACGGTCCAGGTAAAAAAGGATGAAGTTGTCTTTACTGGCGAGATTCCCGCCCGCTGTATACAGGCATACCGTACTGATCTGGCCTTTTACACCAACGGGCAGAGCGTATGCCTTACAGAACTGAAAGGGTATCAGGCCGCTGTCGGCAAGCCAGTCATCCAGCCCCGCCGTCCAAACAGCCGCCTGGACAAGGTGCGCCATATGTTCAGTAAGATCACTGGTTGATTTCCGATCCCAACCGAACACATTGAGCTGACGGCACGCTCCCGCAGTTAACCGAACGCCCCCGAGGTCCTATCCGGGCCCCGGGGGCGGCATTTTCCCAGTTGAAGGAATGGTGGAGATGTGTTTCGATGGGTCCGGTGGCCATGCTCCGCCCGCCGCCCGGCACCTCTTCCCAGACTCAGCCGGACGGTCGGTCCGTCTATTCCGTTTTTCTCCTAGGCTAGGCCAGCGGGGCATCGCCCCTCTCTGCGCGCGCCCTCTCGATGAGCCCCGGCGTCAGGTCGAGATCGCCGAGCGGCACGTCCTCCACGCCGTAGGCGTCCAGCAGCGCCGCCGCGTCCTCCCCGAGCATCGCCCTGAAGGCGCGCGCGGGCGTCGCGAAGCCGAGCGCGCCGCGGGGCTCGGAGTTCACGTGCGACATGGCCAGCGCCAGGTCGGCCGGGGCGAGCCGGTCGAACCTGATTCCGGCGCCCTTGGGCAGCAGCTTCCTGATCTCGACGTGGTTGCGCTCGCAGGCGCCCTTCTGGTCGCTGCGCCTGGGGTCGCAGTAGAACAGCCTCGTCTCGCCCGGCCCCTCGCCGAGCAGCGCCGCGATCGCCGCCTCGTCGGAGAACTCGGCGCCGTTGTCGGTGAGGACGGCGCGGAACACGCGGCGCGTCCCGTCGGCGCCGAGGATGGCCCGGACGCCCTCCAGGGCGTCCGCGACGCACCCGGCGGTCTTCTCCTCCAGCGGCAGCGCGAGCTGGAGCCTGCTGGGGCGGTGCAGCAGCGTGAGCAGGCAGGCGGAGTCCTCCCGGGCCCCCTCGACGGTGTCCATCTCCCAGGCCGCGGCGCACGCGTCCTCCCCGAGGGCGAGGAACGCGGCATGCGACCTGCGGGCGGAGTGGCGGGTCGCCGCCCGG
>NZ_KV797967.1:19407-54176 GCF_001809565.1 Rothia sp. HMSC072B03
CCGCGGCGCGCTTCCTCGGCCTGTAGCCGACCTTGCGCCTGAGCTCCATGTTGGTCATGCCGTCGTAGCCCGCCGAGACCCAGCGGTAGATGGTCGACGGCGACAGGTCCACCGGGCCGCCGTTGCGCGCCGCCATCTGCTCGGGCGACAGCCCCCGGCGCAGGCAGTCCCTTATCGCCTCCAGCCTGGCCGCCGCGGCGGGCTCGTCGGCGTCTATCCCGCGCCTGGACGAGACGAGGACCGAGTCGGCGCACAGCTGCGCGGCCCGGGCCTCGTAGAAGACGTGGGGGCGGCGCTTGCAGCCGATCGCGCGGTACCGGCCGCACCCGTTGCAGCAGCGCGGCCACGCCGCCAGGCGCGGGCAGGCCGCCGACAGGTCGGCGGAGGCGTCCACGCGCTCGCCGCGCCTGGCCTTCGGCGCCGTCACGAACCTGTGCGACGCCACCTCGGCGCTCACCGTCGAGGGCGACCTGCCCAGCTCCCTCGCGATCTCCCTGCACGACGCCCTGCGCTCCAGCATCCTCTGGACCGTGTCCCGCTCGTGCCTCGTGAGCCTTCCGTAGGCCCTCGGGACCGCCCTTGCGGAGCCGCTCTTCTTCTTTCCGGACATGCCGTCCTCCGATCTCCCGGGGCCGGCCGATCCGGCCCTCAGGGTATCGGGTTCCCACATTCATCCGCACATGTGCGGATGAATGTGGGAGGTGTTCGGATAAAGTTGATAATCAAGGTGAAGTCTCCAGCTCCAGCTACATGGATGTGTTCTATCCGAAGTACCAGGTGACCTGGGATATGATGAACGTTGCCGGTCCGAACAGCATGTTCATGCACTGCCTGCCCGCCAACCGTGGCGAGGAAGTCGTCGACGAGGTCATGGACGATCCCGAGCGCTCCCTGTGCTGGGTCGAGGCCGAGAACCGCAAGCACTCCATTCGCGCCATCCTGGCCACTCTGTGCCCCCAGAGCGAGCCCGACGAGCAGAAGGCTGCGGCATACCGCGCCACCATCAATGAGCGCATGGCCGCTCTCGGTAAGCACGGTCTGTAAGACGTACCAGGTCGGGCGAGCTACGGCTCGCCCGCCTTCGCAGGAGATGGGCGACCTCATGGCCATCGGCGAGGAGAACTGCAAGGTCTCCGACGACAACCGAGTGCATCAAGGGCGCCGACTTCATCTACACCGACGTGTGGTATGGCCTGTACGATGCTTTCTGATGGGCGGCAGCAGATGCTTGTCTCTTGCTGCCCATCATCTGCGCCACTGCGCGTAGGCACTGGCGCCCTGTCTGAAGTTAAACAGACCTTTCGAGTGTGCACGAAGTGATTGCGCCAACAACGAAGCCCCAACCTGCTCGCTAACTCATGGGCAAGCCACCTGAGACTACTCATTTCCCCTACTAGCAATGAAGGCCTGCAACCTGCAGTTTTGCAAACTGCTTGAAAGGCGCCTGCGTTGATTCACTTCCTATTGCAGCTGGCGGCTCGCACACGAAAAGGCACTTGAGTTTCAAAGCGGGCGTTTTCGTCGATATCGAGCCTCCAAAGGCGGCTCTCCGTGCCCCTTGGGACAAAAATAAAAACTCAATACTCTGAGTTTGAAAATGGTTTTTGAAGTTGTCCCAGCTTTTGTCCCCGAAGCCGATGAAACACGACATAGTGTTACTTGGCGGCACTCGGTTTGAGACGGCATCGAAAACTGAGGACAACTGGAATGTCGGGACAGTAAAACTGAAGCCATCGAGTGGGAGTAGGCCGATAGGGTTCTGACCTGCGATTTTGAGTGCCGCACTGTGCCGCTGAGTTTCGTTTCGTACGAGAGTCATGACAAAGCCACCAGCGACGGAGATGAGTAAAAGCGATTAAAGAGCCTCCGTTCCCTGCGTTGGGACGGAGGCTCTTTCTTTGCCGTTTTACTCCCTTGTCTCCGTTCGGGGATTATTTCTTGCTCATTTAGGGCTATTCGCGCTGAAAGATTTTGACTAGCTTGGTGTCCTTTATTTCGTAGACAATGTCTGCGACGTTCTCGACCAGCCTCTTATCGTGGGAGACGAACACTATCGTTCCGGCATAGGCGCTCATCATCTGCTCGAGGGCTTCGGCGCTCTTGATGTCCAGGTAATTTCCAGGCTCGTCCATGAGCAAGATGTTGTATCTGCCCAGCAGCATCTTCGCGAGTAGCAGCTTGATGACTTCGCCTCCCGAGAGAACGCCAACGTCCTTTGTCAGGTCGCGCGGTCCGATTCCCATAGAGGCGAGGATGCCTCGAATTTCGGTCATGCTGTACTCGCAACCATCCTGCATGAACGAGATCGCAGACTGACGGGCGTCGAACTTGTAGCCTGTTTGCTCGAAGTAACCGATCTCTGCCTTGGGAGAGATGTTGATACCGTCGGCGCGTCGAGCGATTGCCTTCAGCAGGCTGGTCTTTCCTGTACCGTTGCCACCGGTGATGGCCACTTTGGCACCGAGCGGTATCTCGAATTTCGCGTGGTCATAGAGCATGCAGTTGCCGAAGCTCAAGCTGAAATCGTCTGCCGAGATGGGAAATTTACTATGCAGTTCCAGGGCCTTGCTCTGGCGGAACCGCACGGCGCGAATGCTATCTGGGGCCTCAATCCCTTCGAGCGCTTCGAGGCGCTTCTCCATGTCCTTAGCCGCCTGGTACATCCTCTTCTGTTTGGTGCCGGTTGCTTTCTGATGCCCCAATCGACCTGCATACTCGTTGCTTTTTTTCGCAGCCTTCCGCTTGGCGTCGACCTGCCGTGCTTTTTTCCGTTGTTTTTCGATGGCGGCTTCGAGGCGATCGCGCTCGCGCATCGCCTCTTCGTATCGAGTCGCCTGAGCTTTGCGCTCTTCTTCTTTCTGTCGCAGATAGTCGGAGTAGTCACCCCAGAATTCGGAAATACCGCCGTCTTTGAGCTCCCAGATCTTGTCTACCACCTGGTCGAGAAAATGACGGTCATGGCTCACGATGAGCAGAGCCCCATCAAATGCCTTGAGTTGTCCGACGAGAAGGCGGATGCCGTCTTGGTCGAGGTGGCTCGTAGGCTCGTCGGCGAAGATCGCGCTTGCATGCTGGGAGAGTGCAGAGGCAATCTTGGCGCGTGTTTCCTCCCCGCCGCTCATCGTCTCCTGCGCCACTCCGGCGACGTTGAGACGGGAGAGCATCTCACCACTGTCCTGAGCCGCATCAAGGTCGAGTTCATCGAGTTGGCCGATGAGGGCAATGCTGCCGAAGCGCCTGACGTCGGCGTCCGCAATGGTAAGATTGCCGCTCAGAATTTTAAGCAGGCTGGTTTTGCCTGCGCCATTGTCTCCCACCAAGCCGATGCGATCGTAGGAGTAGATTTCCAACTCTTCGATATCTAGGATATCGCGGCCGGCATATTCCAAAAAGATGTCTTTAGCTTTGACTATGAGTTCCATAGGTTGAACCGCCTTTTGTGTATTAGCGTTTTACTGGAAGCGCAGCCATGCCAAAAAAGATTGCTCACGTCGATTTTTCGCCTTTGCCCAATTGCCGGCGCGAGCGTTTTGACCTTGCGCAAGCCGGCAAATCCGAAAATGATAGTTGGCGACGAATAAGGAGCGCGATGCGGAATGTCGGTGCAATACCTCGTCGTCGCAAGGGCTTGAAGGCTGACGCTTGAACCGATGGCTGCTGCCTCTTTTTTTCGAATACTTGGGCTATTGAATCTGCCCGGTATCTCTTTTCCCCGCGTTTCGGACGCTCGGAGCAAGCAGCATAGCCATCGCAAGCAGTACCATGGTCGCTCCAGAGCCGACGAACCATAACGGAGCTCCAAGCAGATCCGCAAAAACGGAGGGGGCTGCGAGGCCCATGGGCATGGCCCACGCCATGATGGTTCCGTAGAGGCCGAAAACGCGGCCTAGGTACTCAGGAGGTATCTGCTCCTGCATAAGGGCAGTCTGGGTTCCCGCGTACAACGGGGAGCATGCGCCCATAAGAAAGCTCACCGGCAGGAAAGCAGCGAACAATGACGGGCCGAGCGATCCGGATACGATTGCGGCAATGCCGAAGCCGGCAATCGCGGCGACCATGGTGAACGACCTATTGCGGAACCCTCCCGTGGCCGCCAAAATGCCGGACCCAGCCAGCATGCCTGCAGAAAAAAGGATTTCCACCAAAGCGGCATCCCCCGTGCTACCGCCAAAATGCCCCAAGGTCATTATTGGGAACAATGCCGCGAGCGGAGAGAACGCGAAAGCGAAGACGAACCCGCACCAAAGAAGGGCGAACAGCCCCCTGTACTCCCTAATCAGCTTGTAGCCGTCCGAAATCTCAGAGAAGAGCTCTCGAACCTTATTGGAAAAGGACAAGCTGCGGTCGGCTTCATCGAGGCCCCCTGCGTCTATCTGTGCGGCGAGGACGGCTAAAGAAGCGAAAAGCGCTCCCAGCACGTCGAGGACAATCATAGCGGTAATGCCCGCCACGGGATAAATCACTGCTGCAAGCGCGGCGCCAAGAATGTATCCGCCGGACTGAATCGCCTGAGTCACCCCCGATAGGCGAACGAGATGCTCTAGCGGGGCGAGATGGGGCGTGAGAGATTGGGAGGCTGGCGTGTAGAACGAAGTACCAACTGCACGGAGAAACAGGGCGATGAGAATTAGCCATGCAGGTAAGCTGCCGGCCAACGAGGCAATCGCCAAGGCGGCACCCACCGCGGCAATGAAGAGGTCGGCGCCGATGAGGACACGTTTCAAAGGCAGTCTGTCGACAACGGCGCCCGCAAGGATTCCGAACAAAGCAATCGGCAGAAAGCCTGCCAGCGATGCTAAGGAGAGGAGAGAAGACGACCCTGTCGTGAGGGCGAGATGCCAAATAAGACCCATTTGGAGAATCGAACTCGTCAATGTCGAAACGAGCTCCCCGCCCCATACGAAACAAAGCTTGAATTGCCATGAATGGCACAGCAGAACAGACCTGCCCCGAGAGGTTTCAAATATCATGGTTATGTCCAATCGTGAAATGGCGTGCAGAAAAACAGCGCGACGCCACAACAGCGCCGCTTTCTAGGCGCTCATCCACGTGCGGAAAAGACCAACCACGACACCCCTCCTTTGTTAATTCGGTCTGGCAAACCATGTAATATGTAATATTAACGAGGCTTGAGTTTGCCTGTCAAGAATCGAGCATCGGTAAGGGCAATCCTCTCTGGCCATTCGATTCCTTTTGTATCTTTGGTTGCATAGGTGACCCGCCAGGGCTATTACGCGTGGAAGAGGCGCCTGCCGAGCTGGCCGATGAGGCGCTGAAGATGGCCCTGGTCAGGCGAAACGATCCCAAGGGATGCGTACATCATTCGGATAGTAAGAATGTTGCCAGCAGGTTTTGCGGCAACCGCAAAGGAGCCGTATCCTGCAGCTGGAATCACGTTGCAGCATCCTGACCCGCATTCCGATTGGCGGACGGCCCGCTTCGGCATCCTGACCAGCACAGCGATCGAGCCTTGTCATTCCTTGGATATGCCGGTTGCTCGGGGCGGTCCCGACGGAGGCCCTCGCCTCCCCGGTCCGTGACCCAAGAAGGGCAAGCATGCTGATCTGCATGGCTGGTTCCTCCTTTATGTAGACGACCATGCAAAGAAGGGACAACCGAGGAGGCAGGTTACTGATGCGGGCTCCCGCACGCCCATGACTACCCGACGGGCTGTTTTTCATCTCCGATGCCCGCATTGCAGCATGAACGAATGTGCCTCGACATCTCTGCTGGCATGGTACGACTGGGATCGCACCTCGACGCATCCTTGCGCATACTGCCTTCCAAGTTTCGAAACCGGGAAGGAAAGTGTATGTGAGCGACGATATCGGCGCCGATTCGACGCTCGAGAGGGAGATTGCGCCGATTCTATCCATCGGGGATGCATTCCCGAAGATTCTCATCACTCGCACGAGGCATGAGCCCCATACCCGGGAGGGCGTGCTCGTGCTGAATTTCGCGAGGTGGCTGCTTGGCGGGTCAAGTCCTGTGGAGTGGTGTAATCGTTTTGTGTCCTTCGGGGTGGGTTATGCGCTGAGTTGGCGTGGGGGTTCCTCCTGTTGGGTGGGTTGGGGTGTGAGTCGTGATTTGGTGAGGATGTCGAGGCTGAGGTAGCGTCGGCCTTCGGCCCATTCGTCGTTTTGTTCGGCGAGGACGGCTCCGACCAGGCGGATGATGGCCTGGCGGTTGGGGAAGAAGACCTGGTCCGTGTCCACCATCAACTCGATTCTGTGCAACGAAAAATACAAGGGCGACGCCCTGCTACAGAAAACCTTCACCGTGGACTTCCTATCCAAAACCACCAAAAGCAACGAAGGAGAAATACCCCAGTACTACGTGACCGGCAACCACGAGCCCATCATCGCCCCAGCCGTATGGGACCAAGTCCAGCACGAACTAGCCAGGCGCTCTGGCAGGTCACGCTCCTTTAGCCACCCGTTCGCCTCGAAAATCGAGTGCGGGTGCTGTGGGGGATGGTACGGGCCGAAAACCTGGCACGCTGGCAGCCGCTACGAGCGGCGCATCTGGCGGTGCAACCGCAAATACGATCCCGCCCGGCGACCAGCCATGCGCAACCAAGCACGTAACCGAAGACGAGCTGATTGCCGCGTTCGAGCAGGCCCCCAGTCAGCTCGCACCACCGCCCAGCCCCGAGGTACTCGAAGCTGCCCTCGACCAGCTCGGTAATCCTCACGCACTCGAGGCCAAGCTCGCCCAGGCGATCACCGCACGCGACGCAGTGGTGGACGAAATCAACGCCCTCATCCGCTCTGCAGCCAACACCGACTTCAACCCTGACGCCTTCGAGGCTGACCATGCCAGGCTTGAAGCCGACTACCAGCACCACCTCGACACAGTCGAGTCCCTCGAAAAACAACTACACGAACTCGAGGCCAAACGCGCGGCCATCACCGCGTTCCACCAATACCGCAGTGAGAACCCCGCAATTAGCTACACGCCCGAAGCCTGGCGAGCCCTCGTTGACCATGCCACCATCCACCCTGACGGAACAATCGCTATCGCGTTCAACGACGGATGAGTCTGTAGTTCGGCTGCACCCCCTTGGCCCCAGGTGTATATGACCTCGGGCTTCCCTATCTTCGCAGTCAATCTGCCTTAACGCCCATCATCATGTATGCCATCCAGGTCTACCGTCGATATCCTCCTCACAATTGGAACCAGTGACATTTCTGCAGGGTTGACAAACAGAGAAAGTATGAGTATGTTTATAAACATGCCCACAAAGAATATTTACGTCTCAGAAGCAGATATGGAACTATTTGAACGAGCTGCGCAGCATGCGGAAAGTGTTTCAGCGGCTGTCGTCCAAGCGCTTCAGGACTATTTGACCAACCGACATAACACTGAAAAAGGTTACGGAAGAATAGAACTAGCACTCTACGAAAACGGCTCGCGGAGGAAGGTGATGTTTTACGGCCGAGAGATAGTCCGTGTTGAACGCCCGGCGGATGGCGGCGTCCAAATTAATACAATTTACGAAACAGCAAAAGGGCAGCTCGCTGTTGCAACAAAAATCCGCAGGCTTTTACCTGATGAGGCTAAAGGGAACTACCGAATCTGGGATCATCCTGAGACCTGGTCGCGAGAGTTCTGGTTAATAGGTGACAAAACGCTAGAGGTATATCCAGATATTGCACAGCTGGAGTTGGCGGATGCGTACTTGGCTGAGCAATGTAAATCCGCGCTTTCAGCAAAACCCTACGAGGTATTGGATATTTAACATGCAAGGAATTGAAAATGGCGGCCCCCTCCTTTTGAAACTGGACACGCGGTCACCTGACAGGGCATCGCTTAGTCAGTCGGCTGCGCGGCTCGGCCAGCGACAGGACTTGCTCGGCCGCTGACGGCGAACCGAGTGAGGCACTTGAGGGAGGGCGCCGTGAGGTTGCTCGTCACCTCGGTACATCGGACAAAGTGCGTCATTACTTCCGGGTTATCGGGGAAAATCACCAAAGCATCCCCCATTCAGACGTACTTTGTCCGCGAAAGCCGCGGACACACGGAGGCCAATATAGAACCCGGGTAGACCAGACACAGAAATGCCCGCGAGCGCGGGGCTCGCGGGCATAAAGCGTCCGAAGCCTGGCGAGCCCTCGTTGACCATGCCACCATCCACCCTGACGGAACAATCGCTATCGCGTTCAACGACGGCACGAGCCTGTAGAACGAACGTATCTACAGCCTCAGGTACATGTGACCTGAGGCTTCGTCGTTCTCGCTAATGTCTTGCACCCACCCGCCCTCAGCCTGCACCCACCCCGGGTTTTGTATCCATCGTGACCACCTTTGGTCCACAAGCCTTCTACCCTACGGTAGGAGGCTTTTTATTTTGAGTTAGGTTGAGCGGGTAGAGGCGGTATGTTCCTTGCTCCTGCAGGGAACCCGTCCTCGCTCCGCTTCGGACACCCTGATGTCGCGACGGAACATACCGGCCTCTCCCCATGCCCTTTCTCTTCTCCCTTCCCTGTGGTGCGAGGTAGGGTGCGGATTGTGCGGCCGGGAATGAACCGCGGGCTGCTCGGCTTGGGAAGAGTGTACGCGGAAGCGGGGGGGAATACTGGAGTGAGGTACCGCAGACAGCTCGCCGGAATATGCGGGTTAATAGCCGGGTGCGGTGGAGGTTCCGTAGGGGCGTCTGGGTGCCTACCCGTGGGCTTGCAATGAAAGGATTCTTTGTAGCGCATGCGAGCGCGGTGCCGCTACACCTTCCTGAAGCGACATCAGGGTGCCCGAGCCCTGCGAGGACGGGTCCCCTGCAGGAGCGAAGGAAGTGTATAGCGTGCCAAGCGCACACACCTCACAACGCTTGAAGGATGTTCAACTCACCACACAGTTGTGCTAACCTAACCACAGAAATTCAATGAGAGAATTGCTCAAAAACATCTACTCGACGACGAATCGTAGACCCGCATGACCCGCGAAACGCACCCCTACACCACCCCCGCACGCCCCCTCGACCTGAACCTCTACCTCGTCACAGGCGACAACCCCCTCGAAACCGTCCGGGCAGCCAAACACGCCACCTGCATCCAAGTCAGGTCCAAACCCATCAGTGCGCGCGAGCTCTACCAGCTCACCGAAGCTATCGCCGGCATCATCCAGCCGCACCAGACGCTCCTCGTCGACGACCGTGTAGACGTCGCCCTCGCGTTGCGTGCCCGCGGCGTGCGCGTTGACGGCGTGCACATCGGTCAAGATGATTTGCCCGTAGCCGACGCCCGCGCCCTCCTCGGCGCCGACGCGGTCATCGGTCTGACCACCGGCACCCGGCAGCTCGTTGAAGAGTCCAACAAAATCGCGCACCTGATCGACTACATTGGCACCGGGCCGTTCCGCCCCAGCCCTACCAAGCAGTCCAACCGCCCGCCCCTCGGCATTGATGGGCTCCGCGAACTTGCCGAGCTGTCCGCCGTACCGACCGTAGCTATCGGCGACATCACCCCCGAAGACTGCCCCGCCATCCGCACCACCGGGGTTGCCGGAATCGCCATGGTCCGCGCCTTCGTCGACAACCCCGCACTGCAGGCATAGCCATGACCATCACCATCATTGGCGGCGGAATCATTGGCCTCACCACCGCGTTTGAGCTCACCGAACGCGGCGAAAGCGTGCACCTCATCGACGCCGAAACCAGCGACTACGGCACCGCCGCCGACGGCACGGCGCTCTACCCCGCCGCCAGCCACTACGCCGGCGGTATGCTCGCGCCCATCGCAGAAGTGCAATTCCAGCAGGATGCGCTCTTCCCGCTCATGACCGCCAGCGCCGACGCCTACCCCTCCCTCATGGGCAGGCTCAGCCGCGCCACCGACCTGCCCACCGGCTACGACACCACCGGCACGCTCATCATCGCAGCCGACCGTGCCGACGCCGAGCACCTGCAACGCACCCGCGTCTACTACCGGGACATGAACCGCCCCGCAGACCCCGTCACCCCCACGCAGGCACGCACCCTCGAACCGCTCCTGGCGCCGCGTATCGCCGGCGCCGTGAGCATCCCCAGTGACCATCAACTGCACCCGCGGCTCATGAGGCGCGCCCTCAAAGACGCCCTCACCCGCCGCGGCGTCACCTTCAGCGCCGAACGGGTCACCGACCCGGACGCGGGCGACATTATCTGCACCGGACTAGGGGCAACACTGCACGGGGACTACCCGCTACGCCCCGTCTACGGGGACATTCTGCGTCTGCGCACCCCGCGGCCCATCCTCAAGCATGTAGTGCGCGGCTACGTGAACTCCCGCCCCGTCTACCTCATCCCCCGCCCTGACGGGGAGCTGTGCATCGGCGCAACCAGCCGCGAAGACCACCGCACGCTGCCCGCCATTGACGGCGTACACCAGCTGCTACGTGACGCGATCCGGCTCGTGCCCGCCGTTGAAGAGTGCGAGCTTCTGGAGGCGAACGTCGGCGCCCGCCCCGGAACCCCGGACGACCTGCCCATCTTCGGGCACCGCACCCGTGCTGACGGCACCCGCCAGCTCGTGTCCACGGGCTATTTCCGCCACGGTATTCTGCTTGCCGCGCTCGCCGGCAAGGTTGGTGCGGAGGTCGCCTGCGGGGCTGAGATTCCGCCCATCATGCAGGCGTGCGACCCGGCACGATTCACCCACTAAACACAGTCCCTGCCGGGTGCACCCCGGCGCCCTCACGAAAGGATTTCGCGTGATCATCACCTACAACGGCGAGCCGCTAATCACGAATGCCCGCACCGTATTTGACCTTGTCCTGGACCAGTTTGGTACCGAAAATGGCGTGGCTGTGGCGCTCAACCGCAGTATCGTGCCGCGTTCCACGTGGCTGGATATGCCGCTGAACGAGGGAGATAGGGTTGATGCCCTCACCGCCGTTCAGGGCGGCTAATTCTCCAGCCTGAACCGGAGAGATACTCACCGGCAAAAAAGAACAGATATTCTCGGTTTTTGTTCCCTAAACCGGGCGCACCGTAGCGCCCCGCACCAACCAGCAAACCCCGTTATCTAGACGTTCCCACAGAGGAGAACTCATGAGCCTCACACCGCTCACCATCGGCGACCGCACCTTCACATCCCGCCTCATCATGGGCTCCGGAGGCGCAACCAGCATGGACCTGCTCGAGCAGGCGCTCATCGCATCCGGTACCGAAATGACGACCGTTGCCATGCGCCGTCACGCCGCAGGAACCCCCATTTTTCCGCTTCTGCAGAAGCTCAATATCGCGCCGCTGCCCAATACCGCAGGGTGCCGCACCGCAGCCGATGCGGTGATGACCGCGATGCTCGCCCGCGAGGCGCTGGGCACTTCCTGGGTGAAGGTCGAGATCATCCACGACGAAGACACCCTGCTACCGGACACCGTGGAGCTGTTGAACGCTTGCGAGCAGCTGGTCGCCGAGGATTTCACGGTGCTCGCGTACACCTCTGACGATCCGGTGGCTGCCGCTCGCTTGGAGGATGCGGGCGTTGCGGCGGTTATGCCGTTGGGCGCGCCGATTGGTACCGGCCTGGGCATTTTGAACCCGCACAATATTGAGCTGATTGCTTCTCGCGCGCAGGTTCCGGTGGTTCTGGATGCTGGCGTGGGTACCGCCTCCGACGCGGCCCTGGCGATGGAGCTGGGTTGTGATGCGGTGTTGTTGGCGTCGGCGGTGAATCGTGCTGAGGATCCGGTGGCGATGGCTCAGGCGATGAAGTTTGCGGTGCAGGCGGGCGCGTTGGCGCGTGAGGCGGGCCGTATTCCGGTGCGTGAGCACGCGAAGGCGTCGTCGCCGTCGGAGGGTTTTGTCTCGTGGATGTAAACCTTTCCCCTACCCCGGTGAATCCGGAGCATGCGCGCCTGGATCGCGAGCGCACGGACCGTCAGCGTCGCCTGCCGGGCTTTGATCAGGATGCGGCGGCGGCTGCCCGCGTGTTGGTGATTGGTGCTGGTGGTTTGGGTTGTCCGGTGGTGCAGGCGTTGGCGGCGGCTGGTGTGGGGTATCTGCATATTGTGGATTCTGATTCGGTGGAGCTGTCGAATATTCAGCGTCAGCCGCTTTTTGGTGTGCCTGATGTGGGTGAGCCGAAGGCGGAGGTTGCGGCGCGCCGTGCCCTGGAGTTGTGCCCGTCGTTGACGGTTGAGACAACGATTCGGCATGTGGATGCGTCCTGGATTTTGGATCTTTTCGCCGCGTCGGCACCGGATTGTGTGGTGGATTGTACGGATACGTTTGCGTCGAAGTATCTGATTGCGGATGCTGCGCAGGTTGCGGGTTTGCCGCTGGTGTGGGGCACGGTTTTGCGTTTTGGCGGGTCGGTGAGTCTTTTTGAGCCGGATGGTGCGCATTTGCGTGATATTTTTCCGACGATTCCGCAGACGGTTGAGTCGTGTGCGCTTGCCGGGGTGTTGGGTGCGACGACGGCTGTGGTTGGTTCGCTGATGGCGACGGAGGTGCTCAAGTTTGTGAGTGGTTTGCCGACGGCGGCGGGTACTCTGCTGACGTATGATGCCTTGTCGGGTACGTGTACGTCGTTTGGGGCGGTGCCGGATCCGGCGCGTGTGGTGCCGGTGGATTTGTCGGCGCATGAGGTTCCGCAGGTTCTGCTGGATGTGCGTGAGGTGCCCGAGCGTGAGGAGTCGGTGAAGCATGAGGGCTCGCTGCATGTGCCATTGTCGCATCTGAGCGATGCTGAGGGGTCGCTACTGCCGGCAACCGACGTGCCCGCGGAGCTGCTGAGCCTGTTTGAGTCGGTGCGTGATCAGCGTGTGGGCGTTTTCTGTGCCTCGGGTGCGCGAGCGCAGCGCTTTGTGCAGGCGTATGAGCAGCTGGCGGGCGAGTACGGGGTGCGCCTCACGGCTATCTAAGCACATGCAAGGCGTAGCTATCCCTTCCGGAAGCGACATCAGGGTGCCCGAAGCGAAGCGAGGGCGGGTCCCCTGCAGGAGCGGAGGAAGGGCATAGCGCGCCTAATCGTAAGGAAAGCGGTATCGCCCGTAGTGACATCAGGGTGCCCGAAGCGAAGCGAGGGCGGGTGCCCCTGTAGGAACGAGGGCGCATACCGCTTTCCGCTTAACTGGTAGGCGCTTAAGTAGGGACAATTCCCCATGTGCAGGGCGTAAAATCGTGTATAATACGGCGGCACGTCGCGCGGTTTATTCTGCCTAAAAACTGCCGCTGCCGCCTCCTGTTTTCGCACACTCACTCAAGGATTCCCATGCTCACTTTCCCCACCGTGCCCCTGGTTCTGTGCACGGCCCTCATCGCTCTCACCCTACTCATCAGTGGTATTGCGAAGGCGAAGGACCCGCAGAGCACCGTCACCGGCATCGAAAACCTCGGCCTGCAGAAGATTGCGCCGGCCCGTGCCGTGTCGCTCATCCTGCCGTGGTTCGAGATCGCCCTAGCCGCCGTCCTGTTGCTGTCGCCCGTGCGGCTGCCCGCCGTAATCGCCTCGGGCCTGGCTCTGGTCCTGATGATTTTCTACACGGTGGTGATTGCCCGCGCCCTGGCGACGGGACGCACTGCGGGCTGCAATTGTTTCGGTTCTGGGTCGACGGCCCCGGTCAGTCGCTACACACTTTTCCGCAATCTGTCGCTGCTGGTGGCTGCGGCGGGTACCCACGCGGCGGCCCTGGCCGGCAGCGCAGGTGTGCTCTTCACGCTGTTCTCACTGGATGCCTCCGGCTGGCTCTGGGCGGGCGGGGCCGCCCTCATCGCGGCAACCCTGGATGCGGTACGCCGCGGCGACGCCCTGGGTGCGGCGGATGAGCGTCCGCAGGTTATCCTGCCCGAGCCGGTGTACGACGAGAACGGCGAGGAGCTGTACGTGCGCATGCCCATCCCGCTGGGCGCCCTCTATCTTGAGGATGGCCGCCGCACGACCATGCGCGAGATTGCGAAGACTCAGGCGCGCGTGCTTGTGTTCGTCTCGGCGACCTGCGGTGGTTGCGTCAAGTTCCTGAAGACTATGCCGCAGTGGCAGGAGCGTCTGCCGCAGGTGGCCCTGCACCCGGTGTACTCCTCCCTGGAGTCGCTGAATAAGTCGCGCAATAACGGTAGTTTTCCCGAGGGCCTGACCCCGCTGATTGACCGTGAGTCGGCGAGCGCGGCGAACTTCGGTTACGGCGTGCCGCTGGCCGTCGTGCTGGGCTCTGACGGCCTGATGGCCGGAGGCCCGGCGGTTGGTCTCGAGGAGGTCGAGGCGCTGATGGGCGATATTGAGGCGCAGTTCGCCGAGGCTGCTCGTCTGGCTGAGGAGGAGCGCCAGGAGCAGATCCGTAAGGCGTTTGCAGCGGGTCCGTCGAATGTTGAGGGCGACCACCTCTAAACACGCTCCTATCGTCCAGTCCCTGTAGCGCCTCTGTAGCGCTTCCGATAGCCCCGTCCGGCTCTTACTGCCCTTACCGGCAGGTGCCGGGTGGGGCTATGCTAGTACGTAGCGCACACACCGCTTATATGCCGCGGTCACCTTGCCTGGTGGCGGTTGGCGCATCCTCAACCCTGTCAAAGGAGTATTTATGGCAATGCTGAGTTTCAACGCGCCGGGCGAGCGCGAGAAGTCCCTGTGGCTCGTCAAGAAGGAGACCAACCCGAATCACTCGCAGTGGTACATCGACCGCTTCAAGGCCATGGAGGCCGAGGGCAACGATATGGCCGGTGAGTCCCGCATGGTGAACGCCCTGGCGTCGCGCGGCGCGAAGATTCTGGACGCGGGCTCGGGTCCGGGCCGTGTGGGCAAGCAGCTGCACGCCCTGGGCCACCGCGTGACCGGCGTTGACATTGACCCCGAGCTCATCGAAGAGGCACGCCGCGTCTGCCCGGATGCTACGTGGATTACCGCCGACCTGGTGGATCTGCCGGAGGTGCTGGGCATCGAGGGTGATGCCACCGCAGAGAACGGTTTCGAGCTTCTGGTGTGTGCCGGTAACGTGATGGGTTTCCTCGCCCGTTCGACCCGTAAGCCGGTGGTGGAGAACTTCCGCCGCGTGCTGGCCCCCGGCGGCCGTGCGGTGGTGGGTTACGGCTCCGGTCCGGGCCGCGATTACGCGTTCGAGCAGTTCCTGGCCGATGCCCGCGAGGTCGGCCTGAACGTCGATAACACCTACTCCTCGTGGCAGTTGCACCCCTATCAGGAGGGCTCCTCAGAGTTCCTGGTGGCGGTGCTCTCTCGCCCCGAGAACTAGGCTCAGCTTTAAGAGCTAGGCAAGGCTCGCAAAAGGCCCGGCGCCTCCCCCATTGCGGGGTGGGTGCCGGGCCTTTACGCGTCTGCCTAGTGGATCATATAGATGTTGCGGGCGATCTCTTCGGGCAGGAAGGAGGCCGCGAAGAGGATGACCACGACGATGACCGCGAGGATGGTCAGCAGGCTGGAACGCCAGCCGGGGTGCAGCTCGTTGAAGGTGATGAGGCCCTTGTGTTCCTTGTCCATGCTGATGACGTTGATCTGCTTGTAGATGGTGGTTTTGGCCGAGAGCTTCGACGAAACCTCACGCATGGTTTTGCCGTCCCAGACTCGCCCGTCGAGACGCATGAGCTGCTTGCCGTCCTTGTCGACGGCCCACATGGCGGGGAAGCTGCGGTAGCGGATGCGTCCGGCCATGGTTTTGAGGTTTTGGCCGTAGGCCTTCTTGGGGTAGAGCTTCTCCGCGAAGATGGTGTGGCTGATGTCGGCGCGGGGTACGGCGAACCAACCGAAGGTACGGGCACGTAGCACGTGGGTCTTGGTGATGACGATAATGGTCGGTTTGAGCACCGAGTAGAGGTTGATGCCGGCGATAGTGCCGATGAGTAGCACAAGGATGGTGTACGGCAGCGCGGGTCGTTTGTAGAAGATGAAGGCGAGCGCGGCGACAAGCACGATGGTGCCGGGGATGGACGCCTCAATGCGCCTGCCATAGGAGCGCATGCGGGGGTGGAATAGTTCGTGGACTTCGCCGTATTTGGCGGGTACTTCGTGAGCGCGTTCTGCCATACACTCCACTTTAGTGTGTGGTCGTCGTGAATCCTAGCCGGACTACCTGCGTTACCCTGGTTCTATGCGTAATTTTTCTCCTGTGGAACGGGTCCTGGCCCTGTGGATGATCGGTGTTGTGGTGGCGGCCTCGATTGCGGCGGCGGCACTGATTATGACGAATAAGCTGGTGTACGGCCCGACCGGCCAGGTGCGGGAGTATTTCCATGCCCTGCGCGTGGGGAACGGTTCGCATGCGCGTGGCCTGTTGAACGCCCAGATTCCTGCCGGGGATGCGGCACTGCTGGACGGCGAGGCGCTGAAGCGTTCGGTCGCCTCGATGTCGCGGGTGGATTACGAGGTCGTTGAGACGAGCGAGGACGGCCGGCAGGCGACGGTGCGCGCGTCCTACACTCTGGACGGGCAGCCGCAGCACACGGATTTCCATCTGCATCATTCGGGTACCCACTGGGGCTTTTTCGATAAGTGGGCTATCGATGGCGATACCCTGCCTACGGTGAAGGTGAATATTCAGGGCGTGGAGGCCGCGACGATTAATAACCGTAAGGTCGCGGTGGACGAGGGCGAGGCGACGTTCCCGGTGTTCTACCCGGGTACGTACGCTGTCTCGTACGATTCGACGGTGTACACGGCTCAGAAGGTGACGGAGACGGTCACGAATAACCAGGGTGAGCACGTGGCGCGCGTCGATTTGAAGCCGAGCGATAACGCGTTGGCTTCGGTTAAGGAGCAGATTAACGACCATCTGCAGAAGTGCGCGGCCCAGAACGCGCTGTACCCGACGGGTTGCCCGTTTGAGTACAGCTTCGGCGGCCGTGTGGATTCGACGGTTCAGTGGACCGTTGAGAAGGTCGCGGATCCGCAGGTGAGCGTGAATGCCTCGGGTGTGTGGTCGGTGCAGCCGATGAAGGGCACGGTGAAGGTGTCGTTTACGCAGCTGGATCTGTACACGGGTGTGCGCTCGCAGGTGCAGAAGGAGATTCCGTTTACGCTGAAGGCCTCGGTGGAGGCGGACGCGAAGGCGGTGCACGTCACCTTCTAAAAACGAGAGCCAGTATGCTCTGAACGCGACATCAGGGTGTCCGAGCGAAGCGAGGACGGGTGCCCCTGTAGGAGCGAAGATGACCCGGCCCTTTCGCGTCCCACAATCCTAAAAGTACAAAGGGAACCGGTACTATCCGCAGCGGTATCAGGGCGGCACAGCAGAAAAGGGTCAGTATTATCCGTAGCGACATCAGGGTGTCCGAGCGAAGCGAGGACGGGTGTCCCTGTAGGAGCGAGGATAATACTGACCCTTGATTCTTTTATAGACCCCTAGTTGATACCGCGCAGGTCCAGGACGAGTTCGCTTTCGTCTGCCTCGTCACCGGTCACGACGACGGGAATACCCCAGTCCTGCTGGTAGAGGTGGCAAGCCGCGTGCTCGGGGATGTCACCGTCGGGGGTGCCGTCGCAGGCGGCGGCGCGGGCGGTGATGTGTAGGACCGCCTCGGTAATTTCGGGGTTGAGCACGAGGGTGCGGGTCAGTCCGGTAGAGGTGCCGGCACCTTCCAGGATGAAGTTCTCGGGGGTGGAGGAGATCTTCAGCTGGGTGGGGTCGCCCCAGCGGGTGTCGAGCTTCTGGCCGGTGGGCACGGTGAATCGTGAGACGAATTCGAGGGTGCCGCCGGTGAGCTTGGTGGAGGGGCGCGCGGTGGTGATAGCGCCTTCGTCAACGTGCTGTGCCTTCGCGGGAATGGAGGCGCGCACGAGCTGGTGCGCGTTGGTTTCCACGATGATGAGGCGCGGGTCCTCGCCGGGTACCTCTTCGACGAGCAGGTCGGAGGGCTCGTCGAGGCCTCGTTCGAGGGTGCCGAGCGTGCCGGTCACCGGGTCCCAGCGGCGGATAGCGCCGTTGTAGGTGTCTGCGACTGCGATGGAGCCGTCGGGCAGTTCGGTCAGGCCGAGGGGGTGCTGCATGCGGGCGGTGTCGGAGTCGCCGTCGACGAAGCCGAAGTCGAACAGGCCCTTGCCGACTGCGGAGGTGACCTGTACGCCGTCCTCGGTGAAGGTGATGTGGCGCAGGCCGCTGGTTTCGGAGCATGCAACCCAGAGGCTACCGTCGCGTGCTTCGATAATGCCGGAGGGCTGGGCGAACCAGGCGTCGGCGGCGGGGCCGTCGGCGAGGCCCTCCACGCCGGAGCCTGCGAAGATGCTGAGGCCGCCGGTGACGGGTTCGTAGCCGAAGAGCTGGTGGGTGCCTGCCATGGCGATGATGAACTGACCGGCTTCACGGGAGTAGACCGCATCCCAGGGCGAGGAGAGCGCAATCTCGGTGGCGGGTACGCCGGCGGGGATGTGGTTGGGGTCGCCGGTGACGGCGTTGTCGCCGTCGATGACGCGCTGCACGCCGTTACCCGCGAGGGTGCGTACTTCGCCGGTGCGCAGGTTGAGGGAGCGCAGGCGGTGGTTGACGGTGTCGGCGACGAGCACGTCGTAGCCGAGCTGCTCGCGCAGGTTCTCGGGTACGAGGGCGAGGCCGGCGGGCTCGTTGAAGCGTGCTTCGGTGCCGGTGCCGTCGACGTGGCCCTTGACGGGGTGGTTTACGGGGTCGTCGCCGCCACCGTAGGCGTTGATGACGGTGTTGAGGTCGGCGGCTACCTGCAGGATGCGGTGGCGTGCGCTATCGGCGACGAGGTAGGTGCGCTCGCGGTTGCCGAAGAGGTTTGCGGGGCCGAATTCGGCGGGCAGTTCGATGGCTTTACCGGGGAAGGCGTAGGTGCCGGCGGCCTTGGGGCGGGGCACGTAGGGGCCGTCGCCGCGGTGCAGGGTACCCTTCGCTTCGTGTTCGGCGACGAGCTCGCGCACGAGGGAGGTGAGGCCCTGCACGTGGCCTTCGCCGGAGAGGTGGGCGACGATGTAGCCTTCGGGGTCGACGACGACGAGGGTGGGCCATGCGCGGGCGGTGTAGGCCTGCCAGGTGGTCAGCTCGGGGTCGTCGAGTACGGGGTGGGTGATGTGGTAGCGGTCGACGGCCGCGGCGAGTGCTACGGGGTCGGCTTCGTGCTCGAATTTGGGGCTGTGCACGCCGACGGTGACGAGCACGTCGGAGAATTCTTCTTCGAGGGGGCGCAGTTCGTCGAGCACGTGCAGGCAGTTGATGCAGCAGAGGGTCCAGAAGTCGAGAATAACGATTTTGCCGCGTAGGTCCTGCAGGGTGAGGTTCTTGTCGCCGGTGTTGAGCCAGGCTCGGCCTTCGAGTTCGCTGGCACGCACGCGTACGGTGCGGTTGGTGTTCTCGCTCATGGGTTCTCTCTCCTGTTGGGTGCGCCGTGTGTGGGCGCGATGGTTTGCTGTCCCCATTATGCCAGCGTGGTTGGGGTGGTTCGCCGGGAGTTGAGCTTTGTGACTTGGGGGCTTAACGACCCGTCATATTCCGTCACATTCCACCCTGGTAAGAGTTATCGGGAGCTATCGGGTCCCCCCTTCCCCGACCTGAAAGGACGCCGGCAGATATAAATCGGTCCGTGCGCATCGGATACGGATGCGCACGGACCGAGGTGCCGCGATATTCGAGGCTTCTTATGGATTTTAGTTCGTGACCGAGCTGATCTTCGTCGGCTTCACAGGTTCCTTAGGGACGCCCACGCCGCCTTCCACGGGGGCGGGAAGCTTGGGGGTTTCCAGGGTGTTAATGAGGTCCTTGGGCACATCGCCCTGGTGGTAGGAAATATAGACGGCACCGCTCCCCTTGACCGCGATGCGTTCGCCGTCAGGCTTAATCCTGATCCAGGAACCGTCGGTGTCCACTAGCTCCGCCTCACCGTTGGCCCTTGCACGGCTCCAGCTACCGTCATTCTTGATGCGGATGATGTACTCGTTGTCCTTCCCCGCAACCAAAGTGACCTTGTTCCTTTCTGAGGTGTAGGTCTTACCATCGGCGTTTTCACCCTTAACGACGCTACGGGTCCCCTCAGCGATAGAGACTGAATTGGCGTACGTTTTGTAGAGGTCCATGGCCAGCTTCCGCGACTCGGCAGCCCCGTCCTCATCCGTTGAGCCGCCGCTAGCGGTCTCCCGGGCAGAGGCGCTCGAAGAGGGCTTAGAAGAGCTCTCGCTACTTGCGGAGGGGGATTCGCTGGCAGATTGTGAGTCCTCTGCGGAGGGCGAGGCAGAGGGTGAGGCGGAGGCGCTTGCCGATGCGGAATCACGGGAGGCTACGGGGGCCTTCACCGCGGGGGCGCAGGCGGCCAGGCCGAGCAGGCTTGCCAGGCTTAGAGACAATACAGCAATAGACTTCTTCACGGAGACATTCTCTTTCCGTCAAGCGTCGTAACCCGGTCACGACGCCGTGTATGGGTGTAGCTGACGTGCCCTGTCTGGGGCACGGCATCATCCTAGCACCGTTCCCTGGGAAAAGTCTGGGCTCCGGCGGCGCTCTCTAAACCCAAAATACCGGGGAAAAATACCGGAAGCCGAGAGCGCGTACGAGAACGCCCCGCACGCATCCACGGGGATACGTGCGGGGCGAACGGGTCTAGTCAGTCGCCGGTTATGGCGATGAGCGCTGCTAGTTCGTTGCCACACTGCTCGGCGTGACGGGGGTCTTCGGAGCGGGGAAATCTCCCACCGGAGCCGGGGTCTTGGGCACCTCCAGGGACTGGTAGTCAGTCGAAACCTCGAAGGTCTTGATATTCACGATGGAAGTTGCGCCGTTCTCATCAATATGAGCCACTTCACCGTTGGTCTTGAAGAGGGCCCAGGAGCCCTTCGCATCCACGGTGACGGCCTCGCCCTCGGGAGTCACGCGTAGCCAGCTGCCGTCGTTCTGAACGGCGATGTAGTTACCGTTCTTGGCCTCGACAATAGCGATGCTTCCGTCAGAGGCGGCGTACACGTTGCCATCGGCGTTCGTAGTCTTCTTGGCGCTCGGGTCCTTCTTAGCCTCTTCGACAGCTTCCTTGTAGGTCTCGTAGACCTTCGGGCCGTAGCTGCTATCGCTGGCGCCATTGGGCAGGGCGGGATTAGCCGACGAACCGCTCGCCTGGGTCTCTGATCCCTTGGTGGAGGACTTGGCGGAGGAGCTCGAAGTCGACTCAGCCTTAGCGGAGGAAGAGCTAGAGGAGCTAGTGGATTCGGAGGAGGCGCTGGAGGAGCTCGAGCTATTCGCGCTTGCAGAGGCGGTAGCGGAGACAGAAGCGCTGGAGGATGCGCTCTGGCTACTATCCGGGTTCTTCGGGGAGGACCCACAGGCGGCCAGGCCGAGCAGGCCTGCTAGGCTCAGAGACAGTACAGCAATAGACTTCTTCACGGCGGATTTCTCTTTCCGTCATGCGTCGCGACATCATCGCGACGCTGTGTATAAATGTGGTTGGTGACACCCGTTTTTGGGCGCGTCCATATCTTAGCACCGTTACCTGGGAAGATTCTGACCCTCATTCTTCCCTTGAACGTAGAAATACCCCGAACGCATCACGTTCGGATACGCGCGGGGTATCGAATCCCAGATTCGGGAAGCTATTTCTGTTTACTTCTTCATGGAGTCTGCGACCTCGGAGAACTTACCGATTTTAGTTGCCTTGACGGGAGTTATAGGGGTGCCGTTGAAGCCATCGATACGGCCGGGGGTCTTCGGGGTCTTGATGGCTGACACGTCGGTGCCTTCTTCGAGGGTCTTGGTGTTCATGATGGCGCCGGTGCCGTCCGCCTTAACGACGGTGTAAAGGTTATCCTTTGAGTTGGCCACGGCCCAAGAACCATCCTTGTCCACGAAAACGGTGACTCCATCGGAGCTCATGCTGGTCCACTCACCGTCGCTCATGATGCCGATAACGGTGCCGTCCTTGCCTTCGACGTAGGCAACCTCATCGTTGTAGTATGCGGTTCCGTCGCTGCTTTCGGTCTTCTTCACTCCGGGCTTCTCCTGGAATTTCTTCACGAATTCCTTAGCAGCACTGTAGCTTGTCTCGTCCGACTGCTGGGAGTCATCCCCTGCGCCCTTAGATGCTTCCGTGGCGCCGGAGGAATCTGCCGAGGAAGTCTGGGTGCTCTTAGCTGCAGCCTTGGTGGTTTCCGCCGCCGAGGGGCTAGAGGACTGGGCGGCCGCCGAGGGGCTTGCAGAGGCGGTCGCGGATGCAGATGCCGACGCACTTGCGGAACCGCTGGGGGCGGACACTTTGTAACCGCCGCAGGCCACGAGGCCGAGGGCTCCTGCGATGGTCAGGGACAGAACAGCAATGGACTTCTTCATCGTGGTTTCTCTTTTCTGTATGCGCCGCTCTGCAACGGCGCAATGCGTAGCGTGGCTGTGGTGTACACCAGCGTATCCGGGATACGCCCCCATGCTAACACCGAGACCTGAAAACTCCCTGGGTTGCCGCGCCGCAGGTGGACCCCTCCCCCGTTACTATCACAGCCCTTTGTGTTCAAGCTCCCTAGAACACAAAAACGCCCCGCACGCATCACGTTCGGATGCGTGCGGGGCGCTGGTGTCCCTGTTCTGTTGGGCTGTTCGTCCCAGGGGCATGAGCTAGTTTTTACTTGGCACCTGCATTACTTGGCGCCTGCAACCTCGGAGAGGTCAGCGATCTTAGTGGGCTTGACCGGGGTCTTAGCGGTGCCCTTGAAGCCGTCGATGCGGGCAGGTGCCTTCGGGGTCTCGATGCTGGAGACGTCAGTTGCCTGCTCGAAGGTCTTGGTATTCATCACGGAGGCGGTGCCGTCTGCCTTGACGACGGTGTAGAGGTTGTCCTTGGGGTTGGTCTTAATCCAGGAGCCATCCTCACTCACGACGAGGGTTACACCATTGGAGTCAATGCTGGTCCACACACCGTTATTCTGGATGCTGACAATAGCGCCGTCCTTGGATTCGAATGCAGCGAGTTTATCGGTATAGTAGACGGTGCCGTCGCTGGTCTGCACCTTCTTCACGCCGGACTGCTCCTTGAGCTGTTCCAGAGCTTTCTTGCTGGCGGTGTAGCCTGCGGAGGCTGCCTGATTGGCGGATTCCTGACCCTTCTTGAGTGCTTCGGTTGCTTCGCTGGGCAGACCGCTGGGGGTGCTGATGGTGCCCTGGGTGGTCTTGGTTTCTGCCTTGGTGGTTTCAGCTGCTGCGGAGGTGGTGCTCTTGCTGGTTGCTGCTGCGGAGGTGCTTGCGGGTGCGGAGGCAGTTGCGGAAGCGGACGCGCTCGCCGATGCGGAGGAGCCAGAGTTGGATCCGCCGGAGTTGCCGCCGCAGGCCACGAGGCCGAGGGCTCCTGCGATGGTCAGGGACAGAACAGCAATGGACTTCTTCATCGTGGTTTCTCTTTTCTGTATGCGCCGCTCTGCGACGGCGCAGTGCGTAGTGTGGTTGACCTGTACTCCGGTATGCCCGGCGTACGCTTTCATGCTAGCACCGCGACCTGAAAGCTCCTTGAGATGTTGCGGTGCCCCCTCCCCCGCTTACGGGTCTTCTCAGCTCTACTGGTCTTCTTAGACCGGCTTGAAGACGCAAAACGCCCCGCACGCATCACGTTCGGATGCGCACGGAGCGTCTTTATAAGTCAGACGGGCTATTCGCTCGGTGAGCGTGACTAGCCGTTGTCAGCTCTTTACAGCTTACTTGGGCTGTGCGGGCTTGACGGGATCAACCTTAGCCTTAGCGGGCTTGGTGGGAACCTTCGGAGCCTGCAGCTGAGACTTCTCGCCGCCCATGATGGAGGTCACCTCACCGGAAGCGTCCACGGTTGCCTGCACGCCTGCGTTGGTCTGGATGCTCCAGGAACCGTCAGCCTGCACGGAAACCTGACCCTCTACATCCTGGCGGCTCCAGGAACCGTCAGCCTGCACAGCAATCTGGGTGTTGGTGGCGTCGTCCTGAACGGTCCAGCTGCCGTCCTCGGAAACCTCGGAGCCGCTCACGGAGGTGTTACCCGCAGAGTCCTTGGACTCTGCCTTGGTGTTGCCCTTGTCGTCAGCCTCGGTCTTGGAGGTGTTGCCCTCGGAGTCCTTAGCGTTTACGGATGCCTTGCCGTCTGCGCCGACCTTGACGTCTGCGGAGTTACCCTCGCCGTCGTTAGCCTTGACGGTCACGTTGCCGTTAGCGTCAACGCTCACGTTAGCGGTTGCCGATGCCGATGCGGAGGAGGATGCCTTAGCCGAGGAGCTGGAGGTAGCCTGAGTCGATGCGCTGGGCGATGCGGTAGCCGAGGAGCTTGCGGTGGTGTTCGAGGAGGACTGCGAACCACATGCGCTCAGACCCAGTGCGCCTGCGAGGGCGATGGACAGAACGGCGGCGGTCTTCTTCGCTGCGGGGGTAATTGCCATTGTTTTCTCCTAGTGGTTGTTCAATACAGCTGGCTGGCAGGGGTGAGGTGTTCGGGAAGGTTCCGCAATATTCATAAAGAATATTTGAACGTTTATCGGTTAGCCAACCATTTTAATTCTATCGAGAGTTAGGGATTTGACCTACTCAGTGAGCTGAGGGTCGAGCCATAAAAATTTCGCGGCTTACGAGCGGGGTACGACCGGTTGCACGGGGTTCACGGTGGCCCCCGCGGGCTTGGCGGGAACGACGGGCACCTGGATTGTGCCCTGGCCGGTCTGCTTCCAGGTGCCGTCGGCGCTCACCTCAACAACGCTACCCTGGCCGGTCTGCTCCCACGAGCCGTCCGACTTCACTTCAACGGTACCGTTCTGGCCAACGCGTTCCCAGGAACCGTCAGCGTTTACCTCAATGACGTCGCCGTTGGGTGCGTGGTAGCTCCAACCGCCATCGCTCTCAATCTCAATGAGGGTGTAACCGTTAGCCGCGCTGATGGTCCCGCTGGCGGTAGCGGTGGTGCCAGAGTTACCGCTATTACCCCTTGAGGATGCGCTCTCCCCCGCCTTCTCATCCACCTTCGCGGAAGATCCGGAGTTACCCGAGCCGCCATTGACGGTAGCGTTACCGCTGGCATCTGCGGTGACATCGGTGCCGTCAGCGCCGTTGACGGTGATGCTTCCATCGGCTCCCGTGGTAACGCCGGTGCCGTCCGCACCGGTGACGGTCACGGTTCCGGTGCTCTGGGTGCTACCGGCGGATGCGGTGGGGCTGGCGGTAGGGCTGGCCTTGACGGTCACCTTGCCGTTGCCCGCATTGACCGCGGCATCCGCCGTGTTGCTTGCCATTGCGGTGGCAGTTGCGGTGGTGGTGTTCGAGGTGTTCTGGGTGCCGCATGCGCTCAGGCCGAGAGCGGCAATAGCGGCCAGGGAAAGGGCGGCCGCGCCGGTTCGAAGGCCGCGGCGAGCGCCTGCGGGGTGATTGTCAGTGCGATGCTGATTGTGTCGTGCCATGTGGGGTCTCCTCTGCGAGGCCCCGCGGGGTGCGGGGTGTATGGGGTGTATGGTCGGTGGCAGTTCGGAGAACCCTTCATCGTTCGTCGATGCGGTATTCTCCGTTCCGTTGGTATAAGCCTAAAGTGTGAGTCTAAGACTGAGCTTTAGTTAGCTGTGTTTAAGCTGTGTCACCTACCCGCTGCATAAGTATTTTTCCCAGAGCTCCTTGAAATTCGCGTATTTTCGCTCAGCTCATGCATAGCTTTCATGTGTTATGAATAAACTTTCTTAAATTTTTCTGTGTGTCCCACACGGCCCCCCCCCGAAAAGCACCCTGACACGCAAAGAAGGCCCCCACCTGATGGTGGGGGCCTTCTGCAGATTCAAAGTCTCAAGAATTACTTCTTAGCGACTGCTGCCTTCAGCTTGGAGCCTGCGGTCAGCTTCACGCCGTGACCGGCGGGAATCTGAATGGTTTCGCCGGTCTGCGGGTTACGGCCGGTGCGAGCTGCACGGTCGGTACGCTCAATTGCCAGCCAACCGGGGATGGTGATCTTCTCGCCCTTGGAGACGGAAGACTCGAAAACCTGGAACACTGCGTCGAGGACTGCGTTCACGGTTGCCTGGCTCTTGCCAGACTTCTCTGCAACCTCTGCAACGAGTTCGGTACGGTTCTTAGCCATTAGGGTGCCCCTTCCAGAGACTTAAAAGGTTTGAGTCTAAAGCGAGTGACCGTCGGTAACGACGGAAAACCGTTTAGGAACTAAAATACCAGATTTACCAGCTGGACTTGGTGATGCCGGGCAGCTCGCCGCGGTGTGCCATCTCGCGGAAGCGCACGCGGGAAATGCCGAACTTCTGGAAGGTGCCGCGGGGACGACCGTCAATCTGGTCGCGGTTACGCACGCGCACGGGGGAAGCGTTGCGGGGCAGCTTCTGCAGTGCCACGCGTGCTGCTTCGCGCTCCTCGGGGGTAGCGTTCTCGTCGATCAGGGTCTTCTTCAGCGCGATACGCTTCTCGTTGTAGCGAGCGACGATGACCTTGCGCTGCTCGTTGCGAGCGATCTTGGACTTCTTAGCCATTCTTAGCGCTCCTCTCGGAAGTCAACGTGCTTGCGGACGACGGGGTCGTACTTCTTCAGCACCATGCGGTCGGGGTTGTTGCGGCGGTTCTTACGGGTCACGTAGGTGTAACCGGTGCCAGCAGTGGACTTGAGCTTGATGATAGGACGGAGGTCCTTAGCCTTGGATGCCATTTACTAGATCTTCTCCCCGCGTGCGATGATTTCTGCAACAACGGCATCGATGCCACGAGCATCGATCACCTTGATGCCCTTAGCGGACACGTTCAGGGTTACCTTACGACGCAGCGAAGGAACCCAGTAGGTCTTCTTCTGTACGTTCGGGTCGAATCGACGCTTGTTGCGGCGATGCGAGTGCGAAATGCTGTGTCCAAAGCCGGGAACAGCTCCGGTCACCTGGCAGACTGCTGCCATGTTTCACTCCTTTATTGATTGACTTTTATGACGGTACGCAGTCGATGTTACTCGTGAGCGTCCCGCCACCAATGTAGAAGCACCGGGTTATTCGCCGGGCTAGAGTGTTTGAGACCGTCGCGTGGGTGAGAGGCCACGCATCGATCCCCGCCGCGGGAAAAACGGTGAAGCTTATTAGTGTCGAGAGGCGTTTCCACCACTACGAACAGCGTTAAATTCTAGGTAAACACGGGGGTTCTCGCAAGCTTGCGCGCCGGTATTTACCGTTAAATCCCGCGGAATCTCGGTGTTCTGAGCCGGATGCACCACCTGCGCGAGGGAGTGCGCATTCCGAGGGAGTATGCATGACACGCTACGCCAAACATACCTATCCATTCTAGCAAAATCAGGTATTTTTGCAAGTCCAGATGTTTTTAAGGGATTCTTTAACGCCCCTAGTCAGGCGTTAATTCGCGATTTTAAGAACGGGTGTTCTTTATGTGACCCGCGATAAATTACACCGTTGAAATTCATGTTGTGAGATTAACAGCTTAAGCCGGATTTAAGCCGAAAACAGCCCCGCACCACCGATTCTGACGGTGTGCACAGGGCTGTTAAACAGGCTTAAACACGCGTTTAAAAAGCTTTTAACTCTCGTTTTAACGTCTCTGCCCCGGTTTTAAAGGGCAGTTTAAGGGTTCTCGGCGGTACGAGTAACGGCGGATTCACCGTTCCAGTTACGGCGTAGATGCGAGCGCAAATACGGTACAGATACCGCGCAGGACACTCCCCCGGCGTACAGTTTTACACCGTACCGTGAGCCACCGCGCCCCTAGTTCTTCAGCCTAGTTCTTAAGACTTGCCGCGGGCACCCACTGCGGGTACTTGGGGGTCACGCCGTCGCCGGAGCTCGTGCCCCTCAGACGGCGACCAATCCACGGCAGGGCAAACTCGCGAACCCAGCGCGCCTCCTGCTCAACCTTTTCACGAACGGTCAGCTGGACCTCCGGGGGAAGGGCACGCTCGGGAACGATGCCGGGCAGACCCAGCTGCGCGAGGGCACGCGAGGCAAAACGCTCGTGGCCGAGTGCGTTCATGTGCAGTCGGTCGTCGGCCCACAGGCGCCAGTCGAGAAAGTCGGTCCAGCGCCAATAGTCGATGATATGCGCGTCGTGATCTTCAGCGATGCCGCGTAGCAACTCGTTGTAGGTGGCGGTGCGGCCGCGGGTACCGGCGAAGGGGCCCTGGCCCTGCACGTTAAGGCCGGTGATGGTCAGAATCGTGATGTCCTGGGAGCGCAGAGCGGCAAAGGCCTCGTCCACACGGGTCATGAGCTGATCAATGTTGACGTTGGGACGCATGATATCGTTACCGCCGCCGTAGAAGGTGACGATATTCGGGCAAAGGTCGAGGGCGACGGGCAGCTGCTCATCAATAATGGGGTTCAGCAGACGGCCGCGAATGGCGAGATTGGCGTAGGTCGCTTCAGGGTCAACGGAGCCGATAGCAGCGGCCACGCGGTCGGCCCAGCCGCGCACGCCGTTGGGTCGGCGAGGGTCTACATCGCCCACACCTTCGGTAAACGAATCGCCAATTGCTACGTATCGTACCGATTCGCCGTTGAGCTTGCCGTTGGAATCAAGGAGCGGGGTCGTCATTGTGTTCTTCTTTCCGGGCCTTATGAAGAATGACCCTTCTATGTAATAAGCCGGCACACCCGTACGGTGTACCGGCCTCATCGCTTAGTGCGTCCTGTTATCCAGTATCCCACGATGGGGGCGGGAATCCCAGATATTGTTTTCTTCCCCTTCCCCTCCACCGCGATTTATTCAGGTATGGATGCGCCCCGCGAATGCGGGACGACCACGACGCTACCGTCATCGAAGGGATCGGTGACCTCGGCCTTGAGTCCAAAAATCTCGTCGAGGTTGGGACGGGTCAGTACGGCGCCGGCCTCGCCCTGAGCGACGATAGACCCCTCCTTCATGGCGACCAGGTAGTCGGCCACGCGGGCGGCCAGGTTTAGTTCGTGGAGGACCATAATCATGGTCGTTCCGCGCTCCTCATTGAGTTCGGCAAGCAGGTCGAGCAGTTCCACCTGGTGTGCCAGGTCGAGGTAGGTAGTCGGCTCGTCCAGCAGTAGAATGTCGGTTTCCTGGGCGAGCGCCATGGCAATCCAGACGCGCTGGCGTTGGCCGCCGGAGAGCTCGATGACCTGGCGTTCCGCAAGGGACATGGTATCGGTGGCTTCCAACGCCCAGGCAACCGCCTCGTCGTCTTCGGCGCTATTGCGCTTGAAGAGGCCCTGGTAGGGGTAGCGGCCACGCGAAACGAGATCGGCTACGGTAATTCCTTCGGGAGCGATGGGATGCTGGGGCATCAGCCCGACCATGCGGGCAAAGCCCTTCATGGAGTATTCGTGGGTGGATTTGCCGTCAAGGGTGAAGTCGCCGTTAAGCGGCTTGAGCAGTCGGGAGACACCACGTAGCAGGGTGGATTTGCCGCAACCGTTGGGACCGATAATCGCGGTAATCTTGCCCTTCGGGAACTCGAGGGAGAGGTCTTTGACGATGGTCTTCTCGCCGTATCCGAGGCTAACGTTCTCCACTCTGAGGGTGCGTTCGGTGATTTCCTTCATCGAGTTCTTTCTGCCATATCCGCGGTCTACACACTTAGATTAGCCTAAGCAAGTTCCAAGTTAGTCTATCCTGACCATTCGTTCAAGCGCAGGCGGTTTTCGCGCGGTTTATGACGTTAAAATGCAGAGTCTCCCGACCCGCTGAACGGTTCGGGGGACTCTACAAGGCGCGGGATACTCTAGGGCCGAGGCTAGAGGTTGACCCTGCCTCCCACGAGCCAGCCGCCTTCTGCAGCACGTTGGAAGACGGTCTGGGCCATGGTGCGGCCGTAGGTCTTACTCACGTGGTTATCGTCCAGGTACACGTAGATATTGCCGATTACGGAGCTACAGGTCCCGTCGGGGCAGTAGACATCCTTCAGATCCACCATGACAGCACCCTGGTTGCGGTACTTGTCGAAGACTTCCTTTGCGGGGTTCTCGGCGGCGTACTTCTCACTGGCCGGACGGGCGCAGGAGCTCTTGTCGCTTCCAGCCTTCTGGCCGCACTCGTAGATGTTGAACTCGAAGCGCGGGTTATCGCGCAGACCGATAACCTGGATACCCGCCTCGGTGAGGCGGCGAACCGTCTCGTCCAGAGCGGGGTCGATCTTCTCCTCGTTGGAACGGGCCTGGGCCGCGGTAGCAACCAGAACCACGGTCTGGGGCTTACGCTTGAGGATTTCCTCGGTCAGCTTGGAGTTGAACTCCGAGCATTCGTGAGTGGCGGTCACGGCACTTGTCGGGTACTGGCAACCACCGAGCAGGTAGGCCTGCAGGTTGGTCTTGGTCTGTTCCGCAATGGGCTTGAAAGCGCTGAGAGCCTGCTCTGCGTGGGAGTTACCCACAACCATGGTCAGCGGCGCATCGTCCGATCCGCTCTTCTGCAGGCTGCAGTAGCTGGCGAGCGCAGCGTCGGAGGGCGCGAAGGCGCCGGTGCAGGTATCGCTGAGCGATTCGTACTGCGCCTTCACATCGCCGCCGGTGGGAATCGGATTATCGATGAGGCCCTGCTGCGCCCCGCCGATAGCGCGCGCACCCGGATAGTTGTCGTTGACGGTCTGAACCTGCAACTCGGCGTTGCGGGTGGACTCGGTGTTCTGCGAGGTTAGCCAGGCCTGCGCGATGAGCAGAGGGCCTCCGGCCACGAGGAAAATAGCCAGCAGGAAGGCCACCTGATCGGCCCAGGTTTTCACGGAGAAGACGGTCTTAAAACGCATCTTCATCATGAGCCAGGGAACGAAGGGGTCCTTACGGTAGCGCAGCGGCTTCTCCACGTAGCGGATGAGTAGCCAAGCCAGGCCGATAGAGACCAGGATAATAACCGCGCCCTCGATAAAGTTCACGCGAGAGGTGCCCACAGCCGTGCTGTAGAGAATCAGGATGGGCCAGTGGACCAGGTACAGGGCGTAGGAAATATTGCCGAGGCTCTGCAGAGGTGCCGAGGAGAGCAGGCGGTCCACGCCCCAGCGGCTATTAGTGCTACCGGCCATGATGACGAGCGCACCGGAGAACACGGGCCACAGAGCCAGGTAGCCGGGGAAAGCTCGTTCAACCGGCAGGATGGCGCCGCAGGTAACCAGGCCGACGATGCCGATCCAGCCCATCACGACGCGTGCGCGTTCGGGTGCCTTCCATTTGAGGGTGAGCATAGCGAGCAGGGTGCCGATAGCAAATTCCCAGAGACGGGTGCGGGTATCGAAGTAGGCAAAACCCTGGTTGCTATTGGTCTCAACGATGGAGAACGTCAGGGAGGCAACAAAGACCGTGTTGAAGACGAAGACCGCGGTCGTGAAGAGGTTCCCACGGTATCGGTGCACAAAGTAGGCGACGGCGGCAAAAAGCAGGGGCCAAATAATGAAGATCTGCCCCTGGATGGAAAGCGACCAGAAGTGCTGGAAGGGTGACTTCGCGGCGGCGTTCTGGGCATAGTAATCCACGGAGCTAAACGCCAGGTTCCAGTTCTGGTAGTAGAAAAGGGAGCTCGTGGCGTCCTGCATCATCTGCGACCAGCGGCTGGGCGCAAGCACAAAGAATGAGGCAATCGTGGTGCTGGCGATAACGACCGTCGCCACGGGCAGCAGGCGCTGGAAGACGTGCAACCAGTAGTTGAAGAGTTTGAGGGGCTTGCCTTCGTTGATCTTGCGCATGAAGGAGAGCGAGAGCAGGAAGGCGGAGATGAACAGGAAGACGTCCACACCGCCGGAGACCCTGCCGAACCAGACGTGGTAGAGCACGACGAGTAGCACCGCGAAGGCTCGCAGGCCCTGGATTTCGGGGCGGAACCCTCGCGATTCGATGAATTCTTCGAGGGGGTAGTCGCCGGCTTCGCGCGGGCGGATGCTGCGCGGGGTGGAGGGGCGGGTTCCCTGCGGCGCGGGGGCCTGCGAGGTTCCGGAGGTCTCAGACATACATGTTCCTCGGATGGGTTGTGGATGTGCGGGTGCGGGTCCCTAGACGCTGTGGACACTCGCTACAACAAAATCCTGATATGCCCGAGGGTGGTCGGCGCAAATCAGGATCGTGAGAGCCTCCTACCGGATTCGAACCGGTGACCCTCTGTTTACAAGACAGATGCTCTGGCCATCTGAGCTAAGGAGGCAACCCGTCCAGTGTACCCTATTCCCCGGCCCGGGTTCCGCTTAGCCGTCCTTATCTCAGGCCGGTCTCACGGACCGATGGGCCGACCTTCTTCGGTGCTCTCGTTAAAACTCCGCATCACCCATAGTTCTCGAGAGCGGTTAAAGACCGGGGGTCCGGCAACCGTTGCCGGTTGCCGGACCCACCGAGGGTACATTACTTCTTCTTGGCCTCAATCTTGCTCTTGAGGAAAGCGCTGAAGTCGTTGCTGGTGTACTGGTCACCGTCTACGAAGACGGTGGGGGTACCCTGAATACCGTTGCTTGCGGATTCGGCGTTAACCACGTCCACAAGGGGACGCCACTTGTCTTCGTTCATGTCGGAGCCAATGGAGGCGCCGTACTTGGAAGCGATATCGGCGATCTGCTGGTTGTTCATGTCGCCGGTGCCCTGGTGTGAGAAGATCTCACGCTGGTAGTTCAGGAAGTTGCTGGTGCTCACCTGGTTTGCCACAGAGTATGCAGCTGCCGCGTTACGTGCGGAGTATGCGGTGGGCGAGGAACGGTCCAGGAAGGTTAGGTTGCGGATTTCCAGGGTGATAGTGCCGTCCTCGACGAGCTTCTGGATTTCTTCACCGTACTTAGTCTCAAACTCTGCACAGTGCACGCAGTTGTAGTCCTGGAAGATGGTCACGCGTACGGGCTGGCCGTTCTTGGCGGCCTCTTCTGCGGTCTGCACGCCCGGGGGCAGGGTGTTGACGGCCGCAGCGGTTCCGTTGACCATGGGGGTCACTGAGGAGGTTGAGGTGGCCAGCTGCTTGAAGTCGCGGGTCTCCTGGGTGGAGGAGTTCTTGACGATTCCGTCCTTGGTCAGCACAATACCGCCGTATTCGTTGGCGCTGGCGGGTACGGGGCCGCTCTCCGCAATCTTGTTGTTCTTGTTACCGTTGACCACAACGAAGCCGATGATACCTACGATAACGAGGACCACGGCGAGTACGCCGAGCTGGAGCCAACGGCGGCTTGCCTTGCTGGGGCTCTTTTTAGCCTGCTGCGCCGCAA
The DNA here is from genome assembly GCF_001809565.1 of Rothia sp. HMSC072B03. NCBI lineage: Bacteria > Bacillati > Actinomycetota > Actinomycetes > Micrococcales > Micrococcaceae > Rothia > Rothia sp. HMSC072B03. The sequence continues at coordinate 52,367 of NZ_KV797967.1, forward strand.
TCTGACGGGCTTTTTCGCGGGCGTCGGTCGACATGCCTGCTCCTTTGGTTGGGAATATGGGTTGGCGGTTCATCCACTTCTTCTAGCCTACTCGGTGGGAGTATGCTTCTGCCCGATAAAGATTCAGATACCCCTACTCTTCCAAGCTGGGCACGCCTGTATCTCTACCGGGCGTTCTAGAGCTCAGCTTCCTGCCGCGTATAGCAGCTGAAAGTCATGTCGAGCAGTTCCTATCTCGAGGACAGGTTCTGTCTTATCTCTAGTGTGGACGTACCGCGCTACCCGTCTAGCCTACCGAATGGGTGCCTTATCGGCTAGTTAATACTCTGTCTAAGAAGCTGTGAATCGTGTTCTCACGCTCTCAGCATATTTTCTCTGTAAACTTTTGTACCATCAGGAAGTGCCCCTCCCTACTACATACGCCGCAAGGCTCCCATCCGGTTCGGCTCACTACCGCTAGGGGATGTTGTAGACTTCTACTCCCCCAATGAACGGACGGGTGTCAAAGTTCCCCTTCCACTCCACGCTCAGGCCGTGCTTCTCCAGTACAGGGATAATCGTATCCTTCATGAGCTCTACGGAGAGCTTCTTGTGAAGGGCACTGATCTCTTCCTTCTGCGCATCACTCAGCGCGTTCCATTCATTTTCGTCCCTGGGGTAGGCGAGGAACGAACCGAATCCGACGTAGGTGCCGCCGCTCTCTGCGAGGCTTTCGGCGTCCTGCTGGTGGAAGTAGATGTATCCCTTCCATTCACGGCTATCGTCGATCTCATCCCAGATCTCTGCGGATGCGCAGGTACCGCAGCAGGTGAAGTTCTGCCGTGCGATAACCCCTTCTTCTTCCAGTGCTGCGAAGGCACGGTTAAGGTTCGAGTTCTTCTGCATCTCGGGGGTAATACCCAGCTCAGCAGCGAATGCACGACGACGCTTGATGAGCTCTTCCACGTAGCCCTCTACACGCTTTTCCCAGAGCTTGCTGTCTTCATTCTCACCGTCATATTCCAGCCCGAGTACGTCCATCACATTATCGGTGATGGTTTCTACGTACAGACCGGTATCGGATTCGCCCATGAACAGGAGGGGCCAGATGGGCCAGAGTAGCTCAGCTTCGTCTTCTTTGCTCAGTCCCCATTCTTTGGGGAGGGGCGGGTCGAGGCGTTCTTCGCTCCAGCGTTCGTAGATGCTCTTCTCATCGGCCATGATGATGCTCCTTTGCTTGCTCTCTACTCGTTGGAGTAGAGATGTGGACTGCTCTTGTTGTTAAGGTACCAAGAGTTTCTCTACCTCGCCCTCTATTTCGTCATTCAGGCGGATCTGTGAATTCCCATCTCATTGCCTCTGCAACCGGCTGGCACGCTGTCTGGCGAGGCTACATCCCCTGTTCCTCTGCCTCTCTGCTACGTCTCGGAATCTCTGGATCTATGAGTCTCTGAGTCTCTGTACCTTTGCTGAGTTAGGTGTCTTTCGTTCTAGGAGCTGTCGTTCTAGGAGTTTTTGGGTACACAAAAAGAGGGGAAGACCTATAAGGTCTTCCCCTCTTGAATAAAAAACCCGCGGTGACCTACTCTCCCACACCCACAAAAGTGCAGTACCATCGGCGCAAAGAGTCTTAGCTTCTGGGTTCGGAATGGAACCAGGCGTTTCCCTCTTGCTATAACCACGGAAAATCTAGCGAATAACTTCGTTATTCAAAATTTCCGAATAAAAAGCCTCAGCCTCCCGAAGGAAGCCCAGGGTTATTATCCAAAAACCATACAGTGAACGCAAACAACAATTTCTCAAAAAAGTAAGCCTTCAGCCTATTAGTACC